>NZ_BAAGIG010000002.1:485721-1564510 GCF_054658215.1 Roseibium sp. ROS1
GACGTTGGTTACGCCAACACCGACCCGGACAACGCATCTGACGTTGATGAACTCCTCTTCGGTGTTCGTATGCAGCGTACCTTCTAATCAACCCTCACTCGAGGTTTGATGGAAAACCCGGCGGAAACGCCGGGTTTTCTTTTGTCTTGTCGGGCAAAAAGAACTGAAAAATGCGACGCACAGAGTGTCGCTGTAGCTCAGAAGCTCAGAAGCTCAGAAGCTCTAAGCGGAACAAGGCCAGGTGGCCGCCAGATTCAAACGCTTTTCAGAAAATCCGAAATCGTCTTGTGCGTCTCGCCATCCCACAGAACAGGGGCATGCCCTTGGCCGGGAATGGTTTTTGCTGTGGCATTCGGGTGGTTGTCCGTCATCCGCCGACATGTTTCCGGGCTCAGCAGATCCGAATGTTCGCCGCGAAGCACCAGAACCGGTCTGTCGGTCAGCTTTTCGTAAAGAGGCCAGAGGTCGGGTGTGGGCGTGGCATCATCGAGACTTGCCAATTGATGGGCGAGGGCGGGGTCGTAGTCCATCATCACATGTCCGTCCTGCTCGCTCGAAAGCTGGCCGGCCAGCTTGAGCCAGTCAGCCTTTCCGAAGGCAGGGAATTGATATCCGAGCGTGTGTTCCAGGTTGGCTGCGACGTCTTCATGGGAGGCGCATTTCATGTGGTGGCCGAGTGTTGCGGCTATCCGGTGGATCGCGCGCATCTCGATATGCGGACCAATGTCATTGAAGATCACGGCCGCCATTCGGGATGCGGGATAACGCAAGCCCATTGCCAGGGCATGCAAGCCACCCCGTGAAGTTCCAAGAACGGCAAAACGGTCCAGTCCAAGTTCCGCAATGGCAGCATCGATGTCCTTGTCTTCAACGGTCAAGGCGTAATTGCGCCAATCGGGATCCCAGTCGCTCTTGCCTCGTCCCCTGTAGTCGAGGGCGATGACCCTGTGGCCGCAAGTTTGAAGGAAACGCGCGATCTCATTGAAATCTCGTGTATTTCTGGAAAGCCCCGGCAGGCAGAGAACGGGAATTGGCGACGCTGCCCCTTCCGAATCCGGTTTGGCAGACGGCCACTCGCAGCCTGACAAGGTAAGGCCATCCGGGCTTTTCCAGGTAAAGTCTACTACTGGGGGCATCGGGGCGGTGCTGGAGCTGACAAGCGCTTCTTGCGGCGCAGAAGTCATGGGTGTCTCCCGTAACGTTTCCATCCAAAAGTTGTTTTTTTCAAAGATAGAGTGGATTGCGGGCGGGTGCCAATAGGAAGACTTCGTATCAGGCATTGAAAAGATGAGGCCAGGTGTCGCTGGAAGAGCGCAGTTAAGGCAAGAAAAGTCGAAAAGCAGCAGTTCTATAGCATTGGAACCATTGCTCCTTGTTCGGCAGATGAGTATGTTGCGCCTCCATCTGAAACAGATGCCCTTCCGCCCGTCGGAACCACGACAGTCATCCAAGAGGAAACCGAGATGTTTAAAGGTTCAATTCCAGCGCTGATTACCCCGTTTAAGGACGGAGCGCTTGATGAGAAACGGTTTCAGGAGTTCGTGGACTGGCAGATCGCTGAAGGTTCCTCCGGTCTCGTGCCCGTGGGCACGACCGGCGAAAGCCCGACGCTGACCCATGATGAACACAAGCGCGTTGTCGAACTGTGTGTAGAAGCGGCCGCGGGCCGCGTTCCCGTCATGGCGGGCGCAGGTTCCAACAATACGATCGAAGCAATCGACTTCGCGCAACACGCCGAAAAGGCCGGCGCCAATGCGCTGCTGGTCGTGACGCCTTACTACAACAAGCCGAACCAGGCTGGCATGAAGGCCCATTTCAAGGCCGTCAACGATGCCGTCGGCATCCCGATCTTCATCTACAACATTCCAGGCCGCTCGATTGTCGACATGCTGCCGGAAACGATGGCAGAGCTGTTTGAAACCTGCGAGAACATCAAGGGCGTCAAGGATGCAACGGCTGACATGGCAAAGGCCAGCCGTCAGCGCCATCTGTGTGGACCGGATTTCGTCCAGCTGTCCGGTGAAGATATCTCCGCACTTGCCTTCAATGCTCATGGTGGTGTCGGTTGCATTTCCGTGACCGCCAACGTAGCGCCGCGTCTGTGTGCCGAGTTCCAGGCTGCCACGCTTGCCGGTGACTACAAGAAGGCGCTGGAATACCAGGACCGGCTTGCGCCGCTACACCGGGCCATGTTCCTGGAGCCGAGCCCGGGCGGCGCAAAATACGCGCTTTCCCTGCTTGGCAAGGTGGACGAAGAGCTGCGGCTGCCTCTTCTACCGGTGACGGAAGCAGCACAAGCCGAGATCCGAGCTGCAATGGCACACGCAGGGCTGATCAACTGACCGGAAAAGGAATGGCACTGGCTGCCGGGAACTGACGTTCGTCTCGATTGTTTGCCTTTTCGAGACGAACCGAACTTCAAGGCGCTGGCGCCGGAAGGAAAAAAATGGCTCCGAGAAAAGGGGGCGATCCGGGGCGGACAATCATTTCCGACAACCGGAAAGCCCGGTTCAATTTCGAAATCGAAGACACCCTGGAAGCAGGCATCGAGTTGAAGGGCACCGAGGTCAAATCGCTGCGCAACGGCAAGGCGAATATTGCAGAATCCTACGCCGCCGAACATAAGGGCGAGATCTGGATCTACAACGTCTATATTCCGGAATACCTGCAGGCCAATCGGTTCAATCACGAACCCCGCCGTCCGCGAAAATTGCTGTTGCACAAGCGCGAGATCGGCAAGTTGGCTGGTGCCGTCCAGAAGGACGGCAAGACGATTGTCCCACTCAAGCTCTATTTCAATGAGCAGGGCCGGGCAAAGCTGGAATTGGCCCTTGCCCGGGGCAAAAAGCTGCATGACAAGCGCGAGACTGAGAAGAAACGCGATTGGCAGCGCGAAAAGTCCCGCTTGATGAAGAACTTCAGCTGATTTTCGCTATCCACAGCGGCGCTGCGTGACAATTCCATGACTGTGCGTAACCTGTTGAAAGCTTGCGCATAACGTGTGGAAGAGCTGTGCAGTTCCTGTGGGTAGTGGAAACGCTCATCCCGGACTTTTCCCGTGGATTGCCTGTGAGCATTCGCAGTGTAACCGTCTCGACGGACTTGTCCGGTATCTAAGCCGTCAAACCTTCCAGGATTTCCCGTTTCCAGTCGGGAATAGGGCAGGGTCTGCGAGTTTCACGGGTCACGTGGACATGGACAAAGCGGCCGTGAGCTGCTGTCGTCTCGCTTTCGCCGGCAAACAATCCAACCCTGAAAATTACAGAAGTTGAGCCAAGTTTTTCAACCTTCAGTCCTGCGGATATGATGGCGGGAAAGGTTAGTTCGGCGAAGTAATGGCAGCCGGTTTCTACCACCAGAAAGATCTCGGGGCTCTTTAGCGGGTCGAGCAGTTTCTTATCAACGTACCAGCTGTTAACAGCCGTATCGAAAAAGCTCAAATACTGAACGTTGTTGACGTGCCCGTAGATGTCCACATCCATCCACCTTGTGGGGATATGTTGAAAAGCTTTGAATTCGGACCTGTTTAAAGGTTCCGGCCTCGCCGCTTGTGGATGAGCTGTGATGTTCATAGCGCCGCCCTGTAGATTTCAAGCGCGTCCGTTTCGCCAAGCTCCCGCGGGTTGTTGACCAGCAGGCGGGTTTGCTTCATGGCGTCGCTCGCCATTTTGGGCAGATCAGTCTCGCTGATTCCGACATCGCGCAGGCGTGTTTGAAGGCCCAGTTTTGCAGCCAGGTCTGCCAGGTTATCTGCAAACACGTCAGAGCGCGCCCTGGCATCGTTTACCTCGGCAAGTCCAGGGAAAACAATTGGCGCAATCTCGGCATAAGTTTCTGAAGCAACAGCGTTATTGAACTTCAGGACATGGGGCAGAACCAGCGCGTTGGATAGCCCGTGAGGGACGTGAAACGTGCCGCCGATGGGATAGGCAAGCGCATGAACCGCGGCCACCGGTGAATTGGCAAAGGCCATGCCGGCAAGCATGGAGCCGAGCAACATCGCGCCACGTGCGTCCCTGTCGTCCGGTGTGAACACGGCCTTTTCAATGTTGGCGCCAAGCAGCTTCAAGGCTTCAACGGCAAGCGTTCGGGAGACGGGGTTGTTGTTCACGGATTTCGAGGCGTATCCCTCGATCGCGTGGACCATGGCATCTATCCCTGTCGCCGCAGTGACCGGGCCTGGCAGGCCAAGTGTGAGCAGCGGGTCGAGGATCGCAAGATCGGGAAGAAGGAAGGGAGAAACGACGCCGCGCTTTTCCTCATCCCCCACTGTAATGATCGAGATTGGAGTGACCTCGGAGCCGGTTCCTGCTGTGGTCGGAACGAGGATCAGCGGCAGTCGAGGCCCCTTGGCGTTTCCGATGCCCCAGGCTTCGTCCAGATCCTCGTTGCTGCCCAACAGCAGCGCGACAAGCTTTGCGACATCCAGGGAGGAACCTCCGCCGTACCCGATGATCGACGTTGCGCCGTGCGAGCGAGCTGCGTCCACGGCTGCATCGACCAGGGACCGCGGCGGATCGGCGACGACGTCACTGAACCGGGCGATGTCATGCCCCGCTCCCACCAGGGATGCCTCGCAGGACGCCTGCAGGCCGAGGGAAACAATGCCGGGATCCGTTACCAGAAAGGGGCGCGGCCCCAGAAAGGAAGCCGCGTGGCTTGCCAGGTTCGCAGCTGCTCCATTTTCGAAGACGATGCGCTGACTGGTATTGAACGTGAACGCCCCTATCATGAGTCCTCCCGGGTTTTCTTTGCCCCACAGTGCCCGGAAAAGACATGCGCAGTCGAGTGAAGATTGATCCGACTTTTGAAGAAGGCGGGAGGGGGTAATTTTCGAGGCCTGCAAAGTCTGAAGTTGTTCAGGCATGCATCTTCGCGCCCTTGGAAATTTTGTCTGCGACCTTCTTGTCCGCATGAAAGGCAATGCCGACCACTCTCGCATCATCCGGGCCAAAGCGCGAAAAGACCTCCCGGTTCGCACTGTCATGGCCCGTGGAGAACATTTCCTCGATGTAAAGACTTGCCGGAACCGAACGGTCCAGCGTCCGCCTGTGGATCTTGCCGAGTGTTTCCGCGTCGGCACTCAAGACGATGATCGGCT
Source organism: Roseibium sp. ROS1 (assembly GCF_054658215.1). NCBI lineage: Bacteria > Pseudomonadati > Pseudomonadota > Alphaproteobacteria > Hyphomicrobiales > Stappiaceae > Roseibium > Roseibium sp. ROS1. The sequence goes on from NZ_BAAGIG010000002.1 coordinate 490,823, forward strand.
GGACACTCATCGGGTGATAGACATTGGTCGCCGCATCGCTATAGGGTTCGCCGATTATGCCGGGCTTTGCAGCGGCAACGCCGGTTGACAGGAAAGCAGTCACATTCAGCTTCTGCCAGACAGCGAGATCTTCTCGGACAACAACGACGAACTTGGTTTCGAACATGACTTTCAACTCCACGCGGGGATTACATCTTGAAGGCGAAAGCAAGGACCTAGCGGAGCCGAAGCCGAGTGGTCTTGAACGTTTGTGCGAAGTGAAAGCGGACAGGATCCAGGTAGCGCCGCCGGAAGAGGGGATCGAGCGCATTGACGCCCGGTTTCACGGCAATGGCTTTACACCTCACCGGCACGACACCTACGCCATCGGATTGACCATGAGCGGCGTACAGACCTTCAGTTATCGCGGTGAGAAACGTGCTTCGCTGCCTGGGCAGGTGATCGTCATTCATCCGGACGAGCTGCATGATGGTGGTGCAGGGACTGAACGAGGGCTCCGCTATCGCATGATCTACATTCCGCCGGAGCTGATTTGTGAAACCCTGGCTGCCTCGGGCAACGCGCGCCTGCCGTTTATCGGCTCACCCGTCATCTCCGACGCAGGCTTCAGGAAAGATCTGGCGGACGCCCTGACCGATATCGATCACGAAATGGGTCCTTTCCGGCGCGACTGCCTGATTGCGGATCTGGCAGCTTGCCTGGCTCGTCATGCCGATGACCGCATGGCAGGTGTCTCCTCATTGAACTGGCCGTCCCTCAAGGCCTGCGCCGAGTACCTGAGGGAGGGCTGTGCAGACCGTATAGCCATGGAGGAACTGGAGGACCTGGCGCAGATGGACAGGTTTTCCCTGTCGCGGCAGTTTCGAAAGGTCTTTGGAACGAGCCCGCACCGGTATCTCGTCATGCGGCGTCTTGAGAAGGCCAAGACCGAGCTGCATCAGGGAGCGTCACTTGCCGACGCGGCCTTTGCCAGCGGCTTTGCGGATCAAAGTCATCTGACACGTCACTTCAAGCGCACATTCGGGATGACACCTGGTCACTGGCGGCAGCTTTGCGCCGCCAGTATGGCTTAGCCCGATCGGAAAACGACCGGGAGCTTTGCCTTAAAGCTTGCTGGGCCCGAACTTGTTCGACCGGGGGAAACCCGTGGGCGGCAGGCGACCGGCCTGACCGCGTTCGCCGCGCCAGTCCGCAAGCTCTTCCATTGTCCGGGTAAAACTGCGGCCGGAACTGTCGGTCCAGGTCAGGCCGTCTTCGCCCTTGAAGACCCGAATGTCCGAGATGTTGCCGTCCCGGTAGCGCTGCAGGCGCACGCCGCGGCCGCGACCCATTTGCGGGATCTGTGCCATCGGGAATACCAGCAGTTTCCGGTTTTCACCGATGATGGCCACCTGGTCACCCGATGCCTCGACACAGATCGAGGCTTCCGCCGGAGCGCTGAGGTTGAGAACCTGCTTGCCCTTGCGCGTATTGGCAACGACGTCGTCCTCGCTGACGACAAAACCACGCGCTTCGGTGGTTGCCAGGAGCAGGTTTCGGCCAGGTTTGTGAACGAAGGCGTTGACCACATCCTGTGCTTCGTCCATTTCCACCATCAGACGTATCGGCTCGCCATGGCCGCGTCCGCCAGGCAGGCGGTCGGCACCAAGCGTGAAGAACTTGCCTCCGGTGGAGAACAGCAGGATCTTGTCCGTCGTCTCCGCATGCAGCGACAGTTTCAGTTTGTCGCCTTGCTTGAACGCAACACCGGAAAGGTCCGTCTGGTGACCTTTCATCGCCCGGATCCAGCCCTTTTCGGAAATGATGACGGTGATCGGTTCCTTTTCGATCATCGCCTGCTGGATGTCGATCAGGTCCGTCTCCGGAGCTTCGGACTTGTCGGTCCGGCGCTTGCCAATTTCGGTTTCAGGGCCATAGACCTTGGAGATTTCCGCAATTTCCTTGGAGATCTTGGTCCACTGACGCGCATCGGAACCGAGCAGTTTGGTCAGGTCGTCCTTCTCGGCCGACAGCTTGTCGTGTTCCTTGCGGATTTCCATTTCTTCAAGCTTGCGCAAGGAGCGCAGGCGCATGTTGAGGATGGCTTCCGCCTGAACGTCCGACAGCTCGAAAGTCTGCATCAGTTCGGCTTTGGGTTCGTCCTCTTCGCGGATGATGCGAATGACCTCGTCCAGGTTCAGATAGGCGACGAGATAGCCTTCCAGAACTTCCAGACGATGGTTGATCTGGCCGAGACGGTACTCGGAACGGCGGATCAGCACTTCCTTGCGGTGATCGAGCCATTCGCGCAGGACCTGTTTCAGGCCCATGACCATCGGCACCTTGCCCATGGAAAGGACATTCATGTTCAAGGAGAACCGGTTTTCCAGGTCCGTCAGCTTGAACAGGGATTCCATGAGGATATTTGCGTCGACATTGCGCGAACGCGGCACCAGGACGATGCGGATGTCTTCGGCAGATTCATCGCGGATATCGTCCAGAAGCGGCAGCTTGCGCGCCGTCAGCAGTTCAGCGATCTTTTCGATCAGGCGTGATTTCTGCACCTGGTAGGGGATCTCGGTGACGACGATCGCCCATTGCCCGCGGCCGAGATCTTCCACTTCCCAGCGGGCACGAACGCGGAAACTGCCGCGTCCGGTTTCATAGGCCTCGCGAATGGACCCCTGGTCCGACACCAGAAGACCGCCGGTCGGGAAATCCGGGCCCTTGATGTACTCCAGCAGCTCGCCGGTTTCCGCATTCGGGTTCTTGATCAGGTGTTGGCAGGCTTCACAGAGCTCGAACGCATTGTGCGGCGGAATGGAGGTCGCCATGCCAACGGCAATGCCCGACGAACCATTGCCGAGAAGGTTCGGGAAACCGCCCGGCAGAACGATCGGCTCCTTGTCCTCACCGTCATAGGTCTCGCGAAAATCGACGGCATTCTCGTCCAGGCCGTCCAGCAGCCGTTTGGCCGTGTCGGTCATGCGCGCTTCGGTGTAACGCATGGCAGCCGCGTTATCGCCGTCAACGTTGCCGAAGTTGCCCTGTCCGTCGATCAGCGGATAGCGCTGCGCGAAGTCCTGGGCGAGACGAACGAGGGCATCGTAAACTGCCTGGTCGCCGTGCGGGTGGTATTTACCGATCACGTCACCAACAACACGGGCACATTTCTTGAACCCGGACCCAGGGTCCAGTTTCAAAAGGCGCATTGCGTAAAGCAGGCGCCTGTGCACGGGTTTCAAACCGTCGCGCACATCCGGCAAGGCCCGGTGCATGATGGTCGACAGTGCATAGGCCAGATAGCGCTCTTCCAGCGCATTCTTGAGATTGATGCTCTCAATGCCGCTTGGCGGCGGTGTCGTCTCTTTTCCCATACTTGCTTGCTAGCTGTTTCAGGCACGAGGTGCAATTCGCTAACTGCCTCGAATGGCCGGGAACAGCGGATTTTCAACGGATTTTACACGTCTGTGGGTGAATTTCTATCCGCTACAGGCGACGGCAGGAGAGTACGGAAGGCGTGCGAGCAAGAAGTCCATTCAAAGAAAAACTCGAAGTAAAATATCGAAAACTGCGAAGCTTCCTTGATGTCATGTCAAGGAGAGAGCGGTATTAATCCAAGAAAGGCTGCGGATTTTACCGATGCCGGGTTAAACTTTGGAACATGCCTGAATGGGTTCAAACTGGTTGACGTCGGCCGTGACGGCTTTCAAAACGTGGGTTGCTGGTGATAGTGGCGACCCGGACGTTGCCCTTGCGCAATATCAGTTCATCCAGCGCCAGACACCGTTCCTCTACATGATGAGCCTGGCTGGCGGTTGGGGTTTGTCGGTGACGCACTGGTCGGTTGCTCCGATCGCTCTGACGCTTGTGGTGCCGCTACTCGTGACCGCCTTCGCCGTGCAGCGGATCGTGACGGTTCGCAGGCGCCAGAAAGAAACGCCGAGCCACGCTGAAATTCTTGTCTGGCAGAAGCAGGCCAAGGTCCTGGCGGTGGTTTCGCCTGCGATTTTCTCGATCTGGGTTCTGTCGCTTTTTCCCTATGGCGGGCCATACCTGCAGGTTCAGGTGGTCTTCACGATTGCCGTCGCCAATCTGGTGCTGCTTTTCTGCCTGATCCATTTTCGCGCGGTTGCCCTCATCAACGCCTTCTGCGCCAACACCTTGTATTTTATATACTTTGCCATCGCAGGCGAGCATGTCTTCACCTATTTCGCGCTCTATGGAATAGCGGCTTCCATGGGGGCCTTCTTCATCCTGAACAACCACTATCGCGGCTTCATCAAACTGATCCGCACGGGTAGGGATCTGAAACGTCATTCCGAGGAACTGGAACACAAGCAGGATGAAACCCAGAAACTGAGTGATCTGAACTATTACATCGCAAACCACGATCACATGACCGGTCTGCCCAACCGGCGTTGCTTTCTTCTGGAACTGGACCAAAGCTTCAGGTCGGCTCGCCAGTCGGGGGAACCGCTGTCGTTATGTGTATTCGATCTGGGAGGCCTTAGGGCCATCAACAACATCTATGGGCTCAACACCGGAGATCAGATCCTTCTTGAGGTCGTGCGGCGGCTGAAATCCAAGCTCGCACCGCAAATGTTCGTGGCCCGGATTGCCGGTGACGAGTTCGCATTATTAGCCGTTGGGGACGAAGCAGCCTTTTCGGATGTCAGCAGTTTCTTTGACGAATTGTTTGCAGAGAGCTGCCAACTGCCGGGAGCCAGCATGAAGCTGAACTATGCCGCCGGTATAGCTCATCTGGATGAAAGCGTTCTGTCACCGACGGACCTGCTGGAACACGCCGTCTACGTTCTCCAGGAAGCAAAGCTTAATCGGAACGAGCCGGTTGCCGTCCTCGGACCGCGCCACAGCGAACAGATGCTGTCCCACGCCAGAGTTACCCAGGCGCTGCAGTCGGCGGATATTGAAGCCGAATTGTCGGTTGCCTTTCAACCGATCGTGGATGTGGCACACAACCGGATTACGGGTGTGGAATGTCTTGCCCGTTGGAACAGTCCGTTGCTGGGCAATGTGCCTCCAGGTGAGTTCATCCCCATTGCCGAACGTTGCGGAGTGATCAACAGGCTGACGCTGATCTTGTTGCGCAAGGCGCTTGAAGCCGCTCGTCACTGGCCAGCCGATCTGAAGCTGTCTTTCAACCTGTCGGCAAGCAACCTGTCGTCCCGTGGTTTCGTGCAGGAGATACTCGACCTGTTGGAGAGCTTCGGATTTGAGCCAGGGCGACTGCATTGCGAAGTGACGGAAACTTCCGTGATGTGGGATTTCAAGGAAGCGAGCCGGGCGATCCTGGCTTTGAAGGAAACCGGGATCCGTCTGTCACTCGACGATTTCGGCACCGGTTATTCGAGCCTTTCCCATGTTCACAAGCTGCCCCTCGACTGCATCAAGGTCGATCGAAGTTTCGTCCACGGTATTCGGCCGGATACGGCCGGATATGGCATCGTCAAGTCGCTGTTGGCCCTCAGCCGCGACATGGGCATTGCCTGCGTTGTCGAAGGCGTTGAAACGGAAGAGGAACTGTCCGTTCTAAAAAGTCTCGGCACAAGCGAAGTGCAGGGCTACCTGTTTTCCAGGCCGCTTTCCGAAGCGGATCTTGGACGCCTGTTTGCCACGGGCATGACCCTTTCCAGCGGCACTATGCAATCGGACGACCCTCCGGTTGCTTTGGAGGCTGCCCAGGCAGGATGAAGGCGCGTCGTCTAAATACCTTTGGTTGCAGGAAAGGATTGTAGTAATCAGCACCGTCCCTTAGACCGTCGAAAGGTTTATTCAGCCGCACTGCCAATCGTGTGGTTCCTTTGCTGGGGGGGGGGCATGGCTTCCAAACGCAAATCTTTTCGCTGGCTCTTGGTCGGTTTGGTAGCGCTGGTTCTGGTCGCGGTCGCGGTGTCCTGGAACGATTTTTACCTGCTGCGCCTGAAAACCTATTCCAATCTTTCAAGCAACATGCGTCCGACCCTGGAGGTCGATGAAGTTGTTCTTGCGACAAAAATCTTCCCCTCAATGGGCGAGCACTATGAGCCAGTCCGCGGAGACGTAATCGTTTTCACTATCGCCGCCAAAAGAGCGAACGATTATATGAAAAGGGTCATTGGCTTGCCTGGCGAGCGCATACGGCTTCAGGACGGCGTGGTGCTGATCAATGATGTGCCTGTTCCACGTCAGGCCCTTGCAGACTATCGCTACGAGGATCGAGACGGCTCAGAGATCTCTGCTCCGCGATTCAGGGAAACTTTGCCGAACGGCAGAAGTTACGAAGTTCTGGATCTCGATCCGCAAGGAGAAATGGACACGACAAGAGAATATGTCGTGCCCGACGGTCATCTGTTTGTAATGGGCGACAATCGAGACAATTCGGTCGACAGTCGTTACACGGATTACATCGGATATGTACCGCTGAGTGGGGTCTCCGCTGTCGTTGAGATGATCCTTCTTCCGAAAGGCGAGGGCAGTTCGCTGTGGCAGCCGCAGCAGCCGGGTTCAAGTTAGCACGTGACCCTGAACGGTCAGAAATTCCAGGGAAATTCGGTTCGGTAACGCTTCTCAAGGGCGGAGAGTACCTGGCTTCGCGTGCCGCCGTCCCTGGTGCCATGTTCCTGCAGGTATCTGTTCAGAAAAAAGCTTGTCAGGTCGAACCCCTGGGTGACATCAGCCCAGGTCAGCTCACTGCCGGCCTGCCGTTGCCCCTCAAGAAGAAAGCCGGGCAGGGGCAGCAGACGGTCATGATAGGGCGTGCCGGCTTCCCGGCAGACCGCACGGGCGGATTTCGGCGACACGTAGGCAAGGTCTTCGTTGCTGCCTGTGGCGGCGCAGGACGAAAGATCGAGACCGATGCCGAGGTCGCGCAATACCTCAAGCTCGAAACGGACCAGAAGCGCGGCTGCCGCGTCCGAAGCCTCCAGATGGTCCAGAACCACCGTTAGCGCATTGAACAGTCTCGGGTAGGCGTGGCGTTCGGGCAGGAGACGGAGCAGAAAGGCCAGATGCTGAAGCGCGGCCAGACCGAGGCTGCTGGTCATGAGGTCACCCGCCCGCAGGGTTTCCGGCTCTATGTGAAATTGACCGAGATGGTCGGAAAGGCGTGCCTTCCAGGTGAGGGTAAGCTCGTTGCCGGGCTGCAGAACAGGCCGGTGCCGCCGAGAGCGGCCACCACGGACGAGACCGAGGTGGCGGCCATGATCCAGCGTCATGGCCTCCAGAATGACATCGTTTTCGCCGTGTTTGCGGGTGGTCAGCACCACGCCGCGTCCGCTCCATTCCAAGGGCCGTTTCCCGTTTCATGTCAGGCCGGGAGTTTGGCGGATTCGGCGATCCGCGTAAATTATTTCGGAAATTCCAGTCCCATTTCCCGGTAACGCTCCGGATCGTCCGCCCAGTTCTCCCGAACCTTCACGAACAGGAACAGGTGGACGGGAGCTTCGATGATTTCCGAGAGCTCTTCGCGCGCTGCCTGTGAAATCGCCTTGATCGTCTGTCCGCGTTTGCCGAGCACGATGGACTTCTGGCTGTCCCGCTCCACGTAGATGGTCTGTTCGATCCGGGCCGACCCGTCCTTGCGGGCCTGCCACTGTTCCGTCTCCACGGTGGAGATATAGGGCAGTTCCTCATGCAGGCGCTCGAACAGCTTTTCGCGGGTGATTTCAGCCGCAAGAATGCGCAGGGGCAGGTCCGACGGCTGGTCTTCCGGAAAGAGCCAGGGGCCGTCCGGAACCTTGGACGCGAAATAGTCCAGGATGGTTTCGGTGCCGTCGCCGGTCAGAGCCGATACCATGAAGGTTTCGTCAAAAGGCACGAATTCGTTGATCTTCTGCGCCAGCTGCAGAAGTTTTTCACGCTTGGCGACATCGGTCTTGTTGAGGATCAGAACCTTTGGTGCCTGCTGGCTGGACAGGCGCTTGAGGATGTTTTCCACTTCCTCGGTCAGGCCTTTGCGGGCATCGACCAGAAGCGCGATCAGATCGGCATCGCGCGCACCGCCCCAGGCGGTGTCGACCATGGCGCGATCGAGCCGGCGCTTGGGTTTGAAGATGCCCGGCGTGTCGATGAACACCAGCTGTGCCGCGCCATGCATGGCCACGCCGCGCACAATCGTGCGTGTTGTCTGCACCTTGTGGGTAACGATGGAGACCTTGGTGCCGACAAGCTGATTGATCAGCGTCGATTTGCCGGCGTTGGGCGCGCCTATCAGGGCAATGAAACCCGCCTTGGTATCTGCAGGCATCTCCGGCAGCGGCTCGGGCAGCGGCATGTCGAAACGGCCGGTGGGGGCCTGAAAGCCGTTGTCGTCATCTTCGTCCATCGGACCATCGTTGGTCGTGTTTTCGTTCAAGCTGTCTTATTCCTTCCAGACGCCTTCCCGGCGCAATACGGCCTCTGCCGCATTCTGTTCCGCAATCCGTTTGGAACCACCCTTGCCTTCGCCTGGCGGCAGCCCCTGAACGGTCACCGAAACGGTGAAATTCGGTGCGTGGTCCGGTCCGTCCCGGCCTGTTACATCATATCGCGGTGTCGGCAGGCTCTTCGATTGTGCCCATTCCTGCAGCGTTGTCTTGGCGTCGCGCAGTGGACCCGACCAGGATAGCATACGCGGCTCCCAAAGGCGCGTAATGAAGCTTTCGGCTGCCTCAAACCCGCCGTCCAGGTAAATCGCGGCAATGACAGACTCGCATATATCGGCGAGCAGGGCGGTTTTCTTCCGGCCCCCGGTCTGTGCTTCTGCAAGCCCGATGCGCATCGCATCGCCGACACCAAGTTCCTGGGCGATTTCCGCGCAGGTCTCGCGCTTGACCATGTGGTTGAAGCGCCGCGCCAACTCACCTTCGTCAGCCTTGGGAAAATGCTTGTGCAGCATGGAAGCTATCACGAGGCCGAGAACCCGGTCGCCAAGGAACTCCAGACGCTGATAACTGCCCGACACTGTTTCAGACGGTGCAAGGGCACTGGCATGGGTCAGCGCGACCCGCAGGAGTTCCAGGTCCTGAAACTCGTATTGCAGTGCCGTTTTCAGGGCCGAAATCGGACCTGGTTGATGCAGTTGTCTTTTCATGCAGCCTGCTTCGGCGGCGTTCCGCCAAAGCCCCGGTTAGAGTGTCCGGCCAATCCGTTCCCAGCGAACGCTCCACGGCCAGGACCAGATATGCCAGGCAGGAGTTCCGTCCTTGACGGAGAAGAACAGGATTTCGGCACGGCCCATGAAGTTTTCGAACGGAACGTAGCCGACCCTGTTCAGATAACGGCTGTCGACGGAGTTATCGCGGTTGTCGCCCATCATGAAGTAATGGCCTTCGGGCACCTTGTACTCGCGGGTGTTGTCCACCTCTCCGCGTGTCGTCAGGTCCAGGGTTTCATAAGAAACGCCGTTCGGCAGGGTTTCCCGATAGCGCGGCACCCGACGTACGATGCCGGACGGAGACTGTTCTATAAAATCATCGATCTTTTCGCGTTTGACCGGTTCGCCATTGATATGCACCACGCCGTCGATCACCTGAATGGTATCGCCAGGCAGCCCGATCACGCGCTTGATGTAGTCAACGGACGTGTCGGTCGGAAGCTTGAAAACTGCTACGTCACCGCGCTCCGGTTCGGAAGACCAGATGCGGCCGCTGAACGGGCCCAGGCCGAAAGGGAAGGAATAGCGGGAATATCCATAGCTGAATTTGGAGACGAACAGATAGTCGCCGATCAGCAAGGTATCCTTCATCGAGCCGGATGGAATGTTAAACGGCTGGAACAGGAATGTTCGCACGATCAGGGCAAGCAACAGCGCCTGGACAACAACCTTGATTGTTTCGGCGAGGCCGCTGTCCTTATCCTTCTTGTTTTCCGTCACGCTCATTTTGTCCCTTGATCAAATTTGTCCGGCGTTATGGTCTGCATCGCCGCGTACAGCCGGACTCTTATCCGCTAGCGCCTGCCAACGCAATGAGAGGAAGGCCCTTGAGGCTGGGCTTTCAGGGGGAATCCGCCCTTGGCGGTTCGGGCCAGTCGGTCGGCCACGCCGAAATGACGACAAATGCCTGCGCAAGCGGATAATCATCCGTAATGGTCAGATCAATGGTGGTCCTGAAACCGGCAGGCGCCATTGCCTGCAATCGTTCGGCAGCGCCACCGGTCAGGGCAATGGTGGGTTTGCCGGAAGGAAGGTTCACAACGCCCATTTCCCGCCAGGCGACCCCCATGCGAATGCCGCTGCCAAGTGCCTTCGAGCAGGCTTCCTTGGCCGCAAATCGTTTTGCATAGGATGCGGCGCGCTCGGCGCGCCTGTCGGATTTTGTCCGCTCGATTTCGGTGAAGACCCGGTTGGTAAAGCGCTCGCCGAATCTTTCGAGTGTTTTCTCGATCCGGCGGATATCGATCAGATCGCTGCCAATTCCAAGGATCATGGCCTTGCTTTCCAGATTGCGGCGGGATGGGTTCTTGGTTCCGATCTTAGTTGGATCGGTCGTTCACGAAAATCAAGCGCTGCCGTCTTCTTCGACTGTGTTGCCCGGTGGGGGGAACAAACGGCCATGTTTGCCGGCGCCCTTGTCGGCCAGCTTGTTTCTGCGGCGGCGCTGGTAGACCTCGACGCTCTTGTAAACGACCACATAGGAGACCGTTCCAACGACCAATCCAAGAGGAACCGCACCGATGAACATCGGTTTGAGCATTGGCCAGAGCGCGTCGAGAGATTTTTCGAAAAGGCCTTGCTGAAACTGCTGGTGAACCTGATGCGGGTCCGCCTTTGGAGCGCGCCCGTGGATGATCCACTGTCCGATTTTGAAGGTGAAGGCCCAAATGAACGGGAACGTCAGTGGATTGCCGACGGACGTTCCAAGCGCTGCTGCTATCATGTTGCCGCGCACCAGGTAGGCAAGTGCGAAAGCGGTCAGGAAATGGAAGCCGACAAGAGGCGTGCATGAAGCGAAGGCACCCGCGGCAAAGCCAAGGGCAATCGCGTGGGGTGTCGCCGTGAGGCGCAAGACGCGCTTGCCGAAATAGCGGGTCGAACGCGCCCAGCTGTTCCGGGGCCAGACGGCAACGCGCAGTCGCTCAATCCGTGTTGGCCTATTTCTCCGGCGAAACAGCATGGTCTAAGGTTCGTTCCCGTCTTTTATCGTTCAGCTTAGTCCGCGGCTGCCAGGTTTGACTGCTGGCAAGGCGGCAAGTTCCGGCGGCAGGTTGTCAGGTTCATAGGCCGGAACCTTGTATTCTGCCAGAGCAATCACCGGAACCGAGGCGTCAGCCTCGCCGCCGGAGCGGTCGATCAGGCAGGCAACACCCAGGACTTCAGCACCAAGAGCTTTCAACGAGGTTACCGTTTCCCGACTCGATAGGCCGGTCGTGACAATATCCTCTACAACAATGACACGGGCGCCTTGCGGCATTTCGAAGCGGCGCAGCCGAAACTCCCCGTCCTCGCGCTCCACCCACATGGCGGGAACGCCAAGATGGCGGGCGGTTTCGTAGCCCGGAATAAGACCACCGAGCGCCGGCGATACGATGTAGTCGATCTGGCCCAGGCCGGAGGCGCGGATCTTGTCGGCGAGTGCCTTGCAGAGCTTTTCCGTCTTGTCCGGATACATGAACACGCGGGCCTTCTGCAGAAATACCGGGCTGCGCAGACCGGAGGTCAGAATGAAGTGACCCTCCAGAAAGGCGCCGGCCTCGCGGAATACGGCCAGAACTTCATCGCGTGTCATTATCAGATCCCCTCAAGTTCTTTGGCAGCGGCGGGTCTTCCATGGTCAAGCGGCTGTGTCACTCACTGGCAAGCCGCCTTGTCCTTATGTGCCTGCTACCGTTTGTAATCTAGCCGTTCACACGGCTGACGCTGGAAACATTAGGCTTGGTTCGCAGCTGATTTATGATCCTGTTCAGGTGTTTCAGGTCCCAGACTTCAAGATCGATGATCATCTGATGGAAGTCCGAGGCTCGCTGCATCATCTTGACGTTGTCGATGTTGCCGCTGTTTTCGCCGATCACCTGCGCGATGGTTGCCAGGGAACCAGGTTCGTTTGCAGCCGAAATGTCCAGACGTGCTGGGAATCGTTCCGGATTGTTGACGTCGATGTCCCAGCGAACGTCGACCCAGCGCTCCGTCTGGTCGTCGAATTCCTTCAGGGACGGCGATTGTATTGGATAGATGGTCAGTCCTTCGGACGGGGTCAAGATGCCGACGATACGGTCGCCGGGAACAGCACCGCCATCGGGAGCAAAAGTAACCGGGATGTCGCCGGACAGACCACGAATGGGAAGGGCAGGACCTTCTTCAGGCTCTCCACTCTCGCCGGCAGCTGCCTTGTCTGCATCCAGTTCGCCGGGCGGAATGCGGAACTTCAGTCCGTGGCCCTGTTTCAGGCCGAACCAGCCTTCTTCCAGTGGCGGGCCGGAAATGGCAACGCGCTCGTCCTGATAGTCCGGGTGAGCCGATTTCAGAACCAGTTGGGCGGAAAGATCCCCGCGTCCGACGGCAGCCAGCAAGTCGGCGACGCTGGCCTGGTGCAGGAGATCGAGGATCGCTTCCAGCAGGTCTTCCGAATAGGCTTTTTCGGCTCTGGCGAATGCGCGCTTCAGAATATGTTCGCCAAGGGCTCCATATTGCTTGCGCACGGATTCCCTGGTGGCGCGACGGATCGCGGCGCGGGCCTTGCCGGTAACGGCAATCGCTTCCCAGGCCGGTGGCGGGGTCTGCGCGGGCGAACGGATGATTTCGACCTCGTCGCCGTTATGCAGCTCGGTCACCAGCGGCATGATCTTGCCGTTGATCTTGCAGCCGACACATGTGTTGCCGATACCGGTATGAACCGCATAGGCGAAATCGATCGGCGTCGCGCCTCGGGGCAGGGCGATCAGACGGCCCTTTGGGCTGAAGCAGAAAACCTGGTCATGGAAAAGTTCCAGCTTGGTGTTTTCCAGGAATTCTTCCGGCGTGTCGCCCTGAGCCAGCAGTTCGGTCGTGCGGCGCAGCCATTCGAAGGCGCGGCAGTCTTCCGTATGCCGGGCGATATTGCGTCCGCCGAATTCCCCGTCCTTGTAAAGCGCATGTGCGGCGATACCGTATTCGGCCACCCGATCCATGGAAATGGTCCGGATCTGCAGTTCCACACGCTGGCGGGACGGTCCGACAATCGTGGTGTGGATCGACTTGTAGTCGTTCTGCTTGGGCGTGGAGATATAGTCCTTGAACCGGCCGGGAACGGTCGGCCAGGTCGTGTGAATGACACCCAGCACGCGGTAGCAGGCTTCCACGGTGCCGACAGTGACGCGGAACCCGTAGATATCGGACAGCTGCTCGAAGCCGATAGCCTTTCGCTGCATCTTGCGAAAGATGGAATAGGGGCGTTTTTCTCGGCCCTTCACGAGGGCGGCCATTCCCCGTTCGCTAAGGCGTTCGGTCAGCGTTGTCTCGATGTCCAGGATCAGATCGCGGTTGCGTTCGCGCAGATCGACCAGACGGTCGGTGATGGTTTCATAAGCTTCGGGGTTGAGCGTATGGAAGGCAATGTCTTCCAGCTCTTCGCGCATGTCGTGCATGCCCATGCGTCCGGCGAGCGGCGCATAGATTTCCATCGTTTCTTCCGCGATCCGCCCACGCTTGTGCTCCGGCATGTGGTGGAGCGTGCGCATGTTGTGCAGACGGTCAGCCAGCTTGACCAGAAGCACGCGGACGTCATCGGCAATCGCAAGCAGAAGCTTGCGGAAGTTTTCTGCCTGCTTGGCCTTCTGTGAAACCAGGTCCAGGCGCTTGATCTTTGTCAGGCCTTCGACCAGCTTGCCGATTTCCTCGCCAAACAGGGAGTCGATCTCGGCCCGGGTCGCGTCGGTGTCCTCGATCGTGTCATGCAGCAAGGCAACGGCAATGGTGGCGTCGTCCAGGCGCAGGTCGGTGAGGATCGCGGCAACTTCAAGCGGATGGGAGAAATAGGGGTCGCCAGACGCACGCGTCTGGGTACCATGCTTTTGCATGGCATAGACGTAAGCCTTGTTGAGCAAGGCTTCGTCGGCGTCCGGATTGTAGCGCGTAACTCGTTCAACGAGTTCGTATTGACGCATCATGGCCGCAACCGACCCTGGAAAACGGCTGAGACATCAGCGGGACAGACAAAAATCGCCCGAAGCGCCGAGGAAACCCCGTCGCGCTTCAGACGAACTTGTGAACTCAAATCAGACGTCGTCGGTCCGCTCCGGCGGAACGAGGCCTTCGAGGCCGCGCAGAAGGTCTTCTTCCGACATGCGGTCGAATTCGACCGCGCTGTCGTCAACGTTGTTGACCTGCGTCATCTGATGCTGGTTCGAGGACGGAACCATCGGCACGGCTTCGGCCTCGGGCTCATCCACTTCCACATATTTCTGCAGCGAGTGGATCAGGTCCTCTTTCATGTCTTCCGGGCTGACGGTCTGCTCGGCAATCTCGCGCAGCGCAACAACGGGGTTCTTGTCGTTGTCACGGTCAATGGTCAGCGGCGAGCCGCTCGAGATCATGCGAGCGCGATGCGCAGCAAGCAGCACCAGCTCAAACCGGTTTTCGACCTTGTCGATGCAGTCCTCGACGGTCACGCGCGCCATTCGACGTCTCCATAGGCTTAAGGAACTTGAAGAAACAGCGTATAGTGTTCACGTTTCCAAAAAGCAACCCCTTGTCAAATTTGAGAGGAGGAGGTCAGATCCCGGAACGCATAGGCAAAGAATCCGCGGTTTTTTTGTCTGATTTGGTGCAGGCTACTCGCTTTTGCATTGCGGCACTCCAATATAATGGTGTAGGCCACTAGTAACGGCCCTTTTCAGAATCAGAAGGCCGTTGACAAAACAAAACGATAAGCTGTGTGACGCCACGGAATACGCGGTAAACTTACAGCAAAATATACGTCGCCTTATAGAGTGTGCGTGGAATTGGTCGCGGGAAGCCAGTTCCTTCTACGCCAAATTGCAAGAGCGACGTGTATGACTCGGAAAGGTTTCAAATAAGATGTTTGACGCTCGAGAAAAAGTTGCTTTGTTCATTGATGGAGCGAACTTGTACTCAACGGCCAAGGCAATTGGTTTTGACATCGACTACAAACGTTTGCTGAAAGAGTTCCAGGGACAGGCGTATCTCCTGCGGGCGTACTATTACACCGCATTGATCGAAGATCAGGAGTATTCCTCCATTCGTCCGCTGATCGATTGGCTTGACTATAACGGCTACAAGGTCATCACCAAACCGGTAAAGGAATTTGTCGACAGTGCCGGCCGCCGCAAGGTGAAAGGCAACATGGACATTGAACTTGCCGTCGATGCCATGGAACTGGTCGAGTCCGTTGATCACGTGGTGCTGTTCTCAGGCGACGGCGATTTCCGCTCTCTGGTTGAGGCGCTGCAGCGCAAGGGCCGCAAGGTGAGCGTGGTTTCGACCTTGAAGACCCAGCCGCCGATGATCGCTGACGACCTGCGTCGCCAGGCCGACCACTTCATCGATCTGGCCAGCCTTGCCAACAAGATCGGCCGTGATCCGTCCGAACGTCCTGCCCGTCCGCAGACACCCGCGCAAGTCGATGAAGACGACGAGGACGACGACTACTGAGGCTTGATCGGGCAATGTCCGACTATATTGCAGACCATGGGCCAGTCGATCCCCCATCAGATTGTCCGGCCTGTCCCCGCCTTGTTGCCCTGCGTGAAGAGCTGAAAGCTGCCTATCCCGACTGGCACAACGCGCCGGTTCCGTCATTCGGAGCCGACGCGCCGCGTCTTCTGATCATCGGCCTGGCGCCGGGCATGAAAGGGGCGAACTGCACGGGCCGCCCCTTTACAGGGGACTATGCGGGAGATCTCCTCTACCAGACCATGATCGAATTCGGTTTTGCCGAAGGGACCTATAAGGCCCGGCCGGACGACGGTCTGCAGTTGAAGGATGCGATGATCACCAACGCAGTGCGCTGCCTGCCGCCGCAGAACAAGCCAACCGGCGCGGAAATCAAGACCTGCCGCCCGTATCTTTTGTCGACGCTGGATGCCAATCCGTCGATCAAGGCTGTGCTTGCTCTCGGCCGGATCGCGCATGAAACTTTTCTGTCGGCCCTGGATCAGCGTCGGGCATCTTTCGCCTTTGCCCACGGCGCTCGGCATGAGCTTCCCGGAACGGGACTGACGCTTTTCGACAGTTATCACTGCTCTCGCTACAACACCAACACAGGCCGCCTCACCGAGGAAATGTTCCATTCGGTCTTCAGGCAGATCCGCTCGTTTATACCTTAGGAACACGACGGTTTTATGCTCTCGTCGCAGTTCGGTGATGTCGATAAAATTATCAGCCGTTTCCCGAGCGCAGCACCCCCTTCCAACCTCATCCTGAGGAGGACCGTCAGGTCCGTCTCGAAGGATGGGCCACTTGCTCAAGAGTGTGTCGCCCATCCTTCGAGACAGCGCTGACGCGCTTCCTCAGGATGAGGTGTTGGGGTGGGAGCTGCCGCAATTTAGAGGAGAGGGCAGGGGTGCGCCGCCTTCCACACGGTCATTCCTCTGAGTGCGGTTCCGTTTGATAGGCCTCAGCGTCGACAACGAGCCACCCGTTGGGGCCAAGATGTTCCTGCGGTTTGAAGCGGGCCTTGTAGGCCATCTTCTGGGAGCCGTTGACCCAATAGCCAAGATAAACGTAGGGCAGGTTCATTTTCCGGGCCCGCTCTATGTGATCCAGGATCATATAGGTGCCGAGCGGGGTCTTGGTGTAGTCGGGGTCGTAGAAGGAATAGACCATCGACAGCCCGTCCGAGAGCTGGTCGGAAAGGGCAACGCCCAACAACGGGCCTTCGCCGGCCCCGGTGATGAAGCTGTTCGGACCGCGTTGGCGATACTCCAGGACAATCGTTTCGACATGTGTGTCTTCGACCATCATTGCGTAGTCGAGGACACTCATTTCCGTCATGCCGCCGTTCTCGTGTCGGGCCTGAAGATAATCGCGGAAGAGATCGTATTGTTCGGCAGACGGGCTGGGCGGCAGACGGGCGCCGACGATGTCCGATCCGGATTTCCAGACCCGCTTGAACGACTTGCTCCACTTGAAATCGTCGACACGGACGCGAACCGAGATGCAGGCCTGGCACCGTTCGCAGGCCGGGCGGTAGGCGATATTCTGACTGCGCCGGAAACCGCCCTGCGTCAGCACCTCGTTGAGGGCGGGAGCGCCATGGCCGACAAGATGGGTAAAGACCTTGCGCTCTTGTTTTCCCTCAAGATATGGGCAGGGCGCTGGCGCCGTAAGGTAGAACTGCGGATGATCTGTGGGGTGCCGTGTCACCGTTTTGTCCCGCGAAACCTTTAGATTTGTTCTCTATTCCCGGTCCTATAGTCCGTAATACCATGGCGCGACCAGAGAGAAGGTCAACCATAAAATGAGCGCAAGCGGTGTGCCAGCCCGCACAAAGTCGTTGAACTTGTAGTGACCCGGACCCATCACGATCAGGTTGGTCTGATAGCCGATCGGCGTCGCAAACGACGAGTTGGCCGCAATAATCAGGCAGACGACGAAGGCTTCGGGGCTCGCACCGATCTGATTTGCCAGATTGATCGCAATCGGTGTGAACAGGACAGCCGCCGCGTTGTTCGACAGGAAGTTCGTCAGGATCATCACGATGAAGAACAGGGCCGACAGCATCACGGTCGGTGATGCCCCGGCGAGCAAATGAACCAGTCCGGTAGCAATCGCATTCGCACCGCCGGTTCCCTCCAGTGCAACGGCAGCCGCAAGTGAGGCGCCCACCAGCATGAAGATGCGGCTGTCGATGGCGCGCATGGCCTGGCGGATGTTGAGACATCCCGATACAATCATGGCGAAGGTCCCGGCCACGGCGGTGGTGACAATGGGAACAAGGCCGCTGGCAGCCAGCGCGACAACAAGAGCGAAGATGACAAGCGCCCGTGGCGCATAGCGTTTGCGCGGTACTTCGGCCATCGACCAGTCCAGCAGCAGCACGTCGCGATTACCGCGCAGGCGCGCGATCGCCTCTTCGCTGCCGGCCACCAGAAGCACGTCACCCGCTTCCAGGCGAATGTCGTTCATCGCCATGCGCGGCATGCGGCTGCGGCGCTGGATGCCCATCACCAGACAGCCGGTGTCGGTGTAAAAGCCCGACTGGGGCAAGGTGCGTCCCATCAGCCGGGACGCGGGGGCCACCACCACTTCCGCCAGGCTGATCGTGCCGGCAGGTGCCTGAGCCTCGCGGCCGGAGTTGCTGGTATCTGAATCAGCTTCCATCAGCGGCTGCCGGCGAGCCAGAGCATTGGCAAGGGCTGCACGCGTCGCCGCCACGATCACCGTATCGCCGGGAGAGAGCACCACGTTTTCAAACGGGGGAAGGATTGGCTTCTGGCCTCGCTGAACCAGTCTCACCGTCATGTCCTTCAATTGCGGGAACATGCCGGATACGGATTCCACGCCCACCAGCGGATGACCATAGGTGATTTCGATCTGGGCGATGAACTGCTTGCCGGAGGAGCTCTGGAACTCTTCCGCCATGGTTTTGCGCACCGGAAGCAGCTTCGGCATGATGAACAGCACATAGATCGAGCCGACACCGGCGATGATCAGTCCGATTGGCGTGAAGCTGAAAAAGGTCAGTTTGAGATCGGAACTTTGCGCCGCGAAATTTGCTACCAGCAGGTTGGTCGACGAGCCGATCAACGTCGTCATGCCGCCAAGGATCGCGAGGAAAGACAGGGGCATCAGCACACGGGCCGGCGATTGGCCGACCGTGGCGGCAACAGCAGTCAGGATCGGCAGAAACATCACCACAACAGGGGTGTTGTTCAAGAAAGCGCTGAGCGCCGCGACAGTCAGGAGAACAGGGATCGCAGCCCGCAGTGACCGTCCGCGCGTCATCTTGACGATCGCCTTTGCGGGTGCTTCCAGCGCGTCGGTCTGGAACAGTCCCTGACCGATGATCAGGAGACAGATGACTGTTATCAGCGCCGGGTTTGAGAAGCCGGACAGAAAGTCGCCGGTGGTGATAAGCGAACCGTCCGGTCTCTCGACCGGAAATACCGAAAAGATGACAATGAAGGCGGAAACGGACCCGAGAGCTATTGTTTCAATCGCGTACCGCTCGACGGCGTACAGGACGACAGTGGACGCGATCACCACGAAGGTCAGCGCCATTGCAATATCAACTGAGTCCATTCACCTGCCCAAAGCCACCTTGGCCAATTTCACGAACCTGCACTTTAAAGCAGGCGGTCCCGGCAATGGAAGAGCCTTAAGATAATATTGCCGTTGATATATTCCTTTGAGGCAATGACACTGTCAAAGTTCATGTGCCGTTACCGCGATTTGATCCGATTAATGGGAACCCGGACTGGCGATCCGCGTTGAAGAAGTCATGAAATCAGAGAACCCAATTTCGCCTTCGTTCCCGAAAGACCTGCTCTCGCTGGTCTTGTTTCTGGCAGTTGTCTTGGGTGTCGGCATCACGATCGGCGTTTTGAACACCCCAGGCGCCTGGTACGAGGCCTTGCAGAAGCCGCCGTTCAATCCACCCAACTGGGTGTTCGCGCCTGCCTGGACCATTCTTTACATACTGATAGCGATTGCCGGCTGGCGGACATTCCTTCGGGCACCCGATAGCCGCGTGATGAAAATCTGGTACGGGCAGATGGTTCTCAACTGGATCTGGTCGCCACTCTTTTTCACGCTCCACTTCATGTGGACGGCTTTTGCCGTGATCGCGGCGATGCTCTACCTGATCCTGAACTTTATCGGTGGAAGCTGGCAAACCGATCGTTTGTCCGCGCAGCTTTTCATTCCCTATGCGCTCTGGACCTGCTTTGCCGGAATATTGAACCTGTCGCTGGCTCTCTTGAACTGACCTTACGCCTGACCGCGCACATAGCCTTGATGGGAGGCCGAGTTGATCACTACCGTTCCCAGTACGAGGTCGTGCAGCAGGCGTTTACGGTCGGAAAACAGTGACACCAGCAAAACAAGCGGCGTCAGCAAAGAGACCGAAAACCAGAACAGGATGACATGGACGGCTGCCAGAAGCGGGTAGGGCTTTGCGCCATACCAGAGGCGCATTTCCAGTCCCGTCGCACGCATGCCCAGGGTTGACGCCTGCGGGCCACCAAGGGTGAAGGCGACATAGAGCAGCGCAACCGCCGTCGGCAGGATGCCGTAAAGCAGGAAGCCGAGACCCAGCGTAAAGACACCCAGGAAGAACACCACGATGCCGGCACCGAAGGTGAACAACGTGATCACGATCAGATCGATGAAGAAGGCAAAGATGCGCCGGCTGCGCACGCCGGAAAACAGCTCCGGATTGCTCACAGGATCGAAAACGTCCTGACGGGCATAATCGGAGGTGGTTTCAGCTGACATGGTTCGGCTCCCTTGGGTTGGATGATCAACATGTGGTGATTTGAAGCGGGTTTCGCAAATCATTTGCCGGGTGAAGCCGAACCGTTCCGCGGGTAATCCACGCCAACCCCTCATCCTGAGGAAGCGCGGAGCGCTGTCTCGAAGGATGGGCGGCATACTCCGGAGCAAGGAGCCCATCCTTCGAGACGGTCCTCCGGTCCTCCTCAAGATGAGGTCGGTGTGTGGAATGTCCGCATCAATAGCCGTGTAATGAAGGACTGAGGTGGCAGCCCTTCAGTCCATCCGCTCGCCGATTTCCAGGTAACGCACCACGAAGGCACGTTCGCGCAGAGCGGCGACGATACGCTCGCCATGCGGGCGGTCAAAGGCCTCGAAGGTGACGTCCAGCGTTGCCCCTTTCGCGGGAACATTGAGGAACAGGCGATGGTGTTCAACGTCGACCACGTTGCCCTGCATGTCACCGATCACGGTTGCGATTTCACCCAGAACGCCGGGGCGGTCCGGCGTGTCGATCCGGATCGAGACCAGTTTGCCATCGCGTGCAAGTTCACGAACCACGATCTTGGAGAGCAGTCTCGGATCGATATTGCCGCCGCAAAGAACCAGCCCAACCCTCTTACCGGCAAATCGCTCGGGTTCGGTCAGCAAGGCCGCGAGACCGGCGGCGCCTGCGCCTTCCGCAATGGTCCGTTGCAAGGTCAGATAGGCGTTGATCGCCCGCTCGATGCTGCTTTCCGAAACAAGCAGGATGTCATCGACGACCCTTTTGACGACTTCGGTCGTAAGGACACCGATGTCGCGCACAGCGATACCTTCTGCAATGGTCGCGCCTTCGCAGCGCACGTCCTTGCCATAGAAGGCGCCCCACATGCCGGGGTAAAGCGTCGTTTCAACGCCAATCACTTCGACGGAAGGCTTGAGAGCCTTCGCCGACGTGGCGATGCCGGCGATAAGGCCGCCGCCGCCGATCGGCACGACGAGCACATCGAGATCCGGCTGCTGTGCCAGCATCTCGATGCCGATCGTGCCCTGGCCGTGAATGACATGGGCATCGTCATAGGGATGCACCCAGACAAGATTGTTCTGTTCGGCCAGTCTGTCGGCTTCTTCCTTCGCCTCGGCCAGCGTGTTTCCCGCCAGGACCACCTCTGCACCATGGTTGCGGGTCGCGGAGATCTTCACGAATGGCGTCAGAACCGGCATGACAATGGTTGCCGGTATGCCAAGCCGTCCGGCATGATAGGCAACGCCCTGGGCATGGTTGCCGGCCGAAACCGCAATCACGCCGCGCTTCTTTTCATCCGCCGTCAGGCTGGAGAGCTTCACCAGTGCACCACGTTCCTTGAAGGCGCCGGTGACCTGCATGTTTTCGTATTTTACAAAGACATCCGCCCCTGTGAGCTGCGAAAGCCGCGGAGCGGGCAGGCACGGGGTCTCGATTACGGCGCCCTTCAAAAGTGCAGCCGCTTCCTGAACCTTGTCGAATGTGACGTTGTCAGCGGTGGTGGCCCCGGCGGAGGTCATTTCCCGGCTGCCAGCATTTCGGCCACCTTCGGTGCGAAGTAGGTCAGGATGCCGTCGGCGCCGGCGCGCTTGAAGGCGAGCAGACTTTCCAGCATCGCCTTGTCACCGTCCAGCCAGCCATTTCCGGCCGCGGCCTTGATCATCGCGTATTCGCCTGACACCTGATACGCGTAGGTCGGCACCTGGAACTCGTCCTTTATCCGCCGGACAATGTCGAGGTAGGGCATGCCTGGCTTGACCATCACCATGTCGGCGCCTTCAGCAATGTCCAGTTCGGCTTCCCGCAGGGCTTCGTCCGTATTGGCCGGATCCATCTGGTAAGTGCGCTTGTCGCCAACCAGGGTCCCCGATGAGCCGACGGCGTCGCGGAACGGACCATAGAAGGCGGAGGCGTATTTCGCCGAATAGGCCATGATCTGGGTTCCGCGATGACCTTGAGAATCGAGTGCCTGTCGAATGGCGCCGATACGTCCATCCATCATGTCGGACGGGGCGATCACGTCTGATCCGGCTTCCGCCTGCACCAGGGCCTGCCGGCAGAGCTGATCCACGGTCTCGTCGTTCAGGATCGTCTCGCCTTCCATCAATCCGTCATGACCGTGGCTGGTGTAGGGATCAAGGGCGACGTCCGTCATCAGGCCCAGGTTCAGGCCTTCCGCCTTGATGGCGCGCAAGGCGCGACAGGTCAGGTTTTCAGGATTGAGAGCCTCGGAACCTGTTTCATCGCGAAGACCGGGATCGGTGTAGGGAAACAGTGCAAGTGCCGGAATGTTCAACTTCGCCGCCTTCTCGGCGTCGCGGACGGCTTCATCCACGGACAGGCGCACAACATCCGGCATGGACGGAACGGACTGACGGATATTCTCGCCGTCCACCAGGAAAATCGGCCAGATCAGGTCATCGACCGTGAAATTGTTTTCGCGCACCAGGCGGCGCGACCAGTCGCTCTGGCGGTTGCGGCGCATGCGCGTGCCGGCCAGCAGTGTGTCCATATGGTCGGAGGTTATCGGCGGGAGGGGAGATTTTGACGGCATCGGCCCTGACTGTTCGCTAGGAGATGTTGGAAAGCGTATTCTGATCGAAGTGAGCCGCCAATCTATCACGCAGATTGACGCAATCCAACATTCTGTAAAATAACTGAATTTAATAAAGAAAAAGAGATTGTTTGACGTTCGCGTCAAATGTGCTTTAGTGCTGCCGCGAAGACAGGGCGCAAACCTTTCCGGAGGAGGAAGTGCGCCGCCACCGCTTGAGGGAGGATGACCCGTGGACTTTTCATTGAACGAAGATCAGCGCGCCTTTCAGGACATGGCGGCAAGTTTCTCGCGTGATGAACTGGCGCCATTTGCCAAGGAATGGGACGAGGAAAGCCACTTCCCGATTCCCACCCTGCGCAAGGCAGCCGAGCTTGGGTTCGGTGGCATCTACGTGAAGGAAGATGTCGGCGGTTCCGCGCTCACCCGGCTGGATGCAACGCTGATCTTCGAGGAACTGTCCAAGGGCTGCACGTCGACGGCGGCCTATATATCCATTCACAACATGGTCGCCTGGATCATCGACACATATGGCTCGGAGGACCTGCGTCAGAAGTATCTGCCCAGGCTCTGCACCATGGACCTGCTCACCAGCTACTGTCTCACCGAACCGGGCTCGGGTTCGGATGCAGCGAGCCTGCGTACCAGCGCCAAGGATGATGGTGACCATTATGTCCTCAACGGCTCCAAGGCATTCATCTCCGGCGGCGGCGTAAGCGATCTGTATGCTGTAATGGTCCGCACAGGTGGTGAGGGACCTTCCGGCGTTTCCTGTCTTCTGGTCGAAAAAGGGACGCCCGGTCTCAGCTTCGGTGCCAACGAGGTGAAGCTCGGCTGGAAGAGCCAACCGACGGCCCAGGTCAATTTTCAGGATTGCCGGGTGCCGAAGTCAAATCTGATCGGATCGGAAGGGCAGGGCTTCAAGATCGCGATGGCGGCGCTCGATGGCGGTCGGCTCAACATCGGCGCCTGCTCGATGGGGGCTGCACAGGCCTGTCTCGATCACGCCCTGGCCTATGTGCAGGAACGCAAGCAGTTTGGTCGACCGATTGCCGACTTCCAGGCACTTCAGTTCCGCCTGGCGGATATGGCAACCGAATTGGAAGCAGCCCGGCTGCTCTTGCACAAGGCCGCTTCGGCGGTGGATGCGAAATCGCATGACGCCACCAAGCTTGCGGCCATGGCCAAGCGGCTTGCTACCGACACCGGCTTCAAAGTGGTCAACGAAGCACTGCAGCTTCACGGCGGCTACGGCTATCTGCGCGACTATCCTATCGAGCGTTATTTCCGCGATGTGCGGGTGCATCAGATCCTGGAAGGCACCAACGAGATCATGCGGCTGATCATTGCACGGCAGCTGCTGAAGGACTGATCGAGTTTTCCGTCCCATTCCGTTGAAACGACTCTTCTTTTTGCGAGGCGCCAGTGAGCGACGAGATTCTTTTCCAGAAGCGCGGCAAGGCCGGGTTTGTAATCTTGAACCGGCCGAAGGCACTGAACGCGATCAACCACGCAATGGTCCTGGCAATGGCCGAGCAATTGTCGCGCTGGGCGGAAGATCCGGAAATCGCACACATCGTCGTTACGGGTGCTGGCGACAAGGCGTTCTGCGCAGGTGGCGACATTCGCAGCATCTATGATGCCCGAATGAGCGGGCAGACAGACGGCCTGAGCGCCTTCTTCCGTGACGAGTACATGCTCAATGCACAGATCAAGGCCTATCCGAAGCCATACGTCGCTCTCGTCAACGGGATTGTCATGGGCGGCGGTGTCGGGGTGTCGGTTCATGGCAGCTATCGCATCGGCACGGAAAAGACGTTGTTTGCGATGCCTGAAACCGGAATTGGCTTCTTTCCGGATGTCGGCGGGACATTCTTCCTGCCGCGCATGCCCAGGAACAGCGGCGTCTACTGTGCACTTAGCTCCGGCAGGCTGAAACAGGGCGATGCTCTGGCTACCGGCGTTCTGACCCACGCGGTTTCGGAAGAAAGCCTTGCTGACCTGGAACAGGACCTTGAAACAGCAGACGATATCGGCGCAGTGCTTGCGCCGTATCTGATGACGCCGGAGAAGGGGCCCGTCTGCGAAAATCTCGACGTAATCGACGAGATCTTTTCGGCTGCATCGGTGGAAGACATTCTGTCGCGTCTGGATGCTTCGCAGAACGAATTTGCGGGGAAGGCCGCGGCTGCCATCCGGCAAAAATCACCGACAAGCGTTCTGGTTGCTTTCGAGCAAATGAAGCGAGGCCGCAAGCTTTCCTTCAATGAATGCATGAAGCTTGAATATCGCATCGTCTCGCGCATTCTGCAGGGGACGGAGTTCTACGAAGGCATTCGTGCTGTGCTGGTCGACAAGGATCAGGCGCCAAAATGGTCGCCTGCCCAGTTTGGCCAAGTGGACAGCGCCGAGCTGGCGTCGTATTTCGAGGAACCTGCTGACGGAGATCTGCCGCTCAGCTGAGCTCAACCTGACCCGGACAGCACATGATTACCAGCTTTCAGGACCTGATCGATTCCCGCCCACCCTGGAGCACGCTGCTGATCTGGTATCTGCGCGGCATTGCGATCATTCTCATCGGCGGCGGCGTCATCTACTGGGCGCGCATTATCGGCATCGTCGAATGGCGTGGATTGTGGTTCTGGGACATGCCCGTGGCGCTGCAGGGAGCCATCGTCTTTTTTGCCGTCCTGGATCTGGTGGCCGCGACCGGCCTCTGGCTGACCGTGTCCTGGGGCACGGTGATGTGGATTTTCCGTTGCTTCTGCCAGATCGTCATGCACACAGCCTTTTCCGATCTCTACGGCCGCCGGCCATATGAAATCGCCTTCTACCTGCTGACAATCGCAATTTATGCCGGACTGGCCTTCCTAATGGACAGGGAAAACAAGGCCAATGCCGGCTGACGGCGGTTGAATCAGTTTTTGAAGTGCCTGGAACGGCAGTTCAAGACGGCCAGCCAACAGATTCAAAATCAACATGAAATCTCTTTGGGAGGAAACCATCATGAGCACTATCGGATTTATCGGTCTTGGCAACATGGGCGGACCGATGGCGATCAATCTCGTCAAGGCAGGGCACAAGGTACTCGGATTTGATCTGTCCGATGCGGCCATGGTGGCACACGAAGCGGAGGGTGGTGAAAAGGCAGCTAGTGTCGCCGACCTGGCTGCTGCTGCCGACGTGATCGTCACCATGCTGCCCGCCGGAAAGCATGTCCGCCAGATCTATGAAGGCGAGGGCGGCATTCTCGACAACGCCAAGCCCGGCACTCTCATGATCGATTCCTCGACGATCGACGTCGACAGTGCCCGTGCGGTCAGCGCTGCGGCAGAGGCAAGAGGCATGAAAATGGTCGACGCACCGGTCTCCGGTGGTGTTGCCGGCGCAGCGGGTGGAACGCTGACCTTCATGGTCGGTGGATCCGCCGAGGCATTCGAAGCGGCGAAAACCTATCTCGACATCATGGGCAAGACCATCGTGCATGCAGGCGACGCCGGAACCGGTCAGGCGGCGAAGATCTGCAACAACATGATCCTCGGCATTTCCATGATTGCCGTGTCGGAGGCATTCGTGCTCGCCGAGAAGCTGGGTCTGGACAAGCAGAAGTTGTTTGATATCTCCTCGACGGCGTCCGGTCAGTGCTGGTCCCTGACATCCTACTGCCCGGTGCCGGGACCGCTGCCGTCGTCTCCGGCGAACCGGGATTATCAACCTGGGTTTGCAGCCGCGATGATGCTCAAGGATCTGAAACTTGCTCAGGAAGCAGCAAATTCGGCAGGCGCGGCAACGCCGTTGGGCGCGGAAGCGGCGGCGCTCTACTCTCTCTTCTGTAACTCGGGTGGCGAAACCCAGGATTTCTCAGGGATTGTGAAGTTCCTCCGCGGAACATCGTAAACAACTTGTTAAAGGGAAGTCTAAAACGCCCCTTGGAAGTTAACGGATGATTCAGCGTGTCTCTTAAGCGGATTTTAGAATCGCTCGGTTAGATTGCGAAACAAGGCGGGAAAAATATCCGTCCAACGACAGGTACTAAAAGAGGCGCAATCACATGATCACCGCAAGTAGGGCAGTCGACGCTGTTGCACAGAGTGAAGGGGAAGAGCTTGAGATCAAGCCGCTTTACCTAGAGGCTCTTACGCTCGTTGAGCGACTGCATCGGCGTCTGCTCGACGTCATCAAGGACGAATTCGACCGCATGGGCCGGTCCGACGTAAACAGCGTGCAGGCACTGCTGCTGTTCAACATCGGCGACAGCGAACTGACCGCCGGTGAACTGCGGACACGCGGTTACTACCTGGGGTCGAATGTCTCCTACAACCTGAAGAAGCTGGTCGAGACTGGTTACATCCACCATCAGCGTTCGCGTATGGACCGCCGGTCTGTCCGTGTCAGCCTGACGGAAAAGGGACGGGAAGTGGCCAAGATCGTGAACGATCTTTACGAGCGTCACATGCTGTCCGTGGAACAGGTCGGCGAAATCGGTCCGCAGGACTTTGTGGCACTGAACAAGTCCCTGCGCCGTCTGGAGCGGTTCTGGACCGACCAGATCCTTTACCGCCTGTAAGACATTCGCGGAACATTCAGATGACAAGGCACCGCCCATTGGGCGGTGCTTTCTGTTTTTCAGCCTCAAGTTGCCGACCTCACGCAAATTTGCACAGCCAGAATTCTCGAACGGCGGAGAAACAAAGCTATGGTGCAGGCAGTTTTAACTGCTGCGGCAAAGTTGACATCTTGTGGTCACATTGGAATGGCTTTGTGCAGTGCTCCTGAATCCGAGATGGTTAAAAAATCAAGCGATTTGTTAACTCCCTTCCGTTAGGACTGGGAGCAGGAACCGCCGGGGTGGCCTGTTTTGTTGGTCTGAACCCCGCGTATTTGAAGAACATTTGCGCCGAATGGCGCTGCAACATGGGGTCGGCGATGAACCTTTTATCCGGACCGTTCGGGATAAAGCGTCACTGGAAGTGGACTGCTGGAAAAACGCTCAAGAGCATGATGATGCTGGGCGTGGTAACTCCAGTCATGATCGCAACTGGTGCGCAGGCACAGACGGCCCCGATGACATTCGCACAGAACCAGCAGGTTGAATGGGCGGATAACTTTGACATCGCAACGGATCACATCACGGAAGTGAAATCCTCTGCTCCGACGTTGTCGCCGCAGACGGCCGACTATATCGCGGCAGCGATCGATCGTTATCAGCGCATTGTCCAGGCCGGTGGCTGGGGAACGGTGTCTGCTGGCGGCAAGGCGCTTCGCATTGGTGCCAAGGATCCGCGCGTCGTGGAACTTCGCCGCCGCTTGATCGTTTCCGGCGATCTTGAACAGCAGGCCGGCCTCTCCGACACCTTCGATTCTTACGTGGATGCAGGTCTGCGCCGTTTTCAACTTCGTCACGGTCTTATTCCGGACGGTGTGATGGGCGACGGCACCGTGACTGCGCTGAACATTTCGGCCGACGTACGTCTGCGCCAGCTCGAAACCAACATGATCCGTATGCGGTCCATGTCCGGTTTCCTGGGCGACCGCTACGTGATGGTCAACATTCCGGCAGCAGAGATCGAGGCGGTTGAAAACGGCATGGTCCGTTCGCGCCACACGGCCGTTGTGGGCAAGATCGACCGCCAGACGCCGATCCTCAACAGCAAGATCTACGAGTTGAACTTCAATCCGTACTGGACGGTGCCGAAGTCTATCATCCGCAAGGACCTGATCCCCAAGATGAAAGAGGATCCGCAGTATCTTGCGAAGAACAATATCCGCATCTTCGACTGGAGCAACAACGAGCTGAACTGGCAACAGATCGACTGGAACACGGATGAGGCGACCCAGTATCGCTTCACCCAGGATCCGGGCTCGGAAAACTCGCTCGGGTCGGTGCGCATCAACTTCCACAACAAACACCAGGTCTATCTGCACGATACGCCGTCCAAGACCCTGTTTGGTGAAGCCAACCGGTTCCATTCTTCGGGCTGCGTGCGCGTACAGAATGTGCGAGAGCTGGTGACCTGGCTGTTGCAGTCGACAACTCCTGACTGGGATCGGGGGCGCGTCGATGGTGTCATCCGCACCGGTGATCGTGAAGACGTGAAACTGAAATCGCAGATTCCGCTTTATCTCACCTACATCACCGCCTGGGCAAATGCCGACGGTGTGGTGCATTTCCGCGATGATATCTACGACCGCGACGATCTCTACGGAACGGGTGAGCAAGCACGCCTGTAGGTGTCGCCAAGCGTCAAACAATTGTTTCCTGTCCAGAAACGTCGGCCTTGATCAGGCCGGCGTTTCATGGATTCTAGCTCCATTCGCATGCTTGTTCGACAACGGGGTGCTGGATCAGGAGAACGGCAATGAGTCGCGAAGAGCGGCCTGGTGAAATTTATCTTGAGTTTCGGCCGATCGGTCAGCAGGTCAAGGTCACTGCCATTGACGCGACGACCGGTTTTGAAGTGTCGGTCTTCGGGCCAGCTTCTGCAGCTCAGGAAGATCTGAAGCGGATTGCCGTTCGAAAACTTCGCCGCCGCCTTGAACAGGAAGGCTTGGCTGCGCAGAACAGACCTGACCCGACCCTTTATTGATGGTTTGTCTTAAGTCTCTGCTTCCGCAACAGGTTTCGATAAAACAACAAGAAATTTAAATCGTTTTGAGAAGAACGGCGCACCAGATCGGTTTGCGAGAGCAGATTTGAATTGTGTCCGGGTATTGTTTTGGTGCCGGTCAAATGATCGGCGCTGACGGTCGGATCTGTTGCAAGTGTAACTTGTTGGGTTGTCAGTTTAGATTTGGCCCAAGGTTGCGAAAACTTGTTTCGTTCAAGATTTGGCAGCTGTGTCGTTTTCCAAACTGGACGCGTCGGTATGCCCCTTGGTTCTGGTCGGGGGGTGTGTTAATTCCTCGCCTCACACAGGCATGACGGTCGAACGCGTCCTTCCGGACATTGGCCGCCGATGCTCCTGATCTATCAAAAGAACACAAGGATGGCGCTATGTCTTTGATGGAAAGCTCCGATCAGTCCCTGCAGTCCGGTTTCTTCACCCGCAGCCTTGCTGAAGCCGATCCGGATATCTTCGACACGATCGGCAAGGAACTCGGCCGTCAGCAGCATGAAATCGAGCTGATTGCTTCGGAAAACATCGTTTCCCGCGCAGTGCTGGAAGCACAGGGCTCGATCTTCACCAACAAATATGCCGAAGGTTATCCGGGCAAGCGCTACTATGGCGGTTGTGAGTTCGCCGACATTGCCGAAACGCTGGCAATCGAGCGCGCGAAGGAACTGTTCGGCTGCCAGTTTGCCAACGTTCAGCCGAACTCCGGCAGCCAGATGAACCAGGCAGTGTTCCTGGCTCTTCTGCAGCCTGGCGACACCTTCATGGGCCTGGATCTCAACTCCGGTGGTCACCTGACCCACGGTTCCCCGGTCAACATGTCCGGCAAGTGGTTCAACGTCGTCTCCTATGGCGTGCGTGAGGACGACCATCTTCTCGACATGGATGAGGTCGAGCGCCTTGCCAACGAACACAAGCCCAAGCTGATCCTGGCCGGCGGCACCGCCTATTCCCGCATTTGGGACTGGAAGCGTTTCCGTGAAATCGCCGACAGCATTGGTGCCTATCTCATGGTCGACATGGCGCATATCGCCGGTCTGGTTGCAGGTGGGGTCCACCCGTCGCCGGTTCCGCACGCCCACGTCGTCACCACCACCACCCACAAGTCCCTGCGCGGTCCGCGCGGCGGCATGATCCTGAGCAACGACGAAGCGATCGCCAAGAAGATCAATTCGGCCGTCTTCCCGGGTCTTCAGGGTGGCCCGCTGATGCATGTGATTGCTGCCAAGGCCGTTGCCTTCAAGGAAGCACTGCAGCCGGAATTCAAGGCTTATGCCCGCGCCGTTCAGGAAAACGCCAAGGTTCTGGCTGAAGTCCTGAAGGAACAGGGTCTGGATATCGTTTCCGGCGGCACCGACAACCACCTGATGCTGGTGGACCTGCGTCCGAAGAACGCCACCGGCAAGGTGGCTGAAAAATCTCTCGGCCGGGCCAACATCACCTGCAACAAGAACGGTATCCCGTTCGACCCGGAAAAGCCGTTTGTCACGTCTGGCGTTCGTCTCGGCACCCCGGCAGCGACCACACGCGGCTTCGGTGTTGCGGAATTCCGCGAAGTCGGTCTGCTGATCACGGAAGTGTTGGACGGTTTGAAGGCCGCAAACAGTGAAGAGGGCAACGCGGCAGTTGAAGCGGCGGTCAAAGCCAAGGTAGAAGCACTGACGGCCCGGTTCCCGATCTACGGGGGCTAATCGCGGGCTCGCTCAGGAGCTTTAAGACATGAGATGTCCGTTTTGCGGGGGTGAGGAAACCCAGGTCAAGGATTCCCGCCCAACCGAGGACAATACAGCCATCCGCCGCCGCAGGATCTGCAATACCTGCGGCGGCCGGTTCACCACCTTCGAGCGCGTGCAGCTGCGCGAACTCCTGGTGCTCAAACGCTCCGGGCGCCGCGTTCCCTTCGACAGGGAAAAACTGATGCGGTCCGTGCAGATCGCGGTGCGCAAGCGTCCCGTGGATCCTGACAAGATCGAACGCATGGTCTCCGGCATCGTTCGCCAGCTCGAAAGTTCAGGCGAAACCGAAATCACCGCGGAAACCATCGGCAACCACGTCATGGAAGGCCTGAAGGGCATCGATGACGTTGCCTATGTCCGCTTTGCCTCCGTTTACAAGAACTTCCGCGAGGCAAAGGATTTCGAAGCCCTTCTGGATGAGCTGAGCGATCCGGACGGACAGCCGCTCAAAAACTCCTGACCTGCAGTATCCGGTTCTTGATGTCCGAGCTTGCCAATCTTGATGCCCGTTTCATGGCGGCCGCCGAACGCCTTGCCCGTCGTGGTCTCGGCCGTGTGTGGCCCAATCCTTCCGTGGCTGCGCTCATCGTTCGTTTCGACGCAGGTGTCGCTGTTCTCGTGGGCAGAGGCGTCACGTCCCGTCCCGGCATGGCGCATGCGGAAGTCAACGCCTTGAACCAGGCGGGGGACAGGGCGAAAGGGGCGACCTGTTACGTCACCCTGGAGCCATGTTCTCACTACGGCCGAACCCCGCCTTGCGCCAAGGCTCTGATCGAGGCAGGCGTGAAACGCGTGGTCGTCGGTATGCTGGACCCGAACCCGCGTGTCGCTGGCCGTGGTGTCGCCATGCTGCGCGATGCGGGCATCGAGGTGGAAGTGGGTGTGCGCGAAAAGGCCATGCATGCGCTGTACCGAGGGTTCACCTACAGGCAACTGAAACAGCGTCCGGTGGTTTTCCTGAAGCTGGCTGTTTCCAGGGATGGATTTATCGGCCGGGCAGGCGAAGGTCAGGTCAAGATCTCCGGTGCCTTGTCGATGCGCAAGGTCCATGGGTTTCGCGCCGAATGCGACGCCATCCTGGTCGGTTCAGGCACAGCGCTTGCCGATGACCCGCAACTGACCTGCAGACTTCCGGGCCTCGCTGATCGCTCTCCTGTGCGGGTCATCATCGACCGGTGTGCCCGGCTGCCATTGACTTCCAAACTGGTGCAAACCTGCGTCGACGTGCCTGTCTGGCTTGTGTGTGGCAATGCGGCGGATGCTGACAAGCTGGCGGACCTGGCGGCTGCTGGCGTCAATGTCATCCGGGTGCCCGCTGAAGAAACCGGCATCAAGCCCTCTGTCATCCTGAGTGCGCTGGCAACACGCGGCATAACGCGGGTGATGGTTGAAGGCGGTTCCCGTCTGGCGTCGTCATTCCTGGCGGCGGACCTGGTGGATGATCTTTGTGTCGTTACCGGGGATATCGTAATCGGCGAAGGTGGCATACCTGCTCTGCACGGTCTTGACCTTGCAGATGTTCTCAAAGACCCCAAATTCGAGCGGGTCGATGCGGGCCGTTTCGGTCCGGACAGTTTTGTTTATCTCAGACGGCGCGGAGCCTGACATGTTCACCGGAATTGTGACCGACCTCGGCGAGATCCTCGCTATCGACAAGATCCCTGCCGGAATGCGGACGCGGATCCGCACCGCCTACGATACGAATGACTTTGACATCGGGGCTTCGATTTCCTGTTCTGGCGTCTGCCACACGGTGACAGCCAAGGACAACGGATCCAATGGCAACTGGTTTGAAGTGGAATCGGCCGCCGAAACCCTGGCTCTGACCAACGTCGCATCCTGGAAAGTGGGGCAGAAACTCAATCTGGAACGCTCGCTGACGATGGGTGCGGAGCTGGGCGGGCACCTGGTGCTTGGCCATGTCGATGGACTTGCAACGGTGACAAAGCGTGAAGACCATCCGGATTCGGTCTATTTCCAGTTCGAAGCACCGGCGGAAGCCGCCCCCTTCATTGCCAAGAAGGGTTCGGTTGCGCTCGATGGCACGTCCCTGACGGTGAACGAGGTCGACGGGTTGCTCTTCTCCGTCTTCCTGATCCCGCATACGCTCGAAGTCACGACCTGGTCCGATCGGCAGGTCGGTGACAAGATCAACCTGGAAGTGGATATGATGGCCCGCTACGCCGCCCGTCTTGCGGAATTCTCCAAGACCGGGTAGGGGACGGTCCCAACACCTTCGAAAAGAGCTAATATCATTTACCGCCTTAACCACGGGACGAACTCGTCACCGGGATATCGTGGTCCTTTACGAATGAGACTGGACAAACCGGGGCAGACGTGGTTCCTGTCGCGGCCTTACATAGGAACGAAAACCCATGAGCGCTGCACCGAAACTTCTGATCATCGAAGCCCGTTTCTACGAAGATCTGGCCGATGCTCTCGCAGAAGGCGCGATCAAGACCATTGAGGCTGCCGGCGCAAGCTATGACCGGATCGCTGTACCGGGCGTCCTGGAAATTCCGGCTGCCCTGTCCATGGCTCTGACCGCAATGGAAAACGACGGCGAACTGTACGACGGCTTCGTTCTGCTGGGTGTCGTCATTCGCGGCGAGACCACCCACTACGATATTGTTGCCAATGAATCGAACCGGGTGATCATGGATTTGATCGTCGATGCGGATCTGGCTGTCGGAAATGGTATCCTGACCGTTGAAAACGGTGAGCAGGCATGGGCCCGCGCGAAGGTGGACGACAAGGACAAAGGCGGCGCGGCTGCCCGTGCTGCCCTCGACATGATCGCCCTGCGCGAGCGGCTTGGAGTATAAGAAGAATGACCGGAAAGGCCGACCCGGAAAAACCGGCTGGAAAAACTGTGCGCCCTGCAAACAAACGCGGCGTGGCTCGCCTTGCTGCTGTTCAGGCCCTTTATCAGATGGACGTCGGCGGTGCGCCGCTGACCAGTGTCGTCAGCGAATTCACTGCCTTTCGCCTCGGCAAGGAAATCGACGGTGCGCAGTACCGCGAAGCCGACGAACAATGGTTCAAGCAGATCCTTGCCGGCGTTGTGGAGGACCAGAAGTTTCTGGATCCCTACATTCACACCGCGTTGGCCGAAGACTGGCCCCTGAAGCGTATCGACAGCCTGCTGCGGGCTATCCTCCGCTCCGGCTCCTACGAGCTTTTGCGCCGCAAGGATGTTCCGGCCAAGGTGATCATTTCCGAGTATATCGACGTTACCAAGGCCTTTTTCGATGATGATGAGCCCGGCCTTGTCAACGGCGTGCTCGACCGTCTTGCGCATGAACTGCGCAGCGGCGAACTCGAGGAAAAGAAAACGGACGGCGCCTCCTGATCATGGGCGCTGACCGGCCAGGCGAATTCGAGCTGATCCGGCGTTTCTTTGCCCCTTTGGCAAAAGACCCGGGCAGTCTCGGTCTGACCGACGATGCCGCGGTGCTGACACCGCGGGAAGGCCATGACCTCGTTCTGACCAAGGACGTGCTGGCGGCCGATATTCATTTCTTTGCTGAAGATGCACCGGAAGCGATTGCCGCCAAGGCACTGAGGGTCAACCTCTCGGACCTTGCGGCGAAGGGCGCACGTCCACGCGGCTATCTGATGGGGCTGTCGTTGCCGTCCGACTGGACGGTCGACTGGCTTGAGCGGTTCTGCAACGGCCTGGCGGCTGACCAGGCGGCCTATGATTTCCATCTTCTGGGCGGTGACACGGTTCGTTCCGGCAATGGTCTGCAGGTGTCGATCACGGCAATTGGCGAGGTTGAAACCGGCAGCGCAGTTCGGCGGTCCGGGGCACGACCGGGCGATCTTCTGTTTGTTACTGGAACCATTGGTGACGCCGCTGCCGGTCTTCAGGCGCGCCTCAATCCCGACTTCTGCCGCGATCATGATCTGACAGAGAGCGAAGAAGCCCATATTCTCGACCGTTACCTGCTGCCGAGGCCGCGCACGAGGCTTGCCGGGGCGGTGACCGATTATGCTTCGGCTGCCATGGACGTGTCAGATGGCCTGTTCGCCGACTGCGCGCATATGGCCAGCGCTTCGGCGTTGGACCTCACGATCGACCTGGATCAGGTGCCGCTTTCACAGGCGCTCGCCCATCTCAAGATCAAGTCACCAGAAGACTTTGCCCGTTGCCTGAACGGTGGCGACGATTACGAAATCCTGATGTCGGTGCCGGAAGACGTTTCTGGTACCTTCTGCCGGGTTGCTCATCTTGCCGGCTGTCCCGTTACGCAAATCGGTCATGCCCGGGCAGGTGAGGGCCGAATTCGGCTTGAGGAAGCCGGGCAACCTGTCGACTACGGTCGCTTTGCGGGCTTCAGTCACTTTTAGCTATTGCAAAGGATAGGAGCTGGAATTTTACCAGGCCGGATCCGTCGCCCGAATGCCTGCCTCCGATGGTGTTGCGCTTTCTTGCCGCTTGGCCGTGACGTGTCGCACGTTACAGCTCTCGGCTGGTCTCCAGTTGCAAATGAAACTTCTGGTCTTTCGCGGTCAGCTGTTGGCGTGTTATGTGCCATGCAAACTTCTGCCTTCCTGAAAGTATCCAAATGACCGTGACGACCCCCGATAGCTTTGTCGACGACAGTCTGGCAAAACGAAACGCGCTGCTATTGGCTCTGGCTCAGGCAATTGGTGGGGCTTCGGCGTCGATCGTGATCGCAACGGCGCCGCTGGTCGGGTATTCGATGCTGGATACGGACAAGTCTCTGGCAACCTTGCCTGTGTCGGCGATGGTCCTGGGAACAGCTTTCGGGACCATTCCCGCCGGCATGATCATGCGCCGATACGGCCGCAGGACCGGTTTCATGGGGGCAGCTTTGCTTGGCGCCATCGCCGGGCTGCTGGCGGCATTCGCGGTTTTCCAGGACGAGTTTCTGATGTTTGCCCTCGGGTGCTGCATCAGCGGTTTTGCAGGCGCATTCGTGCAGCAATACCGCTTTGCGGCAGCGGACACGGCAAGTGACGCCTTCAAGCCGAAGGCCATCTCATGGGTGCTTGCCGGTGGTGTTCTGGCAGGGGTGGTTGGTCCGCAAACGGTTATCGCCACCAAGGACCTGTTCTCGCCAATCCTGTTCGCCGGAACCTATCTGGCGCAGGCTGGCTTGTCCCTGATTGCCTTTTTCCTCGTGGCTTTTCTCCGAATTCCAAAGCCGCAGCGGCACAGCCATACCCAGGCGGGTGGGCGTCCACTGCGCCAGATCATGTCGCAACGCCGTTTCATCGTCGCGGCAGCCTGCGGTATCTGTTCCTATGCGCTCATGAGCATGGTGATGACGGCCACGCCGCTGGCCATGATCGGCTGCGGCCTGTCGCAGAATGACGCCACGCTTGGCATTCAGTGGCATGTGCTCGCCATGTTCGGTCCGAGTTTCTTCACGGGTAATCTCATCGGTCGCTTCGGCAAGGAGCGGATCGTCTCGATTGGCCTGCTGCTGCTGGCCGGATGTTCGGTGGTCGCGTTGATGGGGGTCGACCTTGCCAACTTCTGGATCGCGCTGATCCTGCTCGGCCTTGGCTGGAACTTCGGCTTCATCGGAGCCACCGCCATGCTGACGGATACCTATCGGCCCGAAGAGCGGAACCTGGTGCAGGCGGTCAACGATTTCCTGGTGTTCGGCTTTGTTGCTGCCGCATCGTTCTCGTCCGGTGCTTTGCTGAATGTCTACGGCTGGAACACGGTCACCCTTCTGGTGTTTCCCTTTGTGGTGCTCTGCATCGGCTTGCTTATCTGGCTTGCAGTTGCGGAAAGAAGAGCGGATACAACCGCTTAAAGTACCTTCGAAATTCCATTTCGTCAGCGCAGCATAATTACTGCGCTGCATCAAATAATACCGTAACGGAAGTTTTGAATTAAACAATGTGAGAGCTTGACGAGGCGCGCCGCTTTGCTGCTATCGTTACCCTCCCTCACGTCGAGGAATTGATGTGAAGGGCCGTCAGGCGGCAAAAAACGACAAGAAAATCAGTCCGCCGCAGCTTTGGGAGGAAGTATGATCGAGCTTGTCGTCATCATTTGTGGCCTCTTGTCCATTGCCTATGGGGCGTGGGCCATTCAGTCCGTTATGGCAGCGGATGCAGGGAACGCGCGCATGCAGGAGATCGCCGAGGCGATCCAGGAAGGGGCTAGCGCTTATCTCAATCGTCAATATACGACTATTGCCATTGTGGGGGCCGTTGTTTTCGTGCTCGCCTGGCTATTGCTTTCCGGTACCGCGGCAATCGGATTTGCCATCGGCGCCGTCCTCTCGGGAGCTGCCGGTTACATCGGCATGATGGTTTCCGTCCGGGCCAATGTGCGCACCGCCCAGGCGGCCAGCCAAAGCCTCGGGGCAGGGCTGGAAATCGCGTTCAAGGCCGGTGCCGTCACCGGCCTTTTGGTTGCCGGGCTCGCGTTGCTTGGCGTGGCAGTCTATTTCGCCATCCTCACCGGAATGATGGGGTACGACCCGACGGACCGTACAGTGATCGACGCGCTGGTCGCGCTCGGCTTCGGTGCCTCCCTGATATCGATCTTCGCCCGTCTCGGCGGCGGTATCTTCACCAAAGGGGCTGACGTGGGCGGTGATCTGGTCGGCAAGGTTGAAGCCGGAATTCCGGAGGATGATCCACGCAACCCGGCGACTATCGCCGACAACGTCGGCGACAATGTCGGCGACTGTGCGGGCATGGCGGCCGATTTGTTCGAAACCTACGCGGTGACGGTCGTCGCCACGATGGTCCTGGCCTCGATCTTCTTCACGAGCAGCCAGGCCATCGACCTGATGCACCTGCCGTTGCTGATCGGAGCTAGCTGCGTGGTGACGTCCATCATCGGCACGTTCTTCGTCAAGCTCGGCAGCAACAACTCGATCATGGGGGCGCTCTACAAGGGCTTCATTGCCACGGCGGTTCTGTCCGCGGTAGCCCTCGCGATCATCATCTTCGGCT
The DNA here is from genome assembly GCF_054658215.1 of Roseibium sp. ROS1. Taxonomy (NCBI): domain Bacteria; kingdom Pseudomonadati; phylum Pseudomonadota; class Alphaproteobacteria; order Hyphomicrobiales; family Stappiaceae; genus Roseibium; species Roseibium sp. ROS1. The sequence goes on from NZ_BAAGIG010000002.1 coordinate 529,014, forward strand.
GGATCGGTGCCGGCACCGAGTTCACGACATCGGGCGGCACGACCTTTACCGGGTTCGATCTGTTCGTCTGTGGTCTCGTGGGTCTCGTGGTGACCGGGCTGATCATCTGGGTGACCGAATATTACACCGGCACGGAGTATCGTCCGGTGAGATCCATCGCCCAGGCGTCGGTGACCGGTCATGGCACCAACGTGATCCAGGGTCTGGCCGTGTCACTGGAAGCAACGGCCCTGCCGGCGCTGATCATCATCGCGGGCATTCTGGTCACCTACGCGTTCGCGGGCCTCTTCGGGATTGCGATTGCGGTAACGACCATGCTGGCGCTCGCAGGTATGGTGGTAGCGCTCGACGCCTTTGGTCCGGTGACCGATAACGCCGGGGGGATTGCCGAAATGGCGGATCTTCCGGCGGAAGTGCGTACCACGACGGACGCCCTCGATGCGGTGGGGAACACCACCAAGGCGGTCACCAAGGGCTATGCCATCGGGTCCGCAGGGCTAGGTGCGCTGGTGCTCTTTGCCGCCTATACGGAAGACCTGAAGTTCTTCTCCAGCAATGCTGCGGAAGGCTCGATCTTCTACGGCATCGACGTCGGCACCCTGTTCACATTGTCCAACCCCTATGTGGTAGCAGGTCTCCTGTTCGGCGGTCTGTTGCCCTATCTCTTCGGCGGCATTTCAATGACCGCCGTCGGCAGGGCTGCCGGAGCGGTGGTGGAGGAAGTCCGCCGCCAGTTCAAGGAAAAGCCGGGCATCATGCAGGGCACGGAACGGCCGGATTACGGCCGTGCGGTGGACATGCTCACAAAGGCGGCGATCCGGGAGATGATCATCCCCTCGCTGCTGCCGGTGCTGTCGCCCATCGTGGTGTTCTTCCTGGTCAAGGCCGTGGCAACGCCGGCCGACGCCTTCGCGGCGCTTGGAGCAATGCTGCTGGGTGTGATCGTGACGGGGCTCTTCGTGGCCATTTCCATGACCGCCGGTGGCGGTGCCTGGGATAACGCCAAGAAGTCCTTCGAGGACGGTTTCACCGACAAGGACGGTGTGACCCACCAGAAAGGCAGCGAGGCGCACAAGGCCTCGGTGACAGGCGATACGGTTGGGGATCCCTACAAGGATACCGCCGGTCCGGCCGTGAATCCGATGATCAAGATCACCAACATCGTAGCCTTGCTGCTGTTGGCGATCCTGGCGCACTGACGCCCCGGAAAAAGAAAGCCCCGGCCGATGGCCGGGGCTTTTTGCATAGGGTTGAGACTCTTGCCTCAGAGGCCAAGGCTCGGGTTGGTCGCACCGCGCAGGATCTGCGTCAGGAAGCCATAGTCGGCACCGCCCGTACGGGTCTTGCGGGTGACGATGTCGACGATCTTGCCGTCTTCAAGCGAGTAGTTGCCGAGGTCCTGGACGTAGCCGTCCTTGTCGAAGTAAACCGCGACGACGCGCTGCTCGACGATATCCGGAGCCATGAAGGCGGTCGTGGCGGTTTTCTGCGAGATGTAATAGTAGGCATCGCCGTTGAGGCTGGACGTAGTCGACGGGGTTCCCAGGACCAGCTCAACCTGTTCGCGGCTGGAGCCGACCTGAACCTGGTTCAGCATGTCGCTGGTGATCACGTGCCCGTGCGTATAGGTGGAGGTAAAACAGCCGCCGAGCGGTAAGGTGACCAGAAGCGGAAGGATCAGGGCGCTTGCCTTGAAGTTCATCTAAGAATTCCCGTTTCGCCAGACCGGTCTGGCTGCTCTTGAATTTCGTTGCTTGGCAAAGTCACTATCGTGGGATAGGGCACAAGGCAACACCTGACTTAAAAGGAGATGCCATGCTGTTTGGCCTGTTCCGCCGTCGGACCCGCGATGCCGAGCACAAGGTCTATTGTGAAATCGTGGCTCAAGCACGGCAGCCAGTCTTTTACACCGACTTTCAAGTGCCCGATAGTGTCGACGGCCGTTTTGACATGATCGTGGCCCATGCAGTGCTGTATTTCCGCCGGATGCGCGGGGAGGGGAAGTCGGTCTCGGAGTTTACGCAGAACGTCTTTGACCTGTTCTTTCTGGACATGGATGCATCGCTGCGTGAAATGGGTGTCAGCGACACGCGCGTGCCCAAGAAGGTGAAAGTCATGGGCGAAGCCTTTTATGGTCGTGCCGATGCCTATATTCCGGCGATTGAATCAAAAAACGTTGAGGAGCTGGCAGAGGCGCTCGGCCGCAACATCTATCCGGATGCACCGGAGCCGGTCGCACAGAAGCGTTTGGCGTACTATATGCTGGAAGCTGCCGAAAGCCTCGAGGGGCAGACGGTGGAAGCACTGATGAACGGGAGCATCGTCTGGTCCGACCCTGAAAAATTCAAGGCATTGCCGGTCTGAGAGCCAAGCCGTCGGTGCAAGAGGCCGCGACAAAGGTGCCAAGGTAAAAACAAAAATGACAAAAGAAACTTTCCCCTATTCGTACAAGGTCAACGCCGCCCGCGTTGTCGACAAGGACGAACGCGTCACTGTCAGTCCGGACGAAGCCGCGCTCAAGGCCATAGCAAAGACCTATGAGCTCGATGGTATTCGTGACCTCAAGGCGGATTTTCTTCTGAAACCGTATCGCAAGGCGGGGCTGCGTGTGGTCGGTCCGCTGACGGCAACGCTGGAACAGACCTGTGTGGTGTCGCTGGAACCTTTCGAAAGCCAGCTGAAGATCGATGTCGATCGCACCTTCGAGCCCCAGTCCAGCCGGCCGCGCAAGGTAAGCGATCTCAATGAGGACGGCGAGATTGAAATCGACCTGGAAACGCTCGACCCGCCCGATGTCATTCTGGACGGTGTTCTCGACCTTGGTGCCGTGATCTGCGAGGAACTTGCACTTACGCTCGACCCGTTCCCCCGCAAGCCAGGAGTGGAGTTCGAGGGTGGCGATGGCGACGACGACAGCGTAGATGAAGAGCCCGAGGCCAAACCGTCCCCCTTCGCCGCCTTGAAGGCACTCAAGGAACAGCCGGATAACTGATATCCATTGTATTCACAGGTGCCGGAACGATTTGGACTGGGTCTTCATGCAGGTTTTCAACGTCAGAACTCTCCGCGATCAGGAAAACGGTTGTCAGTCTTGCCAAAACCGTTATGTTCGCGCCCGTTCTAGGCCCTTGCCGGACCTGCAGGACTTTGTCTGGAAGCACCACTCGGTGCTGTTCTTGGTAGCGAAACGTCAAAAGACCTTCTAGATGGCGAAAACTATTCCGATTTCTCTGGATGCCATGGGCGGCGATCATGGGGCTGACGTCGTCATTCCCGGGGCGGAAATTGCGCTTGTCCGCCATCCTGACATCCGTTTCCTGCTGTTCGGCAATGAAAAGGTCGTGCTGCCACTCCTGGAAAAGTATCCAAGGGTTCGCGATGCTTCGACGTTCCATCATTGCGATGTCTCCATTGCGATGGACACCAAGCCGAGTCAGGCACTGCGTCAGGGCCGCTGGCGCTCGTCCATGTGGCGGTCCATCGAGGCGGTAAAGACAGGCGATGCATCCGTTGCGGTCTCTGCCGGCAACACGGGCGCGCTCATGGCCATGTCCAAGTTCTGCCTGCGGACAATGGCCAATATCGAACGTCCGGCGATCGCGGCCATCTGGCCAACCATGCGCGGCGAGTCCGTGGTGCTTGATGTCGGTGCAACGATTGGCGCCGACGCACAGCAGCTTATCGATTTCGCCATTCTCGGTGGCGCCATGGCGCGGGCCCTGTTCGGTGTCCAGAAGCCGAGCGTCGGCCTGCTGAACATCGGCGTGGAAGAGGTCAAGGGACTGGAAGAGGTTCGCACCGCCGGCCGGCTTCTGCGCGAAACGCCGCTGCGCTCGCTGCATTACGCCGGTTTCGTCGAGGGTGATGACCTTGGAAAAGGCACTGTAGATGTCGTCGTGACCGAAGGCTTTGCCGGTAACATCGCGCTCAAAACCGCGGAAGGCACAGCCAAGCAGATCGGCAGTTACTTGCGTTCGGCCATGAATCGGACCTTTATGTCCAAAATCGGCTATCTCTTCGCCAAGGGCGCCTTTGATCTGCTGCGCGAGAAAATGGATCCGCGCAAGGTCAACGGCGGCGTGTTCCTGGGACTGAATGGCATTGTGATCAAAAGTCACGGCGGGACGGATGCTGAAGGCTATGCCTCGGCGATCGACCTTGCCTACGACATGGTCAAAAACGAACTGACACACAAGATCGCCCAGGATCTTGTGCATTATCATCGTGGCCGCTTCGCAGAAGCCGCGCCGACATCGGAAGGTGATTTGTGAGCGTAATCCGTTCGACCGTAACCGGCTGCGGAAGTTTCCTGCCGGAAAAAATCCTGACCAACGACGATCTCTCCAAGATGGTCGACACGTCTGACGAATGGATCGTTCAGCGCACCGGCATCCAGCAGCGCCATGTTGCAGCCGAAGGCCAGATGACCTCGGACCTTGCTCTGGAAGCTGCCAAGCGCGCGCTGGAAAGCGCCGGCCGGGATGCTCAGGAGATCGACACCATCATTCTGGCGACCGCCACACCAGACAATACCTTTCCGGCAACGGCTGTCACCGTCCAGGCCAACCTGGGCATCTATCACGGTGCCGCATTCGATGTGCACGCCGTATGCTCGGGCTTTGTCTATGCCCTGACGACGGCCGATGCCTATATTCGGGCCGGCTTGTCGAAGCGCTGCCTGGTTATCGGTGCAGAGACGTTCTCACGCATTCTGGACTGGACCGACCGGACGACCTGCGTTCTCTTCGGCGACGGCGCTGGTGCTGTCGTGGTGGAAGCATCGGAAGGCGAAGGCACGACGGCTGACCGGGGTGTTCTCACATCGCACCTTCGCTCCGACGGCCGGCACAAGGAAAAGCTCTTCGTCGACGGTGGACCGTCCTCGACCGGTACCGTTGGGCATCTCCGGATGGAAGGCCGTGAAGTCTACAAGCATGCGGTCGGCATGATCACCGACGTGATTGAAGATGCCTACAAGGCAACGGGCACTACATCGGAAGATCTCGACTGGTTCATTCCGCATCAGGCCAACAAGCGCATCATCGATGCCAGCGCCAAGAAACTCGGTATCGCACCTGAGAAGGTCGTGACCACGGTCCAGCATCACGGCAACACCTCTGCCGCGTCCATTCCGCTTGCACTGGATACGGCCGTCAGGGACGGACGTGTCAAAAAGAACGATCTCGTGATGCTGGAAGCAATGGGCGGCGGATTCACCTGGGGCTCCGTTCTGCTGCGCTGGTAAGTCCTGTCTAACTTCCTACGACAAATCTGATTTCCACCAAGAGTTCCGGTTGACCGGCTCGCCGCAAGGCCGTACCGTATGGCCTTGCATCGGAGTTCTTGTGCAAAATCAGCCAGATGATGGCGTCGTTGAGGAGGGGTTATGGGCAATCGGACTATTACCCGCGCTGATCTGTGTGAGGCCGTTTATCAGAAAGTTGGTCTGTCCCGGACCGAGTCTTCTGAATTGGTCGAACGCGTACTTTCTGAAATTTCCGACTGTCTTGTGACCGGAGAATCAGTAAAATTATCAAGCTTCGGGTCTTTCGTGGTCCGCTCCAAGGGGGAGCGCATCGGCCGCAATCCGAAGACCGGCGAGGAAGTACCTATTTCACCGCGCCGGGTGATGGTGTTCAAACCGTCTAACGTATTGAAACAGCGGATCAATGATGCGCTGACAGGACAGGCCAGCAAATAGCCAGAAAATTATAAGACCGGATGAGCTCGCAGGAAAAAAGCCCCGACGCCTTTCGTACTATCAGCGAAGTCGCAGAAGATCTTGACCTGCCGCAGCACGTGCTGCGGTTCTGGGAAACACGCTTCTCGCAGATCAAGCCGCTGAAGCGTGGGGGAGGTCGCCGGTACTACCGGCCGGACGATGTCGAGCTTCTGAAGGGCATCCGTCATCTGCTCTACGGTGAAGGCTACACGATCAAGGGTGTACAGCGGATCCTGAAAGAGCAGGGGCCACGCTTCGTCATGCAGATCCGGCATGAAGACATGTCGGCCCTGCAGGCCGTTGCCACTGCAGAACCGGCACAGGCGGAACCTGCGCCTGCCCCTGCGATGATTTCTCAAAATGGCCAGCATGAAATCCATAACGGCCCGTTGCCAAGCGGCGTTTTGGCGGACAATGCACCGGAATCGGCACCAGCCCAGGGTCATGGGCATTTCAGTATTCTTGGTCGCCTGCGCGGTGAGAAACCGGCTCAGGGCACAGGATCCCATTCGTCCGTGACGAAGGAGGATATCCGCCGCCTGCAGGCAACCCTCTTCGAGTTGCTGGAATGCAAGCGAACGCTGGATCAGGCGCGCTGACCTTCATACCTGGCCTTACTGGTCTGCCTTGCGTTTGAAAAGTTTCGCCAGGAAGCCAGGTTTGCCGGCCTTTTCCGAAGTTTCGTTCGAAACCTGAGCCTGCTTGACGAAGTCTCGCAATTCGGCAACCGACATCCTTTTTGATGACGGGGAAGTCTTTCCAGCAATGCGGGTGTCATCCGGCCGTCGGGCTGCGGTGGCGATCGTCTGATGAACTTGCGATGCGGTTGGTGGTGAAACGGGTGTAGCCGTTTCAGGGTAAGCTGGTGTAGCTGGCTGGTCTGGCCGGTCCAGTGCCGACATCTCCTGCTCGAATGCCTCCTCGCTCCGAACTTCTGGAAGCTCTTGAGAGGCAGGCTCTTCTTTCAGTTCCTGTAAACGTTCCAGGATGGCTGCGTCCACGGGGTCGTGCGGATCCAGCTCTGCATCCTTGTTCCCGTCCGTATAGTTCTCGGTTTCATTCAGGTCTTCATCGTAGCGAACGTATTTTGTCGGCACATCTTCACGGAGGATACCGAATTTGGGATTGTGGACGACCTTGAGTTCAATCGTACCCAACCCGTCATCGTCTTCCTCATGGTAGATCACCTGGATCTTTTCGTTTTCCTCACGGCCAAAAACGTCTCCATCACCGATCAGGCGACTACTCTTGTTCGTGAACTTTGAAAACGCGACGAGGATCTCGGCAAGGTACTCTGGCGGCAACCTGCAAGGCAGCACCTCCACTCTGTACCCGGTTAGCCACTGGGAGCCGATCCCCATCATGCCGATCAATTGCTCGCCGGTTTCGGGATCCTGTTGTCCGTAAGGATTGGGCAAGAGGTACAGGTCGTCGTGGTTTGAGGCACGAGCCAGTGCCGAGAAGGCATCCGGCTTCAGCAGGAAGCTGCTTGGAGCCCAAAAGACGGCGTCCGGCCGGGATCTTTCCACGATGATCGCCGTGATCAACCTTGCGATCTCCATGGCTTGCAAGGTTTCCTCAGCCTCGCAGAAAGCGAGACTTTCCACTCCGGAAAGTGTCTTCAGGTTCTCTGGCAGCGAATCCGTGGGGATGAGGCTTTTTCTGACCGAAATCTGCGTGCAGGCCGCAATCTCGTTCAAAAGGTCGGCCGCTTCCGGAAAAGCGGTCCGGGCATAGATCGTTTCAAGCGCAGCATCTATCAGTGGCGTGTGTTCGAAGAGGCCTGACTGTGTGACAAGGACATGGAACTTGCCGCACAGAAAACGCTTGTTGACTTCGTCGGACGTGTTCAACAGCTGGCAGGCGCTGCGCGGAACGCCCACCTTTTCCGCGACGGCTACAATGACAGCCATGATCGCGTCTCCGTCAAGCGGCTGATAGCGCTTGTAGAGGATCTGGGAATCGACGCTTGGAAGCGGATGCGTTTTCAACGGTAAGACCACACCTGATTTGCGGAATGATGCGGGAGGTTAGGCAACTTTGGTGAAAAAGGCCTTATCGCCTCTCACCTTGGTTGCCCAAACCGGTTCCTGCACGTCACTCCAGTCCGAGGCAGGACGCATAAAAGCTCGTGGTTGCCGGCCAGTCCGAAAAGATGCCCTTGACGCCAACCTGGCGCGCCAGAACATCCACAACCTCATAAAGCTTGCCGTCGCCGTCGATGGCATCGTTGACGGTCTGATAATACCAGCCGCCGCCGGACGCCAGCGGTCCCGACCTTTCAAGCGTCCAGGCAATCAGCTCGATACCGGCTTCCTTTGCTGCAATCGCATAAGCCGAGGGAACGATCTTGCCGTCTTCCTGCGCAAGAAGGACAAACAGCGGCGGTGCGAGGTAGTTGACGCCCATGTCCTTCAATTCGGTCATGGAAGGGGAGAATGTTTCCGGATCCATGGGATCGACATCGCGGCGGCTTTCAAGGAAGACTGCCTGCTTGCCGAAGTCCGGTTCGTTTTCGATCCAGTAGAGAACGTCATCAAGGTTGAAGGATTGCGGGTAGACGTCTTCTGCCGGAATGCCTGCCGCCTTGTATTCGTCAATCAGTTTCTGGGCGTAGTCGGCCTGGGTAAAGCCATCAAATGGCATCTCGACTTCAGGGGCCTTCAACTCCGGAGTGAATTTCACGCCGAGGTCCTTGAAAAGGCGGATCGAGGCATCGTGTGTCAGCAGCGTTCCCGTGCCCGCGTAGAGGTCCGTGCGCCAGGGTGCGGTTCCATTCTGGTAAGCTTCAGGCGTTGTTGCCGTTTTGTCTGCACTGTCCATCTTGCCCTGCAAGGACGAGAACTCAGCCAGGGTCAGATCACTCGTCCGACATTCGGCCGCGGCCGGCGTCTCACCCGAGGCCGGAGTGAAGCCCGTGGTGCATTTATCGGCGAGATCGGTCGTCAGAATGTTCGTGGTCGTGTGCAGATCGTTCTGGGAATGCCGGCATACCAGTTCCTTGTCCTTGGTAAAGGTGACGTCGCATTCCAGGATGCCCGCTCCCATGAGTGCCGCAGCCCGGTAGCCTTCCTCCGTGTGTTCTGGAAACTGCAATGGGGCCCCACGATGGCTGATGGAAAACAGGGTGCGTTTTGCCGGCTTGCCGATGCAGGCTTCCAAGGTGTCCTTCAGTGGGCCGTCAGTCATCTGGGACACAAGATAGGCGGGGCGGGGCCCAAGCTCGACAGTGCCTGCTTGTGCAGGCAAGACGGCACACAGCCCGGTCAGGCAAAGAGCAACTTGTTTGAGGTGCATGAGGTATCCAATGGCTTTCGTGGCAAGAAGGGCAATAATTAGCGGCACGCATGCCGGGAGCAAGTGCAATAGCTGCAACTAGGCAGGTTGCCAGGCAAGTCTGAGTGCTTCCGGGCCTCTCACGGACAGGCCACGCTTGTAGGTGACGTTGTTGTCAACCAGCTCAATCGTGCTGAACCTTTTCAGCAGTGTTGAAAAAATGATGTCCATGTCCAGACGTGCAAGATGGTTGCCGAGACAGAAATGTGCGCCCCGGCCAAAGGCAATGTGCCAATTCGGCGTTCTGCCAACATCGAAGCGGTCAGCGTCGGGAAATTGGGCCGGGTCGCGGTTGGCTGCTCCATAGAGGACGCCGAACTTCGTCCCGCGCGGATACGCGTCGCCGCAAACCGTCATGTCCTCGGTGGAATAGCGGTGGAAGAACGGCAAGGGAGATTCATAGCGGAACATTTCCTGCACGGCCGTTTTCATCAGCGAGGGATCTTCGCGCAGACGCTGCAGCTCTTTCGGAAACTTCAGCAGCGCATGCATGCCGCTGCCGAGAACGTCAATGGTTGAACCGTGACCGGCCATCAGGATCAGCATGGCGGTGGAGATGAATTCGTCCTCGTTCATCTGGCCGGCCCGTTCAGCTTCGATCATGAGCGACAGAAGGTCGTCCTGTGGTGTGCGTTCGCGCTTTGCTTTCAGCGTTTGCAGGTAGTGATAGAATTCGGTCGTGTTGCGTTCGGCCAGTTCCTTGCGCTCATTCGTCCGGTCGATGTCGAAGTACTGAACAATGTTTTCCGACCAGATGCGCAGCTGCGGGCAGTCCTCATCGGGAACGCCCAGAACACGGCCGATGATGTGACCTGGAACATGGGCGGCCAGATCTTCGATAAAGTCGATTTCGGTGCGGTCTGACAGACCGTCGAAAAGGCGGTCGACATAGGCCTGTATGTCATCGCGCAACTTGCCGACCATCACCGGCGTGAACAGTCTGAACACCTGCTTGCGCAGCCGGTCGTGAATGTCCCCGTCGCTGTCCAGCAGAGAGAACTGCACGAACCGGGAATGATGCGGCATGTCGTGCCAGTTCTGGGCACGTTTCATGTCCGCGATTTCTTCCGCGCTCGCGATGTGGTCCATGGAGCGCACCATCTTGCCGTTCTGTACGATTTCCGAAACGTCATCGAACGTCGCTGCCAGCCAGATATCGAAATCCTCGAAGTAAGTCAGACCCTTGCGGTCACGCAGTGCGGCGTAGAACGGGTAGGGGTCTTGTGCAAAGGCATCGGACAAAGGCGCGAAGGAAAGGTCTGTGGACGGGCTCATGAAGGGCTCTTGAGGTCGGGTTGGATGGGGTAGAATTGTGATTCTTGGCAGGGTCGAAGATTTGGCTGGCCAAGTGCAAGCGAAAAGCGGGAGCTATGGGCCATTTTTGACGTGTTTGGGTGAGTTATCCCAAGCCAGGCCTTCAGCTCTTGGGGATTGTGAGGAAATGACATTTCTGACGATATCGGCAGAGGTTCTGAAATCTTAACAATTCCTAAACGCGGGCTGGAAGGCCTGCTTGCACAGACCAGCAGAACCGTGAGTGCGTGAGGCCGAAATGCGTGTGCCAAAGGCTTTCAGTGACGAGTACCAGAACTTCTTGCGGGAGACGGGCTTGGACAACCCCAATCCGCAAGCCCTCCTCATGGAACTTGCCTCGCTCTCCATGGAAGTCTACCTGAAGGAAATCGCCTGGCTTTCCGAGTTCATCGGCAAGATCGAGCGCGCGAAAAAGGCTGCAGCCTGACGGTAAGCTGTTGACTGGATTGAGCCATTTCTGGCGGAAGACATGTTTCTCCGGAATTTGGTCTCGTGCCTATCGAAGATTGTGAACCAAGTCGTTGCAATTAAGATGACGAATGACGCTACGTGAAGCATACTCGGACGATATAATGTCCGGAGCAGCTGTTTCATGTCCATCAGTCAGTTCTCCACCACCAAGGAAATTCTGAGGTTCGAGGGCGCCAACAAGGCGGCCTATTGGCGCAAATTCGCTTTGCTGCTGTCGCTTGCCGTGATCATCGCGACGATGGGCCTGTTGCGAAATTCCGGTGCTGTCGTGATCGCGGCCATGCTGGTGGCCCCGCTTATGACCCCTATTCTGGGCATCGCCTCATCAATCGTGATGGGATGGATCGGTCGGGCTCTTGTCCTGATGCTGACGGTCTGGGTAGCGGCAGCATGCAGTATCGTGATCTCGTGGCTGATTGTCTGGATCGCGGATGCGCCTTCAACGCTGCTGCTGCCGGATGAAGTCCTCAGCCGGAGCAATCCCGGGGCGGAAGACATGGTCGTTGCGCTCGCCGCGGGCATTGCCGGTGCCTATGTGCAGATCAGGAAATCGGAAATCAGCCTTTTGCCTGGAGCGGCGATAGGCGTGTCCCTGGTTCCGCCGCTCGCGGCAGCAGGGATCCTGTTGTACTTCGGAGAACAGGAGGCGGCCTATGAGGCCACATTGCTCTTTGCCACCAATTTCGGGGCGATCATCTTCTCCGCAAGCCTGGTCTACATCATCCTGGGCCCACGGGAGCGGCTCTTCCGCAAGGCGCATCGGGGCGTCAAGTTCACGCTCGGCATGACGGTCACGCTTGCCTTCCTGTCGGTCGTTCTGGTCCAGCTTCTGGCGGCAACCTACCTGCGCTACATCGAAACCGGAACAGAGGCCGTTCTGGCACAGCGCACCAAGGAGTGGGCGGGCGACACGCCTGTCGAGATCATAAGGGTCGACGTTCATGCCCGCACCAGGATTGCGGAAATCTGGGTACTTCTCGATCTGCCATCGGACGCGCAGTACAAGATCGGCTCACTCGACGATTTTCTGCCGGTCGCCATGAAGGAACATCCGTTCAGAGAGGCCGCCCGTGAAGTTCTGGGAGAGGATTACAAGGTGGTCGTCAGATACCAGACACGCATTGCCTGGCTTGTGGATCTCGCCACGGAAACGATCGATGTAGCTCCTTCTGTCGATACCGTCAGAGAGGACTGACAGGTCAGGCAAAAACAAACCCCGCCAGAGCGGCGGGGTTACGAGAGACTGCGTGTGCTATTCCGTCCTAGGAGGCGGTCGACAGCGACTGGCTTGCCAGATAGGCAGCCTTGGCCGGAACCGAGAGCCAGGCCTGTGCCTGAGCGACGCGTTCCGGCGTGTAGTGATGTTCTTCGTGAAGCATGTTGACGGTACCAACCAGCGTATCGCCGAGAACAACGGGCAGGTTGATGACGGAGCCGCAGCCAAGCCGGCCTATCAGCTCGTAATCGGGAAAGACGGTCGCAATATCGGCAAGCGTGTTTGCGACAAAGCTTTTCCGGTCCTTGTGTACGGTTTCAAACCAGCGGTCATAAGTGATCGGTTTGGTTCCGGAGACCGGGTAGTCTTCCGGATGCGAAGTGTAGGAGCGCTGCGCCAGCTCGGTTTTCATGTCGGCTGTCATGAACGTGAACAGCTTCACGCCAATGGTTTCCTGCGTCAGCTTCAGAAGAGCATCAAAAGGCGCATCCGGTGTGATCGCGGTGGAAAGGGCATGGTCAAATGTGGCCAAAGGGCCTGTGAAATCGGTCATTTGTCGAAATCTCGAGCAATTCTGGTTGACGTTAGGCAGGGTGCAAGATGCCGCCGCTGGCGGCATAGAGTTCGCGGGAATAAGGATCTGAGAGCTGACCCGACTTGAGAGCGTCGACACCGGCAATTTCCACCACGCGGCCATAGCGCATGACAGCCAAACGGTCGCACAGGAACGAGACAACCGGAAGGTTATGCGTGACCATAAGATAGGTCAGCCCCTGTTCCCGCCGCAGCTTTTTCAGAAGGTTCAGGATTTCCGCCTGTACCGAAACGTCCAGTGCGGATGTCGGCTCGTCCAGCAGTAGAACGCGCGGTTCCAGCATCAGCGCACGGGCGATCGCCACTCGCTGGCGCTGACCACCGGAAAGCTGATGCGGAAAGCGGAAGCGGAATCGCTGGTCCAGACCGACGGCGGCAAGCATGTCTTTCACTCGGCCGTCCCGACCGCCAATACCATGAATGGCGAGCGGCTCTGCAAGGCATGTATCGATGGTCTTGCGTGGATGAAGCGAGCCGTAAGGGTCCTGAAACACCATCTGGCAGGTTTCGGCAAAGGTCCTGTCCGGTGAATGTCCGCGAGGTTTTCCTTCAACGGCAATGGTGCCGGTCCAGTCCGGGGCCAGTCCGGAGATTGCCTTCAGGATTGTCGATTTGCCTGAGCCGGATTCCCCGACCAGCGCAAAACTTTCCCCTTCAGCAACATCGAAGGTGACGTCGTGAACAACAGCCGTGTCGCCATAGCTGATGGTGAGGTTTTCAAGATGGATGGCGGCGTCGGTCATGTTCCACCTCCCGTGGTCCAGGTACTGCGGTCGAGAACGGGCAGCTCATCACGGTCTTCATTCATGCGCGGCATCGCGGCAATCAGGCCACGAGTGTAGGGATGCTGCGCGTTGTGCAGATCGCTCGCCTTGCACTGCTCGACGATCTCGCCGCTATTCATCACCAGGATGCGGTCGCAGTAGCGGGACACCAGGTTGAGGTCATGACTGATCAGGATCAGACCCATGCCCTTGCCGGTGACCAGATCGTCGATAATGTCCAGGACCTGTGCCTGCACGGAAACATCAAGCGCGGAGGTTGGTTCATCTGCGATCAGGAGATCAGGTTCCGGGATCAGCATCATGGCGATCATGATACGCTGGCCCATACCGCCGGAAACCTCGTGCGGATAAAGACCCGCAACCCGTGCCGGATCGTTGATGCGCACAGCTTCCAGCATGGCAAGCACCCGTTCCTTCAGCTCCCGGCGTGGCAGCTTCTTGTGGGTGACGAGGGCTTCGGCAATCTGCTCGCCTACGGTCATCACCGGGTTGAGCGAGAATTTGGGATCCTGCATGACCATGGAAATGCGGGCGCCGCGCAGATCGCGCATCTGGCGTTCGCTTCGGCTGAGGAGGTCCATGCCGTCGAAGGTCATGCGCCGGGCGGTGACCTTTCCGGGTTTCCGGATCAGGCGCAGGATCGACCGGCCGGTCATGGATTTGCCGGAACCGGATTCGCCGACAATTCCAAGCCGTTCCCGCCCAAGCGTGAACGAAATACCCTTGACGACATCGACCGGGCCGCGGGCTGTCGGGAAGGTGACGGTGAGGCCGTCAACCTCGAGAAGCGGGGCGCTCATTGCTTGTCTCCCTGCTTGGGATCGAGCACGTCGCGCAGGCCGTCACCGAGGAAACAGAAACCGAGGCTCACCAGGATGATGGCAAAGCCCGGCATGGTGGCGACCCACCACTGGTCGAGAATGAAATTCCGTCCGCGCGAGATCATCGCCCCCCATTCCGGCAGAGGCGGCTGGGCGCCGAGACCGAGAAAGCCGAGACCGGCGGCCGTCAGGATGATGCCGGCCATATCCAGCGTCACGCGAATGATCGTGGAAGAAGCGCAAAGCGGCAGAACGTGACGGAGGATAACCCGGGCGGAAGACGCGCCTTGCAGGCGCACCGCCGCGATGAACTCTGCATCGCGGAAGGTAATCGTTTCCGCTCGGGCGATACGCGCATAGGCAGGCCAGGCGGTGATCGCAATGGCGATGATGGCATTCTCGATGCCGGGTCCAAGGGCTGCCACAAAGGCAAGCGCGAGGATCAGCTTCGGCATGGACAGGAAGATATCCGTCACGCCCATCAGCACCCGATCGGTCCAGCCGCCGAAATATCCGGAGACCGCACCGACGATGAGGCCAATTGGAGCGGCGATGACGGCCACCATGGTGACGATCATCAGCGTGATGCGCGCACCGTAGACAACGCGGGAGTAGATGTCCCGGCCAAGCTCGTCGGTGCCCATCCAGTGGGCCGCGGACGGCGGCATCAGGCGGTTTGCGAGATCCTGGCCGATGGGAGAGTAAGGGGCGATCAGCGGAGCGAAGATCGCCATCACGATCAGGACCAGGATGATAAAGCCCCCCACCACGGCAAGCGGATTGCGCAGGAGTGCTGCAAAGACACGCCAGGCGCGGCCAAGATTGGCCTGCAGGCGCGAGGCGGGGCTATCGTCGAGAAGCCAGTCGATCATTTGCGGGCCCTCGGATCGAGAATGCGGTAGAGCACATCGGAAATCTTGTTGATGAGGATGAACACGGCACCGATGACGAGCGTCGCGCCCAGCACGGCGTTCATGTCGGCATTGAGAAGGGCACTGGTCAGGTAATTGCCGATACCGGGCCAGGAGAACACGGTCTCGATCATCACGGAGCCTTCCAGAAGAGCGGCATAGGACAGGCCGATCACGGTGATCAGCTGGATGCGGATCGGGTAGAACGCGTGGCGCCAGATGACACGGCGCTCGGGCACACCTTTCACCCGCGCGGTCGTCACATACTCGTGCCCAAGCTGATCCAGCATGAACGACCGGGTCATGCGGGCGATGTAGGCAAGGCTGAAGAAACCGAGGATCGACGCCGGCAGCATGAGGTGATCGAGCGCGTTCCAGAAGATGTCCCATTCGCCTGCGACAACACTGTCGATCAGGTAAAGCCCGGTAACGGGATCAACGATGCCGTCGTAGAAGATGTCGATACGGCCCGGACCGGCAACCCAGCCGAGGCCGGCGTAGAAGACCGCAAGACCAACCAGGCCAAGCCAGAACGCGGGGACGGAATAGCCAAGAAGGCCGAGGACGCGGATCAATTGATCGATCCAGGTTCCCTGGCGGGTGGCGGCCAATACGCCCATAGGTACGCCGAGCAGCACGCCGATCAGGATGCCGATCGTGGCCATTTCCAGGGTGGCGGGGAAGAACCGCCCCAGGTCTTCAGCGACCGGCCGACCGGTGGAAATCGACATGCCGAGATTGCCGGTGAAGACGTCGCCCACGTAGGAGAAAAACTGGATGACCAGTGGCCTGTCCAGCCCCATCGCCTGACGGGCAGCTTCATAGACTTCGTTCGAGGCCCTGTCTCCGACTACTGCCAGAACCGGATCGATCGGCACCACGCGGCCGATGAAAAACGTGATTGCAAGCAGGCCAAGGAACGTTCCGGCCGTTACAAGACAGAAGCGCAACAACGCCGCCACACTGCCCAGCAGTTGGCTCGTCAACAGGCCCTCTCGTGCGTCGGTTACGCTCTCGGAAGGCTCAAAAGACATGCCGGTAGCGGCCTGTCGCCGTTCCCTGTTCAACCGGATTCTTCAAGTCCGTTCTCCACACTCATATGACTCATTTTCTGAATTTGAGTCTTCAGGTTGTTGTTTTTAAACAGCTTTCAGAAAGCGCTCGTAAGGCGCTTTTTTCAAAGGTGTCTAAAAAAGTTCTTGGAGCATACAAAAAAATCTGGTTACATCAAAAAAATTTTGATGGGAGTAAAAATCTTTGAGCAGTTCGACAGCACGTGCCGCTTCCGATGTCGATACAAAGGTTGGCGCGCTGATCCGTGCGCGGCGCCGGCAGCTGGGGTTCACCCTGCAACAGCTGAGCGATGCTTCGAACCTCTCGGTCGGGTATCTCAGTCAGGTCGAGCGCGATCACGCGACACCGACACTCGGATCTCTGGCGGGAATCGCCAGGGCACTCGGCGTCGGGCTGGATTATTTCGTTGCCCAGCCACGGGCCCAGGATGCACTGACCCGTGCCGCCACGCGGCCCAATTTCTCCATTTCCGGTTCCGCCGTAAGCTATGAGCGGCTGGCAACCGAGTTTCCAGGCAATCAGCTTTCCTCGTTCATTCTCACCGTGCCGCCGGGATATGCCTCGGAAACGGTGAGCCACGAGGGCGAGGAGCTGATCTACATCCTGGAAGGGTCCATCACCCAGTACCTCGACGGCGAGGCGATGGTGATGACCGCTGGCGACAGCCTGCATTATCGGGGCAACACCCCGCATGCCTGGTCAAACCCGAACGATGCGCCGGCAAAGATCCTGTGGACCGGCACCCTCACGATTTTCAACGCCGGCGACGAGAAAACCAGCCGCATCGAGCTGGTGTCGCCTGACAAGAGCGCGGTGAAGCCGAGCCGCGCCAAAAACAAGAACAAATCCTAACCCCCTGACAGACGGAGACGAAGAAATGAAACTTTTAAGGACCGCGCTTCTGGCGGCCGCCCTGGCAATGCCGATGGCACTGCCTGCCGGTGCCGCGACACCGGACAACATTCTGGTGGTGGCGCAGAACATCGACGATATCGTCGCGATCGATCCTGCCCAGGCTTACGAGTTTTCCTCCGGCGAGCTCGTGACCAATGTCTACGACCGCCTTGTGCAATATGACGCCGAAGACCCGACAGTTCTGGCACCGGGCCTTGCTGCCGAATGGCAGGCTGACGCTGATGCGAAGACCATCACCTTCACCCTGCGCGACGGTGCGACGTTCCATTCCGGCAATCCGGTTCGCGCTGAAGACGTGGTGTTCTCTTTTGCCCGTGTCATCAAGCTGAACCTCACCCCGGCCTTCATCCTTGCCCAGCTTGGCTGGACGGCGGAAAATGTCGAGGACATGGTCACGGCCGACGGCAACAAGGTCGTTGTCAAATACGAAGGTGACTTCTCTCCGGCGTTCGCCCTCAACGTCCTGGCTGCCCGTCCGGCTTCCATCGTCGACGAAAAGACGGTGATGGAGCACGAGGAAGATGGCGACATGGGCAACAAGTGGCTCAATGCCAATTCCGCCGGTTCCGGTCCGTTCGAACTGCAAACCTACCGCGCCGGAGAACTCGTGCGTTACAAGTCCAACGCTGATTACTTCAAGGGCGCACCGAAGGTTGAAGGCGTGATCATCCGTCACGTAGCCGAAGCTGCAACCCAGCAGCTTCTGCTGCAGTCCGGTGATGTCGACATGGCCCGCAACCTGACGCCGGACCAGATCGCCGGCATGGAAGGCGACACCATCAAGGTGGAAACCTATCCGCAGGCAGCCGTGCACTTCCTGTCCTTCAACCAGAAGAAGGACGTGCTGCAGCCTGAAGCGGTGTGGGACGCTGCCCGTTACCTCGTCAACTACAAAGGCATGACCGACAGCTTCCTGAATGGCCAGATGGAAATCCATCAGGCTTTCTGGCCGAAGGGCTTCCCGGGCTCCTATGACGAGACGCCTTACACCTACGATCCGGAAAAGGCCAAGCAGATCCTGGCGGATGCCGGCATCGAGACGCCGATCACGGTAACCCTAGACGTGATCAACTCCACCCCGTTCACGGACATGGCCCAGTCGCTGCAGGCAAGCTTTGCCGAAGCCGGGATCAATTTCGACATCATCCCGGGCACCGGTTCGCAGGTTATTACCAAATACCGCGAGCGCAGCCATGAAGCGATGTTGCTCTATTGGGGCCCGGACTTCATGGACCCGCACTCCAACGCAAAGGCCTTTGCCTATAACAGCGACAACTCCGACGACAACTACCAGGCAACCACCACGTGGCGGAATGCCTGGGCTGTTCCGGCCGAGATGAACGACATGACCAAGGCTGCCTTGGCCGAGAGCGATGCGGAAAAACGCAACGGGATGTATGTCGAACTGCAGAAGGAAGTTCAGGCCAAGTCGCCGATCGTGATCATGTTCCAGGCGGCCTATCAGGTCGCGATGGACCAGAAGGTCGAAGGTTACGTCAACGGTGCAACGTCCGACTTCGTCTACTACCGTCTGGTAACGAAAAACTGACGCCAGAAACCAGGCCGTCCCGGTTTCCGGGGCGGCTTTTTTGTTTGCTGACACAGCACACTGACTGACCAACCCCTCCGGAGTTTCCTGAAATGTCTTCCCTTTCCGATCAGCGCCTTGCCGCTTTGCGCGAGCGGATGTCTGCGACCGGGACCGACCTTGTGGCCATCGGTCCGTCCAGTCACATGATGTATCTGGCTGGTCTCGATCCTCATGGTGACGAACGGCCGGTGATGCTTCTGGTTTCCAGGAGCCATGCGGGCTTTCTGATGCCGGCGCTCAATGTCGACAGCTCACGCCAGAAGACGCACTTGCCCTTCTTCCCCTGGCGTGACGACGATGGACCGGATGCCGCGCTTGCCACATTGCTGGAAGCCTCCGGACTTCCTCAATCGCCAAGTGTCGTCATCGACGAAACCATGCGTGCCGATTTTGCCCTTCTGTTGCTGGACGCGCTCCCGGGGGCTTCTCGCCGGTTTACGGATGACACGGTCGGCTTCCTGCGTGCTCGAAAGGAAGAGGACGAATACCGCCGTCTTAAAGCCAGTGCCGTTCTGAACGACACTGCCGCCATCGCGGGCTTCGACGCCCTGACACCCGGCATCACGGAACTTGAGATCGCTGCCGTCATCCGGGACGTCTACAAGCAGGCAGGCGCGACCCCGGTTTTCACCTCGGTCTGTTTCGGTGGAAACGGCGCCTTTCCGCACCATCACACCGGCGAAACACAGCTGAAGGCCGGCGATGCCGTGCTGATCGACACCGGTGGCCGTCTCGAGGGGTACCCGTCCGACATGACCCGTGTTGGCTTCTTCGGAACGCCTACGGCGGAATTTGAGAAGGTCCACGCCATCGTCAACAAGGCTGTGGAAGCAGCGCTTGCCGCTGCAAAGCCTGGGGTCTTGGCAAAATCAATCGACAAGGCGGCTCGGGATGTCATTGCAGATGCGGGATATGGTGACTTTTTCACACACCGGACCGGCCACGGCCTCGGAATAGACATACATGAACCGCCATATCTGACGGCGACCTCCGAAACCGTACTGGACGAGGGCATGGTGTTCTCGATCGAACCCGGCATCTATCTCCCCGGCCAATTCGGCCTGCGTCTGGAGGAAATCGTCATCTTGCGGAAAGACGGCGCGGAAATCCTCTCCGACCTGCCGCGATCGGCGGTTGTAAGGTGAGGGTACTCCAGTAAACGGACACGAAGCCGTTTTGGGAAACGAGGTCGGATTGTGGTCCCTTCGCCCTTGAAGGAACCTGAAAATCTTATACAGATTCGCGGCAAGACCTGCCTTGAAGCGGGGCTTGCCACGAAACGTGACCGCGAGACCCGAAACGGACTCATGCTCGAAGTAATTGAACTGGACATTCCCGAGGTCAAGATTCTCCGGCCGAAGAGGCATGGTGACAGCCGTGGTTTCTTCTCCGAAACCTACAACAAAGCGCTTCTTTCCGACGCCGGAATAGACATCGATTTCGTCCAGGACAATCATGCCTACTCTGCGGAAAAGGGAACGGTCCGCGGTCTGCATTACCAGACGCCGCCGTTCGCGCAGGACAAGCTGGTGCGTGTCGTGCGCGGAGCGATATTGGATATCGCTGTGGATCTGCGGCAAGGGTCTCCGACTTACGGCAAACACGTCTCGTCCGTTATCTCCGCGGAAAACGGCGATCAGATCCTGGTTCCGATAGGATTTGCCCACGGGCTGGTGACCCTGGAGGCGCACACGGAGGTTCTCTACAAGGTCTCGCATTATTATGCTCCGGAGCATGACCGGGGCATCGTGTGGAACGATCCCGATCTGGACATTGATTGGCGAATATCTGAAGCCAATGCCATCCTGTCGCAAAAGGATCAGAAACTCCCACGCCTTGCCGATGCTGCCAGCTGTTTCACGTACCCGGAGGCCAGTGAACGATGAAGGTTCTTGTCACGGGGGGCGCCGGCTTTATCGGTTCGGCGGTCGTGCGAAAGCTGGTGTCGCAAGGCCTGGCAGAAGTCGTCACCGTGGATGCCCTGACATATGCCGGTAACCTGGCGTCACTGGCGCCGGTCATGGAAGAACGCCGCCACCGGTTCGTGCAGGCAGACATCCGGGACGCGGAGGCAATGGCCAGTCTGCTGGAGGCAGAGGCACCCGACGCTGTCATGCATCTGGCGGCTGAAAGTCACGTCGACCGGTCGATTGATGGCCCGGCTGCCTTTATCGATACAAATATCGTGGGCACCTACACCTTGCTGGAGGCGGTGAGGGGGTATTGGTCCAGCTTGCCAGTGTCTCGAAAGGAAGCCTTTCGCTTTCATCATGTGTCCACCGATGAAGTCTATGGCAGTCTCGGTCCGACAGGGGCCTTCAAGGAAACGACCGCATACGCGCCGAATTCTCCTTATTCCGCATCAAAGGCGGCGTCGGATCACTTGGTCAGGGCTTGGCACCATACGTATGGGTTGCCGGTGGTCACCTCCAATTGTTCCAACAATTACGGGCCTTACCAGTTTCCGGAAAAACTGATCCCGTTGATGATCCTGAACGGCCTGGAGGAAAAGCCTCTGCCGGTCTATGGCGCGGGAGCAAATATCCGTGACTGGCTACATGTCGAAGATCATGCGGATGCGTTGTGGCTGGTCTTGACGCGCGGCACACCGGGCCGAGTTTACAACATTGGCGGTGACGCAGAGCGTCGAAACATCGATGTAGTCCATCTGATCTGCGATCTGCTGGACGAAACGGCGCCAGGAGGAAAACCCCGCCGAGAATTGATCGCGTTCGTGACAGACCGTCCTGGCCACGATGCGCGCTATGCGATGGACATTTCGCGGATCGCTGCCGAACTCGACTGGCGACCCAGTCATTCATTCGAAAGCGGGTTGCGCCAGACGTTGGACTGGTACCTTGCCAATCGCAGCTGGTGGGAGGCAATCCGTAGCGGTCAATATAGAGGCGACAGGCTGGGACTGGGTGCAAATGGTGTTTCAAGTGCATCTGTCGGTGTTCCATGACCCGTGTTCTGCTTACGGGAGCGAACGGTCAACTCGGTTATGAAGTCATTCGGCAAGCCCGGGTGCTGGCTCTTGATGTCGTGGCTCTCGACAGATCGACACTCGACATAACCGATCGCGGAACCGTGGCGGATGTCGTCCAGAACTTGGCGCCCGACCTGATCATCAATGCGGCTGCATACACTGCCGTTGACCGTGCCGAGACCGACCGGCGGGCCGCCTTTGCGGTCAACCGCGACGGAGCGCGCAATCTTGCGGAAGTGGCCGAACGGCGGGGTGCCGTCTTGATGCATTTCTCCACGGACTACGTGTTCGACGGGGCAAAGCCGCAGCCTTATGTGGAAGAAGATACAGTCGGCCCGTTAGGCGTATATGGCGAAAGCAAGGAGGCCGGGGAGGCTGCCGTCCGCACAGTCTCAGAACGTCACCTGATCCTGCGCACATCCTGGGTATACGGCGTGCAAGGTGCGAACTTTGTTCGGACGATGCTGAGGCTCGCACGGGAGAAGGATGTAATTCGGGTGGTCACTGACCAGACAGGATGCCCGACATATGCCGCCGACCTGGCTGAAATCGCATTGCAGCTATCCGTGCAGGTCCTGAAAGGCAATTTTCCGAAGGGTGGATACGGAACATTTCATTGTGCCGGACAGGGGCAAGTGAGCTGGCATGGGTTTGCATCCAAGATATTCGAACTGGCCGGGGAACGATTACGCAAACAGCCGGAGCTGATTGGCATTCCGGCGTCGGAATTTCCAACGCTTGCAAATCGGCCGGCGAACTCGGCGCTTGACTGCTCTAAACTGTCACGTGTCCATGACCTTTCCGCCAGGGACTGGCCAGTGGCACTGTCCGACATGCTTGACCGCCTGTATCTAAACGCCTGATATCTTGCGGGCAAGCAATTGGAATTGGAGTTGGACAATGAAAGGCATCGTGCTGGCGGGCGGAAGCGGAACGCGTCTCTTCCCGGTAACAAGGTGTATTTCCAAGCAATTGCTGCCTGTCTACGACAAGCCGATGATCTACTATCCGTTGAGTGTCCTGATGCTTGCCGGGATAAGAGATCTCCTGATCATCACAACACCACGCGATGCCATGGCTTTTCAGAGCCTTCTGGAAGACGGCGCGCGATGGGGCATCAATATCAGCTATGCAGTTCAACCTGAACCGGCCGGCATCGCGCAGGCGTTCCTGATCGGAGAGGAGTTCCTTGCTGGACAGGAATGTGCGCTGATCCTGGGAGACAACCTTTATTACGGACATGGTCTGACGGAAATTCTTGCGAGAGCTTCAGCGCGCAAGTCCGGAGCGACCCTGCTCGGATACGAGGTGGCGGAGCCGGAACGATATGGTGTCATCTCGTTCGACGCGTCGGGGAAGCCCGCTTCAGTGGAAGAAAAGCCGAAATCGCCCCGGTCTTCCTGGGCGGTGACAGGGCTTTACTTCTACGACAAGGACGTCGCCGCTATCGCCTCGGATATCCGTCCGAGTGCGCGCGGTGAACTTGAAATCACGGATGTGAACGCCCGGTATCTTGAGCGCGGAGACCTGCATGTTGAACAGCTGGGGCGGGGATTTGCCTGGTTCGACATGGGGACACACGACAGTCTCATAGAGTCCGCAACCTTCGTGCAGGCCATCGAGAAAAGACAGGGCCACCGCATCGCCGTTCCGGAAGAAATTGCGTTCAAGAACGGTTGGATTACTGTGAATGATCTGGAACGGCTCAGCGAAGAATATTCCAGCAGCGGATATGGGAAATACTTGGGAAAAATAGTCTCTGGGCACTATAGCGTGTAAATAAATATTTCCGTTCGGAGGAAAATTGAAAATCTTGTCTAATAATAATCTGTTTGATTTACAGGATAATAAATACTGTCGAAGGATATATGAAGCTTTTCTCTCGCCACGAATATTTGTAGCTGCTTGCTGGTGGTACGTCGTTGGTAAAAGGCAGCGTTCCCGAAACCGATTCCGACTGGTTTTCAGCGCCACAAGTATTCAAGGCAAGAATCTTCGTGTCGGACCACATATCTGCTTTGCACAAGCAAACCCGTCTATATCAGAACGAGAAGAGATGCTGCAGGAAGTTGCCGGTTGGCATAATCCTCCAGTAATCTCAATTGCAATGCCGGTCTATAATACAGATCTGGCTCAGCTGCGAGATGCCATCCAATCCGTGAAGAAGCAGATATATCCGCATTGGGAGTTGTGCATTGCTGACGACTGCTCAACGGATCCAGCCGTTCAAGAGGCTCTCAAGGAATTTGAAGTAAGTGATGGGCGCATCAAGGTCGTTTATCGGAGCGAAAACGGACATATCTGCAGAGCTTCAAACTCTGCCATAGATATTGCGACCGGTCCTTACATTGCGTTTATGGACCACGATGACCTGCTACCAGTTCATGCCCTTTATTATGTTGCCAGAGAAATTCTGCAATATCCTGAGGTAGATTTCATCTACTCGGATGAAGATAAAATTCGGAAGGAGGGCTGGCTTACCGATCCACACTTCAAACCGGACTGGAATCTGGAACTTTTTCTAACCCAGAACTACATCAATCACCTCAGCGTATACAGGGCTTCAATCGTCAGGGATGTCGGAGGGTTTCGACCAGGTTTCGAGGGAAGTCAGGATCATGATCTAGCACTCCGGGTGGTTGCTCGGATTGACGAGAAAAATATTCGTCATATTCCGAAAATTCTCTACCATTGGCGATGCTTCTCCGGTTCGGGATCTTTTTCCGATCGCTGGATGCAGCAAGCCATAGAAGCGCGTCAGCGCGCCGTGCGTGAATACTTTAAAGACAATTACCCGGACGCGCCGGTGTCGGTAACGAATGGCCCTTCAGGGTGCAACAGGATCGTTAGGGAGCTCCCAAGCCCGGTTCCGCACGTAACCATCATTATTCCAACCCGTGACTGCACAGAATTTGTAAAGGCCTGTGTCTTTAGTCTGTTTGATAAAACAGACTATCCAAGTTTTGACGTTGTCATCGTGGACAATGACAGTGTGGAAGTGGAGTTAAAAGAATATCTGGCTGAAATAACAGAAAAACACCCTGTAACTGTATTGCCATATTCTGGTGAATTTAATTATTCAGCCATGAATAATTTTGCCGTTGAGCATGCTTCAGGTTCAGTTGTTGTGCTCTTGAACAATGACACTCAAGTTATTTCTTCTGAATGGCTTCGGGAGATGGTGTCCTATGCGGTACTGCCTCATATCGGGGCTGTTGGGGCGAAACTCCTATATGCCAACGGTTTGGTTCAACATGCTGGTGTGATCGTGGGTGTGGGAGGTATCGCAAATCACGCTTTTCAATTCTATCAAGGCGGCGATATCGGCTACCAGCACAGGTTGCAGCTTCCGCAATATTTTCTTGCTGTTACTGCCGCTTGCATGGTTGTTGAAAAGGATAAATACCTAAAATGTGGAGGTTTGGACGATAAAGATCTAAAGGTTGCGTATAACGATGTTGATTTTTGCTTAAGGCTGTCAAGAGATCTTGGGTTGAAGAATGTATACACTCCATATGCCCAATTATTTCATCATGAGTCTGTCTCGCGTGGCCAAGATACTTCGCCGGAGAAAATGGCAAGGTTCGAGCATGAGTCTATGACCATGAGGCAGCGCTGGGGTGAGGTCATGCAACGCGACCCTTATTATAACGAAAACTTCTCGCATCATAACGCTTACTTCCAGTATAATGTAAGTTGAAGTATTTTGAGGGCTTTAATTTTTATATGTTCGTTGATAGGTGTTATATGGATGGATTTGTAGGTGGTAGTATATGAAGCTATTTGACCTTGGTGTTTCAATAAACGATGAGAAGATGAAGAAGTTTTCATCGGGCAAGAAAAAAGTGTATCTTATTTCTGGAGCAAGTCGTGGAGGAACCTCTGCACTAGCTTATGCATTGCGGAGAGCTAACATTTACTTTGGGGATGTTGATGTTAACAATCATGAACTTCCAAATTTGATGATACCTGATCTTACTGAGGACAAAATCAAAGCCGCGATAGATGGATTGCTTGTTGAGGAAGATGTTGTTGGTATCAAGCTTCCAAATTTTTCTTTTCATTTAACGTATCTTACATCGCAATATCCAAATTCAATATTGCTTTACGTTATACGCAATCCGTTGGATGTGGCTTCGACGATTATGTCCAGGAGTCCAGTCCATGGTCTTAATAAGTCGGATCTGCAGATGGGTATCCAACACGCATTTCATTTTTATTTCGCAATGGCCAAAGTTCTCGATCAGATCGAACAACCTGTTTATCTGTTGTCTTTCGAGAGGATGAAAGCACAGTCAGAACGGTTCGCAACTTGGCTTGAAGAAATTGGGATAAATTTATCAGACGAACATAGGTCGGAATTGGCTAAAGAAATAGCAGCGCCTGGTTACAAGAGTATTGCAAAAGAGATATCCAAGTAATCGCTCATTTTGGTATTCGAGAACATGAATCTCGAGGAGCTTCCAAACACGCCGACCAGAAGGCTTTTTGTTCTCTTCCGGCAATTTCATTGCGCTCATGAACGGGTGTGAGCGATCCGACGAGATCCTGAAAGTTCCGTTCAATCGACAGCGACAGCAGGTTGTCCACCCAGGTTCGAACGCTGTTTTTCCAGACCAGGCCCACGCGGTTGACACGAACGAAGTCAGCATAGGCCCAGCTGTCGCTGTACACACCTACGCCTCCACAAACGGCATGTTCTGCCAGCTTGTTCGCGGATCGGGCATCGTTGAAGCTGGAAGGTATTACCGGGTAGAGAAGAACGTCAAACCTGTGTTTGAAAAGGCGCTTGCGATAGAAATACCAGTCGAGGTGCCTCAAAACCCGTAGCTTGGGGTGCGTTGAAAGCTGCGGCGGTACATCGTGATCTCCAACGATTGTCAGTTCGACATTTGCGCCTGTCGCCAACAGGTTTTCAAATACCTCGAGAACGAATTTTCGATCGACGGCGTGGCTGGCAGTTCCCAGGTAGCCGATCCTGAGCGGTGCATCTGCCGGCAGGTCTTGAAAACACCAGTCCTTCGAAAGTGCTTCTGACCAAAACGGATCGAGCATTTTGACCTGAAATCCTTGTTGCTCGTAGACCTCTAACAAGGCAGGCGAAGGGACAACAATCGTGTCGGCTGCAGTTGCCAGCTTGTTGTGCTGTCCATTGCGAAGGCTCAGCAAACGTTGCCGGTAAAGTTCAGGCAGCGACAGATCGTTGTCTGCTGCCCATAAATTGTCATCGATCACGTAATAGAGCCGTTTTGTCTTTTCACTCAAAAGCCGCTCAACGACGCCCGGATGATCACGACGGCAGACAACAACGGCATCGCGGGTGGAAAACGAATTGACACCTTCGCGCTGCAAGCTCCGCTCGCGGTTGGAGTTCAGGAAATAAATGTCTGTCGTTGGAATGGTTTTGAACGAAGAACACAGATTACGCGCGAGGACGCTGTAGCAATAGTAAAAATCATCAGACGACTTTCTCGAAAATTTTGTCGCTATTCTCATAAAAAAATACTCGGAGTATTCGAATACAAACTGGTAGCTATGATTGCTCGGAATACAGCATAATCAGGTGCCAGTTCCGTGCTGTGGCCGCAAGCTGCCATACGTTGTCACGGTAGGTAAGTTTACGCATAGCGTGCATCCGACGGCAAGCAACTGCGGGAAGCGAAAATGGCAGACTGTGATACTTCTGGGTGAAACGTTGGAATGCTGAACGGTAAACGCTATGCGGCGCTGGATGGAGTTCCAGCCGCATACTGGTTCAAAATCTGCAAAATATTTGGGAAAGTTTGTGTTGGTCGGGCAGGCCGGATTTGAACCGACGACCCCTTCACCCCCAGTGAAGTGCGCTACCAGGCTGCGCTACTGCCCGAACGGACCCTACCTAGCTTGTTCGCATGCCAAGCGCAAGCAGGTTGTTGCGCTTCTTTGGAGGCTTTTCCAGACATCTGTTACTTGCGGTAGGGGAAGGCGGGAACCGGTCGTGCAGGGCGGCCATGGCCGAGCTTTTCAGCGGCAATCAGGCCCCAGGCCAGGCCGTACAGCATATACATGTGCCGCCAGTGGTCGGTGTCGATGATCACCGACAGGATAAGATGCGCGGTAAACACCGCGAAGACGGACTGGGTGAAGGCGGTCCACGGGCGGGCTTTGAACAGGAGCGGCACCAGTGCGCAGAACGTCCATAGCGCCATCAGAATGTAGATCGAGCCGCCGAGCCAGCCGTAGGTCGTGTAGCCTTTCAGATAGACGTTGTGTTCGTCTTCCGGGAAATACTTGTTGAACTCCAGCGGGCCGAGCCCGAGCGGGTGTTCCATCACCAGCTGAAAGCCGAGCGAGTAGCGGGCGAAACGGCCAAGGCGGGCGCCGTCGTAGGATTGTACGAGCTTTGCCCGTTCTGCGAACATGTCGGCGACCGTATCGACCGAAAGTGCCGCACCGATCAGTGCGAAGACCGCAAGAATGCCGATTACGCCGAGAAACACCAGGCGCGCCCGGCGGGCAGCGGCCTTTTCGGTGACGAGCGCCAGGAAATAGACGAGCAGCACCGATGCCGACAGCACACCCCAGGCACCGCGTGAAAAACTCAGGAAGACACCGAGCAGCAGGACGGCAAGCGGCACCAAAAGGTGCAGGTTACGCAGCACCGATTGCCGGAGCAGCTTCTGGATCAGAAGCACCGTCGGCAGCACAAGGAACGGACCGAACACGTTGGGGTCCTGGAAAGTGCCGCGGGCTCGATCGTAGAGCGTGAAATAGGATGCGCCGGGGAAAAGCTGAAAGTAACCGGCAACGCCTATGGCAGCCACAAGCACGGCGCTGGCGATATAGCCGCTCTGGATGACCCTGAACCTGCCGGGGTCTTCCGCGATAATCGCAGCATAGAAGATTGCAGTGATTGCCAGAAAGCCGGAAACGGCGATGTACATGATGGCATCGCCCATCTCCTTGGCCATGGGAATGGAGGCGACGCCGCCTGCAATGTAAAGCATCAGGCAGATGATCAGCGGACCGAATTCACGACGAAGTTTCAGGCCGCAGGCAAGCCAGACGACCGAAAGCAGTGCCATGTAGAGTTCGTAAGGTGCAGGCTCCTCGATTACGAACCCGGACAGAAAGGCTGCAAGCCACAGTGCGCCGTTGCCCAGGCTTCTGGCCTGAAGACCGACAGGCGCGCGTGCATGAGGCGTGCCGCCAAAATGGTCGGTCGCAAGGCTCAATAGGCGTTCTCCGTATTGAGCAACCGGAAGGGCGTCTGGATCAGGATTTTCAGGTCGAACAGGATCGACCAGTTCTCGATGTAGTAGACATCGCACTCCACGCGCTTCTGGATCTTTTCCGGTGTATCGACTTCACCGCGCCAGCCGTTGATCTGCGCATAGCCGGTCACGCCCGGCTTGACCTTGTGCCGCGCGAAGTAACCGTCAACGACGTCGTCCCAGGTCTTGTTGTTGGTATGGGCGTTGACAGCATGCGGGCGAGGTCCGACGAGCGACAAGCTGCCGCCGAGAACGTTGAAAAGCTGCGGTAATTCATCGATCGAAGTCTTGCGAATGAAGCGACCGACCCTGGTCACGCGGGGATCGCCCTTGGTCACCACCTTCTTGGCGTCCGGATCGGCCATTTCCGTGTACATGGACCGGAATTTCAGAACTTCGATGATCTCGTTGTTGAAGCCGTAGCGTTTCTGCCTGAACAGGATCGGCCCCTTGCTGTCCAGCTTCACGGCGATGGCAGCGGCGATCATGACCGGCAGCAGCGTGATGATGGCGAGCGAAGCGAAGACAAGGTCGAAGATCCGCTTGGCCACCATGTCCCAATTGGCTATCGGCTTTTCGACCACGTCGACAAATGGAACCGTACCGATGAAGCTCGATCCGCGGTTACGAAAGCGAACCTTGTCGGTGTGGGCAGAAAGCCGGATGTCGACCGGCAGAACCCAGAGTTTTTTCAAAAGCTCCAGCACCCTTTGCTCTGCGCGCAAGGGAATGCACACAATGAGCATGTCGATGCGTGCCAGACGGGCGAATTCGACCAGCGCGCTGATGTTGCCGAGCTTCGGATAGCCGGCCACCACTGGCGGCGAACGTTCGTTGTTCCGGTCATCGAAAATACCGCAAATGCGGATGTCGTTGTCCGGTTGGGCTTCCAGGTCGTGGATCAGTTCCTGGGCGGCCGTGCCGCCGCCGACGATGATCGCGCGCCGTTCCAGGCGACCGGACTTCATCCAGTGACGCACCAGCCGATAGACAATGAAGCGTGACAGGCAAAGGCCGGTCAGGCTTACCGCGAACCAGGCGCCGATCCAGGCATCTGACAGTTCCGTGCCGATGCCTGTTGTAGTCCGCAGAAGTGCGAACATGGCGAACACGAGCGTCCAGCCGGCGGCAACGCGTCCGATCTGCGACAGCCCCTGGCGCATGACCGGAACCTGATAGACGTCTGCGGCCTGGAAAAAGGCGAGCGCAAACAGGATGGCGGCGCCAGTGACAAACAGGTTGCCAAGTCCGAAACCAGCCGCTTCGGGACTGGTAAAGACTGCGAACAGGGCGGTGCCAGCGATCAGAAGTACATCCGTCAGACGCACCATGCCGGTGAGAACGGTAACGGAAACGCCCTTGCCACCTAAGCCTTGAGCAATTTCAAAGGCATCGGCCGAAAGGCTGGTGTTGGCGGCGGACAGAACCTCGACGTTGCTTTTGCCCGTCGCGCCATGAACGGTATGTCTGAAATGCTTTTCCAATCTGTGCCCCAAAGCGGATGTCCCGCCCGCAACAGGCTTCGGTTCGACCGCATCAGAGGGTTTGAAAACTGGGGTATTCATTATCGGTTGCTCGATCTGGCAAGAACAGTCTGCGCACGCGGCACGGCTGAAACACTATCAGCTTGGGCCGGTGTCGAGCTATCGGTCGGGGCGATGCCCTGGATTTCCTGGTAGAGGGTGGTGATTCTGTCGTTCATGAGGTCGACCGAGAAAGTCTCTGCAAGGCAGCTGCGCAGGTTTTTTGCCTGCTGAGCCATCTTGGCGGGATCTGCAAGTGCTTCTTCCATGGCCGTGGTCAGTTTGCCGATATGGCCTGGTTCCACCAGCCGATTGGCATAGCGGCCAAATATTTCCGGAATGCCGCCGACGCGTGTTGCAATCAGCGGACGTTCTGCTGCCAAGGTCTCCAGGATGATATAGGGCATGGCTTCGGCGCGTGAGGGAACAACGACGTTCCTGGCAAGCTTGAAAGCTTCACGAGCGGGAAGGGCGCCATGGAACGTGATTGCGCCGTCGAGCCCCAGCTTCCTCACCATGTTCCGATACCGCTCTTCGTCCGGGCCTTCACCAACGATGTGAGCCTTGGGCGCGGTGCCGTTCTTGAGGCGAATGTTGTAAAGCGCTTCAATGAAAAGGTCTGGTCCCTTCAGGTCTCGCAACATTCCGATATAAAGGAAATCGGCGGCTGCTTCATCCACCGGAACGGGTGTGAATTCGTCTGGTGTCAGCCCGTTGTAGACAATGCGCGAACGTGCTTTCGTGTGACCGACCTTGCTTTCGTAGGCTGCGGCTTCATAGTCGGACACAAAGATCAGCCCGTCGGTCAGGCGGCCAAGAAGCCGTTCCAGCGTGTGGTAAACCCGGCCTTCGAAGCGATTGGGATCATAGTGCAGGCTGCCGCCATGAGGGCAATAGACACGGGCGGCTTTCTGGCCGCGCAGGCGCAGAACGCTGCCGATCAGGCGCGCATAGGCGCCACCTTTTGCCCCGTGTCCATGCAGGATGTCGGGTTTCAGGTCCCGGATGTGCTTGTAAAGGGAAACAGTTGCCTTCAGATCCTGTACGGTCAGCTGACGTTGCATGGGAAAGCGTGCAATACCAAGAGCTAGCCTCGGCTTCAGCTCTTCAAGAAGCCGATTGTCGAAAGCACTGCCCGTGTTGCTGTCACATACGAGGCCGACATCGTGTCCCGCTTCCGACTGGCAGATGGCCAGATCCCGGATATGGCGGAAAATGCCGCCAATGGGCGAGCGCACGCAATGCACGATCCGCATGGGGGTCGTTGTCATGATGCAGTATCCCTGTTGCTACCCCCAGGTTTCTTGTCGAACCTGTGGGGCACTGAAACTGCACCCTAACAAAGGGAGGTGAGTCCACAGTTAACTTGGCGGGACCCTAAAAATAACGCTCACGGACGTAAATTGTATCACCAGGACGCACCGGGTCCGAAATGGGCACACGGCCGTTTAGAATTTCACCGTTGAGCTGTCGGGTGATATCCACATCTGACTGCAGCGCCCGTGAACTGAAACCACCTGCTGTTGCGATGGCGTTTTGAACGGTCATGCCGGCAACGTAATTATATTGGCCTGCATTTTGCACCTCACCCATGACGAAGATCGGGCGATAGGTATCGACCTCCACCGAGACGTCCGGATCGCGGATATAGCCTTGACGCAGCTTGGCCGAAATTTCGGATGCCAGGCCTTGCTGGGTCTTGCCGCGCGCAGCGACGCTGCCGACCAGCGGGAAGGAAATATATCCTGCTTGATCAACGACATAAGTATTGGACAGGTCATCCTGGCCGAACACGATAATGCGCAGCTTATCGCTTGAGTCCAAGCGATAAGGCTGGGTCAGTGTTTCGTGAAACGCTGTCGGCGGCTGTCTGTACCCGCTGCATGCAGCAAGGCCCAGGCACAAGCCCAGGACAACAAGCGCTCTCGTTCGCATCAACGACTCTCCTACAATTCGGAGACAGGATCGCGCTTTATGGTTAATTGAGGGTGAAGAGGAAAAAAGACCTGTCCGGCACCCTGTCAAATTTGCGCATGCATTAATTAACAGGGCGTCCCCGGAGACTGTAACCAGCTTAACCGAACGCTTACCATAATTCGACATAGTTTGCCGGTATCTTGGAGTTTCAAAAGATGAATGCTGAGCGGCAGACACATTCCGAAGACGATATGGCGCTGGATCTGGGTGGTCTGTTGCGGACGATCGGGCGATCCCTGGGCTGGCTTGTTCCACTCACACTCTTCGTCACCGTTGTCGTCTTTCTGGGGCTCCAGTTCGTAGCGCCCAAATACAAGGGCGAAGCGCGCCTTATCATCGAGAGCACGGACAATCTGCCCGGTGCATCGCGAGGGCAGGAAGAAGAGCGAGCCCTGCTCGACAGTGAAGGTGTTGTCAGCCAGGTTCAACTGCTCAAGTCCGCTGATCTGGCACGTCGTGTCGCGAACAAGCTCAACCTTGCTGCGATCCCGGAATTCGATGCCAATGACGATGGAAGCCTCGTCAACCTCCTGCTGTCTCTGGTCGGGTTCGGAAACGAGACCGAAGGCAATAGCGAGGAAGAGCGGGTCCTCAAGCATTATTACGAGAACCTGGAAATCTACCGGCTGGAAGGATCCCGCGTGATTGCGGTGGACTACACCGCCGAAAATCCGGTTCTGGCGGCCAAGGTCGCCAATACGATTGTTGATGAGTATCTGTCGGTTCAATCCAGCGCAAAACGGCAGACGACCGAGCAGGCCTCCGCTGCGCTGGAGCCTCAGATTGTCGAATTGCGCCGGGAAGTTCAGGCAGCCCGGCAGGCGGTGTCGGATTTTCGCGCCCGGGCCGACCTTTTGATCGGCGCTGACAATATCCCGCTCAATCAGCAGCAACTCGCCGAAACGAGTACCGCTTACTCCGACGCCCAGTCCTCCAAGGCCGAGGCGCAGGCCAAAGCCGACCTCATTCGCGAGTTGCTGAATTCTGGCGGTTCTCTCGAGACTGCCAGCGATGTGCTGAATTCGGCACTCATTCAGCGTCTGCGGGAGCGTCAGGTCGAAATTCAGTCCAATATTGCCGAACTCTCAATCACACTGTTGCCCAACCACCCGCAACTGAAAGCGCTTCAATCTCAGCTTGGTGATTACGACCGGCAAATCCGATCGGAAGCACGCAAGATCCTGCAGGGACTGGAAAACGATGCGAAAGTGCAAGACCAGCGCGCAAAAGCACTTGGGGCACGCCTTGAGGAGCTGAAGACGGCAGCGGCAAAATCCAACGCCGATCAGGCAAGGCTCGCGGAACTGGAGCGCGAAGCCAATGCCAAGGCGGCGCAACTTGACCAGCTTCTGCTGAGTTTCCAGGAAGCTGATTCCCGCTTGCGTGCACAGGTTCTGCCTGCCGATGCCAGGATCATCTCCCGTGCCAGCGTGCCGGTAGAACCGGATTCGCCCAAAATCATTGCCAGCACCATCATTGCTGCGCTTGTCACCTTTATTCTCGGATGTGCCTTTGTGCTCATGCGCGAATTTCTGAACGGCAATGCGCTGTACCGGATGCAGGATGGTTCGTCCGAAGGGCAGCGCGTTGCACCGCGCATGGATGAGCGGCCGCAATCAGGTCCTCAGGATACCGTGCGGGCTGAAAACCCAGGCTGGGGCGGCGGCTACGGTCAGACCGTTGCCAGCTACAGGATCGATCCCGGCGAGTGGAGCAAAGCCGACACGCTTCGCGACACGGAACCAAGCGTCCCTGAAACAGCCGCTAGCATTGATGAACCTACCGAAGAAACGGTTCCTGAGCAGCCCCCGGAACCACAACCCCAACCGCAATCCCAGGCCTCGGAAAAGACACAGCGGCCAAAGGGACGCATCGGGATCCTGTCCGGCAAGCTTCGTGGTCGCAAAATGAAGACCGGCTACGATCACGATGTCAGCCCGGACTGGGTGGGGGACATGCGAGGTTCGAAGGAAACCGAAGCAGAGGTTCCAGGCGCGGAAGTCGCTCCTGTTCCTGTGGTTTCAACCAGCAAGACAAGCAGGCAAGCAAAGCGGGAAGAGCAGCTCAAGACAACGCACGCGGACGATGTCGAAGCGGCGGGACGCGTTGTCGTTCTCAGCGTCGATGATGAGGCCCTGTCTCACGAGCTCGCTTTCGACCTGATCCGGAAGGCGGCCGGACGTGGCAAGTCTTCTCTCATCATGGAAGTCTTTCCCGATCAGACCAACCTGAAGGGGGCCGAAGGGTTCTCCGACATCGTCGCCGGAACGGCGCCTTTCGCCAAGGTGGTCTATCGCGATGCCGGATCAAAGGCGCATATCATTGAGGCCGGGCGGGTTGAGATCACGGACGAAATGGTGAACTCGGAACGTTTCAAGCTGGCTCTTGAGGCAATCAAGTCGACCTATGAAACTGTGGTTGTCGATCTTGGCGCCATCGATGGGTCGCTGGCGAGTGCCCGTATGTTGAGTTTCGCGGACAGGGTATTGATTGCAGCATCGGCGCCAGACCACGGCCACGAACTGCAAAGTGCAGCCAATCTTCTGGCACATAACACAGGCGCGAAGGTCGAAGTCGTGATTTCTGGTGGAACTGGACCGGGGCCGCGCAGAAACGGCGACGGGCACGCCGCCTGAGGAAGATGTTGGCGACAGTTGGTCGCCAACTGTCTAACTGTTGCCGGAAAAACCAGCTTTCATCTTGCGCAAACGCCGGATCAGCGGCCACAGGATCGATGAATTGCGGACGTGGGTTTTGGCTTTCAGCCTTGCGGCTTCCAGACGCATGCGAAGAGCCCCTTTCCAGGTCATCGCCAAAAGGCTGTCCTTCAAAGGCACTGGTTCTGCCCACGTGGTCTTGTAGCGTTCCTCGCCTAGGCCGAGGTCCAGTGTGTCGATGGTCGGATCACCGCACGCCCGTTCGATGATTTCCTTGATCAGGACCAGCCCTGGACTGTTGGGCAGCATGTCGTCATGAGCAACGCTGTTGCTGTAGGCATAAAGCGTCTTGCCATGCTGGGCGCACAGATAGGTGGCCCTGATCCGGTCTCCCGCTTCCAGGTACCAGAGATCCAGGGGATGAGCGCCGTGATCTTGCGCGCTGCCCGCTGCATCCAGTCCAACCACGCTGGACAGGAACGACTTCGCTGGGGGCGCCGAAAAAACATTCGGAATGCCCGCTTCCCTTGCCCTGACAGAGCGTTGTTCAAGAAAGGCATCAAAGCCACGTTGCCTGTCGACAGGGGAGGTGGCTTTGGCAATCGTGTAATTACCGGCTGCCTGAAGATGTCGTTCCTTGCGAAGCAGGTTCTTGCGTGAGGACTTGCTGTGTGTGTCGTTGAACAACTGTCCGAAATCGGAGGGCAGAGCGCGGGCGAAAACAGGGCTCGGGCTTGACGTTGCTCCTTTGAAAACCAGCGGATGGACTCGCCCTAGCCAGGTCTCCGGAACGTTTTCAAGCTTGAGGAGATCAGCACCGACCTGTTTGCAGACGGCAGACAGGTAACTTTTCATCTCGTCTGCCGTGGCACCTCGGTAGAAATCGGCGTGCCAGAGGCCCGTATTCTGGTTGCCGTTCTGGTGACCGAGAAACGTCAGCGCAGAGATTCCAGCAGACCGTTCAAGTTGCAGTGGCAGCAGAAAAACCGCCTGACCGCGACACCGTCCGACAACGATCACCGGCGTGCAATTCAGGCTCTGGCCGACTGTCTCGAACCAGCTGCAAAGCCAGCCAGGAGACTGGTATGGATTACTGTGCAGCACATCCTTTAGTTGTTGCCAGTCAGCCTGTGCTTCGCTAAGCCTCGTGAATATGGACAATTCAAGGTCTGTTGAGGACACGGTGCTCACCTCGCACCAGAGCGCGTGAAAGACAGGCTGAAACGGTTATTGAAAATCGGATAAACCATTTTGAACGAACATGAAGGAAAGACAGGACGTTGCGCTGGCAGATCAAGCTAAGTCTCGATAGATTTAGCAATAATTGTTAAAGAAACCGTGCCTAACTGGCACATTCTAGCAAGGTGGGCATTTCGGCCACATGGGCATGCGGCACAAGACGGTAACACGCGCATTCAGTGTACTTAAGGGAACGGGGCTTGGCCGTATGCTGGCACCGTTTACCCAGGGCTGTGGTGCCGTGTTTATGATGCACCATGTCCGGTCGGCCCGCTCCGATGCTTTCCAGCCGAACCGTCACCTGGAAATCACGCCCGAATTTCTGAAGCTTGCGGTCGAGCGGATTAGGGCAAACGGCTATGAAATCATATCGATGGATGAAGCCGTCGACCTGCTCAAGTCGGGTTACGGGCACCGCCGTTATGCAGTTCTGACTTTCGATGACGGGTACCGGGACAATCTGTCTGTCGCCTATCCGATTTTGAAGGAACTGGAAGCTCCTTTCACCGTGTTCGTCACAACCGGGCTGATCGACCGGACCAGCGAACTGTGGTGGCTGGCCCTTGAGAAGATCATCGCAGACAACAATGAAGTGGTCTTCACAGCGGCAGGCAATTCAGCCGGCATCCCGTGCAGAACACTTGCAGAAAAAAACGCGTGTTTCGAAAAGATCGTCGATCATCTGACACTGGAGGTCGGCGAAGGTGATCAGCGCAAGATCATCCGGGCGCTTGCTGAAAGATACGGCGTCGACCTGGAAGCCCTGG
This sequence comes from Roseibium sp. ROS1, assembly GCF_054658215.1. Classification (NCBI taxonomy): domain Bacteria; kingdom Pseudomonadati; phylum Pseudomonadota; class Alphaproteobacteria; order Hyphomicrobiales; family Stappiaceae; genus Roseibium; species Roseibium sp. ROS1. Next base: position 566,169 of record NZ_BAAGIG010000002.1, read on the forward strand.
CGGACGCGCAGATGATGACGTGGGACGAGACCCGCCAACTGGCTGGCGATCCACTGGTTACCATCGGTGCCCACACCCACGATCATTTTGCCATGGCGCGGTTGAACGCAGATGCCGCCTGTGAAGACGTGACCAGGGGCCTTGAGCGGCTGGAGAAAGAACTCGGCCGCAGGCCGAAGCACTTTGCCTATCCGTATGGAAAATCACACGCGGTTACACCGCGCGATGCGGATATCTTGCGGGAGATCGGATTTGCCTCGTCTGTGACGACGCTTCCCGGTGTGCTTCAATCCGTCAACGCGCGCGACCCGATGATGCTGCCACGCGTCTCCCTGAACGGCCGGTTTCAAGACCCGGCTGTTGTCGACCAGTACCTGACGGGGGCGCCCTTTGCGCTTTACCGGGTTGCCCGGTGGGCTGCCAACGGGTTTGGTGTCAGGTCCGGCTTTTCCCGCCTCTTTCCATCCACCAGATAATCGCGCCTGCCGGGATGACCCAGGCCAGACCTGCGATACCGAAGTAGATGAAGCGGACCAGGTTCGAGGACTGCTGCAATGTCAGGTCGCCGATCACCATCGCGGTGAGGGCGTAGACCACCACAAAAACAACCAGCAGCACCATGCCGATAAACTTGCGAAACGAGGGAACCATTGTCGGGCGTGTCCGTTGACCGTGTGTGAATCCGCGCGATGAGGGACCTTTTGCCGCAAAACGTCCCGGACCGCTTGCCGTCTTGCTCCTGCACCTATATCTCCGCAAGCCAAAGGTCAAACTCACGATAAGAATTTCCGGAAGCGGCTCATGATTGCGATTGCAGAAGGTGTGAAGAACGAACAGATGCTTCCGGCCAAATTGCAGAGATTGCGACAGAACAGGGCCCTGATCCGATGGTGGCTCTACTTCGTTTGTGCGCTGATCCTGGCCATGGTCGTCGTCGGCGGAGCGACGCGTCTGACCGAATCCGGGCTGTCAATCACCGAGTGGAAACCCATCCACGGCGTCATTCCGCCGCTCAGCGAAGCGGAGTGGGAAGAGGAGCTGGAGAAATATCGCCAGATTCCGGAATATCAGCTCATCAACAAAGGCATGAGCCTTGACGAGTTCAAGTTCATCTTCTGGTGGGAATGGGCGCACCGGCTGCTGGGGCGCTTCATTGGTGTTGCGTTTTTTGTTCCCATGGTGGCGTTCTGGGCAACCGGCAGGATAGAGCCCTGGCTGAAGCCGAGATTGCTTGTCGGCCTGGCACTTGGCGGTTTGCAGGGGTTTGTCGGCTGGTGGATGGTGGCATCTGGTCTAGTGGACCGGGTGGATGTCAGTCAGTACCGGCTGGCCACACACCTGACGCTCGCACTCTTCATTTTTGCCTATCTTTTCTGGATTGCCCGGCGGCTGAGCCCCTTGCCCGAACCCGAAATTCAGGAGCAGGAGCGGCTCGCAGGGCTGGGCAAACTGGTTCTTTTCCTTGTCTTTGTTCAGATGTTCCTGGGAGGTCTCGTCGCCGGGCTGAACGCCGGCTTGACCTTCAATACATGGCCACTCATGGATGGCCAGTTCATTCCGCGCGGCATGCTTGCCATCCAGCCTATCTGGCTGAATTTCTTTGAAAACGTGATGACGGTTCAATTTCAGCATCGCATGACGGCCTATGTGCTGGTGTTCACCGGTGTGGCGCTGGCCTGGAGTACCTTCCGCGTGAGCCGCCGCAAGGAGCTGCGCCGGGCAGGCGCCCATGTTGGGGGCTTCCTGTTGTTGCAGGCGATCTTCGGCATTCTGACGTTGCTGTGGCACGTGCCGCTGTCCATCGCTCTGGTGCATCAGGGCTTCGCGGTTATCGTCCTGGCGGCTGCGGTTGACTATGTGGCCATGCTGAAAGGGCCTTTCGCCATTCGCAGCTAGGTTCCGGAAATCGCAACTGTTGGGGAAACGGGCTGCCGCGTGGAAGCACTTCGCTCCGAACGCTGCTGCTCTCCGATCCAGGATTTCCGCTGCGCTTACGGCCTCGGAGCCCGAACGGGAGTACAGGCAAAAAAGCCCGCCAATCGGCGGGCTTTTTGTTTGTTCAGCTGGTGCCTCTTAGCCGGAAAGGGCCTGATCGAGATCGGCGATGATGTCATCGACATCTTCCAGGCCGACCGAAATACGCACCACGTCCGGGCCCGCGCCGGCCGCGGTCTTCTGTTCATCCGAAAGCTGGCGGTGTGTTGTGGACGCGGGATGGATGATCAGACTGCGCGTGTCACCGATGTTGGCCAGGTGCGAGAACAGTTCCACCTTGCTCACCAGGGCGACGCCTGTGTCATAACCGCCTTCAACGCCGAAGGTGAACACGGCACCAGCGCCCTTTGGCATGTACTTCTGTTGCAGGGCGTGGTGCTTGTCTTCCGGCAGGGCTGCGTAGGACACCCATTTGACCTTGTCGTGGGCAGCGAGGTGAAGCGCGACTTTCTTGGCATTGTCCGAATGACGCTGCATGCGCAGCGGCAGGGTTTCGATGCCGGTCAGGATCATGAAAGCGTTGAAGGGCGAGATGGCCGGTCCGAGGTCGCGCAGACCAAGCACACGGCAGGCAATCGCAAAGGCGAAGTTGCCGAAGGTCTCGTGCAGGACGATACCCTGGTATTCCGGCCGGGGCTGGGACAGCAGCGGATAGTTGCCGCTGGCAGACCAGTCAAAGCTGCCGCCGTCGACGATGATGCCACCCATGGAATTGCCGTGACCGCCCATGAATTTGGTCAGCGAGTGCAGAACGATATCAGCACCGTGTTCGATCGGCCGGCACAGGTATGGCGTTGCCATGGTGTTATCGACCACCAGCGGCACACCCTTTGCCTTTGCAATTGCCGCAATCGCCTCGATGTCGACAACGATTCCTCCGGGATTGGCCAGGCTCTCGATGAAGATCGCGCGTGTGCGGTCGTCAATCGCCACTTCGAAGGACGACATGTCCGCAGGGTCGGCCCACTTCACGCCCCAACCGAAGCTCTTGAAGGAGTGGTTCAGCTGGTTGATGGAACCGCCATAGAGCTTGTTTGCGGCCACGATGTTGTCGCCGGGCTGCATCAAGGTATGGAAGCACAGAAGCTGAGCCGAATGACCGGAAGCTGTCGCAAGTGCGGCGGTACCGCCTTCAAGCGCCGCAACGCGCTCCTCCAGAACAGCCGTCGTCGGATTGGTGATGCGTGTGTAAATGTTGCCGAAGGCCTGCAGCCCGAACAGGGAAGCGGCGTGATCGACATCGTCGAAAACGAACGAGGTCGTCTGGTAAATCGGTGTCGCCCGCGCGCCTGTCGAAGGATCCGGCGCTGCGCCAGCGTGAATCGCGAGAGTGGAAAAACCTGGAATATTTTCGCTCATTAAAAGACCTCCCTGTTGGATTGGCGGCCAGTTTGACCGAAGGAGCAGGGCAGGTCAAAGAACGATTTTGCGGTTTTGTGATCTAAAGGAAATTATGTATGTCAAAGCGTTAGGCAGGATTGGTGGCCTTTGCCTCCTGCCAGGGTGAGGCATGTCTGCCTATTGGTCGGAAGGGTCCTTCCGGTTCTCCAGCTTCACACCGAAATAGACACCAAAAAGCAGTGCCGCCGCCAGCAGTGGCAGGCTCCATGCCAGAAATGTCGTATCTCCGAAGACTGCAAACACAGCGGCCTTCCTCCCGGTTCGAAAACTTGGATGCGAGGCAAAAGGTTAACGATCTCTTATGGAGAAAGTGGAAAGAAATTCATCGGCATTCGGAGCAAATTGAGCGAAAGCTCTTATAAATTGAACTTAAAATTGTCAGCTTTTGTCGGTTGCATCATCTTTCGTGCGCCTGGTTGCGCGCGGGCCGTTTGCAGATGGTTTCTGCAGATGAATCAGTACCGCGATACAGACGACGAACGCGACAGTCGCGAGCGCGAATATCATTAGTATTGCCCCCATGTATCTGTCGTCAAAGGCGCAAATTCGCCTGAACGCAGATCAAAACCCCATCCCTGAAGTCCCGAAGTATAGCAGAAACACGCAGGGGTAGAAGTGGGGGTGTATACATTGATTTCGGTTCAGCCGCCCTTCTGCTCCCGCTCGCCGGATTGTGCCGGCTCTCGCGCCCAGGTTTCGTCACGGTGGGCGAAGGGGGATCCGTGTTCGGCCTTGTGCACGAATGCGAACAGCAGCAAGGCAACCAGAGCTGCCATAGCCATGAGAACCCATTCAAATGCGGTAAACAGGGTCGGGTCCTGGGTCATGCTGCCTCACGCTACTGATGGCATCCGGTTGGCTTCCGGACGGCGGTATCTCGACTAACGAGCTATCCGGCGAGCATTGTGCGAAGCTGATGCAATGGGGAAAATTAGCTGTCTTTTTCCCCAGAAAGCCCGCGATGCTGAAACCCTGCTTTCAGAGCAGGGCGCTTGGAGGAAAGCGTACGCGAGTTGACACCTGCCCATCCGATTTCACCTGACAGTCGACCATACTCTATCTTGGGGCAGCGGTTCATCACCATCTTGATACCGGCAGCTTCGGCTCTTGCTGCCGCTTCGTCGTGGCGCACGGTCAATTGCATCCAGATGACCTTGGGCAACTTGCCGCTGGCAATAACGTCGTCGACGATAACGCCTGCCGCTTCGGAATTGCGAAAGATGTCGATCATGTCGGGAACCGCAGGCAATTCGTCGAGCGAGGAATAGACTTTCTGTCCCAGGATCTCCTTGCCTGCCTGACCGGGATTGATGGGCCAGACCTCGTATCCCTTGGACAAAAGGTATTTCAGCACGAAATAGGACGGCCGGACATTGTTGGCACTCGCGCCGATCATGGCGACGGTTTTCACCTCGTCGAGAATACCCTTGATGTAGGCGTCCGGATAAGTGTCGTGATTCATGGAATGGAGATCCTCAGATTTGTCGCGCTATCCAATGCGAAATGACACCTGCCTGCAAGGGGCCTTCTGCCGCAGACCGGTTCGCCTCGAAGAATTGTGAAACTGCGCAGGGACGGTCAGGCGCGATAAACGGCTCACCGGTAAACGGGAGAGGCTAAACAGGCATACGGAAGGCGGCGTTTTATGAGTGAGTTGAAAAAGCGGTTCCAAAAGGTGCTGGAAACGATCGACCGGTCGCTGGACGGTCCGCTTGATGTTCCTGCGCTTGCGGGGGTGGCCGCCTATTCGAAGTTTCACTTTCAGCGCCAGTTCTCGGCCTTCTTTGGCCTCGGAGTTGCAGAATACCGGCGGCTCCTGAAGCTGAAACGCGCAGGGCAGCAGCTCGCTTTCAGGGTGGAGCTGCCGGTCACTGAGATTGCCTACGATGCGGGCTACGAAAATCTCGAGAGCTTCTCACGTGCGTTCAAACGAGATTTTGGGCAAAGCCCTTCGGCTTTCCGATCAACGCCCGACTGGTCTGTCTGGCACAGAACCTATGACCCATTGCTGAATTTGAAAGGACAGTTCATGTCGGATCAGCACCTTGATGTCTCGGCCGTCCGGATCATCGATTTTCCTGAAACACCCGTCGCCCTGCTTGAGCATCGCGGGTCACCGCAAGAGGTGCCTGCATCCGTCAGACGCTTCATTGCCTGGCGCAAGGCAAATGCAAGCCCTCCCTCCAGAAGCGCGACTTTCAATATACTCTTTGACGATCCCAGAACGGCGCTGCCTGAAGAATACCGGTTCGGCATTTGCTGCGCTGTAGCAGGACAGTTCAAAGAGAATGCGGAGGGCGTGGTAGCCGCAACGTTGCCCGCAGGACGCTGCGCCGTAATCAGGCATTCCGGTCCACTCGACTTGGCTGAAGAAACAATCCGCGCCCTTTATCGCGATTGGCTGCCACGAAGTGGCGAGGAGCTGCGGGACTTTCCGCTGTTCGTTCAACGCCTCAGCTTCTTTCCGGATGTTCCGGAGCATGAAGCGCAAACCGATATCTTCCTGCCGCTGAAATGACATGGAACCGCAGTGGTAATACGGTGAGTTGACAGTAGCCACTCAGGCCAGTTTTGCCGCCTGTTCCTTCCTGAATTCCTTGCGGATCATCAGTTTCAAACCGGACCAGATGCCGTCAACGGCACAAACCTTTACGTCCACAAGCCCCATCGGCAGGCAAAGCTCGCGGATGGTGTCTTCGGTGACGTCGGTCGGTAGCTTGCTGGCCTTCTTGGGCCAGGAAACCCAGATCATGCCGTCCGGGTCCAGCAGGACCCGCAAGGTTTCCAGTAGTCCAGTCAGCTCAACCCGTTCGGTGACAAACACATGAGCGCATTCAACACCCGGTTCCGGCGCGGCACGAATGACCGCGCCAGGGGCCTGTGTCTGCAGCAAGGCGGAAATGTCTTCCGGCATCCGGTGACGCCAGCAGATCATTCCCGGTTTCAGCCCCAGTTTTGCGGACAGCGGACGTCCGGAATAACCGGCTTCAGGCATGTCTTATCCTTGTTGCCTCCAAACGGCAGGGCGGATCAGCTGTCCGTCCATTCTGGTTTGCGTTTTTGCAGAAAGGCGTTGATGCCTTCTTCCGCATCCCGGGCCATCATGTTCTCGACCATGGTCTGTGCCGCGAAATCATAGGCTTCCGACAACGGCATTTCCAGCTGACGGTAAAAGGCTTCCTTGCCGATCTTCACGGTCTTGGCAGACTTGGAGGCGATCGATTCCGCGTATTTCTGGACGACCTGCTCCAGGTAGTCACGCGGGACGATGCGGTTGATCAGGCCGAAATCCTTCGCGGTGGATGCGTCGATGCTTTCACCGGTCAGAAGCATCTCCATGGCCTGTTTAGGTGCAACATTGCGCGAGAGCGCAACCATTGGTGTGGAGCAGAAGAGGCCGATATTGACGCCTGGCGTGCAGAAGGTAGCCGTGTCGGTAGCGATGGCAAGGTCGCAGGAGGCAACCAGTTGGCAACCGGCTGCGGTCGCAACACCTGTTACCACGGCGATCACCGGCTTGGGCAGGCGCACAATCTGCTGCATCAGATCCGAACACTGGCGCATGATCCGCTCGTAGGTGGCCTTGCCACCATCCGCTTCACCGCGCGCAGCGGTTAGTTCCTTCAGGTCGTGGCCAGCGCAGAAGACCTTGCCTTCCGCACCGAGCAGGACAACACGCACTGCAGGATCCTCGGCCGCCTTCCGAAGTTCACCGGCTAGAGCGGTCATCATCTCGCTCGAAAGAGCGTTCATCCGCTCCGGTCGCTGCATCACGATCCGGTAAACGCCTTCATGAAGAAGCGTTGCGAGCATCGGTTTCTGGATCTCGTCATGTGCGGCGGTTTCAGACATGGAACGCTCCCTGAAGATTTGCTTTGCCGATGTTATAGCCGACGCGGGCAGGGCGGCGAAAGTGTCCGATCGGCTGGTGGCTGCCGCCGATCACAGATGGTTTATCTGACGATGCGTCAAGTCGCTGGCGGTTCTTTCGGTTTCGGTTATCCTTTCGGCATGTGGAGGCTTTCCGAAGTCCGCTCACTTGCAGGTGCAGTCGCCTTGCTGCTGGCACCTCTCGGTCCCGCGCTTGCGCAGGAACAGGTCGATGTCGCTCTGGTCCTTGCTGTCGATGTCTCCCGCTCCATGTCGCCTGAAGAACTCCAGATCCAGCGCCGCGGATATGCTGCCGCCATCGCCAGCCCGGAAGTGGTGCGGGCGATCGGGTACGGGGCTCACGGCCGGATCGCTCTCATGATGTTCGAATGGGCCAACGAAAGCCATGCGCGCGAAATTGTCGGGTGGTCGGTGATCGAGGGCGTGGAAGATGCCCAGGAGTTCGCCGACAAGGTTCTGGCGGACAGCACCTACGGCCAGCGCCGAACCTCGATTTCCGGCGCAATCTGGCATGCTTCGGCTCTCCTCGCCGATGCACCTTTCAAGGCAGACCGCCGCGTGATCGACATTTCAGGGGATGGTCCCAACAACCAGGGAGCACCTGTGGTCCAGGCACGCGATGCCGCCGTGGAGGCCGGTCTGGTGATCAATGGATTGCCGTTGATGACTACTGGTGGCATGGGCTTCCAGTTCAACATTCCGGACCTGGACGTCTATTATCAGCGCTGCGTCATCGGCGGGCCCGCCAGCTTCGTCATACCGGTGAACGACTGGGAACAGTTTCCCGAAGCCGTTCGTCGCAAGCTGATCCTCGAGATCGGCGGCGTCAAGCCGCCCGAGCCACAAGTCATCCCGGCCCAATTCACCTTCGAAGAGCCATATGACTGCCTCGTGGGAGAAAAGATCTGGCGGCGTATGCGTGAGCAGTATTTCTGGGATCAGTAGCGGCAGTGCAAATCTGCCGCCCGTTCATGCTTGCTAGCCGAAGGAACGACACCGTCAGCCTCGGCGGCGTCTGCGCCTGCGCTCTCCACCGGCTGCATCCGACCCCGCGTCAGCCTCCTTGCGTACCGGCAATTCGACGGCAGCTCGAAGATTGGGGAACTGATCGACCTTGTTGGGCAAGGCCATTGCATTGACGAAATGCTCCTGGAACTTGGGTTCCAGAGCTGTCTCGATCTTTTCGATATCACGCACCGTCTGCTCGATTTCGCGCCTGTAGCCGCGGTTGAGCAAAGCCATCCGGGCGCCTGTCCCGGCAGCGTTGCCGACGCCGGAGACACCTTCCAGCGGGCAATCGGGAATAAGGCCAAGGATCATCGCGTACTTTGGGTCGATGTAGCTGCCGAAGGCCCCCGCAAGGCGAATGCGGTCCAGATCATAGGTGCCGAGCTTGTCCTGCAGAAGTTTGACGCCGGCATAAAGCGCACCCTTGGCGAGCTGGATCGCGCGAATGTCCGTCTGCAGGATCGATATTTCGACCCCGTCGTCAGCAATCAGATAGGAGAAGGTCCGGCCGGTGGATTTGACGCGCGATGTCCGTTCCGCCATCGAGCCGTCGATAACACCGTCTTCCGTGATGAGGCCCGCCAGATACATCTCGGCAACGGCCTCGATAATGCCGGAGCCGCAAATGCCGGTAACGCCGACAGTGTCGACCTTTTCGGCAAAGCCTTCTTCATCCGACCATTCGTCGACACCAATCACCTTGAAGCGAGGCTCAAGCGTTTCCTTGTCGATGCGGATGCGCTCGATTGCACCTGGTGCCGCGCGCTGGCCGGACGAGATTTCGGCGCCTTCGAACGCAGGGCCGGTCGGAGAGGACGCTGCCAACAGCCGGTTCCGGTTACCCAGCACGATTTCCGCATTGGTACCGACATCGACAAGCAGCGTTATCTCGTCGAGCTTGTAAGGGCTTTCTGCAAGCGTTGCAGCAGCTGCATCGGCACCCACATGGCCGGCGATGCAGGGCAGCATGTAGACACGTGCACCCGGGTTCAGTTCCAGATCCAGATCGCGCGCGTTCAAAACCATGGCGTCGGAGGCTGCGAGCGCGAAGGGAGCGCCGCCCAGTTCCACCGGATCGATACCGAGGAACAGATGATGCATGACCGGGTTGCCGACAAAGGTCGCATCAAGCACATCCGTGCGCTCTGCGCCGACATCGCCGACCAGTTTGCCGATCAGCGCGTTGATGGCATCGCGCACGGCCTTTGTGAGATCCGGCAGCTTGGACGGGTTCATCTGGACATAGGACACCCGCGACATCAGATCCTCGCCAAAGCGGATCTGCGGGTTGGAGGTGCCTGCGGACGAGACTGTACGCCCGTTCTGTAGGTTGCAAAGGTGGGCTGCAATGGTGGTGGAGCCAATGTCGACGGCAAGGCCGTAGACGGCGGGTTTTTCTCCGGGCCAGAGCGCCACGAGTGTCGGCAGCACGCCTCTGTCTTCGTGGATTGCCGCAGTTACCTGCCAATTGCCCTTGCGCAGGATTGTCTGGACCCGTGGCAGCAGCACCGGGTCGATCGTGAGGTCGGCGATGCCGGTCTCGGCAATCAGCGCCTCACGCAGGCGGTCGATATCGCCGCGCGGCGTTTCCATGTCCGGTTCGGCGATCGAGACGGATACCAGCGAGATTGGGCTGTCGGCTTCGATGTTGCGGGCTTCCGCGCGCTTGCGCACAACCTGACGGTTGGTCTGGGCATCGGTCGGGACATCGATAACCAGATCGCCCAGGATTTTTGCCTGACAGGAAAGGCGCCGGTCAGCGGGCAGTTTGCGCAAGGTCGCGTAGCGGGTTTCCGCTTCGGTGGCCCCTTCCAGGTTTTCAGCTACGCTGGTCAGGTTTTCCTTCGCGAAAGTGCCTTCCGAGATGGAAATCTGGCAGCGCCCGCAAATGCCGCGCCCGCCACATACCGACTCCACATAGACACCGAGCGAGCGGGCAGCATCGAGCAGGGGCGTACCGACAGGAAAGGTTCCACGGCGCCCACTGGGTTGGAAAACGACTTTGGCTTGTTTGACGGTCTCGGTCATGTCTGCGATCTGCCACTACCGGTTTTGAAACACTACGGGGACGAAGCCCACCCTTGACCCTTCACTCACAAGGAGGAGGGAGTTTTTATCTGAACCTGCGAAAGCCGGAGCCATCGTGAAAACGACGCGGATCCCGCGATTTGAAACGTGCCCCTCGACACGCAAAACCCCTCCCTATTAAAGGGAGGGGATTGGGGTGGAGATTCCATCCTGAAACTGGTGAAAAGCCACCCTGTTTGCGGAAGGGGAGAGAACCGCAAACGTGTTATGAAATCTGGGCTCAGCCTGCGGACCGACGGGCCGCGCGTCCACCGCGGCGGCGACCGCCTGCAGACGCACCACCTTCACCAGGTGCTGCAACCGCACCTGCAGCGGCAGGCTGGTGATCACGGTAGGTCATGATCCATTCCGAGCAGTTCGGATCAGTGCCGTTGAGCACGTTCGCCGCACGTACGGCTTCCATTTCCTGCGGGCGGCACGGGTTCATGATCGCGGAGGTCATGCCGGCACCGATGACCATCGGAATGAAACCGGCATTGATGCCGTGGCGATGCGGCAGGCCGAAGGAAATGTTGGAAAGGCCGCAGGTCGTGTTGACCTTCAGCTCTTCACGCAGACGGCGCAGCAACCGGAACACCTGCTGACCTGCAGTCCCCATGGCGCCGATCGGCATCACCAGCGGGTCCACGACAATATCGTGTGCGGGAATGCCATAGTCGGCAGCATGCTGAACGATCTTCCTGGCGACTTCGAAACGAACGTCCGGATCTTCGGAGATACCGGTCTCATCGTTCGAGATCGCCACCACCGGCACGTTGTATTTCTTGATCAGCGGAAGGATCGCTTCCAGCTTCTCTTCTTCACCGGTCACGGAGTTGACCAGCGGACGGCCCTTGGCAACCGCAAGGCCGGCCTCGATGGCGGCGGTCACGGATGAATCGATAGACAAGGGAACGTCGACAAGCTCTTGAACTATCTCAAGAGTTTTGACGAGCAGCGGCGGTTCGGTCTCGTTCGGGTTGACCGCTGTCACGCCTGCGTTGACGTCAAGCATGGTCGCGCCTGCAGCCACCTGAGCCAGCGCATCGGCCTTGACGGTTTCGAAGTTGCCTTCGGCCATTTCCGCCGCCAGCTTCTTGCGGCCGGTCGGGTTGATCCGCTCGCCGATCACACAGAACGGCTGATCGAAACCGATAACGATTTCCTTGGTGGCGGACGCGACAACAGTGCGGGTCATTTATGCGCTCTCATTGGCAGTCAGGATTGAAGACGAGGTTTGAAAAGACCAGCTCCCGCGGCTGTGCAGCCACTCGGCGGTTTTCTGGATACCGCCGAAGGGATAGGCGTGAATCTGGGCCAATTGGGTGTTCGGCTGGCTGGTGACGCGGGTCTCCAGCGGATCGACCATCGTGTCAGGATCGTAGCCCGACAGCATGGAGACGACGGCACCGCCGCGCTTCTTCAGGAAGTTGAAGGAATTTTCGACACCGGCAAAAGCGGCATATTTCAGCAGGGTCGTCATCTTTGCCGGACCGGCAACGCCGACATGGACCGGGAATTCGTTGCCCCATTCGCGCAGCTCGTCCAGCCACAGGCTGACGCGGTGCGGATCGAACCCGAACTGGGTGACAATGCGGAATTCCGCATCGCTTTCGCGGGCAAGTTCGTGCTTGCGCTGCAGGAAGCTCTTGATGACGTCCGGCTTGATGTCCGGTGCGCCTTCCGGGTGACCTGCAACGGCGATCTTCTTGATGCCGAGCTTGTCGAAGAGGCCCGTCTCCAGAAGGGCGACGGATGAGGTGAGGGGGCCGGCTTTTTCTGCTTCACCGGCAATAGCCAGAACCTCGGTCGCACCTGCTTCCTGGGTCAGACGCGTGATGCGGCGCTCGAAGTCCTCACGGCTGGCGTACCGGCGGGCCGCCATATGCGGAACGGCGGTCAGCTTGTTGTCGCGCAGGATGCGGGCGGCATCGACGATCATGTCTTCCGAGCAGTTGCCCAGATCCGTGACATAGACCTGCGTGCCCGCCGGAATAAATTCCAGAAGCTCGGTCTTTTCGACCACCTGCTTGGGAGACATTTCGGTAGAGGCGGGAAGCCGCCCATTGGCCAACAGGCGCTGATCAGTCATGTTCCGAGCCTCCATTTGCGAGCAGGGTTTTCAGTCTCTCTTTCGGATAGGCCGAGACCAGGTCGGTCAGGGCTGCGTCCGCTTCCGTTTCCAGGTCGTCCGTGACGGAGACCGGGTCTGTCCGGCGCCACTCCGCCATGTAGGCGTCGCTGTCCTTCGCACCGATCCGCATCGCGCAGGCATCAATGGCTTCCATGAACATGGCCGGCAGTTCCCGTCGGGCGGATTTGCGCCCCTGTTTCACCAGGATCTGTGCCGGGATGTCCCGCCAATAAACGATGATTTTCTGCGCCATTCTCGGACTATCCTCCTGAGAAACATGTTTGCCGGAAGCTGGCTGATCCAGGACGCCTGATAGCGGCATCATCACGTGAAAAACCGACTTGTCCGGATGCTATTTTGCGACGCTCAGTCCGCCTGGCCCTTGTCCAGAAACGGCTGAAGCAATCCATACCCGGTTCGGCGCATTTCAAACGGCAGACCCAGCCGGTCCGCCGCGCGCCGCGCCGCATTCTCAAGGGCAGGGTCATCGGTCTGCGCAAGATAAAGAACACGGGTGTAATGAGCGAAATACATGTCCCGCAAATGCGGGTGCCAGTCGAGGCCGAGCGGTTCGATGACCATGGTCTGGAAGTGACGGGCCAGGAAGTCGGTCAGGTAGAAGGTGCCGAGCTGGTCGTCTTCCATCTGGTCGAATTCGTCTATCCCCGTGAAGAAGGCATAACAGTGCGCGCCATCGATGCGTCTCGCGCCGGTTTCTTCCAGCACCTTGTCGAGCAGGCCACCGGTTCCGCAATCGCCGTAGGCAATCAGAATGTCGGAATAGGTGTCCGCGTTCTTGAGGATGGCCCGGCGGACTTCATCAGGGATCTTTTCCGGCGAGTTGTGAAGCTTCGCCGGAAGGCAGGTGATATCGAGATGATCGAGGCGGTTCTTTTCGCGGATGGCAACGATTTCGCGTGCCAGAGCCCCGCAGGCAATAACAAGAACGCGGCCGGCCTTGTCGTCCGCGCTCCCATCCGTTTCAACCGGAAAGAGAGGCTCGCCCACCAACATTTCGGCAGCCTCCTTGAACATTGCCGTCAGCCCTTGTTGGCCAGCATGTTGTGGCGGCGAGCGATCAGATCTTTCGCCATTTCCACAGCAACGGCCGCGTCGCGGCAATAACCGTCAGCACCGACGGCTTCGCCGAATTCCTCGTTCAGCGGTGCACCGCCAACGAGCACGATATAATCGTCCCGGATGCCCTTGGCCTTCATTTCGTCGATCACGACCTTCATGTAGGGCATGGTGGTGGTCAGAAGAGCAGACATGCCGAGAATGTCCGGCTGATGCTCTTCAATGGCCGCAAGGTAGTTTTCGACAGGGTTGTTGATGCCGATGTCGATCACTTCAAAGCCGGCGCCTTCCATCATCATCGAGACAAGGTTCTTGCCGATGTCGTGGATGTCGCCCTTCACGGTGCCAATGACCATCTTGCCAACCTTCGGTGCGCCGGTTTCCGCCAGCAGCGGACGCAGGATGCCCATACCGGCTTTCATGGCGTTGGCGGAAAGCAGCACTTCGGGAACGAACAGGATGCCATCGCGGAAGTCGACGCCGACGATCCGCATGCCTTCGACAAGGGCCTTGGTCAGGATGTCGTAAGGTACCCAGCCGCGTTCCAGAAGGATGTTCACGGCATCCGTGATTTCTTCCTGAAGACCGTCGTAGAGGTCGTCATGCATCTGCTCGACAAGTTCGTCGTCAGAAAGGGAGGCGAGATCAATATCGTCTTCGTCAGACATGGGCAGCTCCAACCAGGCACAACGGCCATCAACTTAGTGCAAAACCTTATGCCTCAAGCCGGATTCGCCGATATCTCCAAAGCGACACGGCTAGTCGTTTACGCGACAGGGAAATCAAGCCAGGCCGTTCAATGTCAATTTTGTACGGTGACGGGAAATGTTTGTAGCTGTCTAAACTTACGAGAAGGCAGTGGCGCTGCCTGCCGAAAGAAGCTTCACGCCCTGCCAGGCGGTTTCCGCACGGGCGTCGATGTCGTTTTCCGACCATTCAGCCACGGCGCGTGTCACCAGCCGGATTTGAAGATCGCCGATCAGCAGGGATAGATAGATTTCTACCGCGGTTTCCGTTTCAAGGCCTGTCAGCAGTCCGTCGCCCTGAACCTTCGCGACAAGGTCGGTTACGAGCGGCCTGATCGCGTCGCGACCGCTTTGCGCGAGGGCAGTTCCAAGCGTGCCGGTCGTGTCGGCGGCAGCTGCACGGTTGAGAGCGATTGCGGCCGGGTTCGAAAGAACGCCCAGGAGACGTCGGCCGAAGTTCCGCAGTGCTTCGGTGGGAGACGGGGTGTTTTCAATACACTCTCGAAGTGACTGGCGAATGTTTTCTGCATTGCGATCCACCAGGGCGCTGAACAACCCGGTCTTGTCTCCATACCAACGGTAGAGCGTTTCGTTGGAGGCCTTTGCTTTTTTTGCGACTGCCAGCATCGACAGGTTGTCATAGCCCTGATCCAGTAGCAATTCGATCGCCGCCGCTTCTATGGATGCTTTCCGTCGTTCCCTGGCTTCCGCCCGCATGTCGTTCTCTCCGTCGCTTGCTCAAAACCGTAATCGATGTTACGGAAATTACAATCCGTACACTTAATTACGGTTTTGGAGTTTGGGATGTATCGACTTGCACTTGGAACCGGTCTCCTGGCGCTTGTTTTTGCCGGGGCCATCTTCGGTTTCTTCTATGCCTGGGTCTGCTCAACCATGTGGGGCCTGGATGCCACTGACGCTCGCATTGCGATAGCAGCCATGCAGGCCATGAACGCGTCTGTCCGCAACGCCGTTTTTGCGCCCGCTTTCTTCGGCACGCCTTTCGTTCTTGCTCTTTCCGGGGTCTTCAGCCTGTTGTCTGGCCGGCGCGCAGCCGGGGTCGCCTTTGTAGGTGGAGCAATCGTCTATGCGCTGGGCGGCATCATGCTGACGTTCCTGGTCAACGTGCCGATGAACCTCGAGCTTGCTGAGGCAGCGATCCCGGAAAACCTGAATGATGCGGCAATGCTCTGGCGGTCTTATTCCGAGCCTTGGCAGGTGTGGAACCAGACACGGACCGTCTTCTCGGGCCTTTCCCTGTTGTTGGCTGCGATCGGGCTCGTTCTGCTCGGCCGAAAACCACACCGCGCTGACTAGCCAAAATCTCAACTTTCTTCATGCGTGGCTCGACCATGGCATCCATGCCGTTTCAGTTCATCTTGTGTAGCGTTTGAAGCGATGTCACTCCGCCGCAGGCTGAGAGACTGTGGATCGCACGCCACACAAAAAAGGCAGGTTCGGAGACCCGCCTTTTTCTGGTATTCGGCATCGATCCTGAATGATCAGAACAGACCTTCGATCTGACCTTTTTCGTCCAGTTTGATGTGGTTGGCTGACGGCACGCGCGGCAGGCCGGGCATGGTCATGATTTCCCCGCAGATCACCACGATGAAACCGGCCCCTGCCGACAGGCGGACTTCACGGACCGGCAGGCTGTGGCCGGTCGGGGCGCCCCGGCGCTGCGGGTCGGTCGTGAAGGAATACTGGGTCTTGGCCATGCAGACAGGAAGATGACCGAACCCGTCGGCTTCCCAACGCTTGAGCTGGTCGCGCACAGACTTGTCTGCCAGAACTTCGTCTGCCCGGTAGATCCGTTTTGCGATGGTTTCGATCTTTTCGAAAAGGGACAGGCTGTCGTCGTAGAGCGGTGCGAACTGCGCCGCGCCGCTTTCGGCAAGGGCTGCCACACGGGTGGCAAGTTCTTCGGTGCCTGCGGAGCCGTTGGCCCAATGGGTCGCCAGGATCGCTTCAACGCCGAATTCGGCGCAGTAATCCCGCACGGCCTGAACTTCCGCTTCCGTGTCTGCTGTGAAGTGGTTGATGGCCACAACTGCCGGAACACCGAACTGTTTGACGTTCTCAATGTGGCGTCCCAGGTTGGCGCAGCCTTTTTTCACGGCCTCGACGTTCTCGTTGCCGAGGTCTTCCTTGGCAACGCCGCCATTCATCTTCAAGGCCTTGATGGTGGCGACGATGACAACCGCATCCGGGCTGAGGCCTGCCTTGCGGCATTTGATGTCGAAGAACTTCTCCGCACCGAGATCTGCGCCAAAGCCAGCTTCCGTCACCACATAGTCGGCCAGCTTCAGGGCTGTCTGGGTGGCAACCACGGAGTTGCAGCCGTGTGCGATGTTGGCGAAGGGGCCACCGTGAATGAATGCGGGGTTGTTTTCCAGCGTCTGCACCAGGTTCGGCTGCATTGCTTCTTTCAGCAGTACGGTCATGGCTCCGTCTGCTTCCAGTTCGCGCGCGGTGATCGCCGTGCGGTCGCGCCGGTAGGCAACGATGATGTCGCCGAGCCGCTTCTGCAGATCTTCGAGATCGGTGGCCAGGCAGAGGATGGCCATGATTTCGGAGGCGACGGTGATGTCGAACCCTGCTTCACGCGGAAAGCCGTTGGCAATGCCACCAAGCGAACAGACGATGGAGCGCAGTGCGCGATCGTTCATGTCCATCACCCGGCGCCAGACAACGCGGCGAATGTCGATGCCCAGTTCATTGCCCCAGTAGATGTGGTTCTCGATCAGGGCGGCGAGCAGGTTGTGGGCCGAAGTGATGGCGTGGAAGTCGCCGGTGAAATGCAGGTTGATGTCTTCCATCGGGACGACCTGCGCATAGCCGCCACCGGCTGCGCCGCCCTTCATGCCGAAACAGGGGCCGAGCGAAGGTTCGCGCAGGCAGATCATCGCGTTCTTGCCGATCCTGTTGAGACCGTCGCCAAGACCGACCGTTGTGGTCGTCTTGCCTTCGCCTGCGGGGGTCGGGTTGATCGCTGTCACCAGAATCAGCTTGCCGTTCTTGCGGCCATTGAGGTTGGCAATGTAGTCGGCGGAAATCTTGGCCTTGGTGCGCCCATAGGGCAGGAGAGAGTCTTCGGGAATATTCAGCCGTGTGCCAATCTCCTGAATGGGTTTCATCTTGGCTGCACGGGCAATTTCAATATCGCTGGCCATGGGTTCTCTCTCTCCGAAGCGTTTCCGATTTCTTGTTTTCCGGATGCGGTTTTGCACCGCCCCGACTTGTGCCGGAACGCTATGGGAGAGGGCGGTGCAGCAAATGTTCCGAAAGCGACAGGATGCGCCCCGGAAGCGACGGCAACTCAATCGGCGCGGTTGCGCAGCACTGTTGCGAGAAAAACCAGCATGGTCAGAACCGCCAGAACAGAGCCGGCCTTGGCCATGATTTCCCCTTCGGCGTTGATCGCAAATACGATCCCGGGCACCAGCACGATGACGGTGAGAACCGACAATCCGTAGTGGATGAGCGCAAGGCGCGAGGCGGCTGCCATTGGTGCCAGGGCGTAGTAGGCACCAAAGACGGCCATCATCACGAAGCCGATCAGGTTGAGATGCCCGTGCGCTGGCGCAAGCGTGTGATCAGTGGTCGCTGACATGTGGATGCCCCAGGCCATGCCGATCAGGGCAAAGAGTGCGGCCGTGGCAAAATAAAGACGTGGTATCGCTTTCATGTGTTCCCCCCCCGAAGACGATGGCCATTCCTGTTTTCAGGTCCTGGCCGAGGGAAAGCTTACATGATTTGTGACAGTTGGATGACAGGAAAAGTAAATTGCAATATCTGGCGAAACGGATTTTAGTTCCGCAATGACAGATTCAGACATTCTCTCCCGTTTGCCGGCCCGCCTCAAGAAAGCGCGGCGTGCCCAGGGGCTCTCGCTCGAGGCCGTTGAAAAGCTCTCCGGCGTTTCCCGCTCCATGGTCAGCCAGATCGAGCGCGGGGAGTCCAACCCGACTGTCGCGACCCTGCTCAATCTGACCAGAGCCCTGAATGTCGACTTTGCAGGTCTACTGGGGGAGGAGGCTGCCGAGGATCGGGTCGAGATCGTGCACGAACATCAGACCCCGGCGCTCGACAGGGCGGGAGACGGTTGCAAGATCCGCATCCTGTCACCGCCGCAGGACACAGGCCGGTTCGAAATCTATGAGCTGATATTCGCGGCAGATGGAAAGCTCGACAGCAAACCGCACGAACGTGGAACGCGGGAGCAACTGATAGCCGAAGACGGCCAGCTTGAAGTCACGTCCGGTGTGGCCAAAGGTGTTATCGGAAAAGGGGACACGGCTCGCTACGCCGCCGACGTGCCCCATTGCATTGCAGCCGTGGGCGGCCCGGCTCGGGCGATCCTGATGGTGATTAAGTTCTGAAGGCCGCGAGCGCTTTCTTGATCCTCACGCAGCCGGCAGCGGCACATCAGGCCAGGTTTCCGTGACTTCCGCCTGCACCGGCCGGTCGAGATACGTCGTCAGCACAACATAACTTCTGGTCGCCCTTACGCCCGGCAGGGCATAGACCTGTGCAAGGAAGCGTTCCATCGCGTCGGCATTGGCCGTCCGCACCTTCAGGATGACACAACAGTCGCCCGTGACGGAATGGAGTTCTTCCACTTCCGGAAAGTCCCGCAGCTTCATCATCCGCTCGCTCTTGCCCCATCCGCTGGCGTCCACATGCACGAAAGCCAGAAACGGTTTGCCGACAGAGATGGGATCAATGGCGGCGTTGGTGGAGGCGATGGTTCCGGACGCGATCATCCGCTTTACCCGGTCATGCACCGCCGGTGCGGACAGCCCGACCTTGGTCCCGATCTCGGCATAGGTCTGCCGGGCATTGCGCACCAGCTCGCCTAATATTCTTCGGTCGAATGCGTCCACGGGGCGGCCGGGGGTGCTGTTTTTCTGAATGGTCTCTTTATTTGATTTCATTCGGCCAGATCCTTGTTGCGGTGAATCGTGTTCGTCTGAACAGTCATATCCGAAACAGATTTCGGAAGAAGGATCTTCGACTTGATGGAGCGGACAATCAACCCGGACAAGGGCATTTACCCGGCAACACCGGATTATGTGCATGCCCTGGAAGTGACCGGTGCAGGGCGGTTGCTCTTCGTCAGCGGCACCATGGGGCTTGATGTAATCGGCCGGGCTCCAGAGAGCCTGGAAGAGCAGCTCGATCTGGTTTGGGCGAACCTGCGCCGGATCCTGACTGAAGCAGACATGACGACCGACAATATCGTCCGCGTCACCAGTTATCTTTCAGATCTCGACCATGCCGAAAAGAACCAGGCCGCACGACTGGAGGCGCTGGGCGCCCGGCGCGTCCCGACCACGGCCATTGTGGTTCGAACGCTGACACCCGAGTGGATGATCGAAATCGAAATTGTCGCGGCCGCTTAGGCGAAGCAGCAGTTCTCGGCAAATCTGGCGAGCGCAGGAGAAAGCAATGCAGTTCGAGACCTATCTGATCTTTCTTGTCACGACAGCTGTCGTGGTTTTCTCTCCCGGTGCGGCGGCCGTGGCCGTTGCGTCGCAAGGGGCGGCGAATGGCGGGCGTCGGGCACTTGGTGGCGTTTTTGGTATTGCGTCTGCCAATGCCGTTTATTTTGCGCTTTCGGCAACCGGCATTGCCTCACTGATCATTGCTTCCAACCTGGTGTTCTCGGTAATCAAATGGGCTGGTGTAGGATATCTCGTCTGGCTGGGTCTGACCGCACTCTTCACGCCGGCTGGTGCAATCCGCGTCAAGCGGTCCGGGCGGCAGTCCAGCCTGAAGGCGTTATTCGCCCAGGGCTTTGTGATCGAGTTCGCCAATCCGAAGGCACTGCTCTATTTCGCAGCTATTTTGCCCCAGTTTCTCGACATCAATGCACCCATTGTTCCGCAGATCCTCATCATGGGCATGACGACTTTCCTGATCGACCTGACATCCTACACGGCATATGCCTTTCTGGGGGATCGCCTGACCCGTGGTGAGATGAAGAACTGGGTTGTAGGTCTCGTCAACAAATGCGCCGGGGTTGCCTTGCTCTATGCAGGTTTTCGAATGGCGGGTGTCACTGTAATGCGTTAGTATCTGCGGATATTTCCTGGCCGGAAAGGCTGATGCGATCGCCTGGGTCTTACAGAAGGGCAGTTGCAAGAATCCGTGATACCGGAAATCGAATCTTTTATTTCGGACAAATATCCGGCATAGTGGAGGAAATATCCATTTTGCCGGAGGAAGCCCTGTGTCCGATGCCTTTCTGTCGCATATTTCCGAGACGCTAAAAGAAATCGAGGCCGAAGGGCTCTACAAACGCGAGCGGTTGATCACCTCGCCGCAGGGCGGTTTGATCACGGTTGGCGGGCGCGAGGTTATCAACCTTTGCGCAAACAATTACCTGGGTCTGGCCGATCATCCAGCTCTTGAGGAAGCTGCCCGCAAGGCACTTGAGCCAAAGGGTTACGGCATGGCTTCCGTGCGCTTCATTTGCGGAACGCAGGACATTCACCGCCAGCTTGAACAGCGTCTGGCTGAATTTCTCGGCAAGGACGATTCCATTCTGTTCGCTGCCTGTTTTGACGCAAATGGCGGCTTGTTCGAGCCTTTGCTCGGTCCTGAGGACGCGATCATATCGGACGCGCTCAATCACGCATCGATCATAGACGGTATTCGCCTGTGCAAGGCCCAGCGCTATCGCTACGCCAATTCCGATATGGCGGATCTGGAAGCGAAGCTGAAGGAAGCTCGGGCCGCCGGAGCCCGCCATATCATGATCGCGACCGACGGTGTCTTCTCGATGGACGGCTATCTGGCCAACCTGCCGGGGGTGACCGAACTCGCCAGGCAATATGATGCCGTGGTGATGGTCGACGATTGCCACGCGACCGGTTTCATGGGACCGAAGGGCGAGGGCACACCGGCGCATTTCGGGGTTGATGTCGACATCCTGACCGGAACGCTCGGCAAGGCGCTGGGCGGTGGCATCGGCGGATATATTGCCGGGCCTCAGCCGGTTATTGACCTGTTGCGCCAGCGGGCAAGGCCCTACCTCTTCTCCAACTCTCTGCCACCGGCAGTGGTCATGAGCGGTCTTGAGGCCATCCGCCTGGTGGAAGAGGGTGACGATCTGCGCAAGAACCTCTTCGACAATGCCGGCTATTGGCGTGCAGGCCTCGAAGCGCTCGGCTTCACGCTTCTGCCGGGCGAGCATCCCATCATTCCGGTGATGCTGGGCGAGGCAAAGTTGGCCCAGGAAATGGCGGCAAAGCTGTTTGAGGAAGGCGTCTATGTCTCCGGTTTCTTCTTTCCTGTGGTGCCGCGCGGTCAGGCCCGGATTCGCACGCAGATGAACGCGGCCTTGACCCGGTCCGATCTGGATCGCGCACTGGAAGCCTTCGAAAAGGCCGGCAAGGCGACGGGGGTTCTGTCATGACCAGCAACCAAATGAAGGCGCTGTCCAAGTCCGAACCGAAGGAGGGCCTCTGGATGACCCGCGCGCCGGTGCCGGAAATCGGTCCGGACGATGTCCTGATCAAGATCCATAAAACCGGCATTTGCGGCACGGATATTCACATCTGGAACTGGGACGACTGGGCGTCGAAGACCGTGCCGGTGCCGATGATCACCGGTCACGAATTCGCCGGCGAAATTGTCGAACTCGGCAAGAACGTGACCGACCTTGAAATCGGACAGCGATGCTCAGGCGAGGGGCACCTGATCGGACGGCACTCACGCCAGTCTCGCGCGGGCAAGTTTCATCTGGATCCGGAAACCCGCGGCATAGGCGTCAACGAGCAGGGTGCCTTTGCAGAATATCTGCGCTTGCCGGCCTTCAATGTTGTGCCTTTGCCGGACGAGATCGACGATGAGATCGGCGCCATTCTCGATCCGCTCGGCAATGCGGTTCATACCGCACTCAGTTTCGATCTGGTTGGAGAGGATGTTCTGATCACCGGAGCTGGTCCGATCGGCATCATGGCCGCTGCTGTTGCCCGTCATGTTGGGGCGCGCAATGTCGTTATCACCGATATCAATCAGGCGCGTCTCGACCTTGCAACGAAGGTGGCCGACGTGGTGCCGGTCAATGTCGCCCGGGAAGATCTGAAAGGCATCGAGAAGAAACTCGGCATGAAGGAAGGCTTCGACGTCGGCCTGGAAATGTCCGGCAGTCAGGTAGCGCTCGATCAGATGGTCGAGAACCTCGTGATGGGCGGGCGAATTGCACTGCTTGGTATCCCGCCTGGAAAGTCGCCCGTCGACTGGTCACGCATCGTGTTCAAGGCGATCACGATCAAGGGCGTTTACGGCCGGGAAATTTTCGAGAGCTGGTACAAGATGATTGCCATGCTGCAGAACGGTCTGGACGTGCGCAATGTCATCACGCACCGGTTTGGTGTCGATGATTTCGAAAAAGGTTTTGCTGCCATGAAGTCAGGCGAAGCCGGCAAGGTAGTCCTCAGCTGGACCTGAGCCGACTGAATGGCGAAGGGAACTTCAGCAGCTACATCAACAATCAAGTGACGCAAGATCGCTCTCGATCAGATCGAAGGCGATCTTTTCGCGCGCGTTTCTTTCCTGGCGGCGTTGCATCCTTTCAGGCAAAACCGGATTTCTGCGGCAAACCCAGCTTTTTCAGGACCATCACCACCGGGCAAAGTCCGGTAAAGGACGCCTGGACGAGATGGGCGCCGAGAATTCCAGTGAGCCAAAGCCAGTTGAGATTGACGTAGACAGCCAGCAATACCGACGCAAGTATCAGCAGGCCGACCACGAGAAGAATGGCGCGTTCGACGGTCATCGTATTCTCCCAAGTTTCATTCATTCGAAACAGAGAAATTATGCGCCCATTTTACCGCGTTGAACAGGTCCTTGGTTCCGGCAGGACACATCGCCAAGCAGGGATCTCACCGGCGGTATCGCGGCAATTTCCGGATCGACAAGAGAATAATACTCATTTTGAGCATTAATCTCTTGCTAATGCTCAAAATGAGTATTAGATGAGATGCAGCCGAGGAGTTCGGCTGTATTCCAAAAATTCGAGGGAGGCTCGAATGTCAAAATTTCACTACGGCGTTTTTGTCGGCCGCTTTCAGCCGTTGCATGCCGGCCATGAGGCCGTCATCAGATCTGCGCTGGAACAAGTCGATACGCTGATCGTGCTGATCGGGTCTTCCGGTCAGGCGCGCACCCCGCGAAATCCCTTCACTTGCGCCGAACGCGAAGAAATGTTCGCAAAGGTGTTCAAGCACGAGCTGACCACCGGCCGTCTGATCCTGAAGCCTGTTTCGGATCATCCCTATTCGGATGCTGCCTGGTGCGCCGAGGTTCAGCGAGCCGTCAATGAAACCGTGCTTGCCGATTACAACAAGGGCGGTGTCGTTCTGCATGGCTTGCAGGATATCGAGATCGCGCTTGCAGGCTATGGCAAGGACCGCACGAGCTACTATCTCAAGCTGTTTCCCGAATGGGGCAATGTGCAGTTGGCCAGCCAATACGGCACCTTCTCGTCGACAGACGTGCGCAGGCAGTTGTTCCAGCGCATCCCGGTCATATCGCGGTCGGTTCTGTCGGCCGGCGTGGTGGAGTGGCTGGAAGCCTTCGTTCTGACGGAGACCTTTCGTGCACTTCTGGAAGAGGCCGAATACCTGGATGCTTATCCCGGGCAATGGGGAAGAGGACCGTTCGTGACGGTGGATGCCGTCGTCATCCAGTCCGGAAACATTCTTCTGGTCGAGCGCGGCCAGGCTCCCGGCAAGGGGTTGCTGGCTCTGCCCGGCGGTTTCCTTGATCCCAGTGAAAGCATAAAGGACGCCGCGATCCGCGAGTTGAAGGAAGAAACCGCCATCAGCGACCACAAGGGAGAAATTCCCCCGGCGATGCTGGCGTCTTTCATAGACGGAACCAAGACAAGGGTCTTCGACCATCCTGACCGGTCGTTGCGTGGCCGCATCATCACCCACGCGTTTCTGTTTCGCCTGCCTGAACGGCGCGAACTGTTTTCAGTCACGGGTGGTGACGATGCCAGGTCAGCCAATTGGCATCGCCTTGGCGACCTGAAGTCCGAGCAGTTCTTCGAAGATCACTGGTCCATCATCCAGCTGATGGCGGACCTGTAACAGCACCTGCGGGGGAGGCCCGCAGGCAATCGCACCTGTCACGTGAGGAGTTCACAATGACAAATCCACTTCTGGCGACCGACAGCTACAAGCAGTCGCATTTCAAGCAATACCCTCCGGAGGCCCGCAGGATTTCTGCTTACCTGGAAGCAAGGCCAAATCCGTTTTCGGACAGCGTCCTGTTCTTCGGGCTGCAAACCTACCTGAAGGACGTGCTTCTCAAGCCGATCACGGCATCGGACATTGCAGCGGCTGATCGGATCTGTGCTGCCCATGGCGTTCTCTTCAACCGGGAAGGTTGGGAACAGATCCTGACAGATCACGGTGGCCTGTTTCCGCTGGAGATCAAGGCGCTGCCGGAAGGAACACTGGCACCGAGTGGTGTGCCGCTTGTTCAGGTGGAAAACACCGACGAGCGCATGCCCTGGCTGACGACCTGGGTGGAAACCGCCTTGTTGCGGTCGGTCTGGTACCCGTCGACGGTTGCCACGTTGTCTTTCAAGTGCAAGGAGATCCTGTATCGCGGTCTTCTGGACACGTCCGACGATCCGGACAGCCAGATCCCGTTCAAGCTGCACGATTTTGGCGCGCGCGGTGTATCTTCTGCCGAAAGCGCCGCTCTTGGCGGCATGGCCCATCTGGTCAACTTTGCCGGCACCGACACCATGGAAGCTCTGGAAGCGGCCATGACCTGGTACGGCGCAGATGTGGCGGGTTTTTCGATCCCGGCAGCCGAACACTCGACTATGACGAGTTGGGGTCGTGAGCGGGAAGTCGACGCGTACCGGAACATGCTGGTGCAGTTTGGCCGTCCCAATGCTCTGGTGGCGGTCGTTTCAGACAGCTACGATCTCGGCAATGCTGTCGAGAACCTGTGGTGTGGCCGGTTGAAGGACGAGGTGCTGAAATCGGGGGCAACGGTCGTCATCCGCCCGGATTCCGGCGACCCTGTCGAAATGCCGTTGAAGGTTATGGAAACCCTTTGGCAGCACTACGGCGGCTCGGAAAACAGCAAGGGTGCGCGCGTGTTGCATCCGTCGGTTCGCGTCATTCAGGGTGACGGCATGAAGCTCGACACCATCAGGCAACTGGTGGAAGAGCTGGTGCGTCGCAATTGGTCGGTCGACAACATCGCCGTCGGAATGGGCGGGGGACTGTTGCAGCAAGTCAACCGGGACACGATGCGCTTTGCCATGAAGGCAAATGCGATGAAAACCGCTGATGGCACCTGGCGCGATGTCTCCAAGAACCCGGCGACCGATCCCGGCAAGGCCTCCAAGGCCGGTCGGCAGGCGACGGTCCTGGAAAACGGAGTGCTGAGCGCGGCTCGTCTCGAAGCGGTTGGCGGCAGAACCGATCAGTTGCAGAAGGTCTACCGCAATGGCGTGCTGGTGAAGGACTGGACTTTCGAAGAGGTACGCGCTCTGGCCCGTAAGCACCTGTTGGAAAGGGTGGCGAGCTGACCTCTTGATTGACCCATGGTGTTGGCCGGATGACCGGCCAGCGCTGGAAACAGTGGTACGGACGGCTAAAGGGCCGTCCGTTGCCAATCCGGTTCGTAGGTGATGTCGGAAACGCCGGCAAAGCGGGCGGTGCGTTCCAGCTCCGCCTGTAGTTTGGCCTCTCGGCCCTTTGAGGCTCTGATGCCTTGTTCCGGCCAGTAGGCCCGCACATGAAGCCTGTTCTCGCTCCTGAGTGCCTTCATGTCGATGCGGCCGATCAAACGGTCGCCTTCCAGGACAGGGAAGACGTAGTAGCCGTATTGGCGTTTCGGCTCAGGCACGAAGATCTCGATCCGGTAGTAGAATCCGAACAGGCGCTCGGCCCTTTTGCGGTCGCGAAGTGCAGGATCGAACGGCGACAGGATCCGCACCCGCGAAGGCGGTTCGGGAAGCTCGGAAACGGTATCCAGCGTTTCCGGATAGGCGAAAACCTTCCGCCAGGATCCATCGACACACTCAACTTCAATTTCGGTAATCGTGCCCGCAGCCTTTGCTGCCGTGCACCAGTCCTTGGCTTCATGTGGCGTGATCAGGTCCCAGAAGGCAGCAATCTCGCCGGAGGTCGCAAAGCCCAGCCTGTCGAGCGCGGAGCGAGCTGCCCATTCTGTCGTTTCTTCAAAGTCATGAGCAGCATTGAGGTGTTGCGCTGGAATGACCCGTTCCGTCAGGTCGTAGACTTTCTGAAACCCGTTCCGGCCGGTAACCGACAGTTCGCCGGTGCGCCACAGAAACTCGAGTGCTGCCTTCGAGGGGTGCCATTCCCACCAGCCGCCATTGCTGCGTTGCTCGTCTTCTCCGACAGATGCCGACGTGACCGGACCATGGTCGCTGATCCTGTTCAGAATCTCGTCGAATTTCCGTTCGAACTCGTTCTGGTGCCAGTTGCGCCACCTGTTGATGAGGTTTTCCTTGTCCCGGCTGAAGCGCAGACGCCAATGCCGGAAGAACTCTGTCGGTATGACCGACGCATCGTGCGTCCAATGCTCGAACAGATGCCGGTCACGCTCGGCAAGAAGCTTGAGGTTCTTTTCCTTGTAGGCCGGTCGCCGGGCAGCCAGGATCATGTGGTGCGCGCGGGCGACAGTGTTGATGCTGTCGAGTTGCACGAAGCCGATCTGGTCTATGACCGCAGCAAGATCATCGCCTTTTCCGGTTCCCTTGGGGGCGGATGCAAGGCCGTGTCTTTCGAGAAAGAGGTGCCGAGCAATACGATTCGGCAGCGGGGGCAGGGGGGAGGCACTCATGCGGCAAGGCTAGCATCTTCCAGGTTTCAAAGAAAATGACCGCAGTGATCTTATTGTGAATTTTTGCAAGAGCGACAGATGCCGTTGTCAAAATGAAACCGTAAATACAACGCATGCACACGTAAAACGTGTTTTTTTGATTGACCGATTAGTCAAAAGAAGTTTCACTGATTTGTCTGACTTCATTCATAGCTTTGTTTGAGCGGTATAAAATGAGTGTTTTCAATCATTTGAGAAAGAGAATACTGGTTTCGGGTCTTGCTTTCCTGGCTTTGACGCTGTCTTCTGCTGCCCGTGCCGACACGAATGACTGTTCCTCCGTCAAGTTGAACGGTTCCAGTGTCTGGTACCCGATTTCCATGCGCCAGGAAGCCGATGTCGGCCTCAACGGTGTGTTTCCCGACCTCGCAATTGAAATCTTTTCAGCATTGGATTTGCCTTTGGTCATGGGGCCGGATCTGCCGTGGAAACGGCTTTTGACATTGCTTGAGCATGGGCAGATCGACGTCCTGGCGGGGGCCTATCTGACTGATGAAAGGCTCGCCAAGTTCGGCGTCAGTCTGCCGGTCATGCGCGAAGATGTCGGTGTCTTTGTCCGCACCAGCCTGGATATCCGCCCTGCATCGCTTGAAGACCTTGCGGGACTGAGGGGCGTTGCACCGTTCGGGGCATCGTTTGGCGAAGAATTCGAGACCTATGCGGCTGCCAAACTGTCCATCGATCGGCAACCCTTCGACGACTTCAAGACCAACATGTACCTGCTGGCAGAGGATAAGGCCGACTATCTGGTCATTGCCCGCCGGGACGGCGAGATGATGATCCAGGAAGCCGGGGTCGAAGGAAAGGTCGAGGTCCTGCCGTGGTCTGCGGCTGTCAACACGGTTCATTTCCTGTTCTCCCGCGCGACACCGTGTATAAGAATGCTGGAGTCCTTTGACGAGGAACTGCAGCGTCGCCGTGAATCCGGTGAGCTGAACAAGCTGATCGAAGGCTACACTCTGCCCACGGGCGACGGATAGAAGAAGCAAGAGACCCCATGCAGCAACAGGTGAAGGCGTGACGGATTTAGGCGCAGCCGGTCCGGGACTGATACTGATTGCCGTGCTGGTGTTTCTGAGCGCAGGGTTCATCAAAGGGCTTGTGGGCTTCGGATTGCCGACAATCGGGCTTGGCCTGATGACTGTTTTTGTCGGTGTCGAAAAGGCGATGGTCCTTATCCTCTGGCCGGCATTCCTGACCAACCTCTGGCAAAGCCTGTCAGGTGGTTATCTGCGCGTTCTCTTGCCCCGTCTCTGGCCCTTTCTGGTGTCAGCCGTGGTGATGCTCGCCGCCGGAACCTTCATCCTCACCCAGTTGCCGGAAGGCGCCGCCGATCTGCTTCTGGGGATACTGATGGTTTCCTACGCGGTGCCGATGCTTGCAGGGCTGGTGCTGCATATTCCGGAAAACCGGGTCGTCCCGGTTGGAGTGGTCGTCGGGCTGGTCAACGGTGTCCTGTCGGGACTGACGGGGTCCTACACGGTGCCCGGTGTCATGTATCTGCAGGCGCTGGGGCTTACGCGAGACGAACTTATCCAGGCAATGGGTCTCTTGTTCCTGCTGTCGACAACGGCGCTCGGCATTTCACTTGGCGGTTTCGGACTGATGGGAGGCCAGGAAGCAGTGGCCTCTGCTGCGCTGGTCGTACCGGCCCTGTCCGGCGTTTGGTTTGGACAGCACACGCGCAAGAAAGTGTCGGAGGCCGGTTTCCGCCGGCTCGTGCTGGCAGCCATCCTCGCCCTTGGCCTTTACCTCATTCCACTGGGGCTTTGGCGGCTGCTCTAGCTTTTCCGGCAGAAATCATGGCGGGAAATCGTGGCGCTTGGGGGCGCAGCCAAGGACTTGCCTTTTCCAATGTCATTCCAGCCAAGCGAAGCGCGAGCCGGGACAGAGGCAACGTTGTGTTCGCTGTCTTCTTCGGCTTGCTTCTCCAGATCTCGGCTCACCGATCACGGATCTTCGCTACTCTACGTCATGGTTGACCATGGCGGGCTACAAAAAAACGCCGCGAAGACCGCGGCGTTCGAGAACTGGTTTTTCAGGCCGCGTCTTACTTGGCAATCAGCCGCATGGGGGTGGCGGTGCCGACCCCGGATGTCGTCTTGGTGTTGGCCCACTGGTAGGACTGACGTTCCTCCGTCGGTGTGCACAAGAAGCGCTCGCGGTAGCATTTGGTGAAATGCGAGGTGGAGGCAAAGCCGCAGGCCAAAGCGACATCCAGCACCGGGCGGCTGGTCCGGCGCAACAGGTCGCGCGCGGTTTCAAGACGCAGGCGCAAGTAGTACTGGCCGGGCGTGCAGTTGAAATGACGCCGGAACAGGCGCTCCAACTGGCGCGGCGACAGGTTGACCGTCATCGCAAGTTGCTGGCAGCTCAGCGGGTCTTCGATATGCAAATCCATGATCCGGATCGCGTCGAGGATCTTGGCATTCGAAATGCCGGTCCGGGCCTCGATGTCATGGCGCTGCGCAGATTCGCCGGAGCGCATGTTCTGGTAGAGCGCGACTTCGGCAACTTCATGGGCAAGATAGGCACCATGCTGGATCGCGATCAGGCGCAGCATCATGTCGAGCGACGCCATGCCGCCGGCACAGGTGATGCAGTTGCGGTCGATCGCAAAGATATCGGACGTTACTTCGACATCCGGAAATTCTTCCCGCAGGGATCTCAGGTTTTCCCAATGGATGGTGCAGCGGCGACCGTCGAGAAGATGATACCGGGCAAGCAGATAGGCACCGGTGCAGATGGCGCCAAAGGTGCGGCCCATTGCGTTCAGACGGCGCAGCTTGTTACCGAGTTCCGTGTCCAGCGGCAGGCGCTCGACGTCGATGCCGGTGCACAAAAGTGTAATGTCGGCATCGTGCAGGTCGCGAATAGATTTTTTGACCGCGACTTCGCAGCCGTTGCTCGCCGTGACGGGATTCCCGTCAAGCGAATAAGTTGTCCATTGGTAGTACTCTCTTCCCAAAAGGCGATTTGCTATTCTGACAGGTTCGATAACGCTGGCGAAAGCGTTCATGGAAAATCGCTCCATGAGCACGAATGCTATCTTCTGGCCTGATTCATCGTGCGCGCGTCCGGACATTTACTGTGCCTCTATGGAAGGTATTATTGCCATTTGTCTTTGGCTTTCAGCAAGTTTTGCAGTTTGTATTTATCTGTCAAATAAAAAACGCTTACAGACCTGATATTCTCGTAAATGTCACAAACGAATTAGCAACGTTGCCCAGCCCGTCATCCAGGTGCGGAACATTTCATCGGCAAATGCTGTCTTTTTCACCGCGATGCCGACGCTGCGCCGCTCCAGGCCTTCATGGTCGAGCGGAACGCCAGTCAAAGTATCCTTCATCTTCAAATGGCCGGCAGGAAGGATGGCAGCGCCAAAGCCCAATCCGGCCAATTCCAGTACCTGCTGATCGTTGACCGCTTCAGCTGAAACGTTCAACGGCAGGCCCGCCAGGGCGAATTCAGCCAGCAGGGCATCATAATTCGGGCAATACCTGCGGGAGATCAGGGAAACGGACTGAAGGTCGTTCATGGAAATCCTGTTGCGCCCGGCCAGCGGATGAGACCTTGCAACGGCAAGTACATAAGGCTCGCTGTAGAGTTCCCGGTACTTGTGGCTCTTGGGGGAGCAGGCCTTGTCGACCAGAGAAAGTTCCGCGTCCGCCGCTGCCTGCTCGAAACGCATCTCCAGTGTCGGATAAGTGGTGCGCAGGGCATGGAACGCCCCCTGAAACGCGGGAAGCAGAATATCGGGCGCCGTATAGAGGCTCAGGCGAAGCGGGGGTTCTTTCAGGAAGCGGTTCTCGGCCTCTCCGACAGCCCGCAGGATAGACTGGGCATGGTGATACAAATCGCGACCAGCCGGTGTCGGGCGTAACCCGGTGCGGGAACGGACAAACAGCGACGTTCCAATTGCGTCTTCAAGTTTCTGCAAGGCCTGGGACAAGGACGGTTGGGAAATGCCGTGTCCCGTCGCTGCCGCGCTGATCGTTCCCAATTCGAAGGCGCTGACGAAATAGCGAAGCGGGGTCACTTCAAGCATAGGAATTGCCTATATTAACGATAGAAACCATAGGAGTGTACTGCGAAACAAGCTGAGGGCACAACTCGGGCGGTCAATTGCAACGCCATACCGAAGGAACTCCCGAATGAATTCCGCAATACCCCTGTCTCCGTCAGAAACCTTTCCGCTGCCTCGAACCGAACCGATCGCCATTCATCGTGTGCTTGATCTGTTTGAAAAAGGGTCACCGGAACTCTTCGGCGAACTGTCGGAACAACTGGACTTCCGTATCGACCACTACCGCGATGAAACCGACGTTGCCTGGCAGGTGGCCTCCGGGCTGGAGGAAATGGCTGGTGTCCTGCAGCGCCTTGCACAGGACGTTTTTCCGAAGGGAACACATATTTTCGCTCTCGCCTCCCAGGCATTGGGGCAGGGATGGTTCCTGACCCGTTTCGAGCAAAGGTTCTTCTATCCTGTCAGGAACTGCGAATGCGAAAGCATCACCTATATCCTCAGCCACGAAGACAACGGAAAGCTCGATTTCTTTCGGGAAACCGTGACGACAATTGAAGAAAGACGCTGACGTGTAATGCGGGTGGCGTGGCCGTCCGGCATCGCCGGATGGCCTGTCAGGAAAGGCCTGCGAACGCCTGCAGGCCGGAATCTTGAACATTTTTAGAATGATTTTTTTGAACTAAGTGCGTTTAGTGGATAGCAGTTGCTTCAAGTCAAGGCTGGACTAATGCTACATGAGGCACAATCTAATACGAGCGCTGACAAACGGACCAAGATTGACATGAACGTACTTGCCAAACCCGCCGACCTCGAAGCTGCCGCCCCGGCTGGCGCTTTCGTCGAGGAAGTGAAATCCGTCCAGCATTACACGGACCGCCTGTTCCGCTTTCGCATGACACGCCCGGCGAGCTTCCGCTTCCGGTCCGGGGAATTCGTGATGATCGGTCTGATGATCGACGGCAAGCCGCTCTATCGCGCTTATTCCATCGCCAGCCCGGCATGGGACGAAGAGCTCGAGTTCTTCTCCATCAAGGTTCCGGACGGCCCGCTGACGTCTCATCTTCAGAAGATCCAGCCGGGTGATGCCGTGCTGATGAAGAAGAAGCCGACCGGCACGCTGGTGAACGATGCGCTCATCCCCGGCAAGCGCGTCTACATGTTCTCCACCGGAACCGGCATCGCACCGTTTGCGAGCCTGATCCGTGACCCGGACACCTACGAAAAATTCGACCAGGTGATCCTGACCCATACCTGCCGTGAAGTTTCGGAGCTGAAATACGGCGAGGACCTTGTGCAGGAAACCATCAACGATCCGCTGATCGGTGAGTTCGCAAAGGACAAGCTGGTCCACTACACCTCCGTGACTCGTGAAGACTTTCCGCGTCAGGGCCGTATCACCGATCTGATCAAGTCCGGCAAACTGTTTGAAGACCTCGGCGTACCGCCGCTCGATCCCGCCGTTGACCGCGGCATGATCTGCGGTTCCATGGACATGTTGAAGGACACCAAGGCGCTTCTGGAAGAAGCAGGCCTCACCGAAGGTGCAAACAACAAGCCGGCAGAGTTCGTTGTCGAGCGTGCGTTTGTCGGCTGAGTCGGCAACGGCTTAATCTGTTATTAATGCTTAGATCTTTGGCCGGGGGCGCGTGTTTAACACGTGCCCCCGCGGCTTTATTAATGATCTATTTTGGGTTTTCCAAAGAAAGCAGGGTCGATACACCCTAATATGGGGTTCGCGGGTGGACAGACATTGCCTGCAGTGGCAAGAATCTGTCTTAAAAATGGCAAGTCAGCAGGGCCACTTGAACGCTGCAGGCCAAACATCAAGGTACTGAGCCATGATCTCCGACAGTCGAACCTATGTGATTGCCGAAATCGGTATCAACCATAATGGCGATATCGACCAGGCCCTCGAAATGATCCGCAAGTCGAAGGAGGCCGGGTGCGACGCAGTCAAGTTTCAAAAGCGTACGATCGACGTCGTCTATTCCGCTGAAGAGCTGGCGCGTCCCCGTGAAAACGTCTTCGGCGCGACGAACGGTGATCTGAAGCGCGGTCTGGAATTCGGCAAGGCCGACTACGACCGCATCGACAAGCTGTCGAAGGAACTGGGCATCGACTGGTTTGCCTCGCCATGGGACGAAGGCTCCGTCGATTTCCTGCTGGACTACGACACGCCCTATATCAAGGTCGCTTCCGCGATGGTGACCGATCGGGATTTCCTGGAGTATTGCGCTCGCAGTGGCCGGCCCTTGCTGGTTTCCACCGGCATGAGCGACATGGCTATGGTGAAGAGCTTCGTTGACGTGATCGAGCGCTCCGGCGGCGAGATCGCCTGCCTGTACCACTGCACGTCCACCTATCCGACGCGCGATGACGAGATCAATCTGCTCGGCATTTCGACCCTGAAGGACGCTTTCCCTCATCTGAAGATCGGTTTTTCCGGTCACGAAGAAGGTATCCTGCCAAGCGTCTGTGCCGCCGCTCTTGGGGCGTGTTCCATTGAACGGCATGTCACGCTGGATCGCTCGGACTGGGGGTCCGACCAGAAGGCGTCGCTTGAAATGCCGGAAGTCGCTGAGCTGGTTTCGCAGGTGCGCCGGGTGGAAGTGGTCCGGGGTGACGGGGTTCTGCGCTTCTATGAAGACGAGAAGCCGATTGCGGAAAAGCTTCGCCGGAAAGTCACGCTGCAGGCGGCGTGAGACAATTGAGGTATTGGTGGGCTGACCGGAACCGGTCGGCTCTTTTTTTGTTCAAGAGCCATTTATGTCCATCATTGACCGCTGCCTGAATCTTATCCGGGGGGAGAGCTATTATGTGGCTTATCCAGCGCGGCCGCTCCCGCAGGACTATTGGGAAGCAAAGACGGATCCGGACGGCAAGGTCAGGGACATTGAAGCCGAGCGTGATCAGCGCAAGGAAGATGTTCGCTATATCGCGGACTACGTCAACGCACGGTCGCCGGGACGAGTGCTTGATATCGGCTTCGGCCTTGGCGAACTGCTTGAGCAGCTCACGGGCAAGAACGAGTGTTTCGGCCTGGATCCTTCCGAGAAGGCGGTAGAGGTCGCTCGCCAATGGTGTTCGGCCGAGCTTCGGCACGGTGTTCTGGAGAAGGGGACGTTTCCTTCAAGCACGTTCGATGTGGTGACCGCCAACCATGTCATCGAGCATGTCGACGACCCGATCCCCTTTGTTGAAACCATCTTCGAGATCCTGAAACCGGGTGGTGACTTCATTTGTGGCACGCCGAATTTCGCTTCAGCGGCCGCCCGGGTCTACGGTGATCGTTTCCGGTTGCTGCATGACCCAACTCATGTGAGCCTGTTCTCTGACGATTCTCTTGTCAGGCTGCTGCGTGACACGGGATTCCGCATCGAAATGGTCGAATATCCCTATTTCGGAACGCGTTTTGCCACGCGCGAAACGTTCGACAGCATGGTACGGGCCGACGCGGATGTGTCGCCGGCGTTCTGGGGATCTTTCGTAACCGTGTTCGCGCGCAAACCAGAGTGACTCCAGCTTCCCCGAGGTGGTTGAGCAGAAAATGAAAATAGTAGCGGCCATTCCTGCCAGAGGCGGTTCCGTCGGTCTTCCGGGCAAAAACATCCGGCCCTTGAACGGCATTCCGCTTGTCGGCCGGACCGTGCGTGCTGCACGCGGGTCGCGTTTCGTGTCCGAAGTATTCGTTTCGAGCGATTCAGCGGAAATTCTGACAGTCGGTGAGAAATACGGAGCAAAATCCGTTTTGCGCCCGACCGAACTTTCCGGACCGACCGCGAGCTCGGAATCCGCGTTGATCCATCTTCTGCAGAACGAGCCAAGCCTTGTCAGCGAACCGCCGGACATTCTGGTTTTCCTGCAGTGCACGGCCCCTTTCACGCAGGCGCATCATGTTGACCATGTTGTGGAAGCGCTGCTGGCCAAGAATGCGACCAGCGCGATCTCGGTGGTCGATGACCATGGCTTCTACTGGGAAGTCGGCCCCAGCGGCGAAGGCGTCGGTCTCAACCATGATCCGAGCAAACAACGCGTTCGCCGGCAGGATATCTCTGCAAGATACAGGGAAAACGGTGCCGTCTACGCCATGCGTGTTCCCGAATTCCTGGAAGCGGGCAACCGTTACTGCGGAAAGACGATCCTGGTTCCGGTGGATTCGACCTGGATCGAGATCGATACTTCGCAGGACTGGGACATGGCCGAGGCTTTCATCCGGTCAGAACCCTTCACCGGCTTCCTGACCGAGACTGAGACCCAGCCCTTGCGGGCGGTTGTGACCGCCTTTGCCGGTGTGCACACGGACAATACGGTTTTCGTCAATCGAGACGGCACGGAGTCAATCGTCTGCAACCGGTATGATGAAATCGGTCTCGACCGTCTGCTTGGCCGCGGCATGATGTTGCTGATGCTGGATCGGGAAGAGGACAGTCTCGCTGTCCAGCGCGCCCGCAAGCTTGCCATGGATTACAAGCATCATCTGTTCGACAAGATGGAAACCCTTTCGGACTGGCGCACCAAAAAGGGGCTGGAGTGGTCGGAGATTGCCTATATCGGCGCAGACATTGCGGATCTCGACTGCATGAAGGCTTGCGGTCTGAGCATCGCGCCGCGCAATGCGCCTGCTGAAGTGAAGGCAACGGCAACGGTGGTTCTGGAAAGTGCCGGCGGTGCCGGTGTGCTGAATGAAGTCTCCGAGCTGCTGATTGCACGGGGCATGATTGCCAACTGACAGGACCGTCATCACTCCAGGTGGTGACATGGAAGAATTTGGGTTCGGGGATCGCGATACGTGCAATTTGCAAACGTCTTCGCTCCCCGGGCACCTTGCGACTGAGAAGGTGAAATATGGCCGTAGACCCACTGCAAAAGAACGTTTCGGTGTTCGATACGCTGCAGCAGCTCGGCCTTGCGTCCCTTGAAACCCAGAGTGTTTTTGCACCCCGGACCCGCGACAAGGAGGGGTTGACCGTCTATCGCGACACGGTTTCAGGTGTTGTCTATATCAATGATTACTATGTTGGTGACGAGACCTACGAAGGCGCTGAACACCGCAAGGATGACTTCTACAAGCGCATCGACTGGGACTATGAATACCAGCAGGATCAGTACCGGCGTCTGGATGCCTACAAGCAGTTTTATACAGGCAAGACGGTCACCGAGTTTGGATGCTGGAAGGGGCTTTTCCTGAGAGAGGCAGCCAGTCGTGGTGCCGATGTCACGGGGATCGAGCTGCACAGGGGCTACATCGAGGCGCTGGTTGCCGATGGCTATCGCTGCGTGGACAATCCAAACCAGATCTCTCCGTCATCGCAGGATGCGGTCTTTGCCTTTCATGTGCTGGAGCATCTTCCCGATCCGCTTTCAACCTTGCGAGACTTGCGCGCACTGCTGACGGACACCGGAACACTCGTTGTCGAGGTTCCGCATGCTTCCGATTTCCTGCTGTCCAATCTTCAGAACGAAGCTTTCAAGAATTTCACCCTCTGGAGCCAGCACCTTATTCTCCACACCCGCGAAAGCCTGAGGCGCCTGCTTGTCGCTGCCGGCTTTGCGGATGTTGTGATTGAAGGGGTGCAGCGGTATCCGCTTTCCAACCATCTCGGCTGGCTTGCCAACGGCAAGCCCGGTGGCCACAAGTCAAGCCTGTCCGCATTGGAAACACCGGAACTCAGGTCGGCGTACGAGGCCGCGCTCCGCAAGATCGACGCGACCGATACGCTTGTTGCGATTGCCAGAAAGGCTCGCTAAGGCGGGGCGGTCAGTTCAACAATTGTTCGCACTGCTTTGCCGCAGGTTCACTGGCAGCGCCTGCAAAGCTTTCTACAGGCCCAGCCGTTCGTTCCGTTTGCCAGGATAACCGGCTGCCAGTTCTTCACGCATGACCTGAATGACCTGCGGTACCATCTCCACCGTCGGATGCGTCTCGTCGATGTAGATGTACTTCATGCTTGGATACCAGGGAGGATTGGCCTGGCCGAGCAACAGGGCGGGTTCCACCGGGCCGAAGCGCACGCAGGGAACGCCAAGAATGCCCGCCATGTCTGCAACACTGGTGTTTGCCGAAACCACAACATCGCAAATGGCGGTCAGGTCAGCGGCCGCCATCAGGTCGTTGAAGAGATCGACGTCCGGGAAATAGGTGAACTTTCCTTCCGAGCGGGCCACCAGGAAGTCGAGCTCCTTTTGCAGGGCCATGTACTGAAGATTGACGTAGATCGCGTCTTCAGCATCAAGGATCGGCGCAAAATCAGGCGCGGACAAGTAATAGCGCGCGCGGTATTTTTCCAGGTTCCGTGAGCGCCAGGAGACGCCGATAATCGGTTTCTTGTCGGCGTCCGGCAGCCTGCCGAGATATTCGCGGGCCTTTTCCTGGTTGAATTTGTAAACCGGGTAGGGGGCGTTCTTGAAGCTCTCGAAATCCCGCCGGAAATAGCGCGCTAGATCGACCATGTTGGCCGTTATGTCGTAATCCGCATCCTCCGGGGACTGGTCGTCCTTTGGTGTGCCGGGCCTGACAAGGATCTCCGGAAACGAATTCTGGAAGAAGGGAACGGACTTAGCCGACACTTCGAGAATGAGCTTTTTCGCTCGCGCCTGGATATCGAGAAACATCGTGCCGCACTTGAGCGCGTCACCAAGCCCCTGGTCGCCCCAAAGCAGCACCGTCTTGTCCGAGATATCCTCGCCTTCCCATTCCGGCTTTGGAAACTCCCGTCGTTGGGAGGTTGCTTTCTTGTCTTCAAAGCGGGCGGCGTGAATGTCCCAACCCGTTTCGAGGTTGCCCATCGACAGATAGGCGAGCGACAGGTTCCAGTCGAGGCCGGAAATCACGCCGCCAGGCGCTTCTTCCTTTGCCTTCTGCAGAATGTCGATACTGTCCTGTCCGCGCCCGAGCATCAGGTAGTGAACCCCGAGCGTGACCTTGCAGTGATAGTTGCCCGGCGTGCCTCTGACGGCCTCTTCAGCGTATTTCAAGCCCTCGTGTGCCCTGGAGATCGAGAACAGGACGCGGGCCTTTTCATGGAGCAGGAGCGGGTTGTCCTTGAAGCGCTCCAGGGCCTTGTCGATCGCCTCGAGCGATGCGTCGAACTGTTTCAGTTCAAGGCGGCAACGGGCCTGTTCGATGCAGTTCTCGACGTTGTCCGGTGCGAGTATTTCCGCGCGTTTGAAGAAGGTAAGCGCTTCCTCGAAACGGTTGTTCTTGCGCAGAAGCAGGCCATAGTTCGTATAAACTTCGCCGTGGTTCGGATTGGAGACAAGCAGGCTCTTGAAGATCGCCTCCGCTTCTTCAACCCGTTGCAGTCCGGTCAGCGCGATGGCCTTGATGTTGAGTGCCTCGCGCTCCTTCGGGTTGAGCGACAGAGCTTTTTCCGAAACGGCGAGCATGCTTTCCGAATCCGTTCCGATGTCCATCATCGCTCGGGCGAGGTTGGCATAGAACGACGCCTGGTTCGGGTTCTGGGCAATCGCCTTCTGGATGTATTCAACGGCCTTTTTGGGAGATCCCAATTGCCTATAGGTCACGCCTAGCAGATTGAGCGCATCCGGATTGGTCGGCGCCTTTTTCAATACCAACTTGTAGCACCGCTGCGCTTTTTCAATCTCTCCGGACTGGTGATAGGACAGCCCCTTGACGAGCTTTTCGCGTAAAGGATTTGGAGCGGTTTGCGTGGCCATCTTCTATCTGCTCTTCGGGAATCACTTGAAGAACAATAGCAGGAAGGGGTCTCAAAGGCAGGCCGACAAGCCAAACTGTCCGGATTACCTTGGGGATTGAACCTGAATTTCTTACTTGAAAGAGCTTACTGCCGGCGGAACTGCTGTGACTGGAATTGCTGGCGTTGGTATTGTTGCGGTTGCCCCCGCTGCGGCCGGTAGTCTTCGCGCTGGTATTGCTGGCGCTGATAGTAGGACCTGTTTTGCGGCAGGCCCAGCCGGCGTTGTCTTTCCAGTTGCAAAAGGCGAACTCTTTCTTCGCGCAATTGCTGAACGCGCTGCGCTTCTTCCAGTTCACGCCTTTCCTGTGCCAGTCGTTGTCGCTCAAGCTCCAGAATCAACATCTGCTGCTGCAGAAGCGATTGATTGAGTCGCTGTTGCTCGTCAGTGAGCAGGGGGGCAGACGGCAGTTGGACGTTTTGCGAGGACTGCGCGCGAGCGACTGTTGCGGGCGCAAGGACCGCAAACAACAGGAAAAGTGCCGCAGCTTTTTTGGTCGCGGAGCGAAACATGTCATCCATGCCCAGTGCCGGAGCCAGGGCTTTGCTGGCGGGCAACACGAAACCGGATCACTTCCGGTACGCCCGATCATCAGGATCCGCTCAACGGAACGGATCTGACCAATATACACGCTCACCTTTTGCAGGGCTGGTTTTCAGGAAAATTTGCCCAGATTTCTGGCAAGAGTTGCAATTGTGGTGAATCGGATCACGGCAAAGTAGTGAAAATTGCGGCAACCGGATCTGGAGGTAATCAAAGGAAAATGGTGGGCGATACTGGGATTGAACCAGTGACCCCTCCCGTGTGAAGGGAGTGCTCTCCCGCTGAGCTAATCGCCCATGCCTTGGCGGCTGGTGGCGCGTATCTAGGGCAAATCAACGGCTTGCGCAACACCCTTTTTCTGGAGCCGACGTCTGTTGCTGGGGCTCATCGGTTCTAGCCAATTGCTTTTTGTACTGATGCCACGGAAAAAGGTGACCCGCTGTCCCGGGCGAAAATATTTGTCGTCTGATCGGCAATGTCTGGAAAATCGGGGGTGCCGTAATATGGGGCGGTTTCCTGTCGGCGCGGTCTTCCGTTTGGTGAGGTATTCATCGAGCGGTCGGATCCGAAAGGGTGTCGTATCGCGTGACAGATTATGTCAGGAGCCGTTATCAGTCTTCGCGAAAAGGCCGTATTTAAAGCAGACGATCGTTTCCGCTGACTGTTTTTTGGAGTGTTTTTAAATGATTGCACGCGTTTCTTCTCTCGCGCTCGTGGGTCTTTTCCTGCCTGCCGGGGCGTTTGGCGCCGACAATGGGCCCATTACCAGCATCACGCTGTCTTCGGGTGGTCTCGCCGAAGTGGTGCGCAAGGCGGATATTGACAGCAGCGGCCTTATCAACATGACGGTCCCGCTCGAACAGGTGAACGATGTGCTGAAGAGCATTGTCGTGTTCGACGAGGCAGGCGTTGTCGAGGGCATTACTCTTCCCGGCCCGAACCCTCTGGCGGAAACCTTCAAGAACCTGCCGTTCACCGTTGAGGACCTGCAGTCGCCCGCACGCCTTCTGGCAAAACTGCAGGGAACCCGCGTGCGTCTGGAAAAGGCCGGGTCTACGGTCGAGGGTCTCGTTCTCGGCGTGTCGGTGCAGGATGACGGCGACAGGGGGCAGTCCTTTGTCATTTCGGTTCTCAGTGATGGTCGTATCACCGGTGTCGGCCTGTCCGCAGATACCGAAGTCACGTTTCTCGATGAAGACATTCAGCAGAAGGTTGCCAAGGCCTTGTCGGCCGTTGGCAACGGCAAATCGGACGGCGCGCGAACCGTTGCCTTGAAAGTGGCAGGCGAGGGCGAACGCGAAGTCGCGGTTTCCTATGTCGTGCCGGCGCCCATCTGGAAGACGGCTTACCGCGTGGTGACGATGGCCGATGACAAGGCCCGGCTGCAGGCCTGGGCCGTGCTTGAAAACGCCAGCGGCGAGGACTGGGACGATGTCAGGATAACCCTGTCCTCCGGCGCACCGGTAACGCTGAAACAGCGGCTCCACGATCTTTACTGGAAGCAACGGCAGGAAGTGCCGGTGGATGTGTCCAGCGGCTACGTGCCTCCTGTCGACATGGGGGCGGAACCGCAGTTTGATGTTGCCGAGAGCGAGGCCCGCATGCCGGGCGCGGCGCGTTCCAGCTTCATTGGCTCGGCGGTTGCGCCGGAAATGGTTCTCAACATGGCCGCCGCCAATGTCGGCGAGGTGAGCGAAGGCGCGGTCACCGCGTCCTTCACAATTCCATGGCCTGTCGACCTTGAAAGCGGGGAAACCCTGTCGGCACCGATCGTCGACAAGGTCGTGTCCGCCGAGACGGTTTCCGTATTCCAGCCTGAAAGCGGCCTGCAGCATCCCATTGCTGCAATCCTGATAAAGAACGAGACCGAAACCAGTCTGCCGCAGGGCATCCTGACGGTTTATGACGAAAAGGAAGGGTATGTCGGCGACGCGCAGATCAGCGGCATGCCTTCGGGCGAAAGCCGCATGGCAAGCTTTGCGACCGACAAGAAGGTCAGGATTGCACAGTCAACATCTGCCGACAGCCAGATCGTCTCGATCAAGGTCAATGACGGGGTTCTGAACGCGATGGTGCGCGAGCGATCCTCGACGCAATACGCGATCAAGGGAGCCCCGGACGGTGACCGCACGATCGTCATCGAGCATGCCAAACGTCCCGGGTGGCAGTTTTCCTCCGAGCAGGAATTGGACAGCACCGCAACGCACCACCGTTTGAAGGTGGAAGTGCCAGCGGGAACAACGGAAACGGTTTCCGCCCTGCAGGAGCGGACCTTGTCGGAGACCTATTCACTGATCTCCACCGATGCGAACCAGCTGCTTTATCTCTCCAGGCGCTCGCCGGACAAGGAAACCGCTGCAAAGCTGAAGGAACTGTCGGAGCTGCAGAACGAGATCGCCCAGATCGAGCGCCAGATCCAGCGCTTGCGGCTGGAAAAGGATGAGGAGAGCCGGGACCAGGAACGCCACCGGGCCAACCTGGCGGCTCTTGAGCCGGGTGCCGATCTCTACAAGCGTGCCGCCCGCAAGCTGGAGGAAAGCGAAACCCGGATCGAGGATGTCGATACGGAAATTGCGGCACTATCCGTGCGCCGGGAAGAAATCCGTGAAACCCTGGGCGATGCCATCAGGACATTCTGATGTCTGACAGGACCAGCCTCAGGACTTGAGCGAAGCGATTGCACCAGCCAGCTCGTCGAAATGCGAAATGACCCGGTCCGGGGAAAGTTCCCGGACCGGCACGACCGTGTAGCCGAAATCGACCGCGATGACCGGAATGCCGGCGTTACGGGCGGCATCGATGTCGGTGCCGCTGTCACCGATCATGATGGAACCGCCGATTTCTCCACCCGCCCGGTGGATGGCACCATGCACGGGTTCGGCATGCGGCTTTGCCACGGAAAACGTATCGCCGCCGACGACGGCGTCGAAATGCCTGGCGAGATCGAGTGTAGCCAACAGCGGATGCGTCAGCCGCTCGGCCTTGTTGGTGCAGACCGCCAGTTTCCATCCGTCTTTTCGGAAGTTTTCCAGCGCCGCGACAACGCCGTCGAACGGTTTGGTGTGAACCGCGATGTTGGCGGCATAATGCTCCAGAAAATGCACATAGAGCGGCGCCACGGTTTCATCGGTCCAGGAAATGCCGTTGAATTCCAGGCCGCGCTGAATCAGCACCTTTGCACCCAGGCCAACCATGTTGGCGACGTTGTCCTGGGGAATGGCCGAATGCCCTGCGGAGGTCATGACGACGTTCAAGGTGGCGACGAGATCTTCCATGGACGACACCAGCGTGCCATCCAGATCGAAAACCAGAACGGACATGTGACCCTCTGAAATGCAGGAGCGGGACAGCAAGAACGCTTCATGCTGAAAGGCATGATTGCGGGCAGTTGAACCGGCCCCGGAATGTGGAAAAGGCCTGCATTCACCCGAACGCAGGCCACCTTCAATGCCTAGCT
Organism: Roseibium sp. ROS1; assembly: GCF_054658215.1. NCBI lineage: Bacteria > Pseudomonadati > Pseudomonadota > Alphaproteobacteria > Hyphomicrobiales > Stappiaceae > Roseibium > Roseibium sp. ROS1. The sequence continues at coordinate 609,122 of NZ_BAAGIG010000002.1, forward strand.
GCATAGCCGCTCCGCCGCAAGAGCGGATCGGCTCCGCCGGATTGTTCTAGAGTTTGTACGCGGTCCGGAAGCCGCCCCAGTGACGGCCCTGAACGATGATCGGCGCGTCGATCTCCTTCATCCAGACGATATTGCCGCCGCCCATGTCCCGGGCATAGGACTGGATCAGGAAGGGGCGCGTGTTGCGCGCCGCGCTGAGGCCGGCCCGGTCATCGAAGATGCGCTTGTTGCGGCAGTTGGCCGTGTTCCAGGCAACATCATCCGGTTTTTGCGGTTTCGAGTAGATCAGATTGTGTACCGGCAGATAGCCATTGCGATCGACCGAGGCGCAAAAGGCCATACCCTTGCATTTGCCGAGGATTTCTTCCTGGATCGTTGGCAGGATCTTTTCCAGATGAGCCAACGCGCGCGTCGACACCTGCGGCGGGTTGGTGCCGGCTATGTGCTGGTAATTGGTATCGAACAGGTCGTCCATGGTCAGCTGACGCTGCGCGATGAGTTCTTCCATCGCGTTGGATATACGTGAAGCCCCTGTCTGGACGCGTTCCACTTCGGCAGCGTGGCTTTCATGAATGGATGCGATCTTGCGCTCCAGGGCCGCCTGAAACCCGGCATCCTTGTTGACGAAGCAACCGTGGCAACCATGTTCGGAGACGGCGACGATGCGGACTTCCACCTGGCCGATCCCGGTGAGATCAAGACGGGCATTCATGCCCTGTTTCAGGCTGGAGCCACCTTCGGGCCGGAACAGCGTGCCGCCTTCCGAAATGTCGTGGGTCTCGATCTGTGCGGATGTTCCGCCTGCTGTCACCGATCCGGAAATCTTGATCGGCAATCGGTCGTGCTGACGACGATCGCCGATTTCGGTCTGCCGGATCATCATGGTGAAGCGGAACTGCAGCGCTTTGGAAGCCGTGCTCATTTCCGCACCGGTTTCGCGCGCCAGCATGCCACCTTCTTCTGCTGCCGCAGCAGACTCCGTAATTGTCTGCGCGGTGCGCAGCACTTCCTGAACGAAGTCCGCCGTCTGCTGCGCCTGGTCACCGATCCGGTTCGTTGTCTCAACCTGGGTCTGAACCGCATCTTCGACCGCGGCAAAGCTGGGCCGTATCCTGCCGATAACATCGATGATCTGGTTGACCGAGCCGAGGCTGAGTTCCGCTGACTGGTTGAGGCGGTCGATGTTGGCGACGATCTGTTCCGTTGCCGACTGCGTTTCCACCGACAACGCCTTCACCTCGCTCGCGACAACGGAAAAGCCACGGCCGGCTTCGCCTGCGCGGGCAGCCTCGATGGTGGCGTTCAGGGCCAGCAGGTTGGTTTGCTTGGCAATGTCCGAAATCAGGCTGACGACATTGGCAATGTCATCGATCGCGTTCTTGAGCTCCAGAACACCCTGGTTGACCTGGGCCGCGACGTCGCGGGCCTCTTGCGCCAACTGGTTGGACACACCGACCTGCTGTCCGATTTCGCTGCTGGAGGTGGTGAGATCCTGAATGGACGTGGCCAGTCCCGAAGCGTTCTCATTGGCAACGGCCGATTGGTCCGCAAGCGACTGACTGTCGCTGCGGATGGTCTCCAGCTTGTCCATCTGACTGACGAGCCGGTCCTGCACCTTCTCCGCCGCGGCGTTGATGGTCTTGGCCGCGACTTGCAGATCGTCTTCCAGGCTGTCCAGTACGAAGCTCATCTGGCTGGCCGCCAGCTGCGCTTCCGGCTGGTTTCCGGAAGTATTGTCAGTTTCCTCAGGGGCAGGTATCTTGTTGTTTAAATTATTGTATTCGTCTTTCTGCCTTGGTCTAAGTCGAAGAATGTTCATTTGATTCTGTGCTTTCCAAACCCTAGACAATTGAAAGCATTATCTATTGTTGGTCTGAAATGATGGTTAATAAACCGCGGATATGGGCGCTATGGCGGTGTTTCCCCGTTGAAGAGGGGGAATGTCACTGGACCGGCGGACGCCGGCCATGTTAAGCACCCGGCGGCCGGATGGAGATGATTGCTTGGTCTTCTCCGCCGACAGGTTGGCCCTAGGAATGGTAAATGAGCGACCAGTACAAGAAACTGGCGGCGGAGCGCGCTGCCGACGATGTCACATCCGGAATGCGTCTTGGAATTGGGACCGGTTCGACCGCGGAATTCTTCGTCCATGCACTTGCCCGTCGGGTACAGGATGGCCTGGACGTTATCGGTGTGCCGACTTCGGAGCGCACGCGAGAACTGGCGTCGAGCCTCGGCATTCGCCTGACCACGCTTGATGAATTGCCGGAACTTGATCTGACCGTCGATGGCGCCGATGAACTGGACCCCCATCTGTCGCTCATCAAGGGCGGTGGAGGAGCCTTGCTGCGCGAGAAGATCGTGGCATCAGCGTCGGCCAACATGATCGTCATTGCAGACGGCAGCAAGGAAGTTGCGACGCTTGGCCGCTTTCCCCTGCCGATCGAAGTCGTTCCCTTCGGTCTGGAAGCAACGCGGCGCGCGATCCTGAAAGTGTTTGGGGATCTTGGACTGCCGTTGAACATGGCTTTGCGCGGCGGATCGGCTCAGCCTTTCGTCACGGATGGAGGTCACTTCATCCTGGATGCGCAGCTTGAAAGCATACCCGAGGTCCAGACCCTGGGCGACCGGCTGGTTGCCATCCCGGGGGTTGTCGAACACGGCCTCTTCATTGAACTTGCAACAAAAGCTTACGTGGCCGGCACAGATGGGGTAAAGACCGTCTTGCCCATCTAAGTGGTGTGGATTTGGCTTTCCAGACTAAAGATGAAAGCCGCCTAGGAGTAGAAAAATGAAGCTTATCAAATCTTTCCCGCGGGCAGCTGTATTGGGCGCAGCCATGATGGCCGCTGGTTTTGTCGCCTCGGGCGCAGCCGCACAGGATGCCGTTTCTGAAAGCCACCTTGCCGCAGCCAAGCAGGTTGCCGTTGTGACCAAGGTTCTGGAGCCGTTTGACGATATTCTTCCGATCCTTGCTGAACAGACCCGGACGGCTTTCATTCAGTCCGACCCGACCCGTGCGGAAGAAATCGCCGAAGTCGTTCAGAATGTCGCGCTGACGCTGGCGCCGAAGCGGACCGAGCTCAACAATCTGGTTTATAAGGCCTGGGCAGACGCCTTCACCGAAGAAGAGCTGAACCAGCTTGCTGAATTCTACAGCACCGAACTCGGCCAGAAGCTGACCGAAAAGATCCCGACCATCACGCAGTATTCCGTTGGTGCTGCCCGTGAATGGCAGGACAAGGTTTCCACCGAAATGGTGACCATGGTTCAGGAAGAACTGGCCAAGCTGAACGCAGCTCAGTAAGGGCAGGGCTCCCGCGTCGGCCATGCCGATGGCAGGGAACACGCCTTTCACACGAATAAGTGAGGCCGGGGTCATGTCCGGCTTTCGGGCCGCGCAAGCGGCCCAATTCTTTTGGAAATGGCCCGTTTTGGCTGTCCCTGATGGCCTGGCCCGACCGGGCATCCGGACTTGTACCGCAGCTTCGGTTGCCTATCTGCGGGGCTGGCAAGGCTCTGCCGGACGGCAGCCGGCGGACTTTTGATCACGATGAGGCACTGATGACCGACTACGATTACGATCTCTTTGTTATTGGCGGCGGCTCCGGCGGCGTACGCGCTGCCAGAATTGCCGCGACACACGGCGCCCGGGTCGGTATCGCCGAGGAGTACCGTTACGGCGGTACCTGCGTCATTCGCGGCTGTGTGCCCAAGAAGCTGTTTGTCTACGCCTCGAAGTTTTCCGAAGAGTTCGAAGATGCGGAAGGCTTTGGCTGGACGGTCGGCGAACGCGCCTTCTCGTGGGACAAGCTTGTTGCGGCAAAGGATCAGGAGATCACGCGCCTCGAAGGGATCTACCGGCGCAATCTCGAGCGGACCGACGTGGAAGTCCACGACAGCCGCGCGGTGATCGAAGATGCCCATACAGTCCGCCTGCTGTCCACCGGACAGACCTTGAGCGCGAAATATATTCTCGTGGCCGTCGGCGCGTCTCCGAACGTGGACGAAGGTCTGCCGGGTGGCGAGCATGTGATCACCTCGAACGAAGCCTTTCACCTTGCCGAACTGCCGAGCAAGATCGTGGTTGCCGGTGGTGGTTACATCGCGGTCGAGTTTGCCGGTATCTTCAACGGGCTGGGGGTCGATACGACGCTGATCTATCGCGGAGAGGAAATTCTGCGCGGCTTCGACGGTGAGCTTCGGACCGCGGTTCGCCAGGAAATGGAGAAGAAGGGCATCAAGGTGGTGCTCAACGACACGTTCTCCAGGATCGAGAAGGCGGCAGACGGCACTCTGACAGGCCACACCAAGGGTGGGCTTGCGTTGGAAGCAGGTCAGATCATGTTCGCCATCGGCCGCAACCCGCATACCCGTGACCTCGGTCTTGAGAAGGCCGGTGTCGAGATGGATGCGGCGGGTGCGATCAAGGTTGGAGCGGATTCCCGCACCAATGTGGCATCCATCTATGCCGTTGGCGACGTCACCAACCGGGCCAACCTGACGCCGGTTGCAATCCGGGAAGGCCATGCCTTTGCAGACACGGTCTTCGGCAACAAGCCCTGGACGGTCGACCACAGCCTGATTGCCACTGCCGTGTTCTCGCAGCCGGAAATGGGCACGGTCGGTCTCACACAGGAAGAAGCACTGCAGCGGACGCCCAATCTGGATATCTACAAGTCCAGCTTCCGTCCGATGAAGCACACCTTGTCGGGCCGAGATGAAAAGATGCTCATGAAAATGATCGTCGATGCAGACACGCAGAAAGTACTCGGTGTCCACATCATGGGACCGGACGCCGGCGAACTGGCTCAGATCCTCGGCATCACCTTGCAGATGGGCGCGACCAAGGCCGACTTCGACAGGACGATCGCCGTTCATCCGACCGCTGCTGAAGAACTCGTCACGATGCGTGAACCGACCGAGTGTCTGCGCGGGTAGTTCGGCGGCAATTCAGAAAGTCAGGAGCCGCTGCGGGGTAACTTGTCCCGCAGCGGTTTCATTCTGCAGGCCCTGACGCTGCCCGCCGCAGCGGCTCGTCTTCAGGGTCAGTCAACACGCCGTCTGGTCCGACTTCCAGATCGAGTGAATCGGAATAGAAGGAATACCGGCCCCGGCCGAGTTTCTTCGACTGGTATAGCGCGGCGTCCGAACGGGTGACGAGTTGTTCGGAAGTTGTTCCGTCCTCCGGGGCGATCGCGATGCCGACACTAAGGCCGATCTGCGCAATATCGCCACTTGAGATCGGTACGGGCAATTCGCCGGCAGCAACAAGGGCCCGGCAAAGTGTGTTCAAGGTTTCCCGCACAACACTGCCACGATAGATCACCATGAATTCGTCGCCGCCGATACGGCAAACCAGACCGGGTTTGCCGACGGCTTTGCTCAGGCGCTCCGCCATGGTCTTGATGACGATATCGCCCGCGGCATGTCCGAAGGTGTCGTTCACCGCCTTGAACTTGTCCAGATCGCAGTGAATGACCGCAAAGGGCTTGTCCGGCAGGGTTTTGACCGAGGATTCCAGGACACGGTTGAACTGCAGGCGGTTAGCGAGCCCCGTTAACGTATCGTGCAGAGCCAGGTACCTGTTCTGGTGTTCGCTCGCCTGAAGGGATGTGGTCAGCTGGCCGATCCGCCAGGCAATGCCGAAGGCGAGGGCGCCAAGGGCAACACTCAGAACCACGATGACAGGGACGATGGTTGGCCAGATGGATTCGCCGACGGTCTGGCTGTCCCAGCGAAAGGTTCCGAGCGGGTCGTCATTCTGATCCTTGACAAGATGGCGCGGCCCTTTGCCGGGCACGCCTGCATCTTCCTCAAAGCCGAAATTGGCGAAATTCAGCTGCGCGTTGAGCTGACCGAGCAAGTAGGCGTCAACATAATGGGCTGACAGCAGCACGGTGGGAGGCCCCTCGGGCAAAGTCTCTTCATAATCGTCCGGAATGATCGGCATCGCGCCGAATATGGCCGGTTTGCCGTCGATATGGACAAAACCCATGACGGCATATTCCCCGGGATCTGCTCCTTGCAGGGACTTGTGACCGAAACCGCCAGGCACCCGCACGCGGTTTTGCAGATACAGCGCCTTCAGTTTTTCATGAACAATTTCAAGCTCCGGCGTTTCGGAGACGGGACGCCGGATGATGTGAGTATAGTCTGCGAAGGATTCAGCCAGAACGTCCCCGTTTCCGGAGATCAGCATTACCTTGCTGTGGCGATAGGTTGACCACAGGGTGTCGAAGCTGCTTCGAACGTAGTCGGGATCGAAATTGCGCACCAGCTTGAGCACCGACTGGTCGGACGACGCGATGCCGATCTGCTCGCGAACGATGGTGCGAAGGTGATCTGCCAGCGTGCTCTGGAACAGACGTTCCTCGTTGGCGATGGCCTGCTGCCGGGAAGCTTGAGAGGCAACGAAACCGACGAACAGCAACGAAACGGACGTAACAGCAATCAGCAATCCGGCAAGCAGAAACGCCAGCCGGGAAATATGCTGCCGGGGAATTTTCGCGGCCTGGTCGCTATATCTACGCCTAAACTCGGTCAAGTTGAGATCCCGATTGGGTCTTTGTTTGTTATTCTGAATTCTTGCCACTAAAGAGTAAAGTGATTGTATCAACGAATACCTTAACAGGATGTGGGAGTATTAAAAAACTCAGGAGTTTTCGTGAGTTGCATCCTCAAAGGACTCTGCCTTTTATAGTATTAATGACAATGTAATTTGCCGCTTTCGGCAGTGCCCGCTAGCGTGACGCCGGAATTGCTTGCAGATCCATCTGCTTGCGGGCCTTGGCAGCCTCGAGACTGTGCGGGCCCGCAAATTCATAAGCATTGCGGCCCTTATCCTTCGCCCGGTAAAGCGCCATGTCGGCCATGCGGATCAGATCTTTCTCGCTCGTGCCGGACTCTGGCGCGCTGGCAATGCCGATGCTGACACCGATGTCGACCTGTTGACCTCCACCAATGTCTATCGGCTCGGCAATCGACCGGCGGATTTCCTCGGCCAGTGCTGCAAGCCTGTCCCTGTCTGTATGCTTGGTGAAGAGGACAATGAATTCGTCTCCTCCAATCCGGCTGACGACACCATCCTTGCCGACCAGCAGCCGCATTCTGTCGGCGACAGTACAGATGACCCGGTCGCCGGCTTCATGCCCATATGTGTCGTTCACCGGTTTGAAGCGGTCGAGATCACAGGCAAATATCGCAAATCCACGATCCGGCAGGCCATCCAGCGAGAAAGTGAGGCAGTCGGAAAAATGATGCCGGTTCGGCAGCCCTGTCAGAGCGTCGTGTCGCGCAAAGTGGCGGTTCTTCCGTTCGCTTTCTTCAAGCGATGCCGACAGACGGCTGATCTTCGTTGCAAGCGCGAAGGCGACGATTGCGATGATGGACGCCAACAGGACGATCAGCGGCAGGGCCATGATCCAGATTTCGCGACCCGGTTTGGAATGGTCCCATTTGAAATAGCCGAACGTGGACCCGTCTGCCGCCTGTACAAGGTAATTCGTTGGGTGTTTGCGTTCAGGTTCACCGGGGAAAAACCGGAAATCCCTGTAGCCGAGTTGTTCGTTCAGTCCGGTCAGCCACTCCTGATCTATGTAGACGGCATTGACCAGGATTGCCGGATAGTCGCCCACCAGCCGGACATGACCTTCATCGGGAAGAACCGGGATGGCGCTGAGGAATGCTCGGGATCCGTCGATCTGGGCAAAGGCGGATTGAGACGTTTCCAGCAAGGCGGACTGAGGCATGTACCATTCGGCAAAAACGGAGTTGGAACCGTCCTGCCGCTTCCTGAAAGCCGCAGCCGTTTGTTCGGCAAGCTTCCGAACAAGATTTTCGGCCGGCAATTGCCGATTTTCAATCAGGACATCGTCCCTGATTGCCTGCGCGATCAAGGTCCCGTCCGGCATCACGACGAAAGTCCGGTCGAGGTTGAAATCTTCCCAAAGGTCGCCGATCAGTTCGTCTTCGATGAACTCGCGGTCCAAAGGGGCCTGAAGGGCGTTGAAGGTATCGTCCCACTGAGCCATCGTCACCTGGTCTCGCGCGACCTGGCGGTGGATGTCCTTCAAGGTGTTGGTCAGGCGCATCTGCTCGGCTTCAAGAGCGCGCCTGTCAGCTTCGCCCCAGGCCATGTGGGCAATGAAGGTGAGGGAAGCGGTCGACAGGAAAATCACGAGCGCTGCAAGGCTGTAGATCCACACCGTGATCCGCCGGCCGGCTTCGGGAGCCTCCAGCCCTGGATGTGTTGCTTCAGATGTCTTTTTCTTCAAACGGAACAAGAAACCGCCATCCCCTCTTACCCGGATGCGACAGCTGTTTAGCCGAAGAACTTTAACACCGGGTGGGGGAGGCGCTTTTCTGGGGTGCTCACCTAGCGAAAACTACCGAGACACTTAACAAAGCGTTCAATTTCCTCTTCGCAATTGAACGCATGAACCGACGCCCGCACCACGGCATCAAGACCCCGAAGCGGCAAGTCGATCCGGGCTGAGCTGGCCTGGCTGACCGAAACGTTGATACCGGCTTGCCCGAGCCGTAGCTTGGTCTGTGCCGGGCTTTCACCGGCCAGCGAGAACGTGACGATGCCGCCCTTGCGCTGGCCCTTGTCGTGAAGGGTTACCTCGGGAAGTGCAGATAGCTCAGACCGGAGTTGAGCGCCAAGCCCGCAGATCCTGTTGCCGATCCGCTCCATGCCGAAGCCGATGGCATAGCTGACTGCAACACCCAGGCCGATCTGCCCCGCGACATAGCGTTCCCAGGTTTCGAAACGGCGTGCGTGGGGAACAAGTTCATAACGATCCTCGTCGATCCACTCCGTTGCCTGAAGATCGACAAACGGCGGTTCTACCTGGTCAAGCACGGCGTCGCTGACGTAGAGAAATCCGGTGCCGCGCGGACCGCGCAGATATTTGCGCCCGGTGCCGGACAAGATATGGCAACCGATTTCGTTGACATTCAGCGGGATCTGCCCTGCGGACTGACACGCGTCGAGAAGATAAAGGACACCGGTTTCCTGCGCGATCTCTCCAACCTCTTCGGCAGGATTGATCAGTCCGGAAAAGGTTGGAACGTGCGTAAGGGCGATGAGCCGCGTTTTCGGACCAATCGCGGCTTTCAGGGCCTTCAGGTCGATTTGCCCGAATTCATCGTCCTCGACAATATCGATCTCGATCCCCTTGCGGCGTTTCATCTGCAGCAGGGCAACGTAGTTGGAGACGTATTCGGCACGGCCGGTGACAACCCGGTCTCCTTCGCGGAAGTCGATGCCGTAAAAAGCCATGTCCCAGGCCCGGGTGGCATTTTCGATGTAGGCGATTTCCTGCGGTTTGCTGCCGATCAAAGCTGCCAGAGACGTATAAAAGGTGTCCATTGCGGTCTTGGCGGCCGCAGCGGCTTCATATCCGCCGAGGGTCGCTTCAAGATCGAGATGCTGCTTAACTGCTTCAAGAACAGGAGTTGGGGCCAGCCCCGTTCCCGCATTGTTAAAGTGAATGAGCTGACGTACACCCGGAGTATCGTCCCTCATGAGGTCGATATCCTGCTGGGTAAGAGACGGAACGATCATGACACCCTCGGAAACAATCTAAGAAAAACATACAAGCACTAGACAAGCACCAGATGACGATCACATATTTTGGTTATGGTTCCCTAGTCAATATTGACACTATTCCCGCCGGCGTTGAAGTGACGCCCGGAACCCTTCACGGTTGGGTGCGGGAATGGAAAGTGTGCGGCGAGAGCCCGGACGGCCAGGGGCGCTGCGCCCTGACTGTACGGGAAAAGGAAGGATCACGCATCATGGGGGTGATGGCGCGTGAACCCAAGACCCGCCTTGCCGAGCTGGAACTGCGCGAGAAACGATACCTGAAGGTCGAAGCTGTCGGCGGCGCATTTCGTTGCGACGCGTCCATGCGGCCGGGGCCCGACGAACTGTTTCTTTTTAGGGCTGCGCCCGAACATTGTCGCTGGGGTACGGACAAACATCCGATCCTGCAAAGTTACCTGGATTGCGTTCTCGCCGGGTTCTACCGTTTCTGGGGCGAAGCAGGGATCGACCATTTTCTGGAAACGACTGACGGCTGGCATGTGCCAGTACTGCCTGACCGTGCAAATCCGCTCTATCCGCGCAAGATTGTGCTCGATCCGGAAGTGGCGAAGCTGATCGACAGCAAGTTGAAAGACCTCGGGGTCAACTTTCTTTCCCCGGCCACTTAGGCATTATCGTACCGTCAGCCGAGCAGCGTTTGCAGGCCGTATCCGACCGCAAAGGCGATGCCCGCGGCCAGGGTGCCGATTGCGCTTGTTTCCAGCCCGCAGGAAAACCAATGCCGCTGCGACCAGCGCGCCCTCAGGGAGCCGATGGTAAAAAAGGCGAATATCGTGAGGATTGTCGCGGTTTCTGCACTGGCTGGCACCGGAATGACGAACGGCAGCAGTGGGATCGAGCCGAACAGAACGAAGGCGGCGAAGGTGTAAAGCGCTGCCCTCATTGGCGATCGCGCCGTGTTCGACAGACCGTATTCGGCCTGCATCATGGTTTCGATCCAGATGGATTTGTTGGAGGAGACCAACTCGACCAGGGTTTCCAGGTCTGGTCCGTCATAGCCCTTGGCGCGGAAAATCTGCCGGATTTCCTCCCGTTCGCCATCTGGCGCCACGGCGATGTGCTTTTCCTCGACCGCCTTCAGGCGCGCGTAATCCTCGATTTCGGATTTGGAACCGGTGTAGTTGGCTGCCGCCATGGAAAACCCGTCGGCAAACAGGTTGGCAGCTCCCAGGATGAGGATAATCGTTGGAGAGAGATCCGCGCCGACAGACCCTGCAACGATGGCAAAGGTGGTGACGGCGCCGTCTATGCCGCCATATACCCAGTCTCTCAGGTAGCTTGCGTCCGGTCCTGAAGCGAGCCGGTTCGCGATGTCATCGGGCCTGTGGCTATGCTCCAGACGAGGTGTCGGCATGGGGTCATCCTGTGTGATTTCACACACGATGCATCTCCGGATCACCACCCGCAATGATCCGCCTCAAAGGCAAGGATTTCGTGTCCAGGCAGAAGTGGCGAAAATGATCCTTGAAACAGGGTATATTTTGGGGGATTGCCCTGTGGCCTTGGCGGCCCATGAAGTGTATAAGGCCGCACGTTTGCCTTCAATTGGCAGGCCCAAACGAACGAAAATGTCGCGGACCGCGTGATCTAGGGTGTGAAACGAACCTGCGGGTCCAGTGAGGAGTAGGAAGTATGGCGGAGAAGTGGAGCCCGGACAGCTGGAGATCGAAGCCGATCTTGCAGGTTCCGGAATACCCGGATCAAGAGGCTTTGGCGGATGTTGAACAGCGCCTGTCGACTTATCCGCCGCTGGTTTTTGCAGGTGAGGCACGTGCGCTGAAGAGCCAGTTGGCAAATGTCGCGCAGGGCAACGGTTTTCTGCTCCAGGGCGGTGACTGCGCCGAAAGCTTTGCCGAGCATCATCCCGACCACATCCGTGATTTCTTCCGCGTCTTCCTGCAAATGGCTGTCGTGCTGACTTATGCCGCCAGCCAGCCGGTTGTGAAAGTCGGCCGGATCGCCGGTCAGTTCGCCAAGCCGCGTTCTTCCAATTTCGAGAAGAAGGGTGACGTCGAGCTGCCGAGCTACCGCGGCGACATCATCAACGACATCAATTTCACCCCGGAAAGCCGTATCCCGGATCCGGGCCGCATGGCCATGGCTTACCGTCAGTCGGCAGCCACGCTGAACCTTTTGCGTGCTTTCGCGCAGGGTGGTTTCGCAAACCTCGACCAGGTTCATCGCTGGATGCTCGGCTTCATTTCCGATAGCCCTCAGGGCCATCGCTACAAGGAACTGGCCGACCGCATTTCGGAGTCGCTGAACTTCATGAAGGCTTGTGGCATCAACGCCGATAGCGTTCCGCAGCTTCGGTCGACCGATTTCTTCACCAGCCATGAAGCTCTGCTGCTTGGCTATGAAGAAGCCCTGACGCGCGTCGATTCCACCTCGGGTGACTGGTATGCGACTTCCGGCCACATGATCTGGATCGGCGACCGGACGCGTCAGCCGGACCATGCCCATGTGGAATTCTTCCGCGGTATCAAGAACCCGATCGGCCTCAAGTGTGGCCCGTCCATGTCACCGGATGGCCTGCTGGAGCTGATCGACATCCTGAACCCGGAAAACGAACCGGGCCGCTTGACGCTGATCGCCCGCTTCGGCGCCGACAAGGTGTTCGACCACCTGCCGCAGCTCGTTCGCGCTGTCGAGCGGGAAGGCAAGACGGTTGTCTGGTCCTGCGATCCGATGCATGGCAACACCATTTCCGCTGGCGGTTACAAGACCCGTCCGTTCGACCGGATCCTGAAAGAAGTGGAAGCCTTCTTTGCGGTTCATCGGGCGGAAGGCACGCATGCCGGTGGTGTTCACATCGAAATGACCGGCCGGAACGTGACCGAGTGCACGGGCGGGGCGCGCGCCCTGACCGAGGACCAGCTCGGCGACCGGTACCACACCCATTGCGATCCGCGCCTCAATGCGGATCAGGCGTTGGAACTTGCATTCCTGATCGCGGAAAACCTGAAGAAGGAACGCGACGGCCGGCAGGTCGAGCCGCTTGCGGCAAGCGCATAAAGAGGATTGCCTCTTCCGTACGTTATCTGAAAGGGCGGCATTTGCCGCCCTTTTGCGTTTTTTCCGGAATTTTCCGGATGAACGTGCCCTGAGGTAAGCCTCGCTTAACGCTCGACGCGCATACCTTCTTTTTAGGGAAACGGGTGTAGTGGGGAGTTTGAGTTGTGCGCGATAAGTGGGATCTGACGAAGGTTTCCTGCCTGATTGCGGAAGACAATCCCCATATGCGCTCGATCCTCCGCTCCGTGCTGGCGGGCTTCGGCATCCGTTCGGCCTATGAAGCCAGTGATGGTGCGGAAGCCCTGGAAATGGTCGTCGACCGCAAGCCGGACATTGTGCTTTGCGACTGGGTGATGAGCCCCTTTGGCGGCAATGAGTTTCTTCGCATCCTTCGTGCCGACAGGGACCTTGTGGTCAGCACCACGCCGGTTCTGATCGTGACTGCCCATGCCAAGCGCGCGACAATCCTGGAAGGCATCGAGATCGGTATTCACGGGTTCGTCGCCAAACCGATCGCTCCTGCCATCTTGTATCGTCACATCGGGGAAATCCTTGAACGGCAGGAGATGCATGGGCGCTCGAAAGGTCTTCTCGGCCCCGGGCATCAGCAGCCGCTGCGCAAACTGAATGTCACGGACATCTCGTCCACGGCAGCATCGGAACCTTCAGCCGATCAAGCCGGGCTCGCCTTGCTCTGACGATGCCTTCGGGCATGGCCCATCACGACCGGGCTTTTGACAGGTGCCGGCAAATCTACTTCTGGACGTATGCAAATTCAGATTGGACGTTCGCCGATCTAGCGGCTACACCAGAAAGCAATGTCACTTCCTGGTAATTTTCCGATGATTTCAGACCGTTTCAGACTGGCTGTCGCGCAGCTAAACCCGACTGTTGGCGATGTGGCCGGCAACGCAGAGCTCGTTCGCAAGGCCCGTCAGGAAGCCGCCTCTCAAGGGGCCGACCTTGTCTTGACCTCCGAACTGATGCTCGCCGGGTATTTGCCGGAAGACCTTGTTCTGAAACCGGCTTTCGTCAGGCGCTGCATGGAGGCGGCCGAAATCCTCGCCAGTGAGACCGCAGATGGCGGTCCGGGCATCGTGCTGGGGTCTCCCTGGCGTAGCGAGGAAGGTAAAGTCTATAACGCCGCCCTGCTGCTGGACCAGGGTGAGATCAAGGCCGTTCGCTACAAGTACGACCTGCCCAACTATAGCGTCTTTGACGAGAAGCGGGTTTTTGCTGCCGGCCCCTTGCCCGGACCTGTCGACTTCCGCGGTGTGCGCATCGGCTTGCCGATCTGCGAGGATATCTGGAACGACGAGGTTTGCGAGTGTCTGGAGGAAACCGGCGCGGAGCTGCTGCTGGTTCCCAATGGCTCTCCCTACTGGGAACACCGGGCGGAGCACCGTCTGCAGGTGGTTGTTTCGCGTGTGGTCCAGACCGGATTGCCGCTGATCTACTGCAACCAGCTTGGCGGGCAGGACGAGCTTGTTTTCGATGGCGGATCTTTCGCGCTTCATGCCGATCGCTCGCTGGCATTTCAGATGCCTCAGTTTGAAGCTGCTCTTGGTATCAGTGACTGGAAGCGCGAGGGCGAGACCTGGGTTTGCGAGAACGGCACTTTTGCAAGGCTTCCGGAACTCGATGAGGCGAATTGGCGGGCCTGCGTCATGGGCCTTGGAGACTACGTCACCAAGAATGGATTTCCGGGAGTCGTACTGGGTCTTTCCGGTGGTATCGACTCGGCCATTTGTGCGGCAATGGCGGTAGATGCGCTTGGTGCCGACAAGGTCCATGCGATCATGTTGCCCTATCGCTATACCTCGGAGGAAAGCATCACCGATGCGGCCGCCTGCGCCAACGCGCTGGGTATCCGCTATGACACTGTGCCGATTTCCGAACCGGTCGAAGGCTTCAGGTCGGCGCTGAGCGATCTGTTTGCCGGCACGAACGAAGACACGACCGAAGAAAACCTTCAATCGCGTGCGCGGGGTGTCATCCTGATGGCAGTTTCCAACAAGTTCGGGCGCATGGTCATGACCACCGGCAACAAGTCGGAAATGTCGGTCGGCTACGCCACGCTTTATGGCGACATGAACGGTGGCTACAATCCGATCAAGGATCTCTACAAGACGCAGGTCTATCACTTGGCCGCATGGCGCAATGCCAACCTGCCGGAAGGGCTGCTTGGTCCGGCTGGAGAGGTTATTCCGTCCAATATCATCACCAAGGTGCCGACTGCCGAACTGCGTGAAAACCAGACCGACCAGGATTCCCTGCCACCTTACGATGTTCTCGACGACATCCTGGAATGTCTGGTGGAAGACGAGATGTCGGTGGGCGACATTGAAAAACGCGGTCACGACCGGGCACTGATCCACCGGATCGAACATCTTCTTTATATTGCCGAATACAAACGCCGGCAGGCGCCTCCGGGGGTGAAGATCACCGAGCGCAACTTCGGCAAGGACCGGCGATATCCCATCACCAACAGGTTCCGCGATCGCTCTTGAGGGGCAGGGCATTCATAAGTGCTTGCCTGGCTGATGTTTCGCAGAATCTGATCGTTTGAATTTGAACGGGCGTGGCAGAAAGCTACCGCCTCATCCTTCGAGACGGCGTTACGCGCTTTCGCAGGATGGGTTGTTTTGTGGATCGTCAGTTGTTTGTTGAAAGTGGGCTTTTGCCTCGATGACCTATTTCTCCTTCCTGCGTGAAAATGCCCGCTGGCTTGCCGCCAGTTACCTTCTCGCGGTCTTTTCCGGCTTCGGGCAGACGTTTTTCATCTCGCTCTCGGCGGGGGACCTCAGGGCGGAGTTCGGTCTAAGTCACGGTGACATTGGCCTGCTTTACATGGTGGCGACCCTCGGCAGTGCCCTGACCCTGCCTTATGTCGGTCGCAGCCTGGATCACTTCCCGGTACAGAAGATCGCAGCGGTGGTGATGACAGGTCTCGCCCTGTTCTGCCTGGCGATGGCCAACACGTTTTCCGTATGGATGGTCGGACTTGCCTTTTATGGCCTCCGGCTGTGCGGGCAGGGCATGATGACCCACACTTCGGTGACCGCTGCCGGACGATGGTTCACCGCGCAGCGGGGCCGGGCGGTGTCGATCGCCGTTCTCGGTTTTCCGACGGCAGAAGCCCTGTTTCCGCTTTGCTTCGTCGTCCTGGCCAATGCCTTCGGATGGCGCGGTGCCTGGACGGTATCGGCCGTCGTGCTGGCTGTTGTCGCGCTGCCGGTCTTGTTGACGCTCCTGGCAAAGGACCGCATCCCATCCGCGCTCGAAACGGCCTCGGCCAAACCGGAAGGCCGCCAGTGGACACGAGGAGAAGCGCTGCGCGATGTCCGCTTCTGGCTGGTCAACTGCGGTGTCAACGCGCCGGCCTTTATCGGAACGGCAATCTTCTTCCACCAGGTCTATCTGGTGGAACTGAGAGGGTGGACGCTGGAACTGTTTGCAAGCGCCTTTCTGCTGATGGCATCCGGCGTGGTCTGTGCTTCCCTGGTGATAGGTCCGTTGATTGACCGGTTTTCCGCGCGTCAGTTGCTGCCTTTCACCCTTGTTCCCCTGACACTGGCCTGTTTCGTGCTGGCCAATTTCCATGCGCCAGCAGCTGCTTTCGTTTTCATGCTGCTTGTCGGCATCTCGAACGGTTTCAACAGCACGCTGGTGGGCGCGCTTTGGCCGGAGGTTTACGGCACGCGGCACATGGGGGCCATTCGCGCTGTCGCGTTTTCGGTGATGGTGTTTGCTTCCGCGGCCGGTCCGGGTCTCGTCGGCTGGCTGATCGACAAAGGTGTCTCGTTCGACCTGCAGGTCATGGCAATGGGGGGCTACTGCCTCGTTTTCTGCGGTGTGCTCGGGTTCGTGTCGCGCACCTACCGGTCTTCCGAACATTCTTCGTAAGGTCCGGTAGTTTGGGGTTGCCGTCCGGTTCAACCCCGGCTAACTCATCGCCATGACCGTCACTGTTCGCTTCGCGCCGTCGCCGACCGGCCATATCCACATCGGCAACATCCGTCCTGCGCTCTACAACTGGCTTTTTGCCAAGAAGATGGGGGGCAGGTTCATCCTGCGTTTCGATGACACGGACCTCGTCCGCTCGAAGCAGGAATATGCCGATTCCATCGAGACTGACCTTCACTGGCTCGGGATCGAACCGGACCTGAAGGAGCGGCAGTCGGACCGGATCGCCAACTACGATGCAGCGGCGCAGAAGCTGAAAGATGCGGGCCTGCTTTACCCGTGTTACGAAACGCCGGATGAACTGGAACGCCGCCGGTCGCGCCAGCGAGCGCTCGGCAGACCTCCGGTTTACGACCGTGCAGGCCTGAAGCAGACCGCCGAAGAGCGGGCGGCTTTCGAAGCCGAAGGCCGCAAGCCGCATTGGCGCTTTGTCCTGCCGAACCACGACGGCAACCCGTTTGAAACAAGACGTACGGATGTCGCCTGGTCGGATCTGTGCCGCGGCGACCAGACGATCGATCTGGCCTCCATGTCCGATCCGGTTCTGATCCGTGCGGACGGTTCGTATCTCTACACCTTCACCTCAATTGTCGATGACATCGACATGGATGTAACCCACATCATCCGCGGCGAAGATCACGTCTCCAACACAGGCGTCCAGATTGCCATCTTCGAGGCGATGGGGGCAAAACCGCCGGTATTCGGTCATCACAACCTCCTGACGACGATCGATGGCGAAGGCCTTTCGAAGCGCAAGGGGGCATTGTCCATAGGTTCGCTGCGCGAGGCCGGGCTTGAGCCAATGGCGGTCGCTTCCCTGGCTGTTTTGACCGGGACCAGTCAGGCGGTCGAGCCGGTTGCATCCATGGATGCCCTGATCGAGAAATTCGACCTGGCCAGTGTTTCGCGGTCCTCCGCAAAGTTCGATCCGGAAGAGCTGAAATCCCTCAACGCGCGGCTCGTGCATGATCTGCCCTTTGAGGCGGTGGAGAGCCGTCTTGCAGCGATGGGCATCAGTGGGGGGGCTGATTTTTGGGATACCGTGCGTGGCAACTGCGAAACAGTTGACGACGCGCGTGCCTATTGGCTGGTCGTCACGGGTCCGGTGGAAAGCCGCATCGAGGACGAAGACCAGGAATTCGTTTCAGGTGCAAAGGCCTTGCTGCCCGAGGGCGACATCACCCTGGAGACCTGGGGAGAGTGGACGTCTGCTCTGAAGGCTGAAACCGGCCGTAAAGGTCGTGGTCTGTTCATGCCATTGCGCAGGGTGCTGACCGGGATGGATCACGGTCCGGACATGAAGGCCTTGCTGCCGCTTATTGGGCGACAAAATATTCTGGACCGACTACCCTGACAGGGGCCTTTCGGTCCGGCGCTGCGCTAAAACCGTCGTCTTCTGCCTTGAACACAGGCGAAAAAGCCGCCAGTTCCTCGTCATCCGTTTCCTTGGGGGAATGGATCGACAGGACCGGGAAACCGTCCTTGAAACCGGAACTTGAAGCAACCTTGTCCTCGTCGCGCTCAAGTCGTGTCGCGGCGAGATCAAGCCGCGCCGACACGTCGAAGCCCTTTTCCATGTTCATGAGCGTGTCGGGATCTTCAAAGCGCGGAAGCTGCGTTCTGGTCAGCGGGGTTCTGGTCAGCGGAGAGGGAAGGTCTTCTTCGTGTTCGTAGGTTCCACCACGGCTTGGCTGAAGTGTCCGCCTGGGAAGGCCGGCACTGATGTCGGTGAAGAATACCCTGTTTCCCGAACCGGTGCTGAGATCCGTCCACGCCGATTGTGCCTTCGATTGCCGGGTTGCCCGGCAACTGCAGCCTTCAACGAATTCGCTCTTGTAGCGATAGGCGAAGGGCTGTTCGGAGTAGAGGTTGCCGGCCAGAGACATCATCTGGGCCTGGTCGCCACCCGGGTTGCGATAGACGTATAGCTCGGTTTCCGCAGCCGGACAGATTTCTGAACATCTTGCTTCGTCGTTGGCAAACTGGCTCTTGCCCGTCGAAAAACTTACCGGGAAGAAATAGCCGTCGCAGGTTCTGACACATACGGTCCGGAATGCGCCACCGGAAGGCAGGGAATATCGTTTGGTTTCGCTGCGAGCTTGCCGGCGCACCGAAGCGATTTCCCGGTCGCCCGTCGTTACGGAGGCAAGTTCGACGCGCGGCTGCGGGTTGAAGATGCGGGCCAGGAGAGACTTCGGCTTGTCCTCACCGCTGGCATTTTGTTGTCGTGCTTCGCGGGTCGAGGCATCGCATTTCTGTTTTGCCAGCGAGGCCCGGACCTGCCTTGCACGTTTTGCAGTCTTCGACGATCCGCCACCGGACTTCGCAAGCTGACGTTCAATTGCAGAAAGGTTGGCCTTCATGCGCTTGATCTTGTCATTTAGACCACTGCATTTGGGGGATGCGTTTGATGCGCAGCCGAAGTAGTTTGCATCCCGTTCTGCGGCATTGATGGCCTTTTGCTGCTGGGATTTGGCGGTGGTCCATTTCTGGGCTGCGGGAGACTGTGCCGTCGAACGCGATTCCAGCCGCTGCAGTTCGGCCTTCAAGCTGGAGCAGGTGGCCGCGCTCACAGTATGTGCGCACAGCAGAAGCCCGGCACCAAACGCGACAGCGCGTGCCATTACCTTGGACCCGGCAGACCAGCTACGTCTCATCACCCATCCCCTACAGCGTTTTTGCCACGCCGTATCGGCCTTAAACCGACCCCGGCACTATCGCTGCCGGACCTATCAATAGCAATGAAAGCTCTCACGTTAGGTTAATGGCGGAGCGGCAGGACCACGCAGGATTTCAGTCGCTTTCCCCGGATCGGGTGGCCTCGTGCAGACGGTCGAAAATCTCGTCCAGGACCGACTTCTGTTCCTCTGTCAGGGCGTCTTCCAGGCTCTTGCTGTAGGCGAGGGCTTGAGGGACAATTTCTTCGTACATGGCATTGCCGTGGTCAGAGAGGCACAGGGTCTGTTCCCGCTGATCGTCCCTGTTCTTGTCGCGCACAAGCAGGTCGCGCTTTTCCAGGGCGGCGACAGCCCGACTGACCTTGGTCTTGTGCATGGAGGTTGCTTGGCTGATATCTCGTGCAGTCATGGCCTTGTATTCGCCAAGAGTGGCAAGCACCCGCCATTCGGGAATCCCGATACCGTAGGTGTCGGCATAGATTCTGGAAAAGGACCTGCTGACGGTCTCGGCCAGATGGTTGAGCCTGTAAGGCAGGAATGCGCTCAGCTTCAGGACAGGTTTGGAAGGTACCTTGCCTGGGGAAACAGTGGATTTGGACCCTTGCTGATCGGACATGGATAAGTCGACGCCTTGGAGATTCGTTAAGCCTGATTGAGTAGGCAGATGAACAATGCCGTTATCCGGCCATTTTCTGTGACTAGCAAGTATATCCGGTTGAATAACCCCGGAAAGACACCCCGGGCAGCTACGAAAAAGTAGCAGGATTGAAAGCAAGTATGGCGAAGAGCTTTGTCAGGTGCAGTCAAAATACGGCGAAAGAGCTGACCTATCTGTTGATAAAGAGAGAATAGTTAAGGAATTGGCGCGTGAAAAATTGCGAATCAGACACCGAAACTGAGACGCTTCAGTCAACAGGAAAAAGCGCGGCAAAGTTCGCGCAGGCCGAAACAGGCAGTCAGACATCTGGCAGGAAAGCGAGACCGTTATGGTAGAGATGACAAACAGGTCCGAAGCCGTTCCGGGTGAAAACGAACGGTTCGAAGAGCTTGGACGCGGCTGTTATGCCTATAGCGCGGATGGGTGTTCCAACACCGGCGTGGTCATCGGCGAAAAAGGTGTTCTGATTGTCGATGCCCAGGCAACGCCGGCCCTTGCGGAAAAGGTTCTGCAGAAGGTTCGTGAGCTCACGGACAAGCCGATCAAACAGGTTGTTCTGTCGCACTTCCATTCAGACAACACACTTGGTGCCCTGGCATTCGAGCCGGGCGAGGTCATTGCTTCCGATCTGACCAGGCGGATGATGGAAACCCGCGGCGTCGAGGAAATCCGCGTGGCCCGGGAGCGGGACGCTGCACTGTTCGCCGGACTACCCGGCAATACCGGTGTAAGCATGCCGTCCATGACCATTGCATCTTCAATGACCATCGACCTTGGCGGGCTGGACGTCCGGCTGATGCATCTGGGCCGCGCCCATACGATGGGCGATCTGGTCGTATGGGTTCCGCAAAGTGGCGTGATCTTCGCGGGAGATCTGGTTCAGAAAGCCGCTGTTCCTTATTGCGGAGATGCCCATCTGGCCGACTGGCCGCGCGCGCTCGACCGCATCACGGCGTTTCGTCCGACTGCGCTGATGCCGGGACGCGGGAAATCCGCCATCGGTGCGCAAGCCGTGGCAACGGCTGTTGAAACAACCCGTGATTTTGTCGTGACCTTGCGGGACGCGGCAGCTGCATGCGTCGAGCAGAGCCTTGGCCTGAAGGATACTTTCCAGGCTGTTCGTGACGCGCTTGCTGCCCGTTTCGGCTCGAAGGCCGACTTTGAATTTCATCTGCCCATAAGCGTTGCCCGGGCCTACGACGAAGCTCTTGGCCTCGACCAGCCCCAGATATGGACACGGGAACGGATCGCCGATCTTTACGATGCCCTGGACGGAACAGCCGGCCTGAATGAGGGGGCACCGGAGCAGGTTGCGGCGGAAATGGCTGTCGCCGATACGCCCGCGTCGGAAGTCTCGGAAGAGGCTTCGGCAACGGGCGGAGAAGCACAAGCATCTGATCTGGTCTCGGACAGCGATTTTGCTGCCTCGCTTGCACTCGGTTCTGAAGAGGAGCAGCCGGAAGACAGCGAAGAGATGGAGCTATCGGCCGAGGACATCGTCGAGGACGAAAAGCCGTCGGATACACCGGCTCCTGAAGAAAAGGCGGCCGCAGACAAGGTTCTTGAAGACGCTCGCTAACATCGCGTCGAAAACCCGGTAAGATGAAGTTATGAGGCGCGCGCCTGATGGGCGCGCGCTTTGTTTTTCGTCTGACGCTTGATCGCGCTTTCGTGATCCCCACATGTTGGGCGGTTGAAAATCTGGAGGATTTCTAATGCGTTTTCTGGTCGCTGCCGCTCTTGGCGCATCTTTGCTGCTGCAAGGCGTGGGCGCTGCTCTTGCGGCGGATGAGCCTGATCTGATCTTCAAGAAATCAACCGTCTGGAAGTTCCTGACGCCCGACCACAAGTTGGCGACCTACGCCATAGACGACCCGATTGTCGACGGTGTCTCCTGCCACTTCACCGTTCCGGAGAAAGGCGGCGTTTCCGGTTGGCTCGGCGTTGCGGAAGAAGTCTCTGACGTATCGTTGGCGTGCCGTCAGGTTGGCCCGGTCACGATCAAGGAGAACTTCGAACAGGGCGAGGAAATGTTCCGCCAGCGCCGCTCGTTCATGTTCAAGAAAATGCGGATCGTCCGTGGCTGCGATGCCAAGCGAAACGTTCTTGTCTATCTGGTCTATTCCGACAAGCTGATTGAAGGCAGCCCTAAAAACTCGACCTCAACCGTGCCCTTAATGCCCTGGGGAGAGCAGCAGCCTCCGAAATGCGGTGATTTCGTCCAGGACTGAGGCCAACTGGTATTTGTTGTTCGGGCGTCAGGCGGCCAACGGAGCAGTGTGCATTTCCAGCACCTTTCTGTAGGCCGGTCTTTCCCGAACAGCCCTGCAAAGCTCACCGACGTGTGGATTGGCCTCAAACAAGGCCTGACGGTCCGCAGACCATTCGCTCAGCATCGCCAGATAGATGTCCAGTGCGGTGAAGCCACGTGGCAGGAAATAGGGGCTGCCGGCAATAGCACCGTCCATGACAGCGAAAAACTCCGCTAGATGGCTTTCCGCACGCCGCCGGACACTCTCGTTGGCCTCGGCGTTGGTGGTGAATTTTTCGGGGTGCCAGGCACGCGAAAAAATCGGGTAACCGTTCGCGTCCATGGATGTCAGCCAGAACAGAAATTCCGGCCTGTCGGGATCGTCCGGTGCGGGGACAAGGTCGGAGCCGGCATGCGCTTCGCCGAGAACAAGCATTATTGCGGAGCTTTCGCCAATGACCTTGCCATCCGGCAACCGGAGCGCAGGAATGCGCATCACGGGGTTTAATGACCTATACGCTTCCTGCCTATGATCGCCTGCTGTCATGTCAACATGAACAAGACAATGACTGACATCCAGCTCTTCAAGCATGACTTGTGGTGCGATGGCGCCGGATAAACGTTCCCAGAAGAGGGTGTAGGGAGCGAGCATGTTCACGCCCCTTTACTGTTTTCAGTGGTCGGATCGATTTCGCATGCCACTTCGGTGATGTTGTTGGCTGGAAAACCGCTGCGACGGGCGTGTTCAAGGATCGTGGTTTCGTCCTTTGCCAGATAAATGCAGAAGGTCTTGTCCCCGGCAACGTAGGAATGTTGCCACTGTATGAACGGTGCCAATTCAGCCAGCGCTTCATTGGATTTCCGTGTGGCTGCTGCGAGATCCTGGGTACTCATGTTGCCGGCACCCGGAATATCTCGTTCGATGACGTACTTCTTCATCCTGGTAGTCCTTCCGTGGAAGATGGGGCGAAACTTTTTCTTCCCTCGTGACAAGGTCAGTCGGTTTGCAGATGACAGGATCGCTCCGATTTTCCGGAAGGTCAGCTCATTTTGTCTCGCTACGTGAAAAGAAAATCTTTAGTAATAGGCGTATGAAAGTATCGCATCTGAACGCATTACGAGCTTTCGAGGCCGTGCTGAGGACAGGAACGTTCCGGGCTGCGGCGGAAGAACTTGGCGTCACAACAGCAGCGGTCGGCCAGCAGATCAGGGGACTTGAGGCCTATCTGGGCAGAACCTTGTTTTTGCGCAGTTCATCGGGGGCCAAGCCGACGGATGAAGCACTACGCGTCAAGGATCGACTGACAGGCGGCTTGTCCATTCTCGATGACGTCTTGATGGAATTGAGGCGCGTGCGCACAGCCAACCAGGTTTCTGTAACGCTCCCTGAATCCTTCGCTGAAAATTGGTTTACGCCGCGTATTTCGGATTTCTATCGTCTCAATCCTGCGGTTGATCTCAGGCTCAACGCATCAAACAAGCGGATCGATCTTGCTGCCGACGGCTTCGATTTCGCAATTCGCTACAGTCCGCCACCCGAGTCGGGACTGGATGCGATCGATCTCTTCGGTGACTATGTTGTTCCGGTTTGCACGCCGCAGTTCGCGTACCATTATGGTGTTTCGCAAGAGCTGAAAAGCCTGGCTGATGTGCCTCTTGTGCATCTGGACAACAGGACACCTGATCCCAAATGGGCAAGCTGGCAGGACTGGTCGCTAGCCTTCAGCGTCACTACGGGCAAAAAGGTTTCAGGAGTACGCTTCTCGAGGATCAGTTCGGGAATGCAAGCAGCCCTGTCCGGCCAGGGCCTTGTGCTTTGCGGCGTCACGGAAGCGTTTGACGCCTTGGTTGGCGGGCACTTGATAATGCCCTTTGGTCCCGCAAAACATGTTCAGACAGGCTATCGTTACCGGCTCTTGTCGATAAGTGGCCGTGTAATGCGGCCGCAGCAAAGGCGGTTCTGCGACTGGGCTATCGAGCGGGCGGCCGCGTTCCGGGAAAATGTCAGAGATTTGCTGGAGCTGAAAGAAGCCTGACCTTGCAGGTCAGTCCGCGTCCAGTGCTTCCAGCTGCATTGGGCCGGGCAGTTCGGCATCCGCGCAGAAGTTCTTGTAAAGCACGGACATGATGTCCCTAACCGGTTCGCTGGCGAGCCGGTAATATATGGTCGTGCCTTCGCGGCGGGTCGTGACGAGACCCTGCGCGCGCAGAAGGGCGAGCTGCTGTGAGACGGTCGGCATGCGCATGCCGGTTTTTTCTGCCAGTTCGCCAACGCTGCGTTCGTTGTCGAGGACAAGACACATCAACAGCAATCGCGGCGCGGATGCCATCATCTTCAAGAATTCCGCCGCGGATTCTGCTTTATCTTCAAGTGCTTTGTAGTCCATGGGACAACCTTGCCAAACATCGGAGTAAACTGCAAGCAAAGAGGCTGGAATGTCCTGTGTGCGACCAATCTCAGACAAGATTCCCACTCTTTTCAAGTGGAAACAACTTTGAAGGTACACGCGCTTTCAGGTGAACGTTCACCGGTTCTCGCAATGCCTGCGAGCGCGCTTTTATATCCGACTGGCCACCGTGACAATGATATTCCCGTTGCCGCAGCCGGTGCCGGTGGTCAGGCACATGCCCTTTTGCTGGGCTTCCTGGCCAAACGCCTTGGTGCCGTCGGTGATTGCGATGATGGCTGCAAACGGGCCACCCAGGATGAGGGCCAGGAAGAAGATGACGAAGAGGCGGTTCAGCATGGGTAACTCCAGATGGCAATCCGTTTCGATTGACTGGAGATTAGTGGGGCCGGCTTGAACCCATGCTGAGTGCCGCATTCAGCTACCGTTCAGATATCTAAACGGAAGTAAAGTTCAATTAGAACAGTATGTTATGCCTCTAGAGGTTCTCTGTCATCGCTCTGCGAAGCGCTTCCAGCAGCACCTTGTCGCGGTCGTAGATGTCTTTTCTGAAATGTGTTGATCCGTCCTTGTTCATCCACGCGGTCAGGTAGGTGAGGTGCACGTCGATTTCGACCTTGGTTTTGACGACCGTACGCTCGCCGCTGTCGCGAATGGCTTCCCATTTACCCGGAGTGGCGTCGGAATCGACCAGAAGAACATCCGCCAGGGCAAAAGGATCCGATACACGAATGCAGCCGTGGCTGAAGGCGCGCTCCGCTCTGGTGAACAGGGATTTCGACGGGGTGTCGTGAATGTAGATGTTGAACTGGTTGGGGAACATGAACTTGATGCGACCAAGCGCATTGTCCTCACCCGGGTCCTGGCGCAGCCGGAACGGGAAATTGCCACCGGAATAGCTGTTCCAGGCAACCTGTGTCGGCGCGACCTCGTTGCCTTCCTGGAAGATCCGGATGCTCTTGTTGCTGAGCGCCGTGGGGTTCTGCTTGAGTTTCGGCAAATACTCCTTCGTCGCGATGGAGTAGGGCACGTTCCAGTACGGGTTGATTTCCACATATTCCAGCCGGTCGGAAAACACCGGCGTTGCGTGGTAGGGCTTGCCTACAACGACCCGCGCCGTGTGAATGGTCTTTCCTTCCCGCACCACCTTCAGGTTCTGGTCAGCCAGATTGACGAAGACGTAGAACTGTCCCGGATCATCCGGCATCCAGCGCCGCCGCTCCATGTTGAGCTCCATCTGGATGAGCTTTTCCTGGATCGGAATGTTGAGCTGGGCAATTGTCGCCTTGCCGATGACACCGTCGGTTTCAAGGCCGTGGTACTCCTGGAACAGCTTGACGGCTTCCACCAGGGCGCCGTCATAGACATCACCGGTGTGATCTCCGGCAACGACAATGTCTTCTTCCATGAGCCGGGTTCGCAAAACCTCCAGGCGCGGATCGCTCATGCCTGGTTTCAGAATGTCACCATCCGGAACCTGGGTAAAGCCGCCGGCAGCAGCCTTCTCCCGGTATTGGGCAAGGCGCCGCTTCAGGCGGGCATAATTGTCGGTCTGGGGTGCCAGGCTTTCCAGAAAGGCCCCGAAGTCCACAGCCTGTTTGGCATTTTCAAAAAGCACTTTCGGATCAGGCCGATCCGGAAACACGTTCAGCGCCTTGTTGACCTTGTTGGGTTGAACGCGGCCGGAGGAGAGGTGGGTCGCATAGCGCAGGAACTGCACGGACAGGTCCAGATCGAACTGGGCCCATTCCTGCTCGCTCTGGGAAGTTTCCGAACGCTTTATGAAGCCGAGGGGATCGTAATTGTTGGGGTTGAGCGCATGGTCGTTCGCCGCCGCCATGGCGGCAATGGTCAGATGAGCGTCTTCCGTGAGGCCATTCTCGTTGAACCAGACCGGTGCGAAAGCGCGTTCGCCATAATAGAGTGCAAGACCTTCGGGCAGGTTCGTAGAAACTTGCGCCTGAATGGCCCTGGCGATCGGCGTCTGCGGTTCCTCGAAAACAGGGGGCGGAACGACCTGGGTCTCGCTGGTCGCCGGTGCCGCGGTTTGTGCCTGGACATATGGTGCCGAAAGTGGTCCGGACAAAAACGCTGCCAGCGTGAAAAGAAGACCAAGATGTCTGTTACGGCACGTGCAAAATATTCCCATCGGAAATACCCCCTCTGATTCCCAACGGGGAAAGTCTAGTGCATCTTGCGCATAATTGAACTGCGTTAAGCTTCCTTGCCATTGCAAAGCCGATCCCATTTGTTGCCGCAGCAGGAAAAGCGCGCGATCCGTTATCGCTCGTGGGAGTGACGCGTTGCGGCCACAAGGCACGGAATTTGGCGTTTCAGCGGCAACTGCAGCCTTGACCGGGTTCTGTTTTCCGGTCCATAAAGCGCTCCATGATGACGGCCACACGGAACATCATTTCGATCACCATTATTTGCAGCTAGCGACACCGCTGGCTGTGGCCGTTCCCTCTTGGCAAAATTTCCTTTGAGACGGACCGCCCGGCCAGCCGGCCAGGAGACCGTTTGACATGAGCGCCGCTGAGACAGAGAAATCCGGCACTTTGAAGGGCTTGAAGCTCACCAACACATTGACGCGCCAGAAGGAGGACTTCCGGGCGATCGATGACGGGAATGTGCGTCTCTACGTCTGCGGACCGACCGTCTATGACTTTGCCCACATCGGTAACGCGCGACCGGTCATCGTCTTCGATGTGCTCTTCCGGCTTCTGCGCCATCTTTATGGTGCCGACCACGTCACCTATGCGCGCAACATCACTGACGTTGACGACAAGATCAACGCACGCGCACTTCGTGACTTTCCCGATCTGCCGCTCAATGAAGCCATTGCCCGGGTGACGCAGAAGACTGCGGACCAGTTCCACAAGGACATCAGGTCTCTGGGTGTGCTGGAGCCGAGCATCGAGCCTCGGGCGACACAGCATATTGTCGGAATGGTCGAGATGATCGCGGCGCTGATCGAAAAGGGACACGCCTATCAGGCGGGCGGTGAAGTTCTGTTCGACACCCAGTCCATGCCCGACTACGGCGGCCTGTCAAAGAGGAAGCTGGACGAGCAGCTGGCCGGGGCTCGCATTGCGGTTGATGCTCACAAGAAGAACCCCGGAGATTTCGTGCTCTGGAAACTTTCTTCTGAAGAAGAGCCCGGCTGGGACAGCCCGTGGGGCAGGGGGCGTCCGGGCTGGCACATCGAGTGCTCTGTCATGAGTGCGCACCATCTGGGTGAAGTGTTCGACATACACGGCGGCGGACTGGACCTTATCTTCCCGCACCACGAAAACGAAATCGCCCAGTCCCGCTGCGCTCATGGCACCAAGGTCATGGCCAACTACTGGATGCACAACGGCTTCCTGCAGGTGGAAGGCCGGAAGATGTCCAAGTCCGAGGGCAACTTCTTCACCATTCAGGAGCTCCTGGAAACGGACAGTTTCGGCGGTCGCATGTGGCCGGGCGAAGTGCTGCGCCTTGCCATGTTGATGACCAACTATCGAGAGCCGATCGATTTCTCCAAACGCAAGCTTGAAGAAGCTGAAAACCTTCTCGCCCGTTGGCCGGATCCGGTCGAAACGGATGCAGCCCCTGCTGCCGAGGTGCTTGATGCCCTTTTGGACGACCTGAACACCGCAGGCGCCATTCAGGCGCTCCACGCGCTCGCCGTCGAGGCTTCCAAGGACCCTGCCAAGCTGGATGTTTACTCGGCATCTACCGCGCTCCTCGGCGTTCATCCGGTCAAGGCGGATTTGTCTGGCGTTGATGAGGCCAGCATTCAGGCAGCCATCGAAAAACGCCTGGAGGCCCTCAATGCCAAGAACTGGGCGGAAGCTGACGCGATCCGCAATGAACTGACGTCTCAGGGAATTCTTCTAAAGGATTCAAAAGACTCAGAAACCGGTGCCCGCGTTACTACCTGGGAAGTCAAGCGGTGAGACGGAGCCGGGCGGAAAGACGGGATACCCTCCTCTGTCTGCTAGCGCGGACATCTTCCTCGCAAAAGGAGAGTAAGGCGCAAGTTACCGGGCTTTTTTCCGCGGCTCGGCGCGGCGGTGCTGAAGCAGCTTTCTCCGATCACACGGCAAGGAGAATTTCTGATGGGCGATAATGTTCAAAAGCTGAGTGGTGGTTGCCAGTGCGGCGCCGTGCGTTACCAGGTGACGGGAGAGGTCGGTCATCCGCATCTGTGTCATTGCCGGATGTGCCAGAAGGCATCGGGGAATTTCTTTCTGCCGTTGATCGGTGCTGCGAAGTCCGATTTTGAATGGACCCGCGGCGAACCCTCCTGGTTCCACTCTTCCAAGCCTGTCCGCCGGGGTTTCTGTGGAACCTGCGGCACGCCTCTGGCCTTTGATACGATTGGCGACGACCACATTTCCTTTACCCATGGCAGCCTGGACGATGTTGCCGCAGTCACGCCGGTTGAACAGTCCGGTGTCGAGGGGCGTGTCTCGTTCTACGGGCATCTTTTCGAACTGAACGAAACGCAGTCAAATCGGGACGACCTGCCAGGTGGGATCAATGATGTCACGGCAACCAACAATCAGCACCCCGATCATGACACGGATCATTGGGAAGGGAGGGGCGGATGACGGAGATCCGTACCGGAGGCTGTCAGTGCGGTGCCTTGCGGTTCAAGGTGGAAGGGCCACTGGGCGAGGCTTCCATCTGTCATTGCCGCATGTGCCAGAAGGCCTTTGGTGGCTTTTACGCGCCACTGGTCAGTGTTCCTGAAACATCCAGGCTTGTCTGGAAACGTGGATCGTTGAAGCACTTCCAGAGTTCCAATCACGCAACCCGGGGCTTTTGCGCCGATTGCGGTACGCCGCTAACCTATGAAGCGCCGGATGGCATTGCACTGGCCATCGGGACCTTTGACGATCCATCGCAAATCCCGCCCAGCATCCAGTTCGGCGTCGAGGCAAAGCTGCCTTATGCCGACAGCATGGCTCAAATTCCCGAAAGGGTGACGGAAGACGATATGGAGGCAGCGCCTTTTCTGGCGTCGCTCGTTTCGTTCCAGCACCCCGATCACGACACGGAAACCTGGCCACCGGTTCGCACCGGGGCAAATGACAACGAATAAAAGACAGCCCCGACGCTGCTCAGGATACGGATATGACCAAGGAACGGCTTTTTCTTTTCGACACGACTTTGCGTGACGGCGCCCAGACCAGCGGGGTCGACTTCTCTGTCAACGAGAAGGTTGTGGTTGCCGAACTTCTGGAGCGGCTTGGCGTCGATTACATTGAAGGTGGCTATCCGGGTGCCAACCCGACCGACAGTGAGTTCTTCAGTGAAAAGCGGACGCGCAAGGCAACGTTCACCGCGTTTGGCATGACCAAGCGCGCAGGCCGCTCGGCCGCGAACGATCCGGGGCTTCAGGACGTGCTGTCCGCAAGTTCCGATGCCTGCTGCTTCGTGGCCAAGGCATGGGACTACCATGTCCGGGTCGCGCTTGGTTGCACCAACGAGGAAAACCTCGATTCGATCTACGAGACCGTTACCGCAGCCGTTGCTGCCGGCAAGGAAGCGATGATCGACTGCGAGCATTTCTTCGATGGCTTCAAGGCCAATCCGGAATACGCGCTCAATTGTGCCCGCACGGCATACCATGCAGGCGCGCGGTGGATCGTTCTGTGTGACACCAACGGCGGCACGCTGCCCGACGAGATCTTCGACATCGTCACCAAGGTGCAGGAGGTTGTTCCCGGAACGCATCTCGGCATCCACACCCACGATGACACCGGTCACGCGGTCGCCAACTCACTGGCGGCAGTAGATGCCGGCGTAAGGCAGATCCAGGGAACCTTGAACGGGCTGGGTGAGCGCTGCGGCAACGCCAACCTCATCACCCTGATCCCGACACTCAAGCTGAAACCGGCATTCTCCGATCGGTTCGAAATCGGTGTCAGCGACGCTCAGTTGAAAGAGATCACTTCAATCTCCCATGCGTTCGATGAAATCCTCAACCGGTCGCCGGACAGGCAGGCCCCCTACGTGGGCGAAACTGCCTTCGCCACAAAGGCCGGTATTCATGCCTCCGCGATCCTGAAGGATCCGCAGACCTATGAACACGTCGCACCGGAAAGTGTCGGCAACCAGCGGCGGGTGCTGGTGTCCGACCAGGCCGGCAAGAGCAACCTTCTGGGAGAGCTGGCCCGGGTGGGCATCGAAGTCGACAAGTCAGACCCGCGTCTTGACCTACTGTTGGCGAAGGTCAAGGAACGGGAAGCCGAAGGCTATGCCTACGAGGCTGCCGACGCCTCGTTCGAGCTGCTCGCGCGCCGGGAATTGGGCGAGGTGCCGCGTTACTTCGCTGTCGAATCCTTCCGCGTGATGGTGGAACGCCGGTTTAACGCAATCGGCGATCTGGTCACGGTTTCGGAAGCCGTGGTGAAGGTCGATATCGACGGCGAAACCCGAATGTCGGTTGCTGAAGGCAACGGCCCGGTCAATGCGCTGGACATGGCACTGCGAAAGGATCTGGGCAAATACCAGTCTGCCATCGACGGCCTGGAACTGATTGACTATAAGGTGCGCATCCTCAATGGTGGCACGGGCGCTGTCACGCGCGTTCTGATCGAAAGCCAGGACACAGTCACGCACCGGCGCTGGTTCACGATCGGGGTATCCTCCAACATCGTCGACGCCTCTTTCCAGGCCCTGGTCGACTCCATTACATTCGCGCTGATGAAAGCCAACGTGGCCTGATCCTGGTCACGCGCCTTTCGGGCGCCAGAAAGGCAATGCCATGTCGCAGACGGTGACCAGCACCGAAGCGAATGCCGAATTCCGTCAGGGCCTTCTGTTTGGCCTGGCGGCATACGGCATGTGGGGCTTCCTCCCGGCCTATTACAAACTGACCGATACCGTGCCAGCAGATCTTGTGGTGTCTCACCGGATCCTCTGGTCGGTGCTTTTTGTCGGTCTGTTTCTCTATGCGCGCGGCCGCTGGCAGGAAGTGCGCGAGGTTTTTCGCCAGCCGAAGGTGCTCATGGGGCTGACGGCGTCTGCCACTTTCATTGCCGTCAACTGGCTGACCTTCGTCTGGGCAATTTCCAACAATAACGTGCTCGATATTTCGCTCGGCTATTTCATCAATCCGCTGGTCAGCATTCTGGTTGGCCTGTTCGTGTTGAGGGAAAAACTGACGACCTGGCAGGGGATTTCTGTCGGCGTTGCCGCCATTGCCGTGGTTCTGCAGGCGATCCTGGCAGGTGGGTTGCCGTGGGTGTCTCTGGTGCTGGCGTTTTCCTTCGCAGGCTACGGTTACGTGCGAAAAGTGACGCCCGTGAAGGCAACTCCGGGACTGTTCGTGGAAACGCTTGTGCTGTTTCCGCTCGCCGCCGGCTACATGCTGCTGAGCCTCAGCTGGGGTGTCGACGCAATGGTCTTGAACGATCCGCCGGTTCTGCTCGCCCTCGTGGGGACGGGCATTGTCACGGCCTTGCCGCTGATCTGTTTTTCCTCAGCCGCCCGGCGCCTCCCGCTCTTCATGCTGGGGCTTATGCAGTACATGGCGCCGTCCATGCACTTCCTGATGGCGATTTATATCTGGGGCGAACCGCTGGACCCGACCAAGCTGATGACTTTCGGCATGATCTGGGCTGCGCTGGTGGTGTTTACCTACGACAGCTGGCGGCGCTACCGCAGCTGAAACTAGGGTAATGGCAGCCAGGGCACTGTGGAAGATGCGGTCAGTCTGAAGAAACCAGCTGGCCGCGGCCACTGCGTTTGGCGGCATAAAGCCTGTGGTCGGCGGTCTTCAGGGCATCGCCAAACCTGCCGCTTTCGAGCGGGGCGACGCCGACGCTTGTCTTCATCAGATGTTCCTCGCCGTCGTGACGCACGGGCGAGGCCAGAACATTATCCAGAAGGTTTTGCAGTCCGTCGACAACCTCGGCTTCTTCCTTGTCCCGGAACACGATGCAGAATTCGTCGCCGCCGAGCCGCGAGACGATATCGTCTTCCTTTGCCAGCTTCATCATGTGGCGGGCAAAACTGATCAGAACCGCATCGCCGAAATCGTGGCCGAGTGAATCGTTGATTGCCTTGAAGGAATCCAGGTCGAGGAGCGCGAGCCAATGCGCTCGTCCTTCGGACACCGGCCAGGTCGCGATTGCCTTGGTGGCCTGTTCCAGAAGGTAACGGCGGTTGTAGAGACCCGTGAGGGAGTCCCGCATCGCCATGTTGTTGAGTTCCTCGATCCGGTAGATGTAGTCGAGGTTCTGCGACACGCGCAGCAGCAGCTCTTCCGGAGGGCAGTTCTTGTCGACGAAATCCGCTGCACCGTATTTCAGGAACCGCACCCGGTTGTCCGGATTGGCATAGGACGACATGCCGATGACGCCGACTTTCTCCGGGTCATGCACTCTGCGGACGGCTTTCAGAAAGGCA
Organism: Roseibium sp. ROS1; assembly: GCF_054658215.1. NCBI lineage: Bacteria > Pseudomonadati > Pseudomonadota > Alphaproteobacteria > Hyphomicrobiales > Stappiaceae > Roseibium > Roseibium sp. ROS1. Next base: position 642,117 of record NZ_BAAGIG010000002.1, read on the forward strand.
AAGCCGTCCTTGTCCGGCATGAAATAGTCCGCCAGGACAAGTTTGATGTCCTTGTAATCCTTCAGGGTCTGGAGGGCTTCGTCCGTAGAGCTGGCCTGATAGATCTTGTAAAGGTGCTTGCCGACGATCTTGGAGATCACGTCCCGCTCCACCGCGGAATCGTCCAGAATGAGAATGCCGATCTTGGGGTTCTGCGCCAGTTTCCGGATCAGGTCCGCAACATAGTTCAGGCTGCCGGGAGAATCCTTCAGAACGTAGTCAATAACGCCTTTTTCCAGGAACTTGCTTCGGGTTTTCGGGTCGAAGCGGCTGGTGAAGACGATCGTGGGAATATTCCACTTCTCGCAAAGATCGACGATTTCGCCGTCGGGGGCGTCTGGAAGGGTCAGGTCGACAAGAGCAAGGTCAGGTTCACCGATAGGCAGATTGAGGCAGTTCTCTGCCTCTTCGTAGCTACGCGCCACCATGATCTGGTGACGGCCGACCTCATGCAGTTTCTTGACGATTGCCTTCTCGAAAAACGCCGCATCTTCAACAAGAAGGGTAGTTTGCATTTAGTGGCCTGTTCTTCCTGCGTTTCGTGCGACGGTACTATTCAACTCCACAGACTGCAAATCGATTTGGTTCCAATATTCACAGTCATGGGAACGTATTCCCAACCTCTTTACTCAGTAGAGTTTTAGAGATCTGTTACCGAGGCGCATGCTTCTTGTGCCGGCAGGGGGTCACCGTTGATCGCGCGGCGCAGCATTGGCAGGATATCGTCCACGGATCGGGCAACAAGATAAGGAACTTCAGTATCCGGACGGATGTATCCCTGTGCCCGCATATGATCCAGAAGTTCCAGCAAAGGCGACCAGAAGCCGTTGAGGTTGGCCAGTGCCACCGGCTTGCGGTGTTGTCCGAGTTGGGCCCAGGTCATCATTTCGACGGCTTCTTCCAGGGTGCCTATACCGCCGGGCAACGCGATGAAGGCGTCGGCTTTCTCGAACATCAGGTGTTTGCGCTCGTGCATGTCCTGCGTGACGATCAGGTCTTCGAGGGTGTCCAGCATCACCTCGCGTTTTTCCAGGAAACGCGGAATGATTCCCGTCACCTTGCCGCCGGCTTCGAGGGCGGCATTGGCCACGGTTCCCATCAGACCGACAGAGCCGCCGCCATAGACAAGTCGAAGGCCAGCCTCGGCAATTAGCTGGCCCAGACGGGTGGCGGATGCCTCGTGTGCAGGGTCCGAACCGAAGCTGGACCCGCAGTAAACACAGACGCTTGTAAGCTGATTTTGAGAAACCGTATTCATGACGCAAAGATGTGGCATTCAGATTGCCACAAGGTCAAGCATTCTGTTTGAAAGGCCTTGGTTCTGAACCGGGTTTTCTTGCCGCGCCTGGAAAAGACGGCTATGCATGAACCACGATCTGAAGAAGAGCCGACGGCAAAGGAAACATGGCCATCAAGGTCAGGAGTTCGGCTGAGACAGGCAGCACCCGAAAGGGCGCAAACAGGGGAACGGATTTGGAAAGCGCCGCATCGCCTGGCTGCTTTCCCGGCAGGACACACAATGAATAACAAGACACTCATCTGGACTTTGATCGTAGCCGTGCCTGTTGGCCTGGCCGCTCTCGTGACGGGCTACATCTATCGCGATACGGGGCGTCTGCCTTTCCAGAGCGGTCCCGAAGTTGCCGCCACGCCATCGGTCTCCGGCGACAGTGCCACGACCGAACAGGCTGCAGGCTCTGATACAGGCACAAAGACGCAATCTGCAGAAACAGATAAGGCTGATGCCTCAGATGAGGCGCCTGCCGCGGAAACGGCAAGTGCAGGCCCTAGCTTTGACGTTGTCGGCGTTGAGCCGACCGGTGAAACGGTCGTTGCGGGCCGGTCTGTCGCTGGCGCTATCGTTGCCTTGACTGCCAACGGCAAGGTTGTCGGCAAGAGCATTGCCAATGAGGTCGGTGAATGGACCATCATTCTGGATGAGCCGTTGAAGCCGGGCGACTATGACGTTGGCCTGGAGGTTCATGACGATACCGGCAAAGCGATTGCCACGTCCGAAGAACGGCTTGCCGTTTCTCTGCCGGAAGGCGGCAAGGAACAACCCCTTGTGGTTCTGAACACGCCTGACGGTCCGTCGGACGTCTTGCAAAAGCCTGAGGCCGAGCAGCAGGTGGCTTCCATCACTTCGACTGGCGAAGGTTCGCAAACAGCTGCGACAACGGATTCTGCAGAAGGCACCGCCACCGAGGCCTCCGGGTCGACGTCCGCAACTGAAACTGCTGCTGCGGAACCTGCCGCAGGGACCTCTGCAAGCCAGCAGACGGCCTCCCGGGAGACGAGCGAACAGCCCGCCGGTACCTCTGAGCAGACCGCTGTTGCGTCTGCCGACACCACTTCATCTGGAACAGGCACCGCAGAGCCGGAAACGGCCGGCAATGGTGCCGCCGTTTCAACGGCTGAAGCATCCGGACAGGCGGCTTCAGCAGAAACCGAAGTTGCTTCGACGTCATCAGGGGCAGCGCCGGCAGCTTTAGCGACACAGGACAGTGGCGCAGACGTTGCGCAAGCCGGCCAGAATGAACCGGCTGATGTTCCCGCAGCAGCACCGGATGCGCCGACGGTGACCGTGGAAGCCGTGGAATCCGAAAAGGACAAGGTCTTTGTTGCCGGTACCGGCGAACCTGGGTCATCGGTTCGTGTCTACGTCGGCGACGAGTTTCAGGGCGAGGCTAAGGTCGGTTCGGGCGGGAAGTGGCTGATTGAAGGCGGAAAGAATATTTCTGAAGGAAATGTCGAGGTTCGCGCCGATTTGATCGGTGAGGATGGCAGCTCGGTCGACGCCCGTGCAGCCGTTACCTTTGAAAAGGAACAGGACAAGCAGATTGTGCTGACCAAGGTCGTCGCAAGCGGTGAGGGTGCAGGAGCCGACGGCCAGGGCGCGGAAGTGAAAAAATCTCTTCCCGTCGTGATCATCCGCAAGGGGGATAACCTGTGGCGGATCTCCCGGCGTCTTTATGGAGAGGGCGTTCGCTATACAACGATCTACAAGGCCAACCAGCAACAGATCCGCAATCCTGATCTGATTTACCCGGGGCAAGTGTTCCTGACACCAGAAGGCGATCTCAGCTGGCCGAAACCAGACGAAAACAACGGCTGAGGTGACACCGGCCTCTGTCGGCACTTCGGGCGTTGTCGGCACGTCTGAAATCGGCCATGGGCATTTATAAAATTCTCGGCTGTTGGCGCTGCTTAACTCTGTCAGTTATGCCTTGGTTGAATGTCAAAAATGAAGGCAGGGGACCGGAATGATCCTCTGCCTTTTTGCATCAGCCCCTTGTTTTTTTGATGATTCATCGCATATCAACGATGAAACAAACAATCGTGAATGAGGAAACCGCCCCATGAGCGGGACGGATCTGCCGGCCGGTGGAAATTGCATGACCTCCAAGGAAGGTCTGGCAAGTTGCGAGGAACTCGCGGCTATCTTCCGTGCACTTGGACATCCGGCCCGGTTGGCAATCATCAAGCAGCTCGCAAGCCGTCAGGGCGCCTGCTGCGGTGAGATCGTCAGTCACCTGCCGTTGGCTCAGTCGACCGTGTCTCAGCATTTGCAGGTTTTGAAGGACGCCGGGCTCTTGTGCTGTGACACGCGGGGCAGGAATTGCCACTACGCGCTCAATTGGCAAGTGCTCAGTCTGGCGGAGTGCCGGACCAAGGACTTCTGGGAGCGCCTGAACGCGGCGCAGCCGGACCAGGCAGGACAGTCAGCCGGTGCGCAAGTGGTTTCCGCTTCAGACTAACCCAAGTGGCCGCCTTCCGCGGCCTGGAGATTTTGTGTGACCGATCAGACAGCGACCCCGCCGCAAAAGCCTTCGGCTGCGGCTGCCGGCAGCCATTCCGCTCAAGCGCACATCCGCAAGCCTGTCAATGCAGACGAAGGCAGCACCTTCACAACGCTGGCCAACCTGTGGCCCTACATCTGGCCGTCTAATAGGCCGGATCTCAAGCAGCGCGTGCTTCTGGCCATTTTTGCACTGATCATTGCCAAGATCGTGACGGTCCTGTCGCCGTATTTTTTCGCCTGGGCGACGGATGCACTGACAGGTGAAGGCTCCAACCTGCCTGCTTTCCTGGTAGCTCCGGTCATGCTGGTGCTCGCCTATAATGCAGCCCGCGTATTGGCAGTGGCTTTCAACCAGCTGCGTGATGCGCTGTTTGCCCGGGTCGGCCAGCATGCCGTACGCCAGCTCGCAATCCTGACATTCCGCCACCTGCACCAGCTTTCCCTGCGTTTCCACCTTGCCCGGCGGACGGGTGGGCTCAGCCGTGTGATTGAGCGCGGGGTGAAGGGCATAGAGGCGATTGTCCGCTTCACCATCTTGAACGGCATTCCGACGGTTCTGGAATTTGCCATCATGGCAGCCGTGATCTGGTACCAGTTCGGTTTCCTTTATGTTGTGATCGTCGCGGTGATGATCGTCGCCTACGTCTGGTTCACCATCAAGACCTCGAACTGGCGGATCGGCATTCGCCGCGAGATGAACGACAGCGACACGGATGCCAACTCCAAGGCCATCGACAGTCTGCTCAACTTCGAAACGGTCAAGTATTTCGGCAACGAAAACATGGAAGCTGCGCGCTTCGATGTCTCCATGGCGAAATATGAGAGCGCCGCGACGAAAACCTGGACGTCCCTTTCGTGGCTCAACTTCGGTCAGGCGGTCATCCTGGGCATTGGCATGGCCGCCTGCATGGGGCTGTCTGCGCAGGCCGTACTGGCGGGCGAGCAGAACATCGGCGACTTTGTCCTGATCAACGCGCTGCTGATGCAGATTTCCATTCCGCTCAACTTCATCGGCTTCCTCTACCGTGAAATCCGTCAGGGTCTTGCGGATATCGAATCCATGTTCGACCTGCTGATGGTTCCCGCCGAAATCGAGGACAAGCCCGACGCCAGCCCGTTGAAGGCTGTTGAGGGAAAGATTGCGTTCAAGAACGTTCGCTTTCACTACGATCCCGACCGGCCGATCCTCAAGGGGATCGACTTTGAGGTTCCAGCAGGCAAGACCGTCGCCATCGTCGGTCCCTCCGGTGCGGGCAAATCGACGATCTCCCGTCTCCTGTTCCGGTTTTACGACGTCACCGACGGTTCAGTCGAGATCGATGGCCAGGATGTCCGAAACGTGACGCAGGAAAGCGTGCGTCAGGCCATCGGCATGGTTCCGCAGGATACGGTGCTCTTCAACGATACCATTGCCTACAACATCCGCTATGGCCGCCCGGACGCCAGCGACGAGGAAGTGCGGGAGGCCGCGCGCATGGCGCAGATCCATGACTTCATCGAAAGGCTACCTCAGGGCTATGACGCGGAAGTCGGCGAGCGCGGATTGAAACTGTCGGGCGGTGAAAAGCAGCGTGTTGCGATTGCCCGCACCATCCTGAAATCTCCGCCGATCCTCATCCTCGATGAGGCGACATCGGCGCTTGATACACATACCGAACGCGAGATCCAGTCGGCGCTGGATGAGGTTTCGCAGGATCGGACGACGCTGGTGATTGCTCACCGCCTGTCGACCGTGGTCAATGCGGACCAGATCATCGTTCTGGAAGGTGGCGAGATTGCCGAGCGCGGCACCCATCAGGAGCTGCTGGCCAAGGAAAACGGTCTTTATGCATCCATGTGGGCTCGTCAGCGCGAGGCGGACGAAGCCGAAGAACGGTTGCGGGCAGCGCGGGAAAACGACGATCTTGGTATCGTCACACGTGGTCAAAGGGCTGATTACGTACCGGCGAAATAGGTCTGGCGACAGCTATTTCTGGTCATCCGGGCCTAGCCGAGCCTTAACCGGGAGAGGGAATGCACCTGTTCCCGGTATGACGCTGACCCTTGAAAGAGATCTGGGCGCAATTATCCCGGATCTCCACCACCGGTCTTCCTGGATGACAAGAAGTCAGAAACTTGCCGGAGGTCAGGCTGCACGAAATGTTTGAGGTGCCTGATCATTGTCGCAGGCTACATGGCCTGTTGTCGGCAGATTGTTGTTTGGGGCAGCTTCACCCCTTTTGAACAACAGTCTTGAAAGTGCCTTGGCAAGGCGACGCAGTTCGGCGTGACGGGCCGCGCGGGCGCGGGCTTCGTAGTCGTCTCCTGTATGTGTCATAATGCTCTCCATCGCTTGGGATGAGCATTTGTCTCATATTGCGTTCCTTCGAAGAATGAGGCTAGTGTAGAATTAATTCTTCGAAAGATTGGAACAATGAGACTGGAAGACCTGCAGTTTTTTGTCCGCATAGCGGAACTGGGCAGCATGGCTGCTGCCGGCCGGGAAATCGGCTTGTCGCCTTCAGCTGCCAGCACGCGGTTGACCGGCCTTGAGAAGTCCTTCGGATCCCAGCTTTTTGCCCGCACCACCAGACGCACGATGTTGACGGAAGCCGGCCGTGTTTTGCTGCAACACGCGCGCACCGCAGTTGGTGAGATCGAACAGGCCCGCTCGATCCTGGAAGCCTCCACAGAAGCGCCGCGCGGCTCGCTTCGGTTTTCCTGCAACACATTCTTCGGAAGAAAGCACATTCTGCCGTATCTGGTGGAGTTCCGCGAACTCTACCCGGATATCAGGCTGGAAATGGATTTTTCCGACAGGATCGTGGACGTGATCGAGGAAGGCTATGACATGGCGGTGAGGGGAGCGCCACTGACCGATTCCTCTCTGCTGTCCCGCAAGCTGGGTGGCAATCCAAGAGCCCTGTGTGCATCACCGGCCTACCTGGCTCGCAAGGGCGTGCCGCACACACCGGAAGACCTTGCCAACCACGACTGTATCGCCATGGCCTCCATGCCGTTCTGGTATTTCAACGGGCCGGAGGGGGAGGTCGCTTTCGAAATCCAGAAGCCGGTCATCAAGGGCGATAGCGGCGACCTGACTTACGACGCCGCGCTTCACGGCCTTGGCCTCAGTCTGAAGTCACTGGCACATGTCTGGGAAGACCTGCGCGACGGGCGTCTGGTCGCCGTCATGGAAGACTATACGATTGCCCGCACCGGGGCGATCTGGGCCGTTTATCCGCCAAGCCAGTTCGTTCCGCCCAAGGTGACCGCCTTTGTCGATTTCCTGATTTCAAAGTACGGTCGACCGCCCTACTGGGAGAGCGACTATCGGACGGCTTCCACTGGCTCAAGTGGGTCGCAAACCGTGTGATTTTCATGAAAAGCAGGTTCTCTTTGCCTTGAAAAGCCACTAGAAGCGGGGCAGAAGCTAAAGCGCAACGGGTGCGTTCAGTCCCGGGCCGGGAATACGCCTGCCGCCAGGCAGCAATGGAAAGCGAAGAAAAGAAGATGTCGATAGTCGATTCCGTCTCCAAGGCCATGGTGCCGATCCATCGTGAAGGCTGGCCCTTCATCGCGATTGCTCTGGTGGCGACGCTCGTTATCGGCTGGTTCATCGATCCGCTGTTCTGGATCGGCCTCTTCCTCACGGGGTGGGTCTGTTATTTCTTCCGCGATCCCAAGCGTGTGACGCCTGTCGGCGAAGGGCTGGTGATTTCTCCGGCAGATGGTGTCGTCAGCCTAGTTGGCCTGGCACGCCCGCCTGCTGAGCTGGAACTCGGCGCTGAACCGCTGATGCGGGTCTCCATCTTCATGAACGTGTTCAACTGCCATGTGAACCGGGCACCTGTTGGCGGGCGCATAGAGCGCGTCGCCTACCGTGCCGGCAAGTTTCTGAACGCGGAACTGGACAAGGCCAGTGAAGACAACGAGCGCAACGGACTGGTCATCGACACCGGCAACGGCCGGATCGGTGTCGTGCAGATCGCCGGTCTTGTTGCCCGCCGTATTGTCTGCTTCGTTCGTGAAGGAGAAAATCTCTCTGCTGGCGAGCGCTTTGGTCTGATCCGTTTCGGTTCGCGTCTTGATGTCTATTTTCCGGTCGGAACCCAGCCAAAGGTTGCCCTCGGCCAGACCATGATTGCCGGCGAGACCGTGCTGGCCGATCTGTCGGCACCGCAAAGCCCGGCTCAGTCCCTGACCCGTGTAAGCTGAGGCCACCGTGAACGAGACGCCCGATCAAGGACCGGCCGACACCCGCAGAACACCGCGCTTCCGGCGCGTACCCTTGCGCCTGATCATTCCGAACATGGTGACGTTGCTGGCGCTGTGCTCCGGTCTGACGGCTGTGCGCATGGCCTTCGAAGGCCGCTGGGAATTCGCGGTCGGTGCCGTTCTCGTGGCAGCCGTCTTGGACGGGCTCGATGGCCGTGTCGCCCGCATGATGAAGGGAACGTCGCGTTTCGGTGCGGAACTGGATTCCCTCTCGGATTTCGTCAATTTCGGCGTCACGCCGGCCTTGATGCTCTATCTCTGGATCCTCAAGGATGCAGGCAACATGGGGTGGATCGCAGGCCTTATCTTCGCGATTTCAGCCGCACTCCGTCTGGCGCGTTTCAATGTGGCCCTGGACGATCCGAACAAGCCTGCCTGGGCGTCACGTTTCTTCACAGGCGTGCCTGCACCGGCTGGAGCGCTGACCGTGCTCCTGCCGCTTTATCTCGATTTTCTCGGCCTGTTTCCGCACTGGTTCGCAGATTCAGCTTTTGTTGCAGTCTATACGATCGGAGTTGCCTTCCTGCTGATCAGCCGTTTGCCGACCTATTCCGGCAAGACGCTGGGCACGAGGGTGCGCCGCGACTTCGTATTGCCGTTGTTCCTGGTTGCGGTTCTGGTGGTGGCGCTGACCGTTTCCTATCCTTTCCGGATGTTGGCGGGAGGAGCGGTCCTTTACCTGCTGACCATTCCGTTGTCCTGGCGTGCGCACAGGAAGCTGGTGCTCGCAGACGCCTCGCTGGGCCTCGATGACGACGGTGACGAATGCGATACAGATCTCGACAACATCGCGGACAGGGACAAGGACCACGGCGGCTGACGCACACCTGATCGCAAATCGGGTTTCAGCAGGCGATTTTCTGGTTCAATTAGGCCTCCTCGACAAATGAGGAGCCTTCTCATGCTTGATGGAAAGACAATTCTGATCACCGGTGCCAGCAGCGGCATCGGAGCGGCTGCCGCGCGTCTTCTGGCTGACACCGGTGCGAACCTGATGCTGGCTGCCCGACGGGAAGACCGACTGAAAGAGCTGCGGGCATCATTGCCCCATGCATCCAACCGGATCGCACTGTTCGTTGGCGATGTCTGCGATACCACATTTTCCGAAGCTTCCGTGAAAGCGACCCTCGACGCCTTTGGTGGCCTCGACGGTGCCTTCAATAATGCAGGTACGCTAGGAGAGATGGGGCCGGTGCCGGACATGAGCATGGAAACCTGGAACCATGTTGTCGCCACCAATCTCAACAGCGCCTTTCTCGCGGCCAAATACCAGATCCCGGCCATGCGCGAGCGGGGAGGCGGATCGATTGTGTTCACCTCATCGTTCGTTGGCCATACCATCGGTTTTCCGGGCATGGCCGCCTATGCGGCTGCGAAGGCGGGGCTTGTCGGCCTGACACAGGTTCTGGCCGTGGAACACGGACCGGAAAACATACGGGTCAATGCTCTTCTTCCTGGTGGCACGAAGACCGAGATGGGGGGCGATGACCCGGCATTCCGCGAGTATATCGCCGGCCTCCACGCATTGAAGCGGATGGCTGAACCCGAAGAGATCGCCAAGGCGGCTGCGTTTATGCTGTCCGACGCCAGTTCTTTTGTCACCGGTTCCGCCATGCTCTGTGATGGCGGAAACTCCATCTCCAAGGGATGAGCCAGCACAGGAACGGTTCTGGCGAAGACCCGAACCGTTCCTTTTGGGCTGAAAGGCTGATACGGCCCGGTGATAGGGGCCTGCGGGGCCTGCGAATTTATTTTGGGCGAATTCTTATGAATTTCTGTTCCGTGACGGCCTTGCCCCACTGGTCGCCGACATATTCCTCCGCAAGGGTGAACCCGTTTCTTTCGTAGAGCACACGTGCGGCTTCAAGCCCCTTGAGCGTCCAGAGGTGGATTTCATCGAACCCAAGCGTATCCGAGTGTTCCAGGGCTTTCTGGAGCAGCACTTTTCCCAGTCCTTTGCCTCGCAGGCGTTCGGACAGAATGAACCAGCGCAAATGTGCGATGTTGTTGCCTAGGTCTTCGCCATCGATTGTGATCGATCCGATAACGGCTCCGTTTTCGAGCACGCTCCAGCTGTTGTTCATCGGTTTGCCGATGCGCGGCATGAATTCGGCCATGGCGTTTGAGACCACACTTTCAAAGGTTGGCCCCATACCGACGATGTGGCCGTGAGTGCGGGCATGCATTCCGGCAATGTCGCCGATCATTCCGGTTTGATAACCTTCAGCGACCGTGAATTGTGGCTGGTAATCTGCCGGCGTTTCCTGCGGCATGGCGAGCGCTTCCGCATAAGCGGACATGGCATCGCAAATTTCTTGTGCCTTGTCCCCGTTGATCCGGTTGAGCGCCCTTCGAGCAAGGGCATCGCCAAAGTTGTCGATCTTCGCAAAGGTGGCCTTACCGGTTTCGGTCAAAGTCAGTCCGAATGATCGGCCATCGCTGTCAGACCGGGTTTGTGTGATTTCCCCGCGGGCCTCGAGTGACTTCAGCAAACGGCTGATGGTCGATTTCTCGAGCTTCAGTCTCGTCGAGATTTCCTTGGCAGTAATGCCTGGGTTCAAACCGATTTCCATCATTGCGTGGACACCTGAACCGGACAGATCCGTACCGGCGATGGTCTTGTCCAGAAAGCCGAATTCCCGGACCAGTTGGCGGGACGCTGCACGGATATCGTTGACGAGGGAGGGGGAATGCTGGGACATGCAAAAGCCTATATAGTTGTATATTGCAACTATATTGATTGATGGGCCGCAATTCAAGGGGCAGTGGTTGGAATTCGGGTGAAGACACTCTGCATGTTGCAAACAAAAAGGCCGCCGGAAACCGGCGGCCTTTTTGCTTGGAGGTGCATAGGATCACTCTGCCGCGTGCGGCAGTTCCTCCTGCGGGGGGATTTTCGGTTGCGACGGCTTCGGCATGGAAACCACCTTTGCAGCCGGGCGCTGTTCGGGCTGATCGCCAAGAGCCACAGGTTCCGGAGTTACCTCCTCGGTGGCAGTACCTGGCTTGCGCCGTACGGTGGACACCACCTTCCAGAAGGTGCTTGACCATACACTCGGCAGCGCAATCATGACCGGGATCATCAGCAGCGTCAGCAAGGTGGAGAAAGCAAGGCCGGATATGACCGCCGTTGCCAGCTGCACCCACCAGACCGCCGTGATGCCGCCATAGGTGATCACCTGATTGAAGAAATCGAAGTTGATCATGGTGGCCATGGGCACCAGGCCGGCGATGGTCGTGATGGTGGTCAGCAGGATCGGCCGGATTCGCTGAGCGGATGTTTTCAGGATCGCGTCCAGCGGGGGAAGGCCGTCATGAAGGAACCTGTTGTAGGTATCGATCAGAACGATGGCATTGTTGACCACAATCCCGGCAAGCGCCACCACCCCGGTCCCGGTCATGATGATCGAGAACGGCTGATTGGTGACGAGCATTCCGAGCAGCACCCCGAACACTGACAGAACCACCGTCGAGAGCGTTAGGATCGTCTGGTAGAACGAGTTGAACTGGGTCAGCAGGATCAGGAACATCAGGAACAGCGATGCCACCATCGCCTTCATCAGGAACTCGCCTGACTCCTGCTGGTCCTCATCCGCGCCGCGGAATTTCAGAAACACGTTGGCAGGCCATTCCTGCGTATCCAGCCACTTCTGAAGAGCTGCAACCTGTTCTGTCGGCGTGGAACCGCTTTCCGGATTGACCGCCGCCTTCACGAACATGGAATAGAGCCCGTCACGACGCACGATTTCCGACACCTTCTGGGCCGGTTCGCGGCTGACGAAGTTTGCCAACGGCACCAGTCCAAGCGAGGTCTGCAGCCGCAGCTGATCGAACCGGTCGATGGTCCGCTCGTTCTCCGGCAGGCGCACGCGAATGTCCACCTCGTCCTCGCTGTCTCCGGGACGATAGGTACCGATCAGAACACCGTTGGTGACCAACTGGACCATGTTGCCAACGGAAGCGATGCTTGCCTGGTAGCGGCCGGCCTGTTCCCGATCGATTGAGATCTGCCATTCGATGCCGGGCAGGGGACGGTCGTCCTCCTGGTTCATCAGCGTATCCATGCCGTTGATGTGCTCGCGAATGCGGGCGACAGCAGCAACCATGTCGTTGTAATCGGTGGACTTGATCTCCAGCTGAACGTCCTTGCCCGTTGGCGGACCGCCTTCGATCTTGCGGGTCTCCACCTTGATGCCGGGGATGTCACTGGTCGCGTTACGGATGTCGGCGAAGATCTCCTTCGCCACCCGGCGGCAGCAGAAGTCTGCAAGCTCGATATTGATCTCGCCCATCACGTCGGCAGGCTTGTCCTGGACGTCGCCGACGGAGGGGCCGCCGGACGAACCGCCGGGTGTGAACGCGTTGGTGATGACATTGTCGACGCCCGGAATGGACATGATCCTGTCTTCAACCTGCACAACGAGATCGCGCGCTTCCGAGGCAGACATGTTGCCACGGCCGGAAACAAGAACCACCGCTTGTTCCGGTTCTTCATCGATGAAGAACTGAACACCGGTCGGGTTCGCCATGAACGCGCCGACGATCGCAAAGCAACTGCCGATCAGCAGCACGATGGCGGCGATGTTGCCGATCGGGTTGCCTGCAAACATCTTCAGGATGCGAACATAGATGCCGGTAAACCCGCTTACTTTCTTGACATCGAACGCTTCGGAGCCGGAAAGGGCGGCAGCTTCCGCACGTTCCTTTTCGGCTCTCTTGGCAGCTCGTGCTTGAGACCAGCGCACAAACGGAAGAAGCAGCTTGTAGGAAACAAAGCCGACAAGGACGAGGGCCACCAGGCCGCACAGGATGGCGATGCCGGTTGCAGCCACCGCTGGCACGACGCCTTCGAGAGCCATCGGTACGAACGGGCCGAATCCGACAATGACGGCGGCCAGAACGCCAAATGTCAGCGCCAGAAGTCCAGCGGCATATCTGTTCAGGAAATGCGAGACCTGGGCCAGGATGCCCCCTGTCACCGGCAGGAACACCATGGCGGTGAACAGCGAGGCGGTGAGGACGATGATCACCATGATCGGCAGGTAGCTCATGAACTCGCCGGCAACACCGGGCCACAGCAGCATGGGCAGGAACGCTACCAGCGTGGTGGCCGTCGAGGAGACGATCGGCCAGAACATCAGCTTCGCGGCGCGGATATAGGCCTCGCGGTCTTCCATGCCTTCCTGGATCTTGCGGTCGGCATATTCGGTCATCACGATGGCGCCGTCGACCAGCAGGCCAACGGTCAGAACGAGGCCGAACATGACCATGTTGTTGACCGTGTAGCCAACGCCGCCAAGGATCAGGAAGCCGACCATGAAGGAGGTCGGGATCGCCAGACCGACGAGCAGCGCGGAGCGCATGCCAAGCGCCGCCAGAACCAGGATCATCACCAGGAAGATCGCCGTCAGGATCGACGATTGCAGCGAGCCAAGCACTTCGAAGATGTTGTTGGACTGGTCGAGCATCATGTCGACGCGAACGGTTTCCGGCCAGTCCCTGGAGGCATGTTCGACAACTTCACGGACTGCCGCGTTGTTCTCGATGATGTTGGTGCCGATACGCTTGACGACCTGAAGAGCAATTGCCCGGTTGCCATTGACGCGTGTGTAGGCGTTGGGATCCTTGAAGGTGCGCCGGATCTCGGCGACATCTGCAAGGGTCACCACACCTTCACCGCTCTGTTTCAGCGGAAGTGTGTAGACATCCTCTGCGGTCTCGACGAGACCAGGCACCTTTACGTTGAAGCGGCCCTTGCCGCCGTCGATAAAGCCCGCAGGAACAAGCTGGTTGTTGAGCTGTAGCGAGTTCAGGAGCTCCTGCTGGGTGATCGAGTAGGATTCCAGTTTCTGGGTGTCGATCAGGACTTCCAGCAGCTCTTCGCGGTGCCCGGTCAGATCCGCCGACCGGACGGTGTCGATGGCCTCGATCTCGTCCTTGAGACGCCGGGCGTGCTTGTAGAGCGTGCGCTCCGGCACGTTGCCCGACAAGGCGATGATCATGGTCGGCGCAAGTGCGAAGTTCATTTCCGTGATCGTCGGCTCTTCAGCCTCGTCCGGCAGCTTGCTCTTGGCCTGGTCGACCTTGTCGCGCACGTCCGCCAGCGCCTCGTCCTTGTTGAACGAGATGTCGAACTCCAGCACGATGCCGGCATGACTTTCCGACGCGATCGCGGTGATTTCCTTCAACCCGTCAAGGCCGCGCAACTCCGTTTCCATCGGCCGCACGAGCAGGCGCTCGGAGTCTTCCGGAGAAATGCCCTGCTGGGTGATCGAAATGTAGAAGATCGGCAGATCAATGTCCGGGCTGGCTTCTTTCGGGATCGAGATATAGGTGGCGACACCGGCAACGATCAGCGCCAGCATCATCACGAATACCGTCTTGGGGCGCCGAAGGACGCCTTCAAGCATGTCTATCATTGACTCACCTCTGCCGTCTCAAAGACCGGTTGCACGAGTTCTCCATCCGAGACGTATTCCTGCCCCACGGTGATGGCGACGACTTCGTCGGGAAGACCGCCGATCCACATTCCGTCCTGTTCTCCACCCAGCACCTTGACGGGGTAGAAGAGAGTCTTGTTGTTTTCATCGACTGCACGAATGCCGACCTGGCCGGCGTCGTTCAACGTCAGAATTGCTGGCGAAATCTTATGTGCCTTCTCCGCAGCCAGCTCCAGCTTGGTGACTGCCGTCACGCCGTCCCTGGCCTTGCCGTCGGGATTGGGAAGCTCGATCTCGATACGGAAGGTTTTCGTGTCTGGATTTGCCGTCGGCGAGATGTAACGCACCTTGCCGTTGAGCGATTCACCCGTCACGAGCGTGACCGTTGCCGGCATGTCCAGCGAGATTTCGGAGATATTCAGTTCCGACACTTCGCCGATGGCAATCATCGGATCCGCATCAACCACCGTCGCGCAGATGCCGCCTTGTTCAAGCTGTGCGCCGATTTCAGCCATGGGGCTCTGGATGACACCAGCAATCGGCGAGCGGATAACTGTGTGTTCCAGCTCCTGCTCGGCCTCAATCAGGCGTGCCTTTGCAGCATCGAGCTGGGCCTGCAGGGCAGCCACACGGGTTTGAGCGGTAAAGCCCTTGCTGTTCAACTGAGTTGCTGCCTCATGGTCCAGTTGCGCCTGAGCCAGGGCAGCCTTGGCTTCCAGAATGCGTGACTGCCGCGATCCCTTGTCGAGAACACAAAGCACGTCGCCGGCGGCGACATGCGCGCCTTCCTGCGCCGGGCGCTCCACCACGTCATCGGTTGTCTTGGATCTGACAGCCACCGTGGCTTCGGCTTCGGTGCGCCCGCGCACTTCCAGAACGGCTCGACGGTCTTGCGCCACCAGACGTTCCACCTGAACGCGGAAGGTCTCTGTGGACGCCTGGCTGACCCTGAGCGCCGGGGGCGGGGTGGCATGTTCGCTGTCGCCGACACCACCGATCACCATCGTGCCGCTATACATCCAGAAACCGATGCCGGCCGCGATGCCGGTCGCCAGGAGGTAGGAAAACTTCACTCGCATTGTCTAAAGCTCCGAAACGTCTTGCGCTTACTCTGCGGCTGCCGCAACCGGCTGCGCCGCTTCTTCAGCAATCCTGATCAGTGCCTCGCCGTGTTCTTCCAGATAGGCGAGGGTGAAATTCATGCAGGCAATGCCGTATTCACGGGTCCAGTTGGACCCGGGGTGCGAACATTCCTGGTCTTTTTCGTTGTCTGTCAGCAGGCGCAACTCAGCGTGTACCTGTGCCTTGCGCCGTTCGACCGCGCGGCGGATGACCTCGGGAGGCAGTTGCGCGGCGTTGAGGGCGATCAGCAGAAAGGGTGATTTGAAAGTGTCCGGCGCCTGTGGATCGCACAGGGACTGGATGAAGTCTTCACGGCCGGCATCGGTGATGGAATAGACCTTGCGGGCAGGTTTGCCTGCCTGCGGCTCTTCGCGCACGGTTACAAGCCCTTCCGATTCCAGACGCGCCAGCGCCGGATAGATCGAGCCGAAGCTCGCATCATCGAAGTAGCTGAACCGGCCTTCGGTCGACTCCTTCCGGATTTCGTATCCGGTGGCATCCCCGAAAGAAAGGATTGCGAGGCAGAGACTGCGTACACTCATTGACAACTCCGTGCCTGGGAGCGTCCTCCCGGCATGACGGCCTTCATACGAGCCCGGTTGCGATCCGGATGACGCTATAGGTATCGTAAGAAGTGTCATATGTTGGTTCGATATATCGAACAAATATATGCTCACGCATTTGTAATCAAGAGTGCACTGCACAAATCTTGCGTCGAAGATGAATAAACTATGAGCTGATCTTCAAAATGATCTTAATCGGTCTATTTGACAGGTTGTTGGCAGGTATCGATCGGCGCTAGGCTGATCACGCATCGCAACAGCAATCGCAGAGCGAGGAGTGCGCGCCATGGCATTGTCGATGAAGGGGCCGGTTCGCTTGAAGCTTCCGAGAGATCCCTTGTTTCGTCTGCTTGCAGTCAACGGCCTGGCGGGAACGGCAATTGCCGGCCTCGTGCTCGGCGGCATTTTCCTCGGCAATATCGGTAATCTGAGAGTGCTTGTCATGTCGGCAGAGGACCCCGTGCTGCCGGTCATCATGCTGGCATTCGGCCTGTTCATCACGCTCGGGTCCGTGGTCATGGGCTCAGCCATCATGCTGCTGGGTGAAACCGGCCGAAGCGGAAAAGGCGGAGGTGGGGCCGCAAGGCGCAGACTGCCGATATCTTTCACCGGGCAAATGAAACCGGTGCCGGTTCCAGCCAGAGCAAATCGCGGGCACGATCTGCGCCGGTGAACCTTATCGGTCAGTGCGGCACCTTGCGTAAACGGTCAATGAGCGAGTTGCTGGTATACTGACTTGGCCTTGGCGGAAGTCGAGGGCTGTGGCCCCAAATCAGCAAACAAGGTCATGGCCGCAGCTGCTAAAAGTAGCAGCAATCCCAGGGATGAGAGCCTCATCTCACCGGTCCTTTCGATCATGACGTCCTCCGTTTTGATGCCGCGCTTATACAGTCCCAGGATCTAAAGTCCCGGTAATACCGCATGTAAAATTTTACGTACCTGCAAATACCTACAGGCAAATCTGACAGTGCCCCATTTCCGGTGCCGGGAAGGGGCGGCCAGGTCATGTAGCTGAAGGACTGTCAGTACGTCCGCAGTGGTCCGTTCCAGGATCGGGAAGCGAAGATGGGTACGTCTCCGAACAACGCAGACCGCTGTTAACCATGGCGTTCGAAAAAAAGGGAGAACTGCAAGGGCAGGTTGCAGATCTTCCACGCGCCCTGTACGACCAATGGTAGTTTAACGTTTTGTTAATTATTCATTGGGGTTGCAATGCGATTTCTTTTGAGAAACTTGCACGTTTTTGTTTTTGTTAGCCTTTCAGCGTCAGCCGCCTTTTGGGTTGCTAGCCATTCCGACCAGGCGGTAGAGGTTGCGCAGCCACTGGTCGAAGACGCGGTCGAACTTCATGTGATGGCGGAAAATACCCTGCGCGAGATCGGTCAACTGGACCTGGAAAAAGCGGCAGATGAGGCGATTTCCTACTATGTCGCGACGCTGCGCATGCCCAGCCTGCTCTTCGAAAGGCTGTCGGATGAACTGGGCGAAGTCAGCGACAGGATGGAAAAGAGGGTGCAGTCAGGGCCTTTTCCTCAGATAGCAACACCCGCGGCAAAAGACCGGCCGGTGCCGGTGGGGACTGGTCCGAGCCGGTATTGGCGCACTGGTGAAGACCGGCACGCCAAACTGTCGATCTGATCAGAATCGCCTCACGCTGCAGCCAGAGCCAGCGCTATACCCTGGCCGACACCGATGCACATGGTGGCAAGCGCCAGGTTTCCATCCCGTTTTTTCAGTTCCAGCGCTGCTGTTCCCGTGATTCTGGCGCCAGACATCCCCAACGGATGACCGAGTGCAATCGCACCGCCGTTCGGATTGAGGATTTCGCTGTCTTCGGGCAGGCCAAGGTCTCGCATGACCGCAATGCCCTGGGCGGCGAAAGCTTCGTTGAGTTCGATCACGTCGAACTCCGGCAGCGCGATTCCGAGGCGCGCGCAAAGCTTGCGCGTCGCCGGTGCGGGACCAATGCCCATGATCCGCGGCGGAACGCCGGCGGTGGCTCCGCCGACGACGCGGGCGATCGGCGTGAGATTGTGCTTGGCCACCGCAGCTTCCGACGCGATCAGCAAAGCCGCAGCACCGTCGTTGACACCGGACGCGTTGCCGGCGGTCACCGAACCATTTTCACGGAACGGCGTCTTGAGCGCGGAAAGGGCCTCCAGCGTTGTGTTCCTTGGGTGTTCGTCCTTGTCCACCAGTATAGGGTCGCCCTTGCGCTGCGGGATCATCACGGGAACGATTTCTTCGGCGAAACGACCGGATTGCTGAGCGGCGGAGGCTCGCTGCTGGCTGCGCAGCGCGAAGGCATCCTGGTCCTGTCGCGAGATCTGGAATTGTTCGGCAACGTTTTCCGCCGTTTCCGGCATGGAATCGATACCATACTGGCGTTTGAGAAGCGGATTGACGAAGCGCCAGCCGATTGTCGTGTCGAAGATCTCGGCCGAGCGGGAAAAGGCGGTGTCTGCCTTTGGCATGACAAAAGGTGCGCGGGACATGCTTTCAACGCCGCCAGCGATGGCCAGATCGATTTCGCCGGCCTTGATCGCCCTGGCCGCAGTCATGACGGCATCCATTCCCGAGCCACAAAGCCGGTTGAGCGTCAGACCGGGAACTGTCTCCGGCAGGCCCGCCAGCAGTGCCGACATGCGCGCGACGTTTCGGTTGTCTTCACCGGCCTGGTTGGCACAGCCATAAAAGACGTCATCTACCTCGGCCCAGTCCGTGTCCGGATTGCGCTCCATGAGGGCGCTGATGGGGATCGCACCAAGATCGTCAGCGCGGACAGAGGACAGCATGCCGCCATAGCGTCCGATGGGCGTGCGGACATAATCGCAAATGAAGACATGATGCATGAGCGTTTTCCTCTCCGTCGCGTGGCGTTGGCCTCTGGGGCATGGTCGCGAACTGAGGTGAAGTCTTGCCGGAAATCATCTGGCAGGGCAAGGACACATCACAGTAAAATCAATCTCGTCAGAGATTTTGTGATGTTTCCGGATGGCGCCGGATATCGTCTTCCTGCAAGTAGGTTCCGGACTGCACCTCAATCATCCGCACCGGAATCTTGCCCGGGTTATGCAACGTGTGTTGCGCTCCAAGCGGCACATAAGCGGACTGGTTTTCGCTGAGCAGGCGCGTTTCGCCGTTGATCGTGATCTCGAGCGTACCGGACACCACCACCCAGTGCTCCGTCCGGTGAAGGTGGCTTTGCAGGCTGAGCCTCTTGCCCGGCTTGATCATCATCGACTGAACGGAGAAACGTTCGCCGGCGTTGATCCGTTCGGTGTAGCCCCAAGGACGGTAGGACCTCGGGTGCCGGTCCACCTCATGCCTGCCTTCCGCCTTCAGTTGCTCCACAACGGTCTTGACGTCCTGCGCCTTGTCCTTGTGGGCAACAAGAACGCTGTCGGTCGTGGCGATCACCATGACATCCTCAAGGCCGATAACGGATACGAGCCCGCGTTCAGCATAGGCCAGGCAGTTGTTGCTATCGAGAAAGCGGGCATCGCCCAATCCGGAATTGCCCTGGGCATCCTTCTCCAGGACCGTCCAGATTGCCGACCAGGAGCCCAGGTCGTCCCATTCCGGTGCAACGGGGGCGCAGACGACGTTGTCCGCCTTTTCCATGATGGCGTAGTCGATGGAAATGTTGTCCAGTGCTTCGAAGGCTTCCTGGTTCAGTCGCGTAAAATCCAGATCCCCATGCCGTGTCTTCATGACGGCGACGATGTTCTCGTAAAGCTCCGGCTGGTGCGTCTTGAAAGCATCAATCATCGTATTGGCGGCATAAAGAAAGATGCCGGCATTCCAGACATAACTGCCGTCTTTCAGGAAGGCATCGGCACGGTCCTGGTCAGGCTTCTCGACAAAGGCTTCCACAGGCCGCACAGGCTCGCTGCCACTTGCAACCTTGATGTATCCGTATCCGGTATTGGCTTCGCTGGGTTCGATGCCGAAGGTCACGATCTTTCCTGCGCGAGCAGCCGTCTCCGCCTGATGGACGGCGGTCAGGAAAAGATCTTCCTTCCGGATCAGGTGGTCGGAGGGCAACAGCAGGATCAGGGCGTTCGGGTCGGTTTCTGCTGCAATCAACGCTGCCATCAGGGCAGGGGGCGCTGTATTCCGGCCGACAGGCTCAAGCAGGATCGACTGGGCTTCGAGCCCCAGTTCGTTGAGCTGCTCGCCGATCAGAAACCGGTGAGCATTGCTGCCGATCACGATCGGAGCGGCAAAGTCCGGCCGATTGACGCGCTTGCAAGTCTTCTGGAACAGACTTTCCCCGCCAAACAGTGGCAAAAACTGTTTTGGCCGGTCGGTGCGTGACAGCGGCCACAGCCGCGAACCGACACCACCGGACAAAATACAAGGGAAAATCATGCTTTGCTTCCTGTTCTGCTGGCACATTCGGGCGCTTGCGGGCGCACCGGTGTTGCTTTGAGTGTTAATCAGCACCGGGACAAGTTGCAAGCAAGTGGCTTGAACGCTACATACGTAATAACGTAACGCCAGGGCGTTGGTTCCCAAAGAGCGCAGCAGGCTTTCAGGACTATGACAAATTCGGATACCAGGCTTGTTCAGCTTGACCGCGCGGGCATCCGCAAGGGCGGTGAATGGCTGGTGCGCGGCGTAGATCTATCGGTTTCTCCGGGTGAAATCGTGACGCTTATCGGGCCCAACGGTTCCGGCAAGTCGACAACGGCCAAGATGGCGCTTGGTATCCTGAGCCCGAGCGAAGGCCGTGCCGAACGCAAGCCCGGCCTGAAGATTGGCTATGTGCCGCAGAAGCTCGCCATCGACTGGACGTTGCCGCTGACGGTCGCCAGGTTCATGCGGCTGACGAACCCCCTGTCCGATGCCGAATGCCGCGCGGCGCTGGCGCGCACAGGTGCTGAAAGGCTGATGACCTCGCAGATGCGCACGCTCTCCGGAGGGGAAATGCAGCGTGTCATGCTGGCGCGCGCGATTGCCCGCAATCCCGGGCTGCTGGTGTTGGATGAACCAGTGCAAGGCGTGGATTATGCCGGTGAGATCGCGATCTACGACCTCATTTCCGAAATCCGCAACACGCTTGGCTGCGGCATCCTGATGATCTCTCACGATCTTCATGTCGTGATGGCTGCAGCAGATCAGGTGATTTGCCTCAATGGTCACGTTTGCTGCCGCGGAACCCCTTCTGACGTCAGCCGTGACGACCGGTATCATGCGCTGTTTGGCAACCGGCGCAATGCGGCGATTGCCGTCTATGAACATCACCATGACCACGTGCATCTGCCGGATGGAAAGGTGCGCCATGCGGACGGTTCGCTGTGTTCCTCCTGTTCCGGCGAGCATCATCACGCACCTGCCGACGCGGCTGCGGAGAAAGAAGGCGGCATTCGAAATGCTGGATGATTTCTTCACCCGTGCACTCATTGCCGGCATAGGTGTGGCACTTGTTGCAGGACCGCTTGGCTGTTTCATCGTCTGGCGTCGCATGGCCTATTTCGGCGATACGCTGTCGCACGCAGCCTTGCTGGGCGTTGCCCTGTCGCTGCTCCTCAACGTCAACACCACGTTGGCCGTCGGGGTCGTTTCCATCCTTCTGGCGATCGTGCTGATGGCACTGAGGCGCAGCGACACGCTGTCTTCCGATGCGTTGCTTGGCTTGCTGTCCCATTCCGCGCTCGCCCTGGGGTTGGTCTGTCTGGCCTTCATGACATGGGTCCGGGTCGATCTGCTGGGGCTGCTCTTCGGCGATATCCTGGCCGTCACACCCATGGACATCGCCATGATCTACGCTGGCGGTGCGATCGTGCTCGGTGTCCTCGTGGTCATCTGGCGCCGCCTGTTCGCAGCAACGGTCAGTCCGGACCTTGCCGCGGGCGAGGGGCTGAAGCCTGAGCGGACCGAGCTGATCTTCATGCTGCTGACGGCAATCGTCATTGCCATTTCACTGAAGATCATCGGCGCGCTGCTGATCACCGCGCTGTTGATCATTCCCGCCGCCGCCGCCCGGCGCCTGTCGGCATCGCCGGAACAGATGGCGGTGATTGCAGCCCTGACCGGAGCCGCCGCCGTCGTCGGCGGGCTCTATAGTTCGCTGGCCTATGATACCCCGTCCGGCCCCTCCATCGTCGTTGCGGCGATGGCGCTGTTTGTCGTCAGTCTTGTCCCGGGTGTGCAAATCGTGAGAAGGGTGAGATCGAGCACGAAAGGAGATCGTCCGTGAGCGTTGAGACACATCCCGAACTGACCAAGAACCAGGCCCTGGTGTTCGGCTCGTTGTCGGACGCTGGTGGACCTTTGACGGCCTATGCGATTCTCGATCTGTTGCGCGACAGCGGTTTCCGTGCACCGCTGCAGGTCTACCGGGCTCTCGACAAGCTGGTGGAATACGGAATGGTGCACCGGCTGGAAAGCCTCAATGCCTTTGTGGCCTGTTCCCACAAGGGCTGCTCCGGTCATGGCACGGCTGCCTTCGCCATCTGTGAAAAATGTGGTGTCGTCAGCGAGTTTACGCCGGACAAGGCCATTTCTCTCCTGAGGGAATGGACGCAGAGCGAAGGCTTCCAGTTGTCCCGGACGACCATCGAACTGCGCGGCACCTGCAGGCAGTGCACCATGCCGATGTAACCCTGGCGGTGTTTCCCGGCATCCATTTGATTTCCGAGACACTGTCTTTGTTCTAGGATGTCTGCATCGAATCCGCGGAGAGGTTCATGGCAGACAAACTGGGCATCGGCATCATCGGATGCGGCACCATCTCAAAGACCTATTTTGATCTGGCGCCAAAGTTCAATGGCCTTGAAATCAGGGCCTGTGCGGATCTGAACCGTCATGCTGCGGAAGAGCGCGCAGCCGAATACGGCGTGCGTGCACTCACCGTGCACGACCTGCTTCTGGCGGATGATGTCGATCTGATCGTCAATCTGACTGTTCCCGATGCCCATTATCTCGTTTCCCATGAAATCCTGGCACACGGGAAGCATGTCTATTCGGAAAAACCTCTGGCACTGTCGATCCGGGACGGGCAGGCGCTTGCCGATTTTGCACGCAAAAAACATCTGAGGGTCGGGTGTGCACCGGATACGTTTCTGGGCGGGGCACATCAGATTGCCCGCAAGGCAGTTGACGAAGGACTGATCGGAGAAATCGTTGGTGGCACGTGCCATGTCATGAGCCACGGTATGGAGCATTGGCATCCCAACCCGGACTTCTTCTTCAAGCCGGGAGGGGGGCCGGTTCTCGACCTCGGACCTTATTATATTGCCGCTCTGCTCAATCTGATCGGCCCGGTAAAGCGTGTGTGCGCCATGTCAGCCATGCCGTTCAAGACCCGGACGATCGGGAGTGGCACTCGAAATGGTGAAAAGATCGATGTCTCCACCCCAACCACAATCCATGCGATTCTCGAGTTCCGGTCCGGTGCAAAAGTAACGCTGACGGCGAGCTGGGACGTCTGGGCACATAGGCACCAGCCTATGGAGCTTTACGGTACCCGGGGAACACTTTTTCTGGCCGACCCGAACTATTTCGGCGGAGACGTAAGCCTGGTCACCGAAGATGGAACGACAAAAGCACTGGACGATGCGATGCACCCGTTCGGTTTGGCGAATGTCGATGACAACGGCCTGCCGCGTGCGAACTACCGCGCTGCCGGTCTGGCAGACATGGTCCAGTCGATCCTGAGTGGAGACGACACCGAGTTCCGCTGTTCGCTCGAACGGGCACTGCATGCGGTCGACGTCATGGTGTCGATTTTGAAATCTGCCGAAACGGGAACGTTCATCGAAATCGAACACCAGGCCAGCCGTCCACAGGCGCTTGCTGCCGCTGAGGCAGTCAAATTGCTCGTCTGAAGCTGGTTGCAGGTGCACCGCCAGCCACCTATCTTCGCCGCAAGGGATGTCCGGGTCTGAGGGCACCCGGCCGCTTGCGGGCAAAAGAGGGAGAGCGGGAATGGCCTTGTTGATCGCCGGCCTTGTGCTGTTTTTGGGAATTCACACGTTGCCGATGTTTCCGGCAACGCGCAATGGGCTGGTCTCAAGGCTCGGCGAAACACCGTACAAGGGGCTGTATACGCTCTTGTCGTTCGTCGGTCTGGGGCTGATTGTTTACGGTTATGGCGTGGCCCGTTTTGAAGGCCCGCCGGTGCTGTACGATCCGCCGTTCTGGCTGCACCACGTCACCATGCTGTTCATGGTTCCTGTTTTCATTTTCCTTGTCGCTGCCTATGTGCCGTCGCGGATCAAGACAGTCCTGAAACATCCGATGCTGGTAGCCGTAAAACTGTGGGCATTGGCTCACCTTCTGGCAAATGGCGATCTGGCTTCGGTGCTTTTGTTTGGCGGTTTTCTCGCCTGGGCAGTGGCAGACCGGATTTCGGTCAAGCGCCGCGGGCCCGGCGCAGGGCAGATAGGTGCACTGGCAACGGCCAAGCCCGGAAAATACTCCGATTTTGTCGTGATTCTGTTGGGCTTGGTCCTCTACGGACTGTTCGCGTGGAAGCTGCACGCCTTGTTGATCGGCGTCCCGGTGGCCTGATAGCGGTCGCGGAGCTTGAAATTACGTTAGAAATCCGGCATTCCGTGCCGGATTGCCCCACTTGCGCCATGAAGGACCGATTTAAGCCCCTTCAGGGAATTGCCCGAGCCGGATCAAGTGGATAATGTGCGCCACTCATGAAGGGGCCGTGCCCGGGCAGACGTGCCGGGCCGAAGAAGTGAATGCAGGAAATAGACACGCATGTCTGACATTTTTCGTGAAGTCGATGAAGATATCCGCCAGGAAAAATACCGTCGGCTTTGGGACCGCTTCGGTCCGTGGGTGCTTGGCGTTGCGGTCTTGATCATTGTTGGCACCGGCGGCTATCGCGGCTGGCTCTACTGGCAGGAACAGCAGTCCCAGAGCGCTGGCGACACGTTTTTTGAAGCCGTGAGGCTTTCCGAAGCCCAGAACTACGAAGAAGCAGCAGCTCTTTACGGTGAACTGGATAACGCCCTTGGTGGATACCCGGCCTTGGCGAAACTGCGCCAGGCAACCGATCTTTCCAATTCCGGCAAGACTGAAGAAGCCCTGGCCGAATTCGATGCCCTGTCGCGCGATACCAGCATCATGGATGCTCTGCGTGATGTTGCAGCGCTGCGTGCCGCTTATCTTGCCGTCGACACCCAAGGCTACGGCGATATTGCCGACCGAGTCGAGAAGCTGACCGGCGACACTGGTCCGTTCCGTGCAGCTGCACGCGAACTTCTTGCTCTAAGTGCATGGAAAGCCGGCGATATTGAAACAGCCCGTCAGTGGATTTCCGCTTTTGAAGACGACGCGGAAACACCGGCAGACGTGAGCCGACGCGTGTCGATCCTGAGTGACGTGATCCGGTCCAGCAACGGCGAAGCCAAGGCGGACAGTGAAGGAAACAACCAGTGAGTTTTGTAACCGTTTCTTTCCGCAGACGCGGTGTTTTTGGTGCCATTGCGCTTTCGCTCGTCCTCACCGGTTGCGGGTCGGTCAGCGAATTTACCGAGAACATAAACCCGTTTGCTCGCGAGAAAATCCTCAAGGGTGAGCGCCAGCCCGTGTTCGACGGCGCCGATCCGGCAGCCGAAGCGCTCGGCCAGGCAGCAAAGGTCGGTTCTGCGACTGGCGGGCAGTCTTGGTCAACAGCCGGTGGTGGCCTGACCAACGATCCGGGCAACGTCGCCATATCCGTCTCCGGCAATCGTGCCTGGCGCGCTCAGGTCGGCTCGTCCGGCGGCGGGCTGACAACATCCGCACTTCGGGTGTCTTCCCGTCCGGTCAGCGATGGCAGCCGTATTTATGTCTACAAGCCGAATGGCGAAGTCGTAGCGTTGTCGACGGGCGGTGGACGCCAGTGGACCCAGAATCTGCGTCCGGAAGGCGAAAGGGATGTGGGTCCTGGTGGTGGTGTTGCCGTTGAAGGCGGCGTTGTCTACGCAGCCACCAGCTATCGTCAGGTGGCGGCTCTTGAAGCCGGCTCCGGCCGGGAAATCTGGAAAGTCGACATCGACACGCCGGCTCGTGGTGCGCCTGTTGCCGGTGCCGGTCATGTCATCGTTGTATCCCAGTCCAACGAAGTCTATGCCCTGAAGCAGTCTGACGGCAGCGTTGCCTGGACCTATGCAGGTATCGAGGAAACCGCTGGTCTGTTGTCTGCGGCCAATCCGGCCATTTCCGGCAACCGTGTCATTGTGCCGTTCTCCTCCGGTGAAATCATGGCCATCGACATCAAGTCGGGCGAACCGGCCTGGATCGACGGCGTGTCTCGCGGCTTCAGGACTCTTGCCCTGTCAGGTCTCGCGGACGTTTCGGCAAGCCCGGTTGTCTCCGGCAACACGGTTTATGCCACTGGTGTTGCCGGCCGAACGGTTGCGGTGGATGCCCGCACCGGCCAGCGCCGCTGGGAACAGGATCTCGGCAGCGTACATACGCCGGTTGTCTCCGGCAGCGCGTTGTTCATGGTTGATCTCGACGACCGTATGGTCGCCCTCAATCTGAAAAACGGGGAAACCCTCTGGGCAACGGCCTTGCCGCGTCCGGAAAAGAAGAAGAAGCGCCGCAACTGGGCTGGCCCGATCCTGGCGAATGGGGCACTGGTTGCCTTTTCCAGCGACGGTCAGATCGCAATCGTGGATGCCGCTTCCGGAAAAACCATGTTGACGCAGCGGACCAATACGGATGTCTATGTGACACCGATCGTCGCCGGAGGCCGGATTATCGTGCTGACAGGCAATGACGGCGTCGCTGCCTTCAACTAGCATTTGAGGCAGGGCCCGAAGAGGCCCGCCTATCAGGAGAAACTGCTGTGGGCGCTACTGTCGCCATTATCGGACGGCCGAATGTCGGCAAGTCCACCCTGTTCAATCGCCTTGTGGGCAAGCGCCTGGCGCTGGTAGACGACACACCTGGTGTGACGCGTGACCGGCGGCCGGGCGATGCCCGTTTGGGCGACTTGCGCTTCACGATCATCGACACCGCCGGTCTCGAAGATGCGGACAAGGAATCCCTCGAAGGCCGCATGCGCCGGCAGACCGAGGAGGCGATCGAAACCGCCGACGCGGTTCTGTTCGTGATTGACGCTCGTGCCGGTGTAACGCCGCTTGATGCCCATTTTGCCGAAGTTGCACGCAAGACCACCCGTCCGGTGATCCTGCTGGCCAACAAGGCGGAAGGTCGGGCCGGAGAGAGCGGACTTTACGAATCCTATTCGCTTGGGCTCGGTGATCCGATTGCAATCTCCGCTGAACACGGCGAAGGGCTTGCTGATCTCTATGACGCTCTGAAACCTCATGTCGACCGGGTCACGGAAGAAGAAGAGGCGAAGCGCGAAGAGGCGATCACCAATGTGGATGTCGACGAGGACGGTGAATTCGTCGAAGACGAAGAGCCGGTCGGCACCATTGAAAGACCGCTGCGTGTTGCCATCGTCGGCCGCCCGAATGCGGGCAAGTCGACGCTGATCAACCGTATGCTGGGCGAAGACCGCATGCTGACCGGACCGGAAGCAGGCATCACGCGCGATTCCATCTCGGTAGACTGGGTCTGGCGCGACAGGCATATCAAGCTGTTCGATACGGCCGGTATCCGGAAAAAGGCGCGCGTACAGGAAAAGCTCGAAAAGCTTTCCGTGGCCGACGCTCTGCGTGCGATCAAGTTCGCCGAAGTGGTTGTTGTCACGCTGGACGCCACCATGTCCTTCGAGAAGCAGGACCTGCAGATCATCGATCTGGTTGCGCGCGAAGGCCGCGCGCTGGTGATCGCGATCAACAAGTGGGACTTGATCGAAGACCGGGAAGAAGCCTGGAAGAAAATCAAGGACGCCAACGAGCGGTATTTCAACCAGATCCGCGGTGTTCAGATCGCGACTTTGTCCGGCCAGCAAGGGCAGGGCGTCGATCGCCTGATCGAAAGCGTCTTTACCGCCTACGAGGCCTGGAACTCGCGTGTCTCGACCGCCAAGCTGAACCGTTGGCTGGACAAGGTCACCGCGAACCATCCGCCCCCCGCAGTTGCCGGACGCCGGGTGCGCCTGCGTTACATGACCCAGCCCAAGACACGGCCGCCACATTTCGTGGTTTTTTGTTCGCGTCCCGAACAATTGCCGGAAAGCTACACGCGCTATCTGGTCAACTCGCTGCGCCAGACCTTCAACATACACGGAACTCCCATTCGCCTGTCCTATCGCAAAGGCGAAAACCCTTACGCCCCGAAGAGAAAACGGGGCTGAGTGGGGAGGGCAGCCTGCCGTTTTGCCAGGCTGCCAGCCAGTATTCTTCTTTTCTGGCGGGAAAGCAGCTTCCCGCCGCGCTATCGACACTTAAGGGAGTTTGAACCATGTCCATCGACCGGCTGGAATTCGCCGTCGCCCTTGCCGAAAAGGCTGGCGAGCTCGGTCTCGACTATTTTCACAAGCTGGACACGCTGACGATTACGCAGAAGGGTCATCAGGACCTCGTCTCGGAAGCAGACCGCAATGTGGAAACGCTCATCCGCGCGGAACTCGCAAAGAGCTATCCGGACGACGGTATCCTGGGCGAAGAGCATGGCATGGAAGAAGGGTCTTCGGGCTATACCTGGGTCACCGACCCGATCGACGGTACGGCAAATTTCGTTGCCGGGATTCCGCAGTGGTGCGTCATCATCTCCTGCGTTCATCAGGGCCAGGTGATTGTCGGTGTGATCCATGATCCGGTGTCCAAGGAAACCTTCAAGGCTGCCGCCGGTCACGGTGCGTTCCTCAATGGCAAACCGATCCGTGCCTCCGACAGCGAAAGCCTCTCTCACGGCTCAGTCGGTGTTGGTTTCAACGGCCGCACTGCCGTCACGGATGCGGTCAACGTCGTTGGTGCCCTGGTCTCCAAGGGCGGTGTGTTCTTCCGCAACGCTTCAGGCGGTCTGATGCTTGCCTACGCGGCTTCCGGGCGCCTTATCGGCTATGTAGAATCCCACATGAACGCCTGGGACTGCCTTGCAGGCATGCTGATCACCAAGGAAGCCGGTGGTGAGGTTCTGGAACAGGACATCAACCAGTCCCTTTACAACGGCGCACGCGTCGTTGTTGGCGCTCCCGGTGTTTTTGCCGACCTGAAGGAAATCGCCGAAAGTTCCTTTGCGCCCTTCGAAGCTGCTTAATCAGCCTCACACATGCTGGTCGACAAGAACCGGGTTTCCATCCGGGTCGACCAGCATGAAGCTGGCCCGACCACTGCCGGTCTCGTCAGCTTCGGATACAAAAGCGTATCCCTTCGCCTTCAGCGCCTTTTGGATGTCCCGTACATCCTGAAAATCTTCGAGTGTCCTGGCATCCTGGTCCCAGCCGGGATTGAAGGTGAGTATGTTCTTGTCGAACATGCCCTGAAACAGCCCGATGATGGTATCGCCGTTCTTCAGGACCGCCCAGTTGTCCGCGTCCGAGATGCCGATATCCACGAAGCCAAGTCCTTCGTAGAACGCCTTCGATTTTTCGAGATCCTTGACGGCCAGACTGACCGAGAACGCGCCGAGTTTCATCTTCCTGGCTCCTCTGCAGCGATCGCCGCTGGATACCCAGCATGCTTTCAAAGTTCCAGAAAGGAAGCAAGTTCCAGGCGGGTCTTCTCGGTAAAATGAAAGCCCTTCCAGCCAAGCGCCTTCGCTACGCGAACGTTTGTGGCGCTGTCGTCGATCAGCAAGATCTCGGACGGGGCAACCTTGAGAGTGTCGCTGACATGGGCGAAGAACGCGGTGTCCGGCTTGGCTGACTTGATGCGGCCGGAAGAGAAAATTCGGCTGACCAGCGAGCCGAAGCCGGACTGGTGCTCAATGTAGCTGGAGCGGCGATCTTCATTGTTCGTCGCAATTACCTGAACGACGTCGTGACTTGTCAGATGTTCAAGCAGGCTGCAGGTGAAGGGATCCCGCAGATCATCTTTGGCAAACCAGTAGTCGAGAAGTTCTCCCGCATCCAGAAGGTAGCCGCTCCGGTCAAGCCAGTCTTGCAGGTGAATTTTTATGTCCCGTTTCCCGGAGATGACTTGCAGGAAGGAGGCATCGAACACGCCGCGTTCGAATGCATCGAGTGCAATTCCGAGGTCGCTCTCCAGCGTGTCAGCCCAGATGAACCTGCCGTCGACGACATTGCGGTTTAGAACGCCGTCGAAATCCCAGGCGATGACACTGATATCTGACCGCATGGCATGCTTCCCTTCCGATCATCGACCGGAAGGCGTAAAGCGAATGAACGGGCTATGCAACCCTTGATTGGATCTGCCCAGCAGGATCCGCCTTAGGGCTGAATCCATTCTCCGCTGACGCGGTCGTACAGGCGGCCGGTTTCCAGAACGTCCGGCATCAGCAAGGGCAGAAGATCTGCCGCAACATCATCCGGCGTCGGAAGATTGGTGGCAAGCTCGCCTGGCATTGCCTTGGCACGCAGCCCTGTGCGGGTAGGGCCAGGGTCAGTCAGGTTGATCTTCATGTTCGTCTTCAGGCTTTCATTCGCCCAGGTCCGCGCCATGGCTTCCACGGAAGCCTTGCTGATGGACTGAAGACCCCAGAAAGGTGTGCAGGTGCTTGCATGAACGGAAGACAGGAACAGTGCACGGCCCGCGTCCGACTGGCGCAGGAGCGGGTCCAGAGAACGGATCAGCCGCCAGTTGGCAACGACATTCACCGCCGTCACTTTCTCGAAGTCCTTCGGGCTGATGTGGCCGATCGGCGACAGAACACCCAGCATGCCGGCATTGGCAACGAAGATATCGAGCTTCTTCCAGCGTTCGTAGATCGCGGCGCCAAGCCGGTCGAGCGCGTCGAAGTCGGTCAGGTCAAGCGGGACGAGCGTTGTTTCCCCGCCTGCGGAGCGGATCTCGTCATCGAGGTCTTCCAGGCCGCCGACAGTCCGCGCAAGCGCAATGACATGCGCACCACGTTCGCCGAGCTGCTTTGCGATCTGATAGCCAATTCCGCGGGAGGCGCCGGTGACGAGAGCGACCCGGCCTTCAAAGTCTTTGATCATGCGTGATCTCTTAGATCAATTTGCCTTCCGGCGGTACCGCCGAAAGGCATAAATTGAAGCGGTCCAAAGAGTTTTGAGCGCTTTAGCCGACCTCGACCAGGCGAGGGGCGCTGACGAAGTCCTGATCCTCGGAAAGATCGGTCAGTGGTGTCGGGTAATCGCCGGTGAAACAATGATCCGTGAACTGCGGGTTGGCATCGTCGCGGCCATCGTAGCCCATGGCCTTGTAGATGCCATCGACGGACAGGAAGGCCAGGCTGTCGGCACCGATATAGGCGCGCATTTCCTCAAGACCGTATTTTGCAGCCAGCAGTTTTTCACGCACCGGTGTGTCGATGCCGTAGTAGTCGGAATACTTGATCGGCGGGCTGGCGAGCCGGAAGTGAACTTCCTTCGCACCCGCTTCGCGGATCATCTGCACGATCTTGACCGATGTTGTTCCGCGCACAAGGCTGTCGTCCACAAGCACGACGCGCTTGCCTTCGATCTGAGCCCGGTTGGCGGAGTGTTTCATCTTCACGCCAAGTGCACGGATCTGCTGGGTCGGTTCGATGAATGTGCGGCCGACATAGTGGTTGCGGATGATGCCGAGTTCGAACGGCACACCGCTTTCCTGGCTGAACCCGATGGCCGCGGGCACACCGCTGTCCGGCACCGGAACGATCACGTCGGCTTCGACGTTGGATTCCCGGGCCAGCTGGCGCCCCATTTCGCGGCGAACGTCGTAGACGCTGCGACCGCCGACAACGCTGTCGGGGCGGGAGAAGTAGATGTATTCGAAGATACACGGACGAGCCGGGCGTTTGCCGAACGGGAAGAAGGATTCAATCCCTGTTGACGTGCAGACGATAACTTCGCCGTTTTCCACTTCGCGGATGAACTTTGCCCCGATGATATCGAGTGCGCAGGTCTCCGAGGCCAGGATCGGAGCACCATTCAGATCGCCCAGCACCAGCGGGCGAATGCCGAGCGGGTCACGCGCGCCGATCAGTTTCTTCGACGTCAGCGCCACCAGAGAATAGGCACCTTCCATCTGGGTGATCGCGTCGATGAAACGTTCGACGATCTTGCCCTTGCGCGAGCGGGCAACGAGCTGCAGGACCACCTCTGAATCGGAGGTCGACTGGCAGATTGCTCCGTCTCGGATCAACTGGCGGCGCAGGGTGAGGGCGTTGGTGAAGTTGCCGTTGTGGCAAACGGCAATGCCGCCACCGTCCAGCTCGGCAAAGAGCGGCTGCACGTTCCGCAGGATGGTTTCACCGGTCGTCGAGTACCGAACGTGGCCGACAGCGGCCTTTCCGCTCAGCCGCTCGATGGTGTCGGCGTCGGAGAAGTGATCGCCCACCAGCCCGAGATGGCGTTCCGCACGGAACTGCTCGTTGTCAACGGTGACGATCCCCGCTGCTTCCTGCCCGCGGTGCTGGAGCGCATGAAGCCCGAGCGCGGTCAGCGCGCTGGCATCCTCATGACCCAGAATGCCGAAAACACCGCATTCTTCGCGCAAGGTATCTGCATTGATGTCGAACGGTTCGTGCACGTCGGTTCCGCCAGCCATGGCGAACACTCCTTCGTTCTGGCCGGTGGGAGGACCGGCCGGGTCTTGCGGTCAAATGTCTGTCATCGTCACTCAGGTGGACGAAACATTGGCCGCTTTGCAAATGGTACATCGTCCCGCACATATTTGGGCGCGGGATGCCTCATTCAACGCTGCACCTCAAGCGGTGCCCGTTACTGCCCCAGTCTCGGTTAGTGTCCCTGGTTTATGCCCAAGGCCTGTTAGTTACTATCCGTCGTCAGCTGTTCAAGTCCCTGACGTTCTGAATCGCTGTAGGCCGGTTCATCAGTCGGGGTTGCTCCCCCTCCGGCCTGGTTGTTCTGCCGGATCTTGTCCAGGATCGCCTTTTCCGGGTCTTCTGGCAGCACAGCCACCAGCCGTTCACCGATAGACAGCAGGATCGGCCGCGACTTGGCTGTCTTGACCCAGTTCGGCTGCTGTTCCGGCTGGACGAACCAGTTGAAGAACATCATCGCGACGACGACCAGCAGCAGACCGCGCACAGCTCCGAACACGAACCCGAGGGTCCGGTCGAGGGCGCCGATCCGGCTGTCGAGCACGAAATCGGAAATCCGCATGGTGATATAGCTGACAACAAGCAGCGTGACCAGAAAGACTGCCGCGGCAGATACGCCCATGGCAACCAGGTCATGGTTGATATACTGCTTGGTGTAAGGAAGAACCCGTTCGTACAGCAGGAATGCCGCAGCTGCCGCAGCCACCCAGGAAACGATGGAAAGAACTTCCCTGACAAATCCGCGGATCATCGCAAGGACCGCCGAGATGAACATGATGACCAAGAGCAGTCCGTCCAGCAGCGTTATCGGCATGTTCCTGAAAAATCCTCTCTCTGGCGCTCTTTCAAGAGCTTAAACTTTTTGCCCAAACCCGTCACCATCTTGCGTCAGGTCTGCCCCGTAGCACTAGCCTCCGCCGAAAGTTTGGCAACAAAGTCCCCAAGTTCCGGCACGCCTGTCGTCCTGAACGAAGACACGGTGCCGTCCTTGAGATTGCCCTCCGGACAGTAAGCCTGATCGAAGCCGAGTTTCTCGGCTTCTTTCAGTCTGGAAGGGGCTTGGGCGACCGGCCTGATGGCCCCCGACAGGCTGACTTCGCCGAAATAGACGCAATTGGCCGGAAGGGCAAGTCCGCTGAGTGAGGAGATTAACGCTGCTGCCACGGCAAGATCGGCTCCAGGCTCGTTGATCTTGAGACCACCGGCGACGTTCAGATAGACATCATGTTGTGAAAAGCGGACGCCGCACCGTGCCTCAAGCACGGCCAGGATCATGGAAAGCCGCGCGCTGTCCCAGCCAATGACGGCCCTGCGCGGTGTTCCCAGAGAAGACTGCGCCACCAGTGCCTGGATCTCGATCAGGAGAGGTCTTGAGCCTTCCAGACCGGCGAAAACGGCTGCGCCGGGCGCGGACGTGTTTCTGTCTCCCAGGAACAGGGCGGAAGGATTGGGGACTTCCTGCAGCCCCTTTCCCGTCATTTCGAAAACGCCGATTTCATCCGTCGCGCCGAAGCGGTTCTTGACCGAGCGCAGGATACGATACTGGTGAGCGCCGTCGCCCTCGAAATAGAGCACCGCGTCGACCATGTGCTCAACCACGCGCGGGCCGGCAATCTGCCCGTCCTTGGTCACATGGCCGACAAGAACAAGGGTGGTGCCGTTCTTCTTGGCATAGCGCACCATCGCCTGGGCGGACGCACGCACCTGCGTCACGGTGCCGGGAGGAGATTCTACCTGGTCTGTCCAGAGCGTCTGAATGGAGTCGAGGATGAGAAGGGCCGGTGCCGTGTCGGCTTCCAGCGTTGCCAGAATGTCTTCGACACTTGTTTCCGCAGCCAGTGCCACGGGGGCCTGGGCGAGCCCCAGCCTTTCGGCCCGGAGCCGAACCTGTCCAATGGCTTCTTCGCCCGAAATATAGACGGTCTTGTGCCCGAGGTTGGCCAGTTGCGCAGCCGCCTGGATCAGCAATGTGGACTTGCCGATACCGGGGTCGCCGCCGACAAGCAGGGCGGACCCTCTTACGAAGCCGCCGCCGGTCACCCGGTCAAGTTCAGGCACCTTCGTCTGGATGCGCGGGGCTTCCTTGGCATCGCCGGAAAGGCCGACAAGGGGAATGACACGGCCCTTGCTGCGGGAAGCCCTGCCGGGCCCGCCACCGACGCCGCCGCCGGTCTGCTCCTCCACGATGGTGTTCCATTCACCGCAGCTTTCACAACGGCCAACCCACTTGGCGGTAACCGCGCCGCAGGACTGGCAGACGAAGGAAGTGGAGCGCCGTGCCATGCAAATTGCCTTTCGCTCTCGGCTCCGGTCAGGTCAGGGGCGCATAGACGCGCTCAAACCGACGTCCGAGGCTTGTCAGATATTCGTAGTCGATGGTCTCCGCATAAGCGGCAAGATCGGAAGCTGCAACACCTGGCCCCAGCATTTCCACAAACGCGCCGCGCTGAAGCAGGTGTTCAGGCACATCCGTCACGTCAAGCGTGATCATGTCCATTGAAATCCGGCCGAGGATCGGCGCCTTGTAACCGCCGATCAGCCCGAAGCCACCCGGGCGGTCGTCCGTGGAGCCGGCACGGCGGATCATGCCATCGGCATAACCGGCGGCCACGACGGCATTGCGCAAGGGGCGCTTTGCGGTTTGTTTCGCACCATAGCCGATCGTATCGCCCTGTGGAACGTCGCGCACAATCATGATGCGTGCTTCCACCTTGGCGACCGGTTTCATCGGGTTGGGCTCGGTTTCGATGGCCAGCCCGCCGTAAAGCGCGATTCCAGGACGGACAAGGTCGAAGTGGTAGTCCGGGCCAAGCAGCACCCCGGCGGAATTTGCCAATGACCGCGGAATGTGAGGGAAGGGGGCGGTTGTCTCTGTAAACAGCTTGAGCTGCCGCCGGTTCATGTCGTGGTCGGGTGTCGAGCCACAGGCAAGATGGCTCATCACCAGCGATGGCTGGAACGGCCCCAGAACGGCGTTGTCACCCAGAGCGCGGGTGAGTTCAGCCGGAGACAGGCCCAAACGGTGGATGCCGGTATCGACATGGACAGCGGCGGCATTGTTCTTGCCCGACGCCTTGCAGACTTCCGCCCATTCCAGGAGTTCTTCCAGACTGCCGAGGACGGGACGGATGTCATGGGTCAGAAAGTGGTCGGCCGTTCCCGGAAACAGCCCGTCGAGCACGTAGATGACGGCGTCTGGAAGACTTGCGCGCAACGTCAGGGCCTCGGTCGGCACCGCGACGAAAAACGTCCTGCATCCCGCCTGGTAGAGAGCTGCAGCGGTTTTGTCCTGTCCGGTTCCATAGGCATCGGCCTTCAGAACGGCAGCGCAATCGGTGCTGTCGCTTACCTTGCCTTTCAGCAAGGACCAGTTCGACACGATCGCATCGAGGTCGATCGTCAGTCGTCCGCCGTAAAGATCAGATGGGAAGGCTTGTTCAATCGTCGCAGGCACGGTCCGGATATCTCTCCAGTCAGAATCAATGTCTGAAATTCGAGAGTGAGCTTATCGCATCGTGGCGTATTTGCACCAACGGCCAAACCGCCAAAAGCGTGACCAAGTGAAGCGCACTGCAGCGCTCCCCCCGGGAAGTACGCTGAAGAGCGGAAGCTCAATCCATATAGAGGAATTCGACGCCGGCTTCGCCGGAGCGCACCCACCGAATTTCACCGTAAAACCGCAATTTCCGGCTTTCGATTTCGATGGTGATGCGCTGATGTCGTTCAAGACCCTTGGTGTTGGTCGCAACGCGGCAACCACCGACGCTGATGTCTTCGACCACGCAGGGGCGATGGGTCGCGTCCTGCTTCAAAAGGCCGGACCACTTGCATCTTTTGCGCGGAAAGATGCGAGCTTCTTCGAGGAGTTTTTGTGCCGACGAATACAAGATGCGGTCACCTGGAAAAGATTTTAGGCGAAATTCTTTCTACTTAAAGTAAGTGAGGAGTTTTAACAGTGGCTTAATCGTGAGCGACGGCGTGTCCATTGCCAAATGCCGCAAGTGAGCCGCAGACGAGAGCTTGAATGCGGTATCAGGCGGCTATCGCGGCACCTTGTCTCAAGGACCGTCCAAAATCGCGAAGACGCCTGTTATTCGTAGCGTTCGGGCAGGTGATCTTCTTCTGCAAGATCGGAGAAGCGGGTGTACTGGCCTTCGAAGTGCAGGTTCGCCGTACCGGTCGGGCCGTGACGCTGCTTGGCGATGATGACTTCTGCCTTGCCTTTGAGCCGCTCCATGTCCCGTTGCCAGTTTTCGTGTTCGACAGTTCCGAATTCCGGCTCGGTCTTGGACAGGTAATATTCTTCGCGGAACACGAACAGGATCACGTCGGCGTCCTGCTCGATGGAGCCTGATTCACGCAGATCCGACATCATCGGTCGTTTGTCGTCACGCGATTCCACCTGACGGGAGAGCTGTGACAGCGCGATGATCGGGACGTGAAGTTCCTTCGCAAGCGCCTTTAGGCCCGTGGTGATTTCGGTGATTTCCTGAACGCGGTTGCCGGAGTTCTTGTTCGAGCCCGACAAGAGCTGGATATAGTCGACCACAAGCAGGTCGAGACCGCGCTGACGCTTCAGACGCCGCGCCTTGGCAACCAGCGAGGCGATGGAAATACCACCGGTCTGGTCCACATGAAGCGGGACGGCCTGCATGGTCTGGGCACAGGCGGCCAGCTTCTCGAATTCCGCTTCGGTGATATCGCCGCGGCGGATTTTCGAGGACGAGATTTCCGCCTGTTCGGAAATGATACGGGTGGCCAGCTGTTCGGCCGACATTTCCAGAGAGAAGAAGCCGACAACGCCGCCGTTCACGGTTTTGATCGAGCCGTCGGGTTGTTCTTCGGACTTGTAGGACTGGGCGATGTTGTAGGCGATGTTGGTTGCCAGGGAGGTCTTGCCCATCGCGGGACGACCGGCAAGCACGATCAAGTCCGAATGCTGCAGACCACCCATCAAACGGTCCAGTTCGCGCAGGCCTGTGGAAATACCGGAAAGGGCACCTTCGCGGTTATAGGCGGCGTGCGCCATCTCGATGGTTTCGGTCAGGGCGTCGCCAAACGCGACGAACCCGCCTTCGCTGCGGCCGGTTTCTGCAAGTTCGAACAGGCGGCGCTCGGCATCATCGATCTGCTGGGAGGGGGGCACATCGATCGGGGCGTCGAAGGCGATATTGACCATGTCCTCGCCGATGCGGATCAGATTGCGACGGATCGCCAGGTCGTAGATGGTCCGGCCGTAGTCTTCGGCGTTGATGATCGAGGCGGCATCACCGGCCAGGCGCAGAAGAAACTGGGTCGCGGACAGATCCGCAATCTTCGCGTTGGCGGGATAGAAGGTCTTCAGTGTGATCGGCGACGCGGTTTTGCCGGCGCGGATCAGATGGCTGATCTTCTCGTAGATATCCTGGTGAGCAGGCACGAAAAAATGATGTGGTTCCAGAAAGTCTGAGACCCGGTAGAACGTCTCGTTGTTAACGAGAATCGCTCCCAGAAGCTGACGTTCCGCCTCGGCATTGTGTGGTGCCAAGCGCTGGATGTCTTCTTCCGTTTCGACCTTCTGTAGCGTGCCCTTCATAACGACCCCCGTTGACCCAAGTTCATTGGGAATACTCTGTGACGGGGGAGGGCTCAAGGTTCAAAAATGGCTGATTTCGATTCCCACCGGCTTGGACAAATCAGCGGGGAAAGAATCGAATCCAGCTTGACTCTGAACTCGATTGAAGACTCAAGGGCCTACCTCTTAGTTATTGAAATTTATGATATTTTCGAGAAGATTAATAGCTGGTTAATGATTTTTCGAACAGTTTCAAGGCCTTAAACCGGAAACTGAAAAGCCAGGATTAGGCGTGGCTTGCCATCATTCCAAAAAGTTGCCGGCAAACAAAAAAACGGCGCTGAAGCCAGCGCCGTTTTCTAAAGTCCACAAGGGAAGCGAAGTGCTTAGGCTTCTTCTTCCGCTGCTTCTTCGGAAGCTTCTGCACCTTCTTCGGTGTCTTCTGCTTCTTCGTCTTCTTCGAATTCGAAGACGTCCATTTCCGGCGTGGAGAGATCTTCGCCGGCAGCCTGACGGACAGCTTCGTCTTCAGAACGGGCAACGTTGACGCTGATGGCGACTTCGACTTCCGGGTGCAGCTGGATCAGAACGCTGTGCAGACCGATCGTCTTGATCGGGTTGCGCAGTTCAACCTGGCTGCGGGAAACGGAGAAGCCGGCATTGGTCAGGCCGTCAGCAATATCGCGCGTGGAAACGGAGCCGTAGAGCTGGCCGGTTTCACCAGCGGAACGGATCATCACCAGGGATTCGCCGTCGAGCTTGGAGGCAACGCCTTCAGCTTCGTTCTTGCGCTCAAGGTTACGAGCTTCGAGCTGAACGCGCTCGCGCTCAAAACGCTCGAGGTTCGACTTGTTGGCGCGCAGTGCCTTGCCCTGCGGCAGCAGGAAGTTACGGGCATAGCCGTCGCGTACGCGAACGGTGTCGCCCATCTGGCCGAGCTTGGCGATACGCTCAAGAAGGATAACTTGCATGTCATTTCTCCTACTGTCCCACCCGTTGAGGATGGTTAGAGGCCGTTTGCCCGCGGCCCCAATTCGGGTCTTCCGGGAAGCCCCGAAAGAAACGTCTCAAGATTTTCGAGAAACGCTTAGCTGATCACGAACGGCAGCAGACCGAGCAGGCGGGCGCGCTTGATCGCACGGGCCAGTTCACGCTGCTTCTTCGCGGAAACCGCGGTGATGCGGCTCGGAACAATCTTGCCGCGCTCGGAAATGTAGCGCTGCAGCAGACGGATGTCCTTGTAGTCGATCTTCGGCGCGTTGGTGCCGGAGAACGGGCAGGTCTTCCGGCGACGGAAGAACGGACGGCGGCTCGGGAGCTGTGCAATATCAACCATCAATCTTACTCCCCTTCTGCGCGGCGCGGAGCGCGCTCACCGCGGTCGCCACCGCGTCCACCGCGGTCACCGCCGCGATCGCCACCACCAAAGCGGCCACCACGATCGCCACCACGGCGGTCGTCACGGTCGCGCTTCTGCATCATTGCAGACGGCTCTTCGTCGAGTTCATCGACCTTGAAGGTCATGAAACGCAGAACGTCTTCGCTCAGACCCATCTGACGCTCCATCTCGGCAACCGCGGCGTGCGGAGCGTTGATGTTCATGAGGGTGTAGTGAGCCTTGCGGTTCTTCTTGATGCGGTATGCGAGGGAACGCAGACCCCAGTTTTCCACCTTGCCGATAGTACCGCCAGCGCCTTCGATGAGGCCCTTGTACTGTTCGACGAGTTGTTCGACCTGCTGGGCCGAAACGTCCTGGCGAGCCAGGAAGACGTGCTCGTAAAGAGGCATGGAAATAGCCTTTCTTCGTGTTGACAACGCGGGATCGGCGCAGAGCCTCCTCGTAGCCCCGGAAAGGCACGAGAATTCTAACGAGAGCGGGAACACGGGAAGTCGGATCCGATCAAGGATCCTGGCGTCATGCCCTTCCGTTCAGCCCCCGGCCAAACCCCGGATGAAGCGCGCTCTATACTCTGTTTTGCGGAAATTGCAAGCAGCATACGCCCGAAAGGATCGAAAATCGGGAGAAGATACGAACGCTGCCGATTTGGAAGATCGCCTGACTGTCTATATATATCGGGTTCCCGAAGCAGGTAAGGGGAGGACCGGTTTCGCGCGCAAGACAACGCCCATCGGCTTGCCGGGCATTTCAGGGATAATCAGGACAAAGGAAAACCGGCAAAACCGCCCGAAAAGCGGAAATGATTGCCCTGTGGGCCTTGACAGTTTGGTCAAGACCGTATCATAGCCTCGCGCCAAGT
This sequence comes from Roseibium sp. ROS1, assembly GCF_054658215.1. Classification (NCBI taxonomy): domain Bacteria; kingdom Pseudomonadati; phylum Pseudomonadota; class Alphaproteobacteria; order Hyphomicrobiales; family Stappiaceae; genus Roseibium; species Roseibium sp. ROS1. The sequence goes on from NZ_BAAGIG010000002.1 coordinate 682,712, forward strand.
TCGATTTCAGCCTGCACGGGCTGTCTTCTCCGCTTTCTAATAAGCCGTCGACCTTTCGCTATAAGAACAACAAGGTCCGCTCACGAGTCACGGAGGCGTTTCCAGATGACCATTGCATTCACATTTCCCGGCCAGGGCAGTCAGGGCGTTGGAATGGGCAAAGCCCTTGCCGATGCGTTCCCGGAGGCAAAAGCCGTTTTCGACGAAGTCGACGAGGCGCTTGGCCAGAAGCTGTCCGATGTCATGTGGACTGGTCCGGAAGAAACGCTGACGCTGACAGCAAATGCTCAGCCTGCACTTATGGCGGTCAGCCTTGCGACCATGCGCGTTCTGGAAGCCCGCGGCCTCGACCTTGCCGGCAGTGTTTCCTTTGTCGCAGGACATTCTCTTGGTGAATATTCCGCGCTGGCTGCTGCCGGCAGCCTGGATATTGCGACCGCTGCAAAGCTCCTGCGCGTGCGCGGAGATGCCATGCAGGATGCGGTTCCGGCCGGTCAGGGCGCAATGGCTGCGTTGCTCGGGCTGGAGTTTGATGTTGCCGCAGAAGTGGCCGAGGCTGCCGCACAGGGCGAAGTCTGCCAGGCCGCGAACGACAATGCGCCGGGGCAGGTGGTTGTTTCCGGGCATCTGGCCGCCGTCGAGCGCGCCGTCGAGATTGCCAAGGCCAGGGGCGCGCGCCGTGCGGTGATGCTGCCGGTCAGCGCACCGTTCCATTGTTCCCTGATGGGCCCGGCTGCCGACAAGATGGCCGAAGCTCTGGCGAATGCCGAAATCCGCTCTCCTGTCGTGCCGCTGGTCGCAAACGTGCTGGCGCGCCCGATCACTGACGCAAATGAAATTCGCGATCGTCTTGTTCAGCAGGTGACCGGTACCGTGCGTTGGCGCGAAAGCATCAGCTGGCTTGCCGACAACGGTGTCGACACCTTTGTCGAGGTTGGGACAGGCAAGGTGCTGACCGGCATGGTCAAGCGGATCGCCAAGGAAGCCACCGGCATGGCGGTCAATTCTCCGGAAGACATCGACGCCCTTATGGAAAAGATCTCCGGATAAGGCTTATATCGGCCGAGGCGACGATTTGGTCCGCCGCGGACCCAAACAGGAACAATGGAAGGATCCCGAATGTTCAGCTTGGAAGGGAAAAACGCGCTTGTCACCGGTGCCACCGGTGGGATCGGCGAAGCAATCGCCCGGTCGCTCCATGCACAGGGCGCAACCGTCTCCTTGTCCGGCACGCGGGCTGAAAAGCTGGAAGCGCTTGCTGCTGATCTCGGCGAACGCGCCTATGTGACGCCGGCCAATCTGTCCGACCGCGCGGCTGTTGATGCCTTGTTGCCGGCGGCTGAAGAGAAAATGGGCTCTGTCGACATCCTGGTGAACAATGCCGGGATCACGCGCGACAACATCTTCATGCGCATGAAGGATGAAGAGTGGGATCAGGTTCTGGAAGTGAACCTGTCGTCTGGTTTCCGTCTGTGCCGCGCAGCAATCAAGGGCATGATGAAGCGTCGGTCCGGCCGCATCGTCGGCATCACGTCCGTCGTCGGCGTCACCGGAAACCCCGGTCAGGTCAACTATGCGGCGGCCAAGGCCGGCATGATCGGCATGTACAAGTCGCTTGCCCGGGAAGTCGCCAGCCGCAACATCACGGTCAATACGATTGCGCCCGGTTTCATCGAAACGGCAATGACCGATGCGCTGAACGACAAGCAAAAAGAATCGATTTTGACGAGCGTGCCTGCAGGGCGTTTGGGCACTTCCGCAGAGATTGCCGCAGCCGCCGTCTACCTGGCCAGCGATGAAGCCGCTTACGTGACCGGGCAGACCCTGCACGTTAATGGCGGCATGGCTATGATTTAAAAGGAATTTTTGCCGAGCAGGCAAAAAGAATCCGGGCCGCTCACAAGCGGTCTGGATCGGCTGGTAAAGGTCAACAAAGTGTGTTACCAACCCGCCGATTGTTTCGAATTGCACAGTTGGCCAAATAAACTGGCTTGGTGTGCGGCGACATCTTAAAGACCGCGAGTTCGCGCCACCGCTTGTTTGCAAACCGGATGGGGGCAGTTTCGCGAGTGACGAATAGATGAAAACTAAGGAAGTGAAAGATGAGCGATATCGCGGATCGGGTAAAGAAAATCGTCGTTGAGCACCTCGGCGTAGATGCTGACAAAGTTGTTGAAGGTGCAAGCTTCATCGACGACCTGGGCGCAGACAGCCTTGACACGGTCGAGCTGGTCATGGCGTTCGAAGAAGAATTCGGCGTAGAAATCCCGGACACCGCAGCAGAAACCATCCTGACCGTTGGCGATGCTGTCAAATTCCTGGAAGCCAACAAGTAAGGGTAACCCCCTTCTTGTGAATGTTTGAAGATCGGGCCGGCGGGGCGAAACCCCGCCTGGCCCTTCCAACGTAAGTGCGGGTGTATGAGGCGAGTTGTCGTAACTGGGTTGGGCATGGTGACGCCGCTTGGCTGTGGTGTCGATGTCACTTGGAAAAAGATCCTTGAAGGACAGAGCGGGGCCAACAAGGTCACGAATTTCAAAGTTGACGATCTGGCCTGCCAGATCGCATGTCAGATCCCGCGTGACTCGTCCGTTGAAGGCGCGTTCAATCCGGATGACTGGATGGACGTCAAGGAACAGCGCAAGGTCGATGATTTCATCGTCTACGCGATGGCAGCCGCCGATCAGGCGATGGCCGATTCCGGCTACAAGGCCGAGACTTACGAACAACAGGTGCGCTCTGGCGTTTTGATCGGCTCCGGCATCGGTGGTCTTCAGGGCATCGAGCAGGGCGCCAATCTGCTGGCCGAAAAAGGCCCGCGCCGCATTTCTCCGTTTTTCATTCCCGGCCGTCTGATCAACCTTGCCGGCGGGTATGTCTCGATCCGTCACAGCCTGAAGGGCCCGAACCACGCTGTCGTGACCGCGTGTTCGACCGGCGCGCACGCCATTGGCGATGCATCGCGGTTGATTGCCTTCGGTGATGCGGATGTCATGGTTGCCGGCGGTACGGAATCTCCGGTCTGCCGTCTTGCACTCGCGGGCTTTGCTGCCTGCCGTGCGCTTTCCACGGCTTTCAACGACACTCCCGAAAAAGGTTCCCGCCCTTACGACGTCGCCCGCGACGGCTTTGTGATGGGCGAAGGTGCCGGTGTCGTCGTGCTGGAAGAATACGAACATGCAGTTCGCCGCGGCGCAAAGATCTACGGTGAGATAATCGGTTACGGCTTGTCCGGCGATGCTTATCACATCACCGCTCCGTCCTCCGATGGCGATGGTGCCTACCGTTGCATGGAAGCTGCGCTGAAGCGCGCCCAGGTCACGCCGGCCGACATCGACTATGTGAATGCTCATGGAACCTCGACGCCGCTTGGCGACGAGATCGAACTTGGCGCTGTCACCCGGCTTGCGGGAGAACATGCTGCCGATCTGACAATGTCATCGACCAAGTCCTCCATCGGTCACCTTCTCGGTGCTGCTGGTGCGGTCGAGGCCATTTTCTCGGTTCTGGCCATGCGTGACGGTATGGCTCCGCCGACGATCAACCTCGATAATCCGTCTGTCGAGACGGTTATCGACTTGGTGCCGCACAAGCCGAAGAAGCTGGATATCAATGTCGCCCTTTCGAACTCGTTCGGCTTCGGCGGCACAAATGCCTCGCTTGTCTTCCGCAAAGTTGCCGCATAACCCATTCAAGTTCTTCAGGCCGGTCCGATTCTCTCGGGCCGGCCTGAAACTTTGATTGTGACAACTGGTCCGTTTGAGCCTAAGTCAGGGATTTGGGGGCTCAATCTTGGAGGTGCGACCCAATATGCGCATTAAGCCCAAAAGCCCGCGTGAAGCCTTGCAGCCGGAACCGGCGCCTGCGCCTCCGCAACGCTCCAGGCACGTACGCAACCCCTTCGTCATTCTGATCAACATGGTCATCACATTGACCGTGTTCGGACTTGCCGCGTTCGGGGGCGCGCTTTATTTCGGCAAACAGAAATTCGAGGAAAAGGGCCCGCTGCAGAAAGACGCCACCGTGGTGATTTCTTCAGGTGCCGGGCTTTCCGGTATTACCGACAGGCTCTCAGGGCAGGGCGTCATCAGCGACAATCTGCTGGACGAGTGGATCTTCAACCTGGGCATCCGCTTCTACAAGAACGCCACCAAACTGAAAGCCGGTGAATACGCTTTTGCGCCCGGCGTCTCGATGCAGGAGATCATGACCGATCTGGTGGAAGGCAATGCCGTCACCCATTCGGTAACGATCCCGGAAGGCTGGACCACCGCCCAGATCATCGAGCGCGTGCGCGAGCACCCAGTGCTTGTAGGCGAGATTACCGAAGTTCCGGAAGAAGGTGCACTGCTTCCCGAAACCTATACCTTTGCACGCGGTGCCTCGCGCCAGGAAGTTCTCAACCAGATGAAAGCGGCGCAATCCAAGCTGCTGAGCGAAATCTGGGGACGCCGGACGGAAGGCCTGCCGGTCGAAACGCCGGAAGACCTGGTTATTCTCGCGTCGATCGTTGAAAAGGAAACAGCCCTGGCAGACGAGCGACCGCGTGTCGCCGGTGTTTTCGTGAACCGTCTCAACAAGAACATGCGCCTGCAATCCGACCCTACGATCCTTTACGGTCTTTATGGCGGTGAAGCGTGGCTCAAGGACCGCTCGGCAATCAAGCAATCCGAGCTGAAGGCGGACAACAAGTACAACACCTACCAGATCGACGGCTTGCCGCCAGGACCGATCGGTAATCCGGGCCGCGCGGCTATGGAAGCGGTCGCCAATCCTTCCCGCACGCAGGATCTCTATTTCGTGGCCGACGGAACCGGTGGCCACATCTTTGCCGAGACCTACGAGCAGCACCAGGCAAACGTCCGCAAGTGGCGTCAGGTGGAAAGAGACCGTCGTCAGGCGGAGCAGAACCAGGAAACGAAGCCAGCCACATCCAATTGACCGGAGCCCGCCTTTGCGGCGGGCCGGTGGCGGCACATTCGCAAAGGGGGGCACATGGCACTTGCCAGCATGACGGGCTTTGCACGGGCCCTTGGAGAATCCGGACCGGTTCGCTGGACCTGGGAACTGAGATCTGTCAACGGCAAGTCCCTTGACCTTCGTATCCGCATCCCGACGGGTTTGGAGACGCTTGAACCGAAGATCCGCGAGCGTTGCGGCAAGCTTCTTCGGCGCGGAAATGTTTCCGTCGGGCTCTCCATGCAGAGAGACCAGTCCGAACAGCAGCTCCAGGTCAATGAATCGGCTCTTGAAGCTGTCCTTGCAACAATCGATCTCCTCAAGAACCGGGTACCTGATCTTGCTCCGCCGTCGCTTGACGCCATTCTGGCGCAAAAAGGCGTCTTTGAGCTCAAGGAGCCCGAAGAAGACGAAGCGGTTCAGGCAGCGCTTCACAACACTCTTCTGACGACCCTGGATGCTGCGCTGATTGACCTTGTCGACATGCGCCACAGCGAGGGGCAGGCAATTGGCAAGGTGGTACGAGATCAGATCGACAGGATCGCCGAACTGACCCAGGCCGCCGAGGATCTGCCTGCGCGCAAACCGGACGCCATAAAGGCACGGCTGAAGCGACAGCTCGCAGAGCTGATGGATGCTTCGGACGGTCAACTGGATCCGCAGCGCGTGCATCAGGAAGCTGTCTTTCTGGCAACCAAGGCTGACATCCGTGAGGAGCTGGATCGCCTGCATGCCCATGTGGCAGCCGTGCGTGAATTGATGGACACCGGTGGAGCAATCGGAAGGCGCCTGGATTTCCTGGCTCAGGAATTTAACCGGGAAGCCAACACTTTGTGTTCAAAGTCCAACGACGTGGACCTGACAGCCATTGGGCTGGACCTGAAGTCCGTTATCGATCAAATGCGTGAGCAGATACAGAATCTGGAGTGAGCCACATGACCGACGCACCTGCAGGTACCTCAACGGGAACCACTGTCAGTGCGGAGCAGGCCGAGCAGCAGCGCCGTGGCCTGATGCTGGTGCTGTCGTCACCGTCCGGAGCCGGAAAGTCGACGATCGCGCGCCTCCTGCTGCAGAACGAAGACAATCTTGCCCTGTCGATCTCCGTGACCACGCGGCCACGCAGGTCCAGCGAAGTTGACGGCGTGCACTACCACTTCATTGATGCCGGCAGGTTCGAGCAGATGCGCGAGCACGATGAGCTGCTGGAGTGGGCCGAGGTGCATGGCAACTACTACGCCACACCGCGTGGACCGGTCGAAAATGCTATTGAAAATGGCAAGGACATCCTGTTCGACATCGATATTCAGGGAACCTTCCAGCTCTATGAAAAGATGCGTGACGATGTCGTTTCCATCTTCATTCTGCCGCCGTCCATCGCGGAAATGAAATCACGGCTGAAGCGGCGTGCTGAAGATGAGGACACTGTTATCCTCAAGCGGATGAAGACTGCTGTTGGTGAAATGCGCCACTGGTCGAAATACGATTATGTTGTGGTGAATGACGATCTGGAACGCGCTTACGAAAACGTTCGTGCAATCCTGAAAGCAGAAAGACTGAAGCAGTTCCGCTCACCGAAAATCGGTCCGCTCATTCAGGGCATGGTCGATGATCTGGAAAACGAGCTGGCCGAAAAATCCTGACGTCTCAAGCGCTGCCTAAACTGGCCATTCAGCGTCAATAGAAGCTAGGAAGACGAAGAACCTGCACCTGCGACATGAGCTGTATCCCTTTGCTCTGCTCGAGAGGCTGTTTCTGAAAACCTCTGCCGAAAGAGCTTGGCGACGCGATCCTTGACCTCCGACAGCACCGGGTGGAAACGCAGTCTTTCGTGAAAGCTCATCCATGACTCTCCCTGATCGAGTGGGGAAGCGGTCAGGCGTGTCAGACCCTCCGTTTCCGCGATCCAGTCTGGTAGAACGCCCATGGCGTGCCCGGCGTTCAGAATATTGCAGAGCGATACGGAATTGTTGACGGCGTAGCGGCATGTCTTGCCCAGCAGAATGGCGTTGAGCAACTGCGAGGACTTGAGCCGCGCCCGGCTGCCGCAATATCCCGCCCAGATCTGTTCCTGCCAGGTCGAAGGGTCAACAGCGTCCGGTCGCTTTCGGCAGTAGTCCTTTGAGGCGTAGACGTGAAACTGGATCTCACCCAGTTTCTGGACAATCAGGTGCGGATGTTTGGGCTGTCTGTTCCCGATGGCGATGTCGGCGGAGTTCCGGCTGAGATCCCAGAAGGCATCGTCCGCGAAAAATTCGATCCGGACACCGTCAAGACCATCGGTTATCTTGTCGACGTGCCGTGTCAGATAATGCTGCCCCCATTCACCGAGCGTGATCCTGCAGACCTGCTCTCTTGAGCCGACCTTTTCCAGATCAACGGCGCGCCTGAAGTCCGCCGCTCCGCGCGCCATGGATCTGGCAATCTTGATCAAACGTCGGCCACCACCCGTCAGTTCGTAGCCGGTCTGGCGTCGATCGAACAATTGTACGTCCAACTGTTCTTCTAACCGCGCAATATGGCGGCCGACGGTTGGTTGGGACAGGCAAAGAACCTGGGCGGCCTTGCTGAGGCTCCGATTCTCGGCAACAGCAAGAAAGACGCGTACGGCATCCCAGTCAAAATCGGTTTCATTCATTTTTGAATGATATCATGCAACATCATTCAATTACATTCAGAAAAGGTTCTGACATCTTCTGCCCGTCATCAACGGGAGATGAGACAATGGTCAGCTTTTTAAGGGTCCTGTTTTCAAGAAAACGAAACGTTTGGTACACCGGTCCGGACAAGGCTGACCGAAGAAACCAAATGCCGGATTGGATGATGCGGGATCTCGGGTTGGATAACCCAGACAACCTTAAAGCCGTTCAGGCGGGCAAGTGCCGTAAACCGGAACTTTCCATCATCCTGCCAGTCGTCAAACTGCCTGAGCGGCCCTGAACGTGTTGGCAAGTTCAACGAACCCTGCGATGTCGATTTCTTCGGCACGGGCCGTCGGCTTCAACCCGGCCTTTGTGACGAGGTCTTCTGCGTCCGGTGTCAGTGACTTGAGGCTGGCACGCAGCATCTTGCGTCTCTGGCCAAAGGCCGCAGCGGTAATCTTTTCAAGGGCTTTCAGGTCGCAAGGCAGGGGCGAAGGATTTGGCGTCAGATGAACCACAGCCGACGTCACTTTCGGGGGCGGCGTGAACGCCTTTGGGCTGATGTCGAACAGGATCCCGCCCTTGCAGCGCCAGCCTGCCAGAACTGCAAGCCTGCCATAGGCCTTGGACGCGGGGGACGCGCTGATCCGCTCACCGACTTCCTTCTGGAACATCAGCGTCAGCGACGACCAGAATGGCGGCCACTGCGGTGTCGTAATCCAATTGATAAGCAGCTGGGTGCCGACGTTGTAAGGCAGGTTCGCGGCAATGCGGACCCTGTCTCCTCCAGTCAGGGCCACCGGATCGATTTCAAGGGCATCGCCTTCGATGACTTCCAGGCGCCCCGGATAGTGTGCCGAAATTTCGGCAAGAGCCGGCAGGCAGCGGCTGTCCTTTTCAATCGCGATCACCCGCTTCGCTCCTGCGGCCAGCAGGGCACGTGTCAGCCCACCGGGACCAGGGCCGACTTCCAGAACGGTGCAATCTTCAAGACTGCCGGCAGATCGGGCGATGCGAGAGGTGAGATTGAGATCGAGAAGGAAGTTCTGTCCCAGTGACTTTTTCGCATTGAGACCATGAGCGGCGATGACGTCGCGCAACGGGGGCAGGTCGTCTATCTGAGCCATTGATCGCTGTCGCCCTAGAACCGCTCGGGGTTGGCAAGCACATCCGCCATGCGCAAGGACGCAGCGAAACTGTCGACCCGGGCGGTGCCGGTTCCTGCCAGGTTGTATGCCGTGCCATGGTCGGGAGAGGTGCGCACGAAAGGCAGACCCAGCGTGACATTGACGCTCTCATCGAAACCGATGGTCTTCGCCGGTATCAACACCTGGTCGTGATACATGCCAAGTACGCAGTCATAATGCTGCCGTGCGGGCGGGTGGAACAGAGTGTCGGCTGGATGCGGACCTGTCGCCTCGATACCCATCGCTCGCAGGCGAGAAATGGCTGGCTCGATAATGTCGCGGTCTTCTGTTCCCATCGAGCCGTTTTCACCCGCATGAGGGTTCAGCCCGCAAATCGCCAATCGTGGCGACGTGTAGCCAAACCTGGTCTTGAGGTCGCGTGCGGTAATTTCCGCAGTCTCAACGATAAGTTCAGTCGTGAGAGATGTCGGAACATCGCGAATTGGAATGTGAATGGTGACCGGAACCACCATCAACTCCGGTCCGGCAATCATCATCACGGGTTTTGCCGGTTCTCCGGGCCAGTGCATCTCTGCAAGGGAGCCCAGATATTCCGTATGGCCGGGGAAGGCGAAGCCGGTTCGGTAAAGCGCAGCCTTGTTGATCGGACTGGTCACGAGGGCGCAGGCATGGCCGGACTTTATATCGTCGACACACCCTTCAATAGCAGCAACAACGGAAGCTGCCGTTTCAGGTGCTTCCACACCTGGCTGGTCGGGTAGGGCCGGCCCGGTCTGTACAACGGGCAAAGCTTTGGTGAAAGTCGCAACAGCCTCGTCCTGCGCCACCAGCCTGAGCCGCGCGTTCAGGCCCATTTTCTGTGCACGTTCGTGTAGCAGGGATTCGTCACCGCGAATGTAGAATGGCGGCAATCCGAGAGCTTTGCGATTAGCCCATGCAATCAGAGCCAGGTCCGGGCCGATCCCGGCAGGTTCTCCCATACTGACGGCGATCGGCTTCTGGTTGGAGCGCATGTAGGATCAGCGATAAATGATGGTGGAACGACGGCGGATTTCCAGGAGATACCGACGGGACTGGCTTTCGCCTTCCTTCTGTCGCAGCTCGTTTTCAAGTTCCGTGCGAACGGCTATGTCCGAAGCGATTTCGCGTTTTCCGCAAACCGCGATCATTTCGTAACCGACGGGCGTGGTGGACGGTTTCGTCAACTTGCCCGGTGTCATTTTTTCGATTTCGGCGCGCATGTTTTCCGGCAGCTCGGTTTCGAGCCGGCGTCCGATAGGCTGCACAACCACTTCGCTGTATTTGCCGAGAATGGCGCCGGATTCATCGCAGCCGTTGAAAGCAGCCCGGATCTGGTTGCTCTCGTTCTTGCGCTTGGACTTGAAGCCACCGGAGGAATTCTTCGGTACTACGACAATGACCCTTTTGAGGTCATATTCCACGGACTTCTGACGGTCTTCCTCGTCGGTCTTCTTCAAGGCCGCGATCACGTCGGATTCATCCACTTCGATCCGGCCACTGAAACGGGACCGCAACACCTGGTTCCAGGCAAGCTGCGCCTTGAGGCGTTCCTTCAAGGTATCCGGCTGAACACCGCCACTGCGAAGCGCCTTGGAAAGCTGGGCCGGAGACATCTTCACATTGCGGGCAATGTTGTTGAAAGCGTTGTCGACTTCCGACTGGCTGACGTCAACGCCGACACGTTCGGCTTCGGCAAGTTTGACCTGGTCATCGACCAGTTCCTCTTCCGCCTGCTTTTTGGCGATGGATGCGGACTTGCGCTGGGTCATTGTAATCAGCCGAGCGCGTTGGCTGATGTCGTAGTCGGTAATCGGCACATCGTTGACGATGATCTTGATCGCTGCATGGGAAGGCGTTGCCAGCGGCGCTGCCAGGATCAAAGCTAGTCCAAAGAATACCGGAACGATACGAAGTCGCATTGAATAACCATCCGTGCTGGCTTGAGGCCAAACCGAAGTTCGTTGTTTTATGACATGATGTTTCGCATATCATGCCCGAAATTTCAAAGGTTCCACGCATCATGCCTTTTTTCATGGCGGCATGATGACCTACGGTCAGTCAGATGGCCTAGTTGAGAGCGCCGCTTGAAACCTGTGTCGTGCCGATGGTCCTCAACCCGATGCGGAAATAAAGCGTCCGGTTGACGTCATCGCCATCGTTGCGGCTGCGGTCTTCAGCATAGGTGACGGACAGCGAAAAACCTTCGTCGTCATAACCGATCCCGAGACCGTCCTGCACGATGTTGCTGTTTTGCAGATCGTATCGCATGGAGCCGAAAATGCGCCAGTTTTCCTCAAGGCGAAGGCTTGCGGACCCTAGCAGTTCCTCTCGCGGATCATCGATCCCGACATCCGGCTGAGCGTTCAGGAAAGCATAGGCAAGGGAAGACACGACCGGGCCGTAGATACCGCTGGCCTGTGCCTGTATCCGGTTTACGGTGAAATCTTCCTTGTCGAGCCGGGCCTGGGCGCCGACCTTCACACCGTATTGCGTGTCCAGATAGAGGCTGCCGACGTAATCGGACAAGGAAGTTTCCAGACCGGAATCCTGCGTCGCACCGAGTATGTCCGGAATGGCATAGGAGTTGTCGCCGGCAAGCTGATAGGACCGACCGAACAGGCCGCTGACATAGTAGCCGCTATCCAGTTGCAGCTTGTAGTTCAGGCCGACGTTAAGACGTGTGCCGCCTTCGGCGCGGTCAAAGCCCGAGAACTTGTCGTAGTCGAACAGGGTCGTCGTATCAAAGACGATGCTTTGCGCGTCGTCGTTCGGCAGTTCGCCGATCCGCTGCTCGTTCGGACGGGCCACAACCTGGGCGACAGGCTCCAGGATCTGGTTGCCGCCGTTGAAGGTTGCAATGAACGGATACCGGTATTCCAGGCCGATTGCGGGCATCGCACGGCCGACGAAACTTTCGCCGGTGAGAGCGGTCACATCAGAATCAGGTGAGGCCAGAAAGAACAGGTCACCGCGCATATAGGCAAACGGCGTGAACGACTGTCCAAGCGGATCGATGAATGTGCGGCGCCAGTTCCCCTTGACGGACACGCGCGAGAAGGTGCCGTCGATACCACGGAATTTCGCGGTTGTGCCGCCATCAATGGAGAAAGCATCCGTTTCATCGCGTGTCAGCGAGGTGAAGTTGGCAGTCAGTGCCAACTCACCGGCGAGGATCGGATCCGCGAACACATAGTCATAGTCGATCACGGGCAGAACGAGCGGCTGCTTGTCCTGCAGGGAGCTGCCGACCGGAGAGAAGCCATTGGCGTTGAACTGGCTATCCGTATAGTCCTCCTGGGAGATCTGATACGCATAGGCTTTGACAGACAGCGCGTTCCGGTCGGTCTTGCCTTCCAGATAGATCGTGGAGGTCTCGCCGTTGTCGCCAAAACTGGTGAACGAGTAGTCCTTGAAGAACTGACGGTCACTCTTGTAGGTCAGGTTCCAGCCGAGGGTCCAGTCGCGCGCAATGCTGAAGGAGGCGGTCGAATTGACCGCACCGCGCCAGCGATCGTCAGCGCGGTCCGTCGTGAAATTGCTCGGCTGTGCCTGAAACAGGCCAGCCGCAGAAACACTCACTTCGCCAGCGGCAAACCGATGACGATATTCGACATCGCCGAACACGCCCTGCTTGGTGAGTGGCGTCAGAATGGTCGTCACATCGTAATAGGGGCTGAGCGCCCAGTAATAGGGAACGCTTACGCCATACCCGAGTTTGTCGGACACAATGCCGCTGGGCATCAGGAAACCGGACTTTCGGGTGACGGACGGATCCGGCATCGACAGATAGGGCAGGTAGGCAATCGGCTGACCGTAGACCTCGAAGGCTGCGTTCTCGAACCGGATGATCTTTTCCTGCTGATTGTGGATGATCTTCTCGGCCCGCACGCGCCAGAGCGGCGGCTTGTCCGGCGGGTTGGTCGGTTTGGTGTAGACCGTATAGACGCCGTTATCGATGGTCGTGATGTTGTTGCCTTCGCGCCGGGCTTGCTCGGCCAGGAAGCGTGTGCGCCGCGTCGTGTCGATCTGAAGGGCGCGCGCAAAGCCTTCTGAAAAGTCCTCGGACAGGACCATTTCTTCCGTGCGCACGACATTGCCGTTGGATTCGATGAAGATCACATTGCCCGACGCCTTGAGCTGCTGGCTCTTGCGGTCGAAGACAACCTGATGCGCCTGCACGGTGCTGCCGTCGTAATAGACCTGAACATCTCCGGTCGCGACGATGAGATCGCGGTCGAAATCGTAGGTGATCTCACTTGATTCAAGCAGGAGTTCGGCATCGGGATCGACTTGACCGGCCAGACCTGCTGTCAGGTCCTGTGCCGCGGCTGGTGATCCGTACCCATGGCAAAGGGTTGCTGCAATGGCGCACAAGCTCGCCGCAGCCAACAGTCTGCCTTTTTTGGCCCAAGTCTCTGTTGTCAGAAAAACCGGAAAAGTCATCGCTTTACCCGTCTTCCTGATTCAAGAGAATTGTCAAACCCATGAGTACTCCAAATATTCCCGGCGCCCAAGCCGCCACCAAGGGAGGGACAATACCCGCACCCCCGAAGTCCTTGGCAAGTTCGGTTAGAACGTAAAGCACGAACCCGGAAAGGATTCCACCCAGAATCATACTTCCCAAACCGCCAAACCTCGAAACTTTAAGGGAAACCGCCGCTGCGATCAAAATCATAGCGACCAAAAGAAGCGGGCGGGCGAGGAGAGTCTGATACTGCAAATTGTAGCGATAGGCAGGTAACCCAGCGTTTCTGGCCAGTTCGATGAAACGAGGCAAATTCCAGAACGAAATCGATTCGGGGGATCCGATGCTTTCACGAACTTCAGTCGCAGTCAGGAATGTGCTGATCTGATATTGCCCGTAAGGCTGTGGATCCTGTTCGGTCGTGTAGACGATGGCATTGTCCAGGTACCAGATCTGGTCTCCGAGCCGCGCTTCGTCAGCTTCGATCCGCTCCCGGAAGGTACCGTCCTTGTCGAACGTGAAAATGGTGACGCCTTGCAGCAGCGTGCCGCCTTCCAGCAATTGCTTGGCAAGCAACACCGATTCTCCGTCCAGGCCGTCCTGCCGAACCCAGACGTCGTTCGAGGACTGCAGAAGGAAACTTTGTTCCGAGCCGAACAAACCGGCAGCTGCTTCGTCCGATTTCTGCTGAAACCAGACAGCCGCAGGATTGTAGACAGTGATGGACAGGATACCGAGAACGATCCCGACAAGGATGGCGGGAAGAGAAAACTGCCAGACCGAGATGCCGGAAGCCCGTGCCACGACCAGTTCCAGGCCTCGGCTCAGCGTCACGAAGGCAGCAATTGCACCGAACAGGACGGTGAAGGGAATAACCTGTTCCAGCAGCAGAGGCACCCGCAAGGCCGAGATCATGGCAACGCGCAGGACGGAAAATCCTTCGCGGTCACCACCGCGTCTAACCAGTTCCAGGACGTCGAACAGATAGATCAGGACGGCGGCAAACAGGAAGAGACCGAGGATAGCCTTCAGGAAACGCCCTGAAAAATACAGAGACAGGGTCCGTCCAAGGATCATGCGACGCCTCCCGGCTTGCGACCGTTCAAGCGATCACTCAGTGCATCAATCCTGTCCTGAACAGAATGTTGCAGATCGACCAGCCAGCGTGGCTGCGACCCGCCTTGTTCGCGGAAGATGGAGACGAGGGCGAACACCGCGCCCGCAACGGGTACAATGTAAAGAAGGCTGAGAAGCGCGGTGGAACCACCGGAAATGGCGGTTACGCCGAAGCCCGTGGTCCTCAACAGGACACAGGAACAGATTGCCCCGAGCACGGCGAACCCGCGCCCCTGGCGTGTCGTTCTGGCCTTGCCGAGAAACGCGAACACGATCAGGCCGAAGGAAAGGCAGTAAAGCGGCTGGCTGAAGCGTTCGTGGAGCTCCTGCGCCAACTTGTCCGGATTCTTCAGCGCATATTCGTCGTTCCTGCCTGGTGACATCAGGTTAAGGGTGGTCCGCTCACTGGCTTTGAACACCGGCTCGCCGGCTTCGGGAATAAGGTTCGACAAATCGAATGCATAGGACTGGAAGCGAACGATCGAAATATCGCCCTGCTGTTTTGGACGTCTCTGAATTGTTCCGTTCTGCATGACAAGAAGCGTGCGATCGGCAGCTTCGACGATCAGCCCGGTGTCTGCCTGATAGGTAAAGGCCGTCTCCGGGTCACGGGTGTCGTGCATCAAAAGACCGTCAAGAGTGCCTTTGCCTGAACGGTTGCGGATATGGAACGTTAATCCGTCCTCGACAGTGATGAAGCGACCCGGCTTGACGATGTTGGCAACAAGGTCTGCGCGCACGCGGGTAATCTCGGTGCGCAGCTGAGCGAGTCCTGTCGGAGCCACATAAAGTGACATGCTCGCGGTCAGCAACATGACCACGAAGGCAAAGAGCATGACCGGTTTCAAGACAAGGAACCTGGAGCCGCCACTGGCATCGATCACGATCAGCTCACTGTCGCCCGACAAGGAGTTTAGAACCAGTATCAGCGCGATCATCAGGGCGAACGGAGCCACGATGACGATCAGGAAAGGCAGGGCAAGCATGGTTATGCCTATGAACTGGACGATGGTCTGACCCTTCGAGGTCACCAGGTCCAGTTGGCGCAAGGCCTGGGTTGCCCAAACCACACCCGTCATCGCTGCAATCGTGAGGGTGAAAGCGTAAACAGTCCGGCGGATGATGTAACGTTCAAGCGTTTTCATAACGGTGCCGGTACATGTCCCTGCAAAAATGACGATAATCGGCCTGAGACCGAATAACACGGAATGTGGTGAATGGCTCATGAATAAGAATGGTAAATATACATTAATTTTTGTCGCCCTTGCCGAAAAGCTGTTGAAACCCCATGATTTGACAGGAAAATCACAATCTACGGGATAGGGCGCCTTTTGTTTCCACTGCCCAACCGCTCCAACCAGAAAAACCAACGGGACCGAAGCATGACCAAGCTTGCAAAACTGAACTTCTCCAAGGCCGAAACGCCGAAGGGTGGGGTGGCCGTAATCCTGGCCGGTAGCGACCTTAGCCTTGGGTCGGTTGCTGCAGAAGTTGTCTCGGGTCTCGAGGGAGGCTTGCAACGTTCGGCCGGTATCGCAGGTTTCACCGGGAAGAAGAAGGCAAGTCTTGATCTGGTCGCTCCTGCCGGATCGGGTCTCGACCGGCTGATCGTATTCGGCGTTGGCGATGCCGGCGAGTTGACTGGCGACGATTGGCGGGCTTTTGGCGGCGCGGTGTTTGCAGAATTGCAGAAGACGAAGGCAGACGCAGCAACGGTGCTCCTGGATGTCCCGGGCGATGCAGATCCGTCCGGTGTATTGGCAGCAGAGTTCGCAATGGGCGTGAAGCTGCGGGCCTATGCCTTCGACACCTACAAGACTGCCAAAAAAGACGATGACAAACCCAAGAACATGAAGGTGACCTTGGCCGTTGCCGATCCCAAGGCATCAAAAAAGGCCTGGTCTTCTGCTGAAGCTATTGCCGACGGCGTTATTCTGGCCCGCGACCTTGTGAACGAACCGGCGAATGTGCTGGGTCCGGTGGAGTTTGCCGAGAAGGCCAAGGAACTGACGGCCCTTGGTGTCGAAGTCGAGGTTCTCGGCGAAAAGGAAATGAAGAAGCTTAAGATGGCTGCTTTGCTTGGCGTGTCCCAAGGCTCGACCCGCCCACCGCAGCTGGCCGTGATGCGCTGGAACGGAGGCAAGAAGGGTGACGCCCCGGTCGCGTTCGTCGGTAAGGGCGTTGTGTTCGACACTGGCGGCATCTCCATCAAGCCGGCCGCGGGCATGGAAGATATGAAAGGCGACATGGGCGGAGCTGCCGCAGTCATCGGCGCCATGCATGCGATCGCGGGGCGCAAGGCCAAGGCAAACGTGATCGGTGTCATCGGCCTCGTGGAAAACATGCCGGACGGTAACGCGCAACGACCAGGTGACATCGTCACGGCCATGTCCGGAACCACGATCGAGATCCTGAATACCGATGCGGAAGGCCGTTTGGTTCTTGCCGACGCACTTTGGTACACGCAGGAAAAGTACAAACCGGCGATCATGATCGATCTGGCAACGCTCACCGGTGCCGTGCTTGTCGCTCTCGGCAATCTGAATGCCGGTCTCTTTTCCAACAACGACGCTCTGGCAGACAAGCTGTTGTCATCTGCCAAGTCGAGCGGTGAGCCGCTTTGGCGCCTGCCGCTGTCGAAGGAATACGACAAGATCATCGACACGCCCAACGCAGACGTCAAGAACACCGGTGGCCGCTGGGCTGGGTCCATCACCGCAGCCCAGTTCCTGCAGCGTTTCACGAACGACGTGCCCTGGGCGCATCTGGACATCGCCGGAACCGCATTCGGCGCTCCGAAGGACGATATCTGCCAGAGCTGGGCTTCGGGCTATGGCGTGCGTCTGCTCAACCAGCTTGTCGCGGATCACTACGAAGGCTGAGGTCCATCTTGGCGTCCTTCGCATTTTCTACTGGTGGAGGGCGCCAGGACTGCAATGCCGCTGGGCAAAGAAAAACCCGCCGGGAAGGCGGGTTTTTCGTATCTGACTGTCGACCTTGGATCAGCAGGTCTTGTAGGTCTGGCAGGCCGTTGCCGGTTCAACCAGAAGACCCATGCCAAGTGTCGCGCCTGCAACGACAGCAACCAATGCGAAAAACACAACGACACGCGCAAGCATTCACCAAATCCCCTTTTGCGCCGGCTCGGGAAAACCGTTCACCGGCCAAATTTTTTGATCCATGGCCAAATCAAATGATCATTGGATCGTCCCCGGGGACGAACCCTAGCCAATCGACATTTTCGAAGGGTTAATGATACGAGTCTTATGGCCTGTCCATGTCATGTTTGCCGTCGGGGGAATTTGAACAGGCAAGTGTTGCAGGCCTGCACCACATTCCGGCATGGCGGTGGATAACGGAAAGCGAAGGTACAAGGATGTGTCTAGACAGGGTCCGGCATGAGCGTTGAAGTTGTATTCTATCACCTTTTGCACAAGCCGCTGGAGATGGCTTTGCCGCAGCTTTTGCAAAAGTGCCTGGAGCGGGATTGGAAAGTTGTCGTGCAAACGGGAACCGAGGAGCGATGCAGCGCCCTTGATGCCCATTTGTGGACCTTCACCGACGACGGTTTTCTGCCACATGGCACCAAGGCAGACGGTTACGCCGAACATCAGCCGATATACCTCACGTCCGAACAGGATAATCCGAACGAAGCCGACGTGCGCTTCCTGGTGGACAGGGCAGCGCCGCCACCGCTGAGCGCCTACAAGCGGGCGATCTACATGTTTGATGGCAACGATACCGAGGCTGTTCAGGAAGCGCGCAATCGCTGGAAGGAAGCCAAGGCGGAAGGGTTTGAAATCGCTTACTGGCAGCAGACCGAAGCCGGCGGTTGGGAACGCAAGGCCTAGGCCGGCACAGACCCTGAAATGGGCGAACAATCTTTTAAAAAGTGAGACGCGCACCGGTGTGAGATGCCGATATTGGAGGAAAGCCTCATGAAGAAGCTGAAGATGTCATCGGCCGACATGGTCGCCAAAGCCAAGGCGCGGATTGAGGAAGTCGACACCGACGCTGCCATTGCCTTGGTAGGAAACCCGGATGTGGTGTTCGTAGACCTGCGAGACGTGCGTGAACGTCAGAAGCTCGGGTTCATTCCGGGCAGCATTCATTGCCCACGCGGCATGATCGAGTTCTGGGTGGATCCGGAGAGCCCCTATCACAAGGAGGTCTTCTCGCAGGAAAAACGCTTCATCTTCCATTGCGCCGCAGGGTGGCGCTCTGCACTCACTGTCGCGACGCTTCAGGATATGGGCTTTGAAGCTGCCCATCTGACAGATGGGTTCGCAGACTGGGTCGAGAAGGGCGGTCCTGTCGAGCAAAAGGACTGAAGCAGACCGCCCCGCCGGATTGATGCTAGTTGGACGTCGAGATCAGGCGCAGTTCATCCGGATCGGCGTCCGAACCGTCCGTTCCATCGTCGTTGCCAGCGGTTTCTTCGGGGTCAATCGGGTCCGTGCCGTCGTCCGGGGTTTCGGTTGCTTCGCGGATCTCATCGATCTTGCCGTCGTAATCGCCAACCCCCAGAACCTGCTTGGCCCAGTCGAGCATTTCCTCGTCGACGTAGTCGTCGCCATATTCCCGAACGCGATTCTCGTTTGCCATCGCCAGAAGTGCTTCTTCCAGCGCTTCGTCAGAAACATCAGCGGCCAGCCCATCCAGGCCGGTCTTTTCCGTTTCGTAGTTGGTTTCAGCCGTTTTGAAATCCGAATAGGCGTCGCTCTGAAGAGCAGTTTCAAGCGCCAGTCTTTCGGTTACAAGGGCGGTCAGCTCGTCATCTGACAATTCAGCCGTATCAAGGCTTTCAAGTTCGGCAAGCCGGTCTTCGAGCTGTTGCGAGGTCAGACCTTCATAGGCAAAGCCGTCATAGCTGTCCACGTCCTGAAGCAACCCGTCGAACAGCGTCGTGCGCGCGGTCAGGAGGTCCTGTTCGAGGCCTTGCAGATCTGCGGAAAGCCGCTCGAAGGCAAGGCTGTCATTTATGTAGGCCTGGATGGCCGCCAGATGCGGGTCGTTGGAATTGATATAGGCGTGGTAATTGCGATTGAGGGAATTCAACCGACCAAGCTTTGCATTGAAGTTCTTCGGTTTGCCTGCAGGGCTTGCCTGCGGGGTCACGGCAATGCTTGCCAGTGTCGCGCGTTCAGCCTTTGGAAGCCGGTGGCTCGCGGTGCCGCTGTTGCCTCTGGAGGCGGTCTGACGCTTGCCGGAGTTCCTTGAATTTTCGGTTCCGAATACGGAATTCAGAAAGCCACCAAGGCCTTTTCCATTTCCGTTGCCGTTGTTCGACTTGGCCTGCTTGGAACCATTGCCGCGGTTGAAGATCCCAAGGCCCTTGTTGCCATTGCCGTCGGAAGCGGAGTTCCCGCCGCGGTTGGAGTTGCCGCTATTGCCCTTGTTGCCGGAATTGCCCTTGTTGCCGCCACCATTGCCGCCGGAATTCCCGCCGCCGCCACCACCATTGCCGTTTCCGTTGCCATTCTTGGCGAACGCCTTGTCCACTTGGAAGGAAAGTGAAGGCACATCCGGCGACAGGGAAGGGGCAACGACGAGCGCGGTTGCGCCGAGAAATAAGGTGACGGTTCTGGAGAGAGACATTACGCATCCTGGTCTGAAGCGTGCGAAAAATCGAGCTTTGCGAAAACGCCCGCGGTAACTCCGCAAACGTGCCCGCAGTGTCTGAATGTTCACTTACGACAACCCGTCAGACTTTAGTTGGTTTCACTTCCGACAGGAATTTTTCGGCCGTAACACCGCTATTCAACTCAGGCGAGCGAGCAGCTGCGGAACCTTGCCAATGTGGTCCAATCGGTAAAACCGGTCATGGCCACGTGGCTCGTCCGCCTCTTCCAGTGCCCAGGTCAGGTCATAGGGCACGTGAGCACCGTATGCTCCTGCGTCCAGTGCCGGCAGGATGTCCGATTTCAGTGAATTGCCGATCATGAGCGCTTCACCCGGGCCGCTGCCGTGACGCGAAAACAGTGAGCGGTATGTCTCGTCGGTCTTTTCAGAGACAATCTCGATTGCGTCGAAATAGACATCGAGGCCGGAGGCCGTCACCTTGCGCTCCTGGTCGAACAGGTCCCCCTTGGTGATCAGGACCAGCTTGAAAGACGCCTTCACCTTTTTCAGCGTTTCTTCGACGTAAGGGAGAGGCTCGACGGGATGGGACATCATCTCGCGCCCGGCTTCCAGGATTTCGGCGATGACATCGGCAGGCACCTGCCTGTCGGTGACCTCGATAGCTGTCTCGATCATGGAAAGGGTAAAGCCCTTAACGCCGTAGCCATAGTGCAGGACATTGCGTTTTTCCGCAGCCAGCAGCCGCTCGGCCAGGTGATCCTTGTCGGTGTAGTCGCCGAGCAATGAAGCGAACCGTTCTTCCGTCAGCCTGAACACCCGTTCGTTGTGCCAGAGCGTATCGTCTGCGTCGAAGCCGAGTGTCGTGATCTTGGCCATCAGGAAGCCTCCTCGAATTCGGCGGAAAGTTCCAGCCATTCCTCTTCGGTTTTGATCAGCTTCTTCTCGCAGAAGGCCCGTTCCTTGGCGAATTTCGCAGCCCGTTCGGGTTCCCTCGTGAAGAATTCCGGATCGGCAAGGGCTTCGTCCAGCTTGATGATCTTTTCCTGCAGGCGCTTCATTTCCTTTTCAGCGGCATCGATCTTCTGTCTGAGCGGTTTCAGAAGTTCGCGTTTGACGGCAGCATCGCGGCGTTTTTCTTGCGCATTTGCCTTGTCAGCTTCCGCGGCGGCCTTGTCACGGGCTTTCTGAACCGCCTCGGGACCTTGCAGGATCAGTCGGCGATAGTCTTCCATATCGCCGTCATAGGGCTCCACCTTGCCGTCTGCCACCAGCCAAAGCCGGTCGGCGCAAGCCTCGACGAGATGCCTGTCGTGGCTGATCAGAACGACGGCTCCCTGAAAGTCGTTCAGCGCCATCACGAGCGCTTCGCGGCTGTCGATGTCGAGGTGGTTGGTCGGTTCATCGAGGATCAGCAGATGCGGACCGTCAAATGTCGCCAGCCCCAGGAGAAGGCGGGCTTTTTCACCACCAGACAGGTCTTTCGCGGGCGTGTCCATCCGGTCGGTCGGAAGCCCCATGCGTGCGACACGAGCCCGAACCTTTGCCTCCGGGGCATCCAGCATGAGGGCACGAACATGCGCAACGGCGCTTTCAGCGGGCTTGAGCTCGTCAAGCTGGTGCTGCGCGAAGAAGGCGATTTTCAGCTTCGACGCCTTGGTGATCTCACCATCCATGGCGCCAAGGCGTCCGGAAATCAGCTTGGCGAATGTCGACTTGCCGTTGCCGTTGGCGCCCAGCAGCGCAATCCGGTCGTCGGTGTCGATATTCAGCGTCAGACGCGACAGGATCCTGGTATCGCCATAGCCCGTTGTCACACCCTCGAGTTTCAGGATGGGCGGCGCCAGCTGGCTGTCCGGATCGGGGAAATGGATCGGCTTGCTGCTCTCATCCGTGAGGGCGGCAATCGGCTGCATCTTTTCAAGCATTTTCAGGCGTGACTGCGCCTGCCGGGCCTTGCTGGCCTTGTAGCGGAACCGGTCGACAAACGCTTGCATGTGCTTGCGCTGGGCGTCCTGCTTTTCCTTTGCCTTTTCGGCAAGGATCATCGCTTCGCGACGTTGCCTGTCGAAACTGTCATAGCCACCGGAGTAGTAGGTCATCTTGCCCCGGTCGAGATGGACGATACTGTCGACAGCCTTGTTCAGAAGGTCTCTGTCGTGGGAGATCAGAAGCACCTGATGCGGGTAGCGGGCAACATAGTTTTCCAGCCACATCGTGCCTTCAAGATCGAGATAGTTCGTCGGCTCGTCGAGTAGAAGAAGGTCGGGTTCGGAAAAAAGAACCGCAGCCAGGGCAACGCGCATGCGCCATCCGCCCGAAAACGACGAACACGGCCTTTGCTGCGCGGCGGCATCAAAGCCAAGGCCGGACAGGATCGAGCCTGCCCTGGCTTCAGCCGTGTGGGCGCCGATGTCGGCGAGCCGGGTGTGGATTTCGGCAATCCGGGCCGGGTCTGTCTGTGTTTCGGCTTCTGCCAGCAGCTGGCTGCGTTCCTTGTCCGCGGCCAGCACCACTTCCATCAGGGTTTCTTCCGTCCCCGGGGCTTCCTGTGCGACCTGACCGATGCGCGCGCGCTTCGGGATCTGCACTGAGCCTGTCTCGGTGGAAAGATCCCCGGTGATGATCTTGAACAGCGTTGATTTGCCCGCACCGTTTCGACCGACAAGACCTGTCTTGGCCTTGCCGGGAAGCGTAACGCTGGCTCTGTCGATCAGGAGGCGGTCTCCGATCCGATATGTAAGGTCCGTAATCTGCAACATGAGGCGGATGTTTGGCGGAGCGCCCCAAAGGATGCAAGTGGAAACCGGAGCAAAACCTCGTTCGGGCGGCGGGCTGTGGCAATGCTGCACTTTTGAGCCCACCGCGCCCTGTCTCAAGGTTCCAGGAAGGCAAGAATTTCCGTCAGGATACGTTGATGCTGCTCTTCGCGTTCCTTGCCGCCTTTGATGCATACGATTTCGTCGCCCGGTTCATATTCTTCCAGGATGGCAAACCCTTTCGGCTTGCACACACCCATGAAGTCGAAATGTCCGGCATCAGCCATTTCCACATGGTGGACCTTGTCGGCCGGCAGAGCAGTGGCCAGCGCGCGCGACTCAATCTCTTGGTTCAGCATGTCGGCACGCTGCGAACCCAGAACGAGAACCGGGATGTCTATGGCGCTCAGGCTGTCGCGGGAAAGGACCGGCGTTCCGCCAAGATCCAGGCTGATGACCTTGGTCAGCCGTGGGTCCTTGCGGGATTTTGCCATCTCGCTCCGGTCGGCCTCCGTTTTCGCGATGGACCAACCGGTCAGCACCTGGCAGGCAACCGGCAGTTCCTCACCCGAACACTCACGCTCATACCGGTCAGGTTCGAATTCAGCGCCAGCTAACAGCAGGACTGTGAAGCCGCCAAGGGAATGGCCGGCCGCATAGATCCGTTCCGGGTCTATCCTGTCCTTGTAAGGGCTGTCCTCGAGCAGGAAGCTGATAAGGCGAGACAGGTCGACGGGTCTGTCCCAGAGCTTGCGGGTCTGGTCGGGATCGCGCAGGAACGAGCTGGTGCCCGGATGATTGACCATGGCAACGTAATAGCCACGTCGGGCAAGTTCGGAGCCGAGCCAAGCCTGGTTCAACGTGTTGCCGTACATGCCGTGCGATACGACCACAAGCGGAAATCTGCCTTCGGCGGCTTTGCCGTCAGGATCGGCCAGCGCCATTTGCCAGACTTTGCTCGTGTCTGCCCGGGGCAGAATGTCTGGTGTTGCGGTTGGATACCAGATGTCACCTTCAAGGGGCCGGTCTTTGCGCGCATCTTCGACGGTGATCTTGGTGACACCCGGCCCGTAGCGAAGTGTGTCCTCGGCAAGCGCACTTGACGCGAGCCCTAAGACACCGGCAAGTGACGCAGCAAACCAGCACAGCCGGATGGGCCAAAAGAGGCGGTTGGATGACGGATACATGGAACCTCCAGGGGGGTAGCAGGAAGTCCTGGAGATGCGCTGCGCCAGACCAGTTGACAATTGCCTCGGAGGCGATGTCCTGTCCTCAATCGTGACAAAGGACAGAACCTACAGGTTGTTGTGTCTCCACAGTCGAGCGCGTTGGACCAAAGATGATCAGCATTCCGGTGTCTTTCCTGCTAGCCGCACTGTTCGGAGGGCTCGCCCTGGCGACTCTGGCCTGGCGGTCTCTGCCTGGACAGGCACGCGGAATGTTTGCCGGGGTGTTTTGCCTGATGGCGGTCGAGGCGTCCTTGGTCGGAATGCGTTTTGCCTATGGGCATTTCGAGTTTCTTGCGGTTCAACGGATTCTGCCCGTGTGGATAGCGCCGGTTATTTATCTCGCCTTCATTTCCCTCACGGTTACCGTCGAAAGAGCCCGGCGACTGATTGTATGGAACCTTGGGGCGGCGGCCATTGTGACGATAGTGTTGTATTTGCCGGTGCCGGTGACCGGATATGTCGATGGGGTGATCGGGATAAGCTATGCGGTCTATTCGCTGGCTCTCGCGCGGATCTGGATCAACGGGCAGGACGTCTTTGCTGAAGCGCCGACAAACATGGGGGGGCTGCTGCACAAGCTGCTTCTCTTCTCCATATTGGTCATGGTGGCCACGCTCCTGATCGATGCTCTCGTCGCATATCTTTTTGCGCAAGAAAGACAGGAGGACGCAGCTCTGGCAATTTCCGGTGCAAGCCTGTTTTTCCTGGTGATCGCAGTTGGAGCCGCCATTGGATTTCTAGGCACTCGGTTCGGGCGATCCCGGAATACTGGGAAGGAGTTTGCTGCAAGCGAAGCGCGACAGGCAGAACTGGTTGAAGCTGCTAGAACGGTTCTGATCGACCAGGAGTTCTTCCGGGATCCATCGCTCACACTTACGCGGCTGGCCCGGCGGGTCGGGGTTCCTGATCGGGATCTATCCAGAGCCGTCAACGCAGTTGAAGGCGTCAATGTCAGCCAGTTCGTCAATCTGGTACGCCTCGCGGAAGCGGAACGACTGCTGGTTACGACGGATGAGCCTGTCGGCCGGATACAGGAGCGGGCCGGATTTTTGACCCGTTCGAACTTCTACAGGGAATTCCAGAAGGCATATGGCGAAGCGCCAGGCGCTTATCGCAAGAATGCTCAGTCCTCGCTCTGAGCTTTTTCATTTTCTTCCGGAACACTCAGATAGATCTCGGCCAGACCGGCGAGAAGTTCATGGCAGAGGATCACTTCCCGCGTCTCCGGATCCCAGAAGGCGTTTTCCTCGCCGCAGGCGGTTGAGCGGAAGGTGACTGTCTTCGGCAGCTCGTAGAAAGTGTCGAATTCCTTGGCGACCATCTCCACCAGTCCGCTTTCCTTCAGGAAAACGGCCATGGCTTCCAGGTCTCTTGTTGCCGGATCGTGGACGACCTTGATCTTGCCCCCTGGCGTATCGCTGTCTCTCAGATAAGGATCGGTCACGATTTCCCACGAAGCCGAGGCCTGTTCATAGTCGAAGGCGCAACTTTCAATCCGCTCCTCCGGCAACTCCAGGTCTCTGGCGAGATCCAGAAAGGCGTCTTCGTCGGCCCCTACCATCAGGCACAGCATTTTGTAGCCGCGTTGCTGGTCCAGATCGTGCTCATCGTAGAAAACCAGGTCGTCGTAGTCTTCCTCGGCAATCAGGAACCAACCGATCATCGCCTGTGTGAGATAAAGATCCATGTCGTCAGTGTCCGCGCCGAGCATGGAAACGGTGGCCAGATTGTCGACGGCATCTTCTTCCTGGGCCAGGACGGGAAGTTCCAGTTCCGAGACAAGCATATGTCCGCTCTCGTGGTAGAGCGTGAACAGCGTGTTGCCCGCAACGAAAACGAAGAGCTCTTCCAGCTGTTCGGGCGAAAGGGCGGCAAGTTGCCCTGCCAAAGTGGGGAAAGTTTGCGGGCTTTCGGTCCCATGTGTATTGGCCGCCACCGAGGGTGCGGCAAGGCTGAGCCAGAGCGATGCGACGGCCGCATAAAGCAGCGTCGGCAGGATGGCGAAGAGTTCGACCATGGTGTCATTCCCGAAGAGGAGCGCCGCAAACCGTCCGCTCGACCTTTGCATTTGCGCGCAGACTAGGCAGCCGTTCGTATGTTGGCCAGCACCATATTGAGCCACAAACAGGTTACCGACATCAAAATGTCATGACCCGGCCCCCTTGCGGGCGTGACGGCACCCCGTTATTAAGGCCGCGAAATTTTTAAAAATCCGGAACCGGCACTCCGCCGGCCCGCTGCTGAAACGAGAAAGATGAAACCATGGCGATTGAACGCACGTTTTCCATGATCAAGCCGGACGCCACCAAGCGCAACCTGACCGGTGCCATCACCGCCAAGCTTGAAGAAGCCGGCCTGCGCGTCGTTGCTTCCAAGCGCGTTTGGATGTCCCTGCGCGAAGCTGAAGCTTTCTATGCGGTTCACAAGGAACGTCCGTTCTTCGGCGAACTGACTGAATTCATGTCCTCTGGCCCGACCGTCGTTCAGGTTCTGGAAGGCGAAAATGCCATTGCCAAGAACCGTGAAGTCATGGGTGCAACCAACCCGGCTGACGCTGCAGAAGGCACGATCCGCAAGTCCTATGCCCTGTCCATCGGCGAAAACTCCGTACACGGTTCCGATGCAGCTGAAACCGCTGCTGAAGAAATCGCGTTCTGGTTCTCCGGTGTTGAACTCGTCGGCTAACCTGCGGACAATGAGTTGACTGAAAAGCCGGTCCCGTCGGGGCCGGCTTTTTCTGTTTGTGCCACCTCTCAGCCGTTACATCGCGTTACACTTTGATGCGATTGTCTGACAGCGTTCTGCTTCCAAAGGCCTCATACTCAATTCGTGGGCGAAGAGATCGGGAGAGAGCGATGCGCATATCGATAGCGCTGGCCGGAGTGCTGATTGCAGTACCGGCTGCCGCGCATGACAGCATGGCGCGACTGGAAGGTGAACAAGCCGTCGAGCAGACGCATGTTATGGAGGAAATCTGGAACCTCTTGCTGCCGAAGGCCGAAGCGTCGGCAGACATTTCAGTCGACAGTAACTATCGCCATATTCATGCCGACGGCTATCCAGTGAAACCACCCGGAAAATTTCCCAACCGCGGGAACCCGCATTCCATTTCGAAAAAGAACTACAATCTGAAGGTCCCTCTGGTGCCGCACAAGAACTCCAGCGCAACCAGGGCGCAGGAGGCGGTTTTTGGCATTGCGGTGAACGGTGTGGTCATGGACCCTGGCACGGCGGAGTTCTGGCAAAACGACCGTCGCTCGGGATGGAACTACGAGGCGCTGGGCGGTGCTTGCAAGCTGGGTCTTGACCGGTACAACGCCCATGTCCAACCGGATGGCACCTACCATTATCATGGCATTCCGACCGGCGTCATGGCTTCCAAGGATGGTAAGTCAGTGCCTGCCTTGTTGGGATTTGCCGCGGACGGCTTTCCCATCTACGGCCCTTACGGCTATTCCGACCCCAAGCGGAACTCGGGTCTCAAGAAGCTGAACAGCAGCTACAGGGTGAAGAAAGGCAATCGGCCGGGCGGACCGGGCGGACCGGGCGGGCGCTACAACGGCAAGTTCACACAGGATTGGGCCTATGTTGCCGGCGCCGGCGATCTTGACCAGTGCAACGGGCGTTTTGCGGTTACGCCGGAATATCCGAAGGGCACGTATCACTATGTGCTGACGGATGCATTTCCTTTCATTCCACGCTGTTGGATGGGTAACCCCGACAGCAGCTTCATGCGCTTGAAACGAGCTGGCATGAGAGGCGAGATCCAGAACGAGAGCGATCTTCCCACGGTCGATTTTGCGGCGCTGTCGGACAATAGCGAGGCTGCCGTCGTGCTTGTTCAGGCGCAGGGCGGCCACCCGCCACGTTTTCTGCATGGAGGTCGCCCACCGCCCCCGGGCCTTGGATCTGGCCATGGACCAGGCTTTGGCTCGCGCAACGGAGGTCCTCCACCCGGCGCAAGGCCGGAAGCCGGGCGTGGGGGGAGGTCTCCCTGCAGCGGCAGCTGAACGGAAAAAGTGCGTGACATCCACGCACTTTTTTTGGAAATGAAACATTCAAAAATTCGAAACTTGGAAAGAAAGGAAATCACATGAAATCGATCACGCTCGGAGCCGCCCTCATTCTGGCAACAGTGGGCTCATGTTTTGCCGCAGAAGGGCCTGGGGTGCATTTCATCGAAAACTGGGATCTGAATGGTGACGGTGCAGTGAACGCTGAAGAGGCGCGGGAACGGCGCGGCAATGTCTTTGCCAGTTTCGACGCCAACGACGATGGTTTTCTGGATGCAGAGGAATATGTCCTCTTCGATGAGGCAAGAGCCCAGGATCAGGCAGAGAATGAGCCCAAGGGAATGGGGAAAGGTGCAAGAAACCCGGCAAACGGCATGCGCCTTGAAGTCAATGATATCGACGGCGACGGCAAGGTTTCTGAAGCCGAGTTTCTCGACAACGCATCCTCCTGGATCGAAATGATCGACCGCAACGGCGACGGGGTCGTAACAGTTGCGGATTTCGGTCCACGCGGGTGAAACGAACCACCCGGATAATGGGTAAAAGCGGCCATCCGACTTGACAGGTGGCCGCGCTGGGGGAACCTTGCCGGGCTCATGTTCGAGGAATTCAGTAAGGCATCATGACCCAGCAGCCGCCCAAGAGCACTTTTTCCGCCTGTCCGCACGATTGTCCGTCGACCTGCGCGCTGGAGGTGCATTTTTATCCGCATGGCGACGTACGCCGGCTGAATGGTGCCAAGGACAATGCCTATACCGCAGGCGTTATCTGCGCCAAGGTCGCGCGCTATCCCGAACGGCTTTACCACCCGGACCGGCTGTTGAAGCCGCTGCGGCGCACCGGCAAGAAAGGTGAAGGCCGTTTCGAGGAAATCTCCTGGGATGCAGCGCTGGATCTGATCGCTGAAAAGTTCCTGGTTGCGGAAGCCGAATTCGGAGCCGAAAGCGTCTGGCCCTATCACTATGCCGGTACGATGGGGATGGTGCAGCGGGACAGTATCCATCGGCTGCGTCATACCAAGGGCTACTCGCGTCAGTTCGACAGTTTCTGCACCAACATGGCCTGGACAGGCTATGTCGCGGGCACCGGCAAGTTGGCAGGGCCTGATCCGCGTGAAATGGCAGTTTCCGACCAGATCGTCATCTGGGGCACAAATCCGGTTGCGACCCAGGTCAACGTGATGACCCATGCCATTGCCGCCCGCAAGAAACGCGGCGCGCGCATTATCGTTGTTGACGTCTATGAGACCGAGACGATGAAGCAGGCGGACATCGGCATCATCCTGAAACCCGGCACGGATGCCGCGCTTGCCTGCGCTGTCATGCATGTGCTCTTCCGCGACGGCCACGCCGACCGGGATTACCTGGAAACCTACACGGATTGTCCGGCCGAGCTGGAAGCGCATCTGAAAACGAAGACACCGGAGTGGGCTGCCTCGATCACGGGGCTGGACGTCTCAAGAATCGAGGAGCTGGCGCAGCTGATCGGTTCGGTCAAGAAGACCTATTTCCGGCTCGGCTACGGCTTCACCCGGTCGCGCAATGGCGCAGTCGGCATGCATGCTGCCAGTTCCATTGCCGCTGTCACCGGCTGCTGGAAGGAAGAGGGTGGCGGCGCCTTCCACAACAACGGTGCAATCTATCAGCTCAACAAGGAAATGATCGAAGCCGGCTCGCTGAAGGACCCGGCTGCGCGCGCCCTCGACCAGAGCCTTGTCGGCCGTATTCTCACGGGCGACGAAGCGGCGTTACTTGGTGGTCCGCCGGTGAAGGCGATGCTGATTCAGAATACCAACCCGGTTTCCGTGGCACCGGAGCAGGACCTGATAAAGCAGGGGTTCGCGCGCGAGGACCTCTTCACCGTCGTCCATGAGCATTTCCTGACAGAGACAGCGCAGATGGCAGACATCGTGCTGCCGGCAACCCAGTTTCTGGAACATGACGACCTTTATAAAGGCGGCGGACATCAGTATTTGATGCTGGGTCCCAAAGCTGTTGAGCCGCCGGAAGGTCCTAGGGAAAATATATTTGTTATCAACGAGATCGCCAGGCGCGTTGACTCAAAACCTCATCCAGGATTCGATATGAGCGCACGCGACCATATCGACTGGCTGTTGCGCAATTCCAACTATGGAACGCTCGCAGACCTGGAAGCTGGAAAGTGGATCGATCTGCAGCCTGATTTCGAAACGGCGCATTATCTCAACGGCTTCGGTCACGCAGACGGCAAGTTCCACTTCAAGGCTGACTGGGGTCGTTCCTCTGCTCCCAACAAGCCGGAAGATGGCACAATTTTCGGTCCCTGGCAGACGATGCCGGAGTTGCCGGATCAATGGGACAGCATCGAACTCGCCAACGAGCAGCATCCGTTCCGCTTGGTGACATCGCCAGCTCGCTCTTTCCTGAATTCCACGTTCAACGAGACCGACAGTTCGAAGAAGAAGGAAGGCCGACCGGAGGTCTGGTTGCGTCCGGAAGAGGCAGAGCGTTTCGGCATCGAAGACGGTGCCAAGGTAAAGATGGGCAACCGGCGCGGTGTCGTGACTTTGCATGCGCGATATGTTGCGACCGTCGCGCCCGGAACCGTGATCTCGGAAGGGATCTGGCCGAACGATGCATTCGAGGACGGCCGCGGCATCAACACGCTTACCGGGGCCGACCCGGTGGCGCCGTATGGTGGCGCGGCGTTTCACGACACGGCCGTGTGGGTGAGGGCCGTCTGACGCTGACTGCCGGTTTGTTAGGTAATTGCGGCCCATCCTTCGAGATGCGAGCGAACTCGCTCCTCAGAATGAGGCGGACGTGCATTCAGACGCAAGCAGAGCAACACACTCATCCTCATTCTGAGGAGGTGCGAAGCACCGTCTCGAAGGATGGGCCACTTGCTCCATAGCCTCTCAATTTAAGAAAAGAAAAGGCGGTGCATCGCCCGTCCGATGTCACCGCCTGCCTCGGGAAAGTCTGGTCGTCGGTCCGGCTTGGGGCTTCCGAACGTCAGACCTGGCTTTCCGAGGATTGGGAAACCGGTGTGGCCAGCTTGCCTTCTTCCGCCTTGTAGAAATACTGGCTTGAGACCAGCCAGCCCTTGAGCGGTCGAAGCATAGGAATGCAGGTCACCAGGATCAGCGGCAGGGTCGTCACCAAATGCACCCAGTAAGGGGCTGTAAAGGCGATTTCGAGCCAGATCGCAAAGGCGACTGCGGGAATGCAGCCGAAGCAGATCACGAAAAACGCGGGCCCGTCCGCAGGGTCGGCAAAGCTGTAATCAAGTCCGCAGTGGTCGCATTTCGGCTTCAGCTTCAGGAAGCCGTCGAAGATGGAGCCTTCGCCGCAACGCGGGCAGCGGCCCTTGATGCCGGTGCGGATCGGCGGAATTTGCGGCCAGCTTTGTGGAGTGGTCATGGAACACCTTTTCCTGCGAGAGGTCTTCCGGTTCGAGCCGGAGACGTTAATCCAGTCAATATTTGAATGAATGAATATGTTTGCAGTCAAAGATAAAGCAAATTGCTTGCATGGCAAGCCAATCGCCTGCGGCAGATTGGCAGAGGGTTGTGTGCAGTCTTTGCCTTTTCGTTCAGAAGTAGGTGGAGGTCTTGTCCGGCGTTGACGCCAATGCCTCGGAAATGACCCTGAACGCGCTATCGATCTGAGCGCGATCATGTGGTCCGCCCAGACAGAGCCGCACGGATTCATCCGCCTTTCCGGCAATCGTGAAGGCGTCGCTTTCCACAACGCCGACAGCCTGGTTCCTCATCTGGCTGACAAAGGCCGGACGAGACCAGCCTTCAGGCAAGGCAAGCCAGATATGAAATCCGTCAGGGTCGGCTTCAAACTTCTGGCTTTTCAGATAGCGGGCGGCCAGGTCCTGCCGGGCCGCGCTTTCGCTTCGGATGTGCCGAAGCAGGGCTCTGGCAGTGCCATCTTCGATCCAGCGCGTGGCGAGGGCTGTCGTGAGCGGGGAAATCATGACGCTGGACGTGCGCTGTGAACGAGCGAACTGCCATGCAGCGCTCCGGTCCGGGGCAAGGACGTGGGCGAGCCGGAGACCGGCTCCAACGCTTTTCGAAAGAGAACCGATGTACCAGGTGATATTCGGAGCAAGAGCGGCTATCGACGGGACCTGCTTGCGGCTGAGCTGGCCGTAGGGATCATCCTCCAGGATCGGCACGCCGTGGCGCTGCGCGGTGGCGGCAAGATCGCGGCGCCGCTGCTCGGAGAGGGTGCGAGTGGTTGGGTTGTGCAGGGTCGGATTGAGATAGAGTGCCTTCAGGCGACCGTCGAGACAGGCTTTGCGAAAGGCCTCCGGATCAATGCCTTCTTCGTCGCTCGGCAAGCCACAAAGCTCCAGTCTGAGTTGTCCGCAGATGGAGCGGATCCCGGGATAGGTGACGGCTTCGCATGCGATCCGGTCACCCGGCTCGCAAAGCGTTGCAAGAATGCCGGCAAGAGCTGCCTGAGCACCGGGAGCAAACAGAATATCTTCCGGGTCGGGTTTGAGGCCAACTCCGGCAAGCCAGCGTGCCGCAGCCTGGCGGTCCGGGTCTTTTTCAGAAATTGTCTGGTATCGAAGCAGCGGAATGAGGTCGGCCGAAAGCGCCGCGAGCCCCTCTTTCATACGGGCAATCAGGCCAGGGTCACTGACTTCCGGCGGCAGGTTCATGGAAAAGTCCGGAGGTGACAGCCGCTTGGCATCACGTGTTGCAACGCCGCCGCCCAGAACGCTGTCGGGGCCGGTGACGAATGTGCCGCTGCCAACCATGGAGGAGATAGCGCCACGCCTGCGGGCTTCGGTGTAACCGCGTGCAACGGTGGTGAAGTCAAGCCCGAGCCGGGCTGCCAACTGGCGCTGCGCAGGAAGCCGGTCTCCAGGCGAAAGGCGTCCGGCGCGAATATCTTCTTCAATGGCGTCCGCGATCGCGGCATAGCGCGGAGCACTGCTGGCGGAAAGGTCCGGACACCATTCGGTCATGAAGAATTGCTTTCAAATTGACTGGATATTGACTGTATACAGAGCTCGTGCCGGAATGTCACCAATCATTCGCTTCAGGGTGGGGCACCCAGTGGAGCTTGCGAACAATGGACGGCTGGCGAACAGCGCGCGTGCTGAACGGTCTTTGTGTCCAGGAAGATGTGGTCGAGGCAAACGCACGCGTGGCAGCGAGTTGGCAGCAGGGCCTTCCCGATATCAGCTGGTTTTATGCTCGGTCCAAAACCTCGACGGCCAGCACAGTCGGCAAATGGCGGGCAATTTCCTGCCAGGTCTCACCTTCATCCAGGCTGGCGAAAACCGAGCCTGAGTTTGTGCCGAAGTAGAGCCCGGCGGGGTCTCGTGTGTCGCCGCCCATCGCCTGACGCAGAACCGTGAAGAAGCAGGCTTCCTGCGGAAGGCCCTCGCGCTTGTCCCGCCAGGTTCGGCCACCGTCATCGGACTTCCAGACGGCTGCCGCCGCACCGGGGGGAAACCGGCCTTCGGTGTCTCCGTTAAGCGGGAGCGTCCAGATGGTGTCAGGATCTCGCGGATGAACGCGGATCGGGAAGCCGAAGGTGGAGGGCAGGCCGTCGGTGATGTTGTCCCAGTTGAGCCCGCCGTCTGCGGATCGCCAGACGCCGTGGTGGTTCTGCTGATAAAGCAGGTCATTGTCGCCAGGTGCACGCATCATGTTGTGAACGCAATGGCCGGTCTCGCCGTCGCGCGGGGAGGCATGGTGATCATGTCCCTCACAGGCGGCCGCGTTGGACAGCCGGTTGCGTCGCTCCCACGTCATGCCGCAATCTTCGCTGGCGAAAACCCCTGCTGCAGAAATGCCTATCCAGAGCTTTTTCGGATTGTCCGGGTCGGAAACGATCGTGTGCAGCACAAGGCCGGCCGCACCCGGGTTCCAGCTGTCTGCGGACGGATGATTGGCAAGCCCTTCCAGATGCGCGAAGCTCTTGCCGGCATCCCGGCTGGCAAGAAACCTTGCGGGCTTGGTGCCGGCGTAGAGCGTGCCGTGGGCATACCCGAGCGACCAGATTTGCGAGAAGTCGTCCGCAAAAGGCAGGTCCTGAGGTGTCCAATTCAAAAACTTGGCTGTCTCGGGGTCATTGGCTGCCCAGTCGTCGAGCGTCCCTTTGGTCAGTCGGGTAACCTCCCATGTCTCGCCGCCGTCGACAGAACGCCAGACGCCCGCGCCGGACCATTCGCCGCCGCCGCCGGCCCAGATCGTGCCGCTATCCGGATCGCCGATCACGTGATTGATCGGCCAGCCATCGCAGAAAGGTCCCTTTACCTTCCAGCCTCCACGGTCACTTCCACCGTTCAGCAGGAACGCTCCCTTGGTGGTTCCGACAAGCACCGTTACACCCGAAGTCATGGTTTGCCTCCTCCAGAAACCGGTGGAGCTTAACACGAGTTTTGTTGGTTGCAGATGGGCTTCAATGCTCCTTTACGGCGTGATGTGGCCTAAAGGAAAAGAGCCTCCTAACTGGTTCTGTTGGTCTCGAGGAACTGGATCTTCTCGCGGTACCAGTGAATCGGTAGACAGTGGGAGCCTGCCGGTAGCAAACTGCCGGCACATGCAAGCCATGCCCTTTCCGGAGATGATCATGCCTGAAAACCTTAGCCATTGGACCGGGCGTCCCCGGCCGGAGCACAAGCCGATTGAGGGCCGTTACGTTGTCCTGGAACCGCTTGATCCGGTGCGTCACACGTCCGGACTATTCGAAGCTTCCGATGTGCCGGACGGCGATCAGAAATTCCGCTGGCTTCCTGAGTATCCACCGGAATCTGAAGCCGCTTTCCGCGGGTGGGTGGAAAAGGCTGCAGCCAGCAAGGATCCGCTCTTTTTTGTCATCGTGGACAAGGAAACCGGCAAAGTAGCCGGGCGGCAGACGCTTATGCGGATCGACGAGGCCAACGGTGTCATCGAAATTGGCAATATCTATTGGGGACCGCTGATCTCACGCAAACGCGGGGCGACCGAAGCCCTCTATCTGTTCATGAAATATGTGTTCGATGAACTCGGCTATCGGCGTTTTGAATGGAAGTGCAACAACGACAACATTCCGTCCAGACAAGCCGCCTTGCGTTTCGGTTTCAGCGAGGAAGGCGTCTTCCGGCAGCATCTTGTCGTCAAGGGTCTCAATCGCGATACAGCGTGGTTCTCCATGATCGACAAGGAATGGCCGGCGCTGAAAAAAGGCTATGAAGCCTGGTTGGCCGCGGAGAATTTCGAGCCATCCGGAGAGCAGAAGCGCAAACTTGGCGCGTGTCTTGCGGATGCTGCAAAGAGCGGTCAATCATGAGCGATCGGCGCCAGCCGGATTCACCAGACGAGACCTATCGATGAACTCCAGACATATCGGCATCTTGCAGCCCGGGCATGCCCCCGACGAACTGGCACAGGAATTGGGCGACTACGATGCATGCTTCCGGCAGTTGCTGGCCGGTCGCGGGTTTTCCTTCATGACCTATGATGTGGAGGCGGGCGAGTTCCCCGATGGGCCGGAAGCAGCGGATTCCTGGTTGATAACCGGGTCCCGCCACGGAGCTTACGAAGACCACGACTGGATTCCGCAGCTTGAGGATCTTATCCGCGCAATTCACCAGAGCGAGCGCCCTCTGATCGGTGTTTGCTTCGGTCACCAGATCATTGCTCAGGCTCTTGGTGGCCAGGTGGAGAGGTCGCACACGGGATTTACCGCCGGACCGGAAACCTATCGCGGTTTCGGTCACGAAAAACTGGTGCTCAATGCCTGGCATCAGGACCAGGTCACAATGGCGCCCAAGGGGCTTGAAGTTGTTGCAAGCAGTTCAGGTTGCCCGATTGCCGGGCTTCATCTGCCTGGCCGGATCCTGACATGCCAGCCGCATCCGGAAATAGATCCGGACTACCTTGCGGGCATTGTGAAGCTGCGCGGATATGTTTTGAACGACACGCAGCGCGCTGATCTGCCGAAACGGATCGAGACCATGCCTCTTGATGCGAACAAGGCGGCAGATCTCTTTGCAATGTTCCTGTCGGGCGAAGAACTCGAGATGCTGTTGCCCGGAAACGCCGAAGCCTGATCTGCAGAGCCAACCATGCCCGGTCAATCGCAATGCTCGAATTCGCATAGGTAGAAATTTATTTCGATCTAAACGCTAATTTGAACTTCTCGCGCTTGCGGGTGTTTAAGGGCGTAGCGGATCGTTGACTGCGACAAGGACCTGTCGGTGCCCTATGACCGCACCTTCATGGCCTATGCCTATGTCATCATGAAGTCTGGCTTCGTCGGTACGGCACTTACCGTTGCGCCTTACACCACGTTTGCTCAACCAGAAGGCCCCTCAAGCTTCAATACGTTTTAGGAACTTATATTGAGCGACTGGGAGCAGGCTGTCGGGCTGACATGTCCCGGTTTCGTCGGCGTACAGAAAATCCTGCGCTTTGCTCTCTCACGAAAAAGGCAATCGACTGTCTCCTGTCGATTGCCTTTGTTTTTTCCGGGCCGACCGCTCGAAGGTCAGTGGCTCTTCGCGGCTGACTTGCCTCTGACGAGCCGCCAGACCGGCAGGATCACCTTGCTGGTAACCGGGATCAGCAGCATGCCGAGTGCAAGGCCGAACAGACCGTCCAGGCTTGCCGTTACCACCCATGTGAGGAATCCTTGAGCGACCTGTACCGAATGAGCCACGTTGTGGGCAATGTCGTGGATGATGCCGTAGATCTGTCCGAAGCCCAGAACGTCCATACCGTGCAGCACGATGGAGCCACCGACCCAAAGCATTGCGGCGGTACCGACTGTCATCAGCAGTTTCATGAAGCCGGGCATGGCTTTCACAATGCCGTGGCCGATGGCGCGGGTCAGCGACAGTCGACCTCTGCGCGTCAGCATCAGGCCAAAGTCGTCCGCTTTTACCAGCAAGGCAACGGAGCCATAAACGAGAACGGTGATGCCAATTGCGACCACTGCAAGCGTGGCGGCTTCCATCCAGATGGTGCTTTCAGGAATCTCGGCGAGGGCGATCGTCATGATTTCCGCCGACAGGATGAAGTCGGTCTTGATGGCGCCGGAAACCTTCTGTTCTTCCAGATGCAACGGGTCGGCAACGAAGCCTTCCGGCTCGTCGGCGTCATGATGATGGGGCTTGAAGATGTGATAGATCTTTTCCGCCCCCTCAAAACACAGGTAGGCGCCACCCAGCATCAGCAACGGTGTAATGATACCTGGCAGAAACTCATTGAGTAGAAGGCCGGCCGGAAGCAGGAAGATCAGCTTGTTCTTGATTGACCCCTTCGCGATCCGCCAGACGATCGGAATTTCGCGTGCAGGGGAAAATCCGTCGACATATTTCGGAGTGACGGCTGCGTCGTCGATCACGGCTCCGGCCGCTTTCGCGCCCGCCTTGGCCGCCTGGCCGATCACGTCATCCGCGGAGGCCGCGGCAATCTTGGCGATTGCGGCAACGTCATCGAGTAGGGCAAGCAATCCGCTCATGGCAGCTCCAGGTCTGTGTCCGTCCGGGGCAAGGATATAGCGTGTTGCCGGGTGAGGGGCCAGTAAAGAGACCCATATTCCTGAAACAGATTGCACCGGAACGAATTGGCCTGAAGTTGGTTACGCCATCGCCGCCAGTGTCGTGCTTTCCTGCGGAAATGCCGTGAAGGCCTCCGCAGACTTGCGGCGTTGCTTCGGCATCGGGATTGGAACGGCAGACAACAGGCGGCGTGTGTACGGGTGCTGCGGGTTTTTCAGAATCTGTTCGGTTGGACCGGTTTCGACAATCTCGCCCTTGTACATCACGGCAATGCGGTGACTGACCCGCTCCACCACGCCGATATCGTGTGAGATGAACAGGAACGACAGACCTTCCGTGCGTTGCAGTTCCAGCATCAGATCAGTGATCTGCCGGGCAATGGAAACATCCAGCGCGGAGACCGCTTCGTCCGCAATGATGAGTTTCGGTTCCACCGACAAGGCACGCGCAATGCACAGACGCTGACGTTGTCCGCCGGAGAATTGGTGCACGAAGCGATTGATGGCATCGCGCTCCAGTCCAACCCTTTCAACCAGATCCGCTGCGAGTTCCTTCTGGTCCTTGCGCGAGACAAGGCCGTGGATCCGTGCCGGCTCCGTGATCAGTTCATGTACCGGAAGCCGCGGATTGAGGCTC
The DNA here is from genome assembly GCF_054658215.1 of Roseibium sp. ROS1. Lineage (NCBI taxonomy): Bacteria > Pseudomonadati > Pseudomonadota > Alphaproteobacteria > Hyphomicrobiales > Stappiaceae > Roseibium > Roseibium sp. ROS1. Next base: position 720,778 of record NZ_BAAGIG010000002.1, read on the forward strand.
GCATAGGGGTCCTGAAACACCATCTGCATGTCTTTCCGCGTCTCGCGGAGCGCCTGCCGGGAGGAGCTGTTCAGAACATTGCCGTCAAGCCGGACAGATCCGCTTTCAGGTTCGATCAGGTGCAGAATGGACCGCGCCAGGGTCGACTTGCCGCAACCGGATTCGCCAACCAGACCAAGCGTCTCGCCACGCGCAACCTTCAGCGAAACGCGGTTCACGGCCAGAACGCCGCCGGATTTCCTGGAAAACAGGCCGGATTTGCCGGCAAATCGTGTCGACAGTTGCTCAACATCCAGCACTGTCTCGGTCCCGGCCTGCTGCGTGCTGGTTCCAGAACCCGGTTTCGGCGTTGCCGCCATCAGCGCCTTTGTGTAGGCAGCCTTCGGCCTTTCGAAAAGATCGTGAACGCTGGCTTCTTCCATCTTTTCGCCGTTGCGAAGCACGACGACCCGGTCGGCAATCTCGGCAACGACGCCCATGTCGTGGGTGATGAACAGAACGCCCATGCCGATTTCGTCCTGAAGGTTCCTGATGAGCGTCAGGATCTCCGCTTGGGTGGTGACGTCCAGAGCCGTAGTCGGTTCATCGCAGATCAGCAGTTTGGGCCTGCAGGCGAGCGCCATTGCAATCATCACCCGTTGACGCAGGCCGCCGGAAAGTTCGTGCGGATATTGGTGCAGCCGCCGCGCCGGATCCGGAATGCGCACCTGATCGAGGGCTTCTTCCGCGGCTTGCATGGCCTTGCGCCTGTCGAACTTCCGATGGCGGATGAAGACCTCGCCAACCTGGTCGCCGATTTTCAGAACCGGGTTGAGTGAGGTCATCGGCTCCTGAAAGACCATGGAAATGGCATTGCCGCGCAACGCGGTCAGTTGCGCATCCGACAGGCTTCGCAAGTCATGGGAGCCATCACCATCGTTCAGGCGGATGCTGCCCCCGCCAATCGTTCCACCTTCTCGTTCGATCAGCCTCAGGATGGAAAGTGCCGTGGCCGATTTGCCGGAACCGGACTCTCCGACCAGCGCAAGTGTTTCCCGCGCATGAATGGCAAAGGAAATTCCCTTCACGGCTTCATGAGCACCGAAAGAAATCCTGAGGTCCTGAACGTCCAGTACCGGCTTGGTCATTTGAGGTCTCCGCGGCGTCTTGCGGCAAATTCCGGATGCTGGTTGAAGTCCGGTAGCGGCGGTGTCCAGCGGTCGGCATGAGGCTTGAACGAATGGGCAATCGGGTCGAGGCCCTGCACCTGCCAGGAGACGGTTTCGCCAAGCTCAAGCAAACCGAAGGCACCGGCAGGTTCGCCTCTGGTGGTGAAGCTTTCGGTGAGCGACTGCTGTGTCAGATGGGTAATGCCGTCCACCGTGGTGATTGTGTTCCAGTGAACGTGGCCGGACAGACAGACCACCGGCTGCCGGGACTGCGCCAGTGCCGCGCGGGCACGTTCTGCCATCGGGTAGGTCGAAGCTGACGGATTGCGTTCGAAGTAGTAGTTACCGATCTGGCCATGACCGGAAACGGGAACGTGGCTGAGCACCAGAAGAGGTTTGTCCGTGTTCTGTGCAACGCGTGACAGCCACAAGAGATCGGCCTCATGCAGAATGAAGCCGGAATGCTCCGGCGTCCGATGGATCTTGCTGTCTGCGCGCCACAGAGCAATTCTCCAGTCACCTGCATCAAAGGTCGCGTTGGCGAGGGACTGACCGAGGATTTCCTCGTTGTCCGAAACATCCAGGTGATCGCGGTCGTGATTGCCATTGATGTGGTGGACCGGAGCATCGACGGCCTTGAAAGCGTCGGCGACTTCGCGTTCCAGCTGAAGGTCTGTGTCGCGGTCCATATCGGAAATCCGATCGCCCAGATCGACGACGAAATCGGGGGCGGCATCGTTGGCGAAACGGGCAAACTCGGCCATCAGCTCGAGGGCAGTGTCACCGCGCTTGGTCGCGGAAGGTTTGCCGTGGTGGATGTCGGCGACAACAGCAATGCGTACGGACACGTTGAATTTCCTGAATTGATCAAAGGGTAGGGAAAGCGCCGCCGGTATACCGGCGGCGCCTTTTTTTGCTTAGTTGAACGAAATGGAGCCGGCGCGGAAGTCGAGCACGTAGGGAATGTGACCCGGCTTGGGAGCCCAGTTGACGTTGGTCTTCATCGCCCAGCTCTCATAGGGGCGATACAGCGGCAGCACCGGCGGATCCTGCTTGATGCGCTCCATCAGCTCCGCATAGGCCGCGCGACGCAACTCGACATCACCGTTAAAGCGGAACTGCTCCCAGCTCTTGGCGTAGTCTTCGTCCGTGTTGAAACGGCCTTCGGATTCAGACGGACCATTCGGAGCCCACATGACGCCGAAGCTGCCGAACGGGTCGGCGAAATACATCGGGTTGGACCAGTTGCGGGTCATCATGTCCGGTGAGTTGCCGCTCCATTTGTCCTGGACGTTGACCTTGCCCTTGATACCGACTTCCGCCCACATCTCCATGATGGCCTGGGCCGCCAGAAGGCCGTTGGTGTAGTAGCCCGGCGCGGTGTCGTAGGTGATTTCGAAGCCGTCATAGCCTGCTTCCTTGAGCAGTTCCCTGGCTTTCTCCGGATTGTATTCGAAGGTGGTCAGCTCCGGCTGGTACAATTCGCCGAATTCCGCAAGCGTGTGCGTGGACGGAACCACGGCCTTGCCACCCCACAGGGCTTCGTTCAGCGTGTCACGGTCGATGGCGAGCGACAGGGCCTGACGGATGCGGGCATCCTTCAGTTTTGGATGGTTCACATTCATGATCATGACGTGGAAGAGGGCAGTGGCGCTGCCGGCGGCCTTCATGTCCGGATCGTTCTCGATGAGCTGAAGCTGGTCAGGTGCGATGTTGGTGACGATGTCGGCTTCACCGGTTTTCAGGGCCGTGATGCGTGAAGCAGTCTCCGGCATATGCCGGACGGTGACCTTGTCGAGCGGTGCCTTTTCGCCCCAGAAGTCGTCAAAACGTTCCCAGACCACTGTTTCGCCTGGTACGAATTCGGCAACCTTGTATGGGCCTGTGCCGACCGGCTTCAGGGAAAAGGCTTCAAAGTCGTCATGCTCAAGCTTGTCCGGGTCGCCTGCAAGGCTCTTGGTGTAAGCTTCCGGAATGATCATGACCTGCTGCAGGTTCAACAGTGTTTCCCAAAGAGGCTCCGGGCGCTTTGCATGGATGCGCACGGTGAGATCATCGACCTTCTCTGCCTTCTCGAAGTTTTCAAGACGGTCCCGGGCACGCACCTGATAGGGTGGGAAGTCGGCCTGATACATCCGGTTCAGCGAGAACACGACGTCGTCGGCGGTCATGTCGGCACCATTGTGGAACTTCACGCCTTCGCGCAGTTTCAGTTCCATGATCGTCGGTTCGACAAGTTTCCACTCTGTCGCGAGGCCCGGCTGCCATTCAGTGTCGGTGGTGTCGTGGTTCTTGGCGATCAGCGTATCGAAGGCGTTGTAGTAGAACTGTGAGCCGACATTAGAGTGATCGCGACCCGGATCGAGGTAGCTGGACACGTTGGCTGCACCAACGGTGAGTTCTGTTGCGAAGGCACTTGTCGCCATGAGCGAAGCAAGAGCGGTGGTTGCCAATAGTTTGGTCATATCGAGCCTCCAAGGCTGCTAGGGTGGAGCGTTGGCCGTTCCGGCTTCTGTGGTTGAGTTCGGTCAGCGGGACCTGAGACGGACATCCGCCTTGTCGCGCAGCCAGTCGCCAAGGATCTGGACTGCGAATGTGAGGAGCAGGATCACCATCGCGGGGGCGAGAACGATCCAGGGGGCCGTCGGCAGATAGTCGCGGCCGATGCCGACCATCGATCCGAGCGTTGCGGTTGGCGGTTGAACGCCGAGACCGAGGAAAGACAGGGTCGATTCCAGGATGACGATGTTGGAAAAGTTCAGTGTGAACTGGACGACGATCGGCGAGACGACATTGGGCAGGATGTGCCTCACCGCAATCCGGAGCGGCGTAGCACCTGCTGCACGTGCCGCTTCGACAAAGGGCATCTGGATCAGCTTCTTCACTTCACCGCGCACAATCCGCGTGTATTGCTCCCAGCCGTAGACACCGAGCACGAGGATCATCACGTCCAGGGATGAGCCCATGACTGCCAGAATGAGAAGGGCGATCAGGGTGAAGGGTATGGCGATCTGCGCGTCGACCAGGCCCATGATGACCTCTTCGAAAACACCGCCGATGATGCCGGCCATCAGACCCAATGTACCGCCGATCAGAAGACCGATAACGGCTCCCGCAAGGGCGAGTGCGAAGGTCAGCCGCAGGCCGTAGATGCAGCGGGAGAAGATATCCCGGCCGAGTTCGTCGGTGCCGAAATAGAAGCCGTCCTTGTAGCGTTCGAACCCGATTGGCGGACGCAGCCGGGAAATGAGACTTTGGGCATTCGGGTCGAAGGGGGCAACCCAGGGGGCGGCAAGTGCCGTCACGATCAGGATCAGGCCGATGAGAAGCGCGATCCGGACAATCCAGTTCGCATCCGACCAGATCGGGAGACGGTATGTTCTTGTGCCGGTATTACGCGGCGAAGACAGGTTGTGCGTTGCGTCGGTCATGCGCTTATCCCTTGGCAAGGCGGATGCGCGGATCCGCGAAGGCGTAGGCGATGTCGACCACTGCGTTGATCACGATGACCGCGACAGCGACGGACAGGACACCGAACTGGAGGACGGGGTAGTCACGCAGGATGGCGGACCGGACGAGGAGATCGCCGATACCGGGCCATGCGAAGATCGATTCCACGACAACGCTACCCGCCGCCGCGAGGCTGGCGATCTGTAGTCCGACCACGGAAAGCAGCGTGATCGACGCGTTGCGCAGTCCGTGCTTCAGAATGACGATCCACTCCGGCAGACCCTTGGCACGGGCTGTGCGCATGTAGTCCTGGCTGAGCACGTCCAGCATGGCGTTGCGGGTGAAGCGGGTGATCGCCGCAACCAGCGTGCCGGAAATGGCAAGCGTCGGCATAATGAAATGCAGCGCCGTTCCATCGCCAATGACGGGAAGCCAGTTGAGCGTGTAGGCAAAGATCAGCACCAGCAGGATGCCGATGATGAAGGACGGTACGGCATATCCGAGAAAGGCGATTACCATCACCACGCTGCCGATGACGCTGGTGCGGTAGATGGCGGCCAGAATACCAAGCGGTATGGACACTATCAGCGTGAAGCACACTGCGCTCAGCAGCAGTTTCAAGGATGGCCATGCACGTTCGAGAACGATTTCCGAAACCGGCCGCCTTTCCAGGAAAGACAGTCCGAACTCACCCGAAAACACCGAGCTGAGATAGCGCCAGTACTGAGTTCCGATGGAGGAATCCAGACCGTAGTAAGCGATCAGGAGGGCCCGGTCTTCCTTGGTGATGCCTTCGCCGAGAACGAAGTCGACCGGATTTCCGGAAAGCCTGGTGGCGAAGAAGACGAGCGTCACGATGAGGAACAGGGTGATCGCCATCCGCAAAAGGGTTCGCAGAACGTAGGTCAACATGCGCTCGCCTCCACTGACGACGGATGAGCGGACGGTATCGGCTCTTTCACAGGAGCACCGTTCACGATCGGCGAGGGCGTTGCGACGAGGTGAATGAAATCGAGACCGGCAAGGGTTGCCGCGGCGCCGTCGGTCGCGGCGTTGTCGCCCACAAAGACAGCCTTGCACGCCGGAACGCCCGCAGCTTCGAGTGCCGCGCCGATGAGGAACGGCTGAGGTTTGCCGATAACCCTTGGCGCGATCTCCGGACAGCACGCTTTGAAGGCTGCGAGCAGGGAGCCGGTTTCCGGCACCGGGCGACCGTCCGCATTCGGGTGGGAAAGATCCGGATTGGTCACGACCAGCTCTGCGCCTTGCTCCAGCAGTCGCAAGGCCTTTTCCAGTCCGGTCAGGGTGAACTTTGTATCCCGGGCAAGCAGGACGACGTCTGTCCGATCGTTTGCGCGCTCAAGGCCGAGCTCTGTTGCAAGAGCGTGAAGCGGCTGTTCGGCAATTACATGGATGCGCGCGCCCGGACGTTCCGCTGCGATCGTGCGCACAGCCAGCTCACCTGCAAGAAAGATGCTTTCCTGCGGCAAAGGCAGGCCGATTGCGTTCAGTTTTGCCGATAACGTGATGCTTGTGTCGGCCGAGTTGTTCGAAACGATCGATACCCTTTTGCCAGCCGCCCGGACAAAATCTTCCGCGCCCGGCAATGCTCGTCCGGCGGCTATCAGGCAACCGTCCAGATCGCAAAGGATTGCGGCATAACCGTCAACCTCCGCGGCGCCAAGCCATTGAATTGTCGTTGTTTTGCGAGCCCGCATTGCGAAGTCCATATCTGTCCGGTTGCCTTTCGGTACCACCGATCGGCATTGAGGATCCGCCGGTACGGCAGGCGGATTGTTCTGGTCAGGAAGGGCCGTGCTCCGTTGGCGTGGCCCGCTGAAATCGCAATCAAATTGTCGTCACTCTGTGACGCTGCCGTAACAGAGCGAACCTATGGTTTGAGGTGATCAAACCTTTGGCTTTGCTAATCGGAGAAAACCTGGAATGACCCTTTCCCTGTCGCGCATTCGGGCCGTGAACGCGGTCGCGTCCGGAGGCTCATATGCTGCAGCGGCACGGGCGCTGAAGATTTCGCAGCCGGCCGTCGCGCGTCATGTGAAAGATCTTGAAGCGGAATTCGGCGTACGCCTGTTCGACCGGAAAAACGGTGTCTTGTCGCCAACACCGCTGTGCAACGAGCTATGTGACGTCGCCGAGCGCATGGCAGAAGCCGAACGCGCTGCAACACGGCTGTTGACCCGTCACAACACCTTGCTGAACGGTCGTTTGAAAATCGGGTTGGGAAATTCGATGCCGGGCATGGCGTTGATCGCGCAATTTCTCAAGCGGCATCCGGGCATCGAAATCGCGGTGGAAACAGGTTCGCATGAGCGGATCACGCGGGCAGTGCTGACCCGCGAAGTCGACATCGGTGTGCTGCCGGATGTGCCTGCGGATGGCCGCTTCCGGCGCGCCTTGCTTGCAAGGCAGAATGTCGTTGCCATCGTCCATCCCGACAGCCCGCTGTCCCGGGAGGCGGCCGTGACCTGCGAACGGCTGATGGCCGAACCCCTGATTTTCCGGACAAGGGGATCCTCCACCCAACGGGTGGTCGACAGGGCCTTTCGTTCCGCCGGGTTCGAGCCATCGCCTCTTTTGACTCTGGACACCCGTGACGCGGTTTATGAAGCAGTGGTCAATGGCCTCGGGGTCGGTTTCATGTGGCGGTTCGGAACCGGGCGAACCGATGTCGTTCACCGGGTTCCGGTCTCGGACATGCAACGCCAATACGAGGAAGTGGTTTTCTCGCTCGGCGACGAGCGCAGCATGCTGTTCGACGTTTTCTTTTCCGCCGTGGAAAGCTTCCGCACGGAGGCGGACGACATTCTGGACCACTAGCAGGCGAGAGGGCGCGCCTAGGCGGTGATCGCCTCTGCAAGGCGCACAGCGGACGCTACACCATCAATGACGGGTACCTTGAATTGCGCCGTCAGGTCGGCGGCCAGATCCGCCATGCCCGCGCAACCGAGTGCGATTGCGCCGATGCCGTCCAGTCTCAGAGCGGCCTGGATTTCCGCCTCGATCTTGTGCCGGGCATCGCTCTCGGGGTTTTCCAGTTCCAGAACGGGCACGTCCGATGCACGCACCCTGACACATCGGGCGGCAAGGCCGGTGCGCTGCAGGTTCTCTTCCAGCACCGGTACGGAGACGGACAAGGTGGTAACCACCGAAAACCGTTCGGCTGCCACGGAGGCAACATGGTAGGCTGCCTCGCCGATGCCAACCACCGGGACGCGGGATTTCGCCTTCAGTTCCCAAAGGCCGGTATCGTCGAAGCATGCGATGATGATCGCGCTTATGCTTGGGTCGGTCTTGAGCGAGCGCTCGAAGAGATCGAACAGGCCGGGCAGGGCAGCCTCGCCATCCGCTGGCCCCTGAATGGCTGCCGGTCCCTCCAGTGGATTGATGGCCGTAATCCGGCTGAAGGGACCGGCTGCGGCGCGAGCAGCCGCCGCGATCTTCTGCGTCATTGAAGCCGTGGAATTCGGATTGATGACGAGGATGTGTATGTCGCGCATGTAAGGCCCTAGACCATGCCCTTTCCGGCATCCGAGCCGTGCCGTGACCTGCGTTTGTTCAGGATGACGACAATGGCCAGGAACAGGCCGATGATGCCGAAGGAGAAGGCGGTTGTCAGAGTGCCGAGAGCAAAGATCACCGGCGTCGTGACGTTTGTTGTCATGCCGTAGATTTCCAGCGGCAGCGTGTTGTAGCTGCCAGCCGTCAGAAGCGTGCGGGCAAACTCGTCATAGGACAGGGTGAAACCGAACAGGGCGACCCCGATCAGCATCGGCGCGATTATCGGCAGCACGACATGACGGACAGTCTGCCAGGCGCTTGCGCCCTGGTCGCGCGCGGCCTCCTCGTAGGATTTGTCGAAACGGTTGAAAACCGCGAACATGATCAGCAGGCCGAAGGGCAAGGTCCACGTCAGCTGCGCGCCAAAGCCCGAGGTCGACCAATGCACGGCAAGGCCGGACTGGGAGAAGATCAGGCCGACGCCAAGCGAAACCAGGATCGACGGGATCACCAGCGAGGTGATGATCAGATAGAAGATCGCACCGGACCCGGGAAACCGCTTGCGGAAGGCAAGGCCGCCCATGACGGAGACAACGACCGTTGTCACCATGACCATGAGACCAAGCACGAGCGAGCGCGAGAAACTGCCCCAGATATCCCCGACGGCCTGTTGTTCGAACAGGTCGTGGAACCAGTGCAGCGAGACGCCGCGCATCGGGAAGGTCAGCCCGCCCTGCGGTCCCTGAAAACTCAGGATCGCGATGGTGACTGTCGGGCCATAGAGGAAAACCAGGAAAAGGCCAAAGAACGCGGCAAGCGCATAGAAGGAGCGGGAACGTTTTTCCATGATCAGAGCTCCTTCCGGATGTCGACGAAGCGCAGCAGGATCGAGATCACCAGAAGCACCGTGATCAGCAGGATGACCGCTGTTGCCGCGGCAGAGGGATATTGCAAAAGCGCGATGTCGTTGGAGATCAACCTGCCGACATTGGCCTTCTGGCTGCCGGACATGAAGCGCACGGTAATGAAGTCGCCCATCACCAGCGTGACGACAAAAATGGAACCGATCATGATGCCGGGTTTGGTCAGCGGAATGATGACGTTGGTGAGTGTCTGCAGACCGGTGGCGCCATTGTCATAGGCTGCCTCGATCAGCGAGCGGTCGATACGCATCATGGTGTTGAAGATCGGAACCACCATGAACAGCGTGTAGAGGTGGACAAAGGCCAGGATCACCGAAAAATCGGAAAAGAGCAGCCAATCCAGCGGCTCGTCAATGACGCCCATCGAGATCAACGTGGAATTGGCGATGCCGTTGCGGCCTAGGAACGGGATCCAGGAGATCATGCGGATGATGTTGGATGTCCAGAACGGGATCGTGCACAACAGAAACAGAACGATCTGCCAGGTCAGCGTGCGCACGTGAAAGGCGAGGAAATAGGCAACGGTAAACCCGATCACCAGTGTGATCGCCCAGGTGATCAGCGCGTATTTCACCGTGTTGAAGAACACCTGGTAGGTCACTGGAGACGTCAGCAGGAATTCGTAGTTGTCAAACTGGAAGGCCGGGTAGATCGAGAATTCCGTCGCCCCCCAGAAACTCACCACGACGATCATGGCAATCGGCAGAACCAGGAAGAAGAACAGCACCAGCGCCAGAGGCAGCGACAATAGCCAGCCAGTCATGGCATCGGGCAGGCGACTGAGGCTGAAGGGAGCCTTTGCACGAGCTTTCGCAGCCGGGGCCACGCTGGAAATGGACTGTGTCTGATCCGTCATGAAGGTCTGGTCCGGTAAGTAGAGAAGGCGGGTGTCATACTCGCCCCGGGTGTCTTGAAGTGCCCGGGAAAAGTTTCCCGGGCACCAGTGTGTCGGCTCAGCCTCAGGCGGCGATGAACTCGTTCCACTTGCGAACCATGTACTGGTTTTCGTCCATGACAGCGTTCCAGCAGGCAACGGCACCCATGCGCTCGTAGAACGAGCCGCCGTCGCGGGTTTCGCCGGCTTTCGCCAGAACGTCACCGAACGGGTTGGTGATGTCGCCGGTGGCTTCCTTGCCTTCGAACCAGTAACCCCACTCGTTCTCGTCCATGTGGTTCTTGGAGGTTTCCGGCACGGCCGAGTAATAGCCCTGGCGCATCAGGAAGCCGCCGACCCAGCCGTCGAGATACCAGTTGATGTATTCGTAGGCTGCTTCCAGTTCGAGGCCGGTCAAGCTCTTGGAAAGACCGATGCCACCACCCCACGACCGGTAGCCTTCCTTGAGCGGCTGATAGACGCAATCGATGCCGCGGGACTTCACGGCGGTGATTGCCGGAGACCACATGGACTGGATCACGACTTCGCCGGACGCCATCAGGTTGACGCTTTCGTCGAAGGTCTTCCAGAAAGCGCGGAACTGGCCGTTTTTCTTCGCTTCGGTGAAGATCGCCATGGTCTTGTCGATCTCTTCGCGGGTCATGTTGCCCTTGTCGCCATACTGGATTTCGCCCATGGCTTCGCAAACCATGGCCGCATCCATGATGCCGATGGAAGAAATGTCGAGGATCGATGCCTTGCCCTTGAATTCCGGGTTCAGCAGTTCGGTCCAGCTTTCGATCGGGCGGCCGATCAGGTCCGGACGGATGCCGAGTGTGTCGGCGTTGTAGATGGTCGGGATGAGTGTCATCCAGCCGGTTTCTTCGGTCGCGAACGCCTTGCCGTCCGGACCGTCGACGAAGCCGACCGTATGCGGCGCGGTGCCCTGTGCGATCACGGATTCAGGCGTCAGCTTGCCGCTTTTGAAGATGCCGACGATCTTGTCGTAGTTCTTGATCTTGGAGGTGTCCATTGCCTGCAGGTTGCCGGTCGGCCAGACCTTCTTGCAGATCCAGTATTCGATGTCCGCAATGTCGAAGCTGTCCGGCTGGGTCGCCGCACGCTGGGTGACGGCGTCACTGTCCAGAGCGGTCATTTCCAGGGTGAAGCCGAGATCTTCCTTCACCTTCTGCGCTACTTCGTTGAGGTTGGAAACGCCGGTGCCGAACTGGCGCAGGGTCACGTCCTTGATGTTCTGTGCCCAGATGGTCGGGAAGCCGGTGATGGCTCCCGAACCCAGGGCCGCACCGGCAGCAGCAGCGCCGCCTTTCAGGATGCTGCGGCGGCTGACGCCTTTCTTGGTCATCTGTTCAGTTTTTCCCACTGTATCTGTCATGTTCTTACTCCTGTTCCCCTCTGGAGTTTGTTCGGCCTCGGGAGAAGGCCTTCGATCGGCAGCCTTCAGGCAGCCAGTTGGTGTGCGTCTTCCGGCTTCCATGTCAGGAAGACGGTTGCGCCGATTTCGATCGGGTCCTGGAAAAAGGCTTCGTCGGTGAGTGCGGCCGTCAGATCGCCGGCGCCCCCCGCATCAAGCGCGAGATTGACGGTGGAGCCGAGGTATTCGACGTCCTTGACGAAGGCCGTCAGAACGGCGCCGTCCTCTCCGGCCGCCTTTTTCACCCTCAACCTGTCTGCCCGCAGCGCGACCGAAGCGCCTTTCTGCTGCAGCACGTTGTGGCCGCCGATGAAGCGGGCGACGAACTCGGTTGTTGGCGTGTTGAACACATCGCGCGGGCTGCCTGCCTGCTCGATCTTGCCGCCGTTCATGACGATGATGTCGTCCGCCAGCGCGAGGGCTTCGTCCTGGCTGTGCGTGACGTGGATGAAGGAAATGCCGAGCTCGCGCTGCAGCTTCTTCAACTCGAGCCGCATCTTGATACGCAGGAACGGATCGAGTGCCGACAGCGGTTCGTCAAGCAGAAGCACGGAAGGTTCGGTGATCAGGGCACGGGCCAGGGCAACACGTTGCTGCTGACCGCCGGAGAGCTGCGAAGGCAACCGTTCAGCATACGCCGCCATATCCACCAGTTCCAACAACTGACGGGCCTTCTTGAGCCTGACCGGTTTTTCGACACCCTTCATCTTCTGGGAAAAGGCGACGTTATCGACCACGGACAGATGCGGAAACAGCGCATAGTTCTGGAACATCATCGCCGTGCCGCGCCGGGCAGGTGGAAGATCGGTGATGTTGGTGCCGCCAAGAACGATGTCGCCGGTGGAGACGCTCTCATGGCCGGCGATCATTCGCAGGGTTGAAGACTTGCCGCATCCCGATGGCCCGAGCAGGCAAGAATAGGTGCCGGCGGCGAATTTGTGATTGATCGCGTCGACCGCAATGGTCTCGCCGTAGATCTTGGTGGTGGCTGCCAGTTCAAGGTCCAGGGACTTCGCCATGGCCGGACCTCTCCTTCAGAAAACCGTTTTCGGCTCCTGAGACAGCAAGTGCCGTGCCAACGCGAAAAACTGGCGGAATTCCGGAGATCCTGATGAGAAGGTGGAGCGATGAGTAAATTCTCATCGGTAAAAGTGCACAATATTTTGGCAAATTAAATACGATATGAACAAAAATTGTATACGATCCTAGATTGCCGCTTCGGGTGGCGGGGAGTAGGATCAAGGCACCGCTCAACCCCCATTGGGCACTTCAAGAAAAATGACCAAACCTGTGACCACAGCCGATCTTGATCAACGCAGCAAGCTGCATGAAGTCTTCGCCCTACCTCAGGGCCGGGCCCTTGAAATCTGCCTGAAGCTTCAGACTGCCATTCTGCAACACAAACTGACACCGGGGCTGAAACTGTCTGAGGATGAGGTGGGCGAAATTTATGGCGTCAGCCGTACCGTCGTGCGCGCTGCGTTGCAGGCACTCGCCCATTCCGGGCTGGTCGCCATGGAAAAGAACCGTGGTGCCTTCGTCGCAAAGCCGTCGATCCGCGAAGCCCACGAGGTGTTTCAGGCCCGTGCGCTGATCGAGCCTGCCGTGGCCAGGCTGGCAGCCGATGTCATCACCGACAGGCAGCTCGCGCAGTTGCACGCACATCTGGATGCGGAACATGCAGCTCTTCATGCCGGTGACATGGGCAAGGCGCTGTTCCTGTCCGGAAGCTTTCATACGGAGATTGCGGATATCGCCGACCATCGGGTGTTCGCCGGCATGATCCGATCACTGATCTCGCGCTCTTCGCTGATCATCGCTCTTTACTGGAAACGCTCAGACACTGCCTGTGAAAGCCACTCTCATCATGCCCTGATGAATGCCTTTGAAAAGCGCGACGGCGCAGCAGCCGAGAAGATCCAGAAGAGCCACATCGTCGATCTGCATTCCGGTCTGGATTTGCGAGAGAAGTCAGCCCTCGGCCGCTCTCTGGGAGAAGCGCTCGGCAACGGCTGAAGAGCGGAACTCGGAAAGAGCGAGAGAAGGTTAGCGTCCGGCAGAAGCTCCGGCGCCACCGGCATTTGCGTTTGCGCCACCGCTTCCGGCGGATGCGCCTGCGCTGGCCCCGCCAGCTGACGCGCCGGCGCTTGCCCCGCCGCTGTTTGATGCGCCTGCGGAACCGGCGTTACCAGAACCGGAACCGGCGTTACCGCCAGAGCTTCCGCTGGAATTTGCACCAGAGTTTCCGCCAGAATTTGCGCCTGAGTTTCCGCCAGAGTTTCCGCTTGAGTTCCCATTGGCGTTACCACTCGGCCCGCGATCACCCGAGTTGCCGGAGGAGGCATTTGCGTTGCCGCTACCGCTGGCGGCATTGTCACGCCCGCTGGTGGCGGTGTTCTGAGCTTTTGAGCCCGCAGGTGAGAGGCTTGCCGGGGTATCGCCGAAGCTGGGCTTGCCAGGTGTACCTTGCTGGATGGCGGCGCGGCTCTTGCCGACGGATTTGAGACCGTTGAACTTCCCCGGTGCGCTTTGGACGCTTTGGCCTGCGCGCAGGTCGCTTTGCTGCCCGGATGCGAGATCCTGAACACCAACGACGCCGCGCTGAACCGAAACCTGACTTTCGTTGCCGGTTACGGTTACCGAAAAACGGGTTCCCTTGACGACGGCTGCAAGATAAGGCGTCTCAACCCTGAAAAACGGTCTGCCGCGGGTCTCGACATCGACATCGATCGTTCCCTTGCGTTGAAGCAGCGTGGTCTGGCTGTCGTTGCTGCGATATTGCGATAGCGCAAATTCCGTATTCGGGCCGACCGTGATGCTGTCGTTGCCTCGCTGAAGCACAGCGCGTGCGCCCTTTCGCGTCGCAATGGTATGGCCCTTGTGAAGTGCCATCCCCTTGCGTGCCCGGTGCGCCTGAATGCCTGGTGCGACCAGATAAACCGTTCCGGAAATCCGTGTGATCACCCATTCGGCTGCAAAAGCTTTTGTCAGTCCTGCAGACAGGGGAATAAGCAGCAGAGCCAGCAGAACAGCTGCGGCACGAGTTTTCAGCGTCCTGCGCAAAGCCGGAAGGCTGTTAAAAGGAAGGCAGTAAACAGCGTGGCCGGCGTGCATCGGCAATACTCGATAGTTGTGTTGTCATGCACTCTTATCGATACCGGCTTAACGTAGGGTGAAGAATAAAGGTTCAATTTATTCTTGCAATTGTAAGTTTAAATAGTTTGGCTTAGATGTTTCGAGTTGATTTTATTTCTTCTGCTGTACTGAAGGTAATAATTCTTTCATCATGTCAAGAATAGTTGGTTTGGTATTCAAATCGGCAACCCAGGTCAGGTGGTTCATTTCCTGGCACAGATTGCGTAGCGGTGCTGCGTTGCCCTTTCCAGACCCTTGAAGAAAGGCAGGTGACGCCGTTGTGCCCGGTGAACGGCTTTCAGGTCCGTATCGACAACGATTTGAGTGAAGCCGGCCTGTCGCAATAGCTCCACGACTGCTTCTGCCCTTGCTCCCCTCGAGAAATGAACGCGGGACAGGATGCTGCGATGTGTTTCCATCATGTCTGCCGGCTTTGCTTCCGGTTGCGCGAGCAAGCCAAAGCGAGCACGAGTTTTTGAAAACGTTGCAAGCAACTTTGCGAACCAGCCAGGATTGACAAAGTCTCCGTCGACGACGAGCAGCTGTCCTCCCGGTTTCAGCACCCGGTGCCATTCCGCAAAGGCGGCCGCAGGGTCGACCAGGGTCCAGACAAGGTGCCGGCACGTTATGGCATCGTAGCTTTCGGAGGCTTCCATCGTGCGTTCGGCATCGCCAAGCAGAAAGCGGATCGTGCGCCCGCGTTTCCTCGCCTTTTCTTGGGCCTTGGCAAGCATGGGTTCCGCCCAGTCCATCCCGGTCACCTCAAAGCCGAGGTCGTCGAGCAGGTGCGAGATAACGCCGGTTCCGGAAGCAAGGTCAAGAACGCGTCTGGAGCCGCCCGGGCCCAGATGCTTTTCGAACAGCCTTATCCAGGCGGTGTGCTCTTCGTCGGAAAAAATCTCGTGGCCCGGCTGGGTGTCGAAGGTCTCGGCCCGCTTGCCCCAGTATTCCTTGATTTCTTCACGCAGATCGAAATTCGAGAGTGTGTCTGCGTCGCTCATCAGGCGTATTGCTCCGGTTGCTTGGAACCATTCCAAAAGATAATTCTTGACTCATATACTCAGGAAAAATACGAAAAACAAGAATTTAAAACTCAACTTATAACCTCAATAAAAAATCGAGGCGGATGTGAGCAAAATCAAAAGCTTGGCAGCATCTTTGCTGGTAACGGCTACTTTTCTTCCGGCAATGGCACTTGCCGGCGACGTGGTAACGGTCACGGATATTACCGGCCGTGAGGTCGAGGTCGAAGTGCCGGTGGAAAAGGTCATCCTGGGCGAGGGGCGCCAGATCTATTTCACCGCCACGCTGGATGGTGAAGACCCCTTCAAACGTGTCGTCGGCTGGCGAGACGATTTCGAGAAGGCGGACAACGACGGGTACCATCAGTATCTCGAGAAGTACCCGGAAATGGCCGATCTGCCGACTTTCGGCGGCATGAAGAACGGCACTTTCGATGTCGAGCAGGCCGTTGCACTCCAGCCGGACGTGATCATCCTGAACCTCGACGCCAAGGTTGCCACCGAAGAAGGCGGCTACATCGAGAAACTCGGCAAGGTCGGCATTCCGGTTGTCTATGTCGACTTCCGCGAAAAGCCGATGGAAAACACCGAGCCGTCCATGCGCCTGATCGGCAAGCTCTATGGCAAGGAAGACAAGGCCGAGGAATTCATCGAATTCCGGGCAGCCGAGATCGCCAAGGTGACAGACAAGCTGGCGGCACAGTCAGATCTCGCGAAACCCGTTGTGTTCGTGGAGCGTGCAGGCGGCTATTCCGATGATTGCTGCATGTCGTTCGGCAACGAGAATTTCGGCAAGATGGTTGAAATGGCCGGTGGCATCAACATGGCTGCCGAGATCATTCCCGGCACCTTCGGCACCGTCAACCCGGAGCAGATCATCGCGTCCGATCCGGACCAGATCATTGTGACCGGTGCAAACTGGGAGCTGTATGTTCCCGGCGGGAATTGGGTTGGTGTCGGCGCCGGCGCGGATCCGGAAGTATCGGCAGACAAGCTGGCGGGCCTGATGGAACGTCCGGGCTTTACTGGCGTAAAGGCTGTCCGGGACAACAATGTCCATGCCATCTGGCATCAGTTCTACAACAGCCCTTACCAGTTCGTCGCTGTTCAGCAGATCGCCAAATGGCTGCATCCGGAGCTCTTTGCTGACCTTGACCCGGAAGCGACTTTCCAGGAATTGCACGACCGCTTCCTGCCGATCGACTACCGGCCAGGCTACTTCGTTTCGTTGAACTCGAGTAAATAAGATGGCGGTTTCGGAAATCATTCCGGCTGAGGAGGGGCGCGGTCTTTACCGCGCCCTTGCGTTCAGGCGCATTCTGGTTATTTGCGGGCTGATCGTCGCTCTGGCGTTCAGCTTTTCTTTGGATCTGGCCCTCGGACCGGCCCGCTATCCGCTGTCGGAAGTGCTTTCCGCCCTGGTTAATCCGTCCGGCGCCGATCTGCAGACACGCGTCGTCCTATGGGACATTCGCATGCCGATCGCGCTGATGGCGCTCACCGTTGGGGCCTGCCTGTCCCTTGCGGGTGCGCAGATGCAGACGATCCTTGCCAATCCGCTGGCCAGCCCCTTCACGCTAGGCATCTCCGCTGCTGCCAGCTTTGGCGCGGCCCTGGGGCTTGTCGCCGGCGTCGCGATCTTTCCGGCCGCAGTGCAATACATGGTCCCGATCAATGCTTTCCTGATGGCCATGGCGGCTTCGCTGTTCATCTATCTGCTGTCCACGGTACGGGGCGTGACTGTTCAGACCATCGTTCTTCTGGGGATCGCGTTGGTGTTCACGTTCAACGCTCTGTTGTCGCTGCTGGAATATCTTGCTTCCGAACAGGCGCTGGCTGCGGTCGTCTTCTGGACCATGGGGTCGCTGACCAAGGCGACATGGGGCAAGGTTCTGGCGACCTTCATCATTCTTGTTGTCTGCGTGCCGTTCTTCGCGCGGCATTCCTGGGCTCTGACAGCCCTTCGGCTCGGCGACGTCAAGGCGGCGAGTTTCGGCGTCAACATCAGGTCGCTTCGGCTGAAAACGCTGCTCGGCGTCAGCCTGCTGGCGGCGATCCCCGTGTCCTTTGTCGGGACGATCGGGTTCGTCGGGCTTGTCGGACCGCACATTGCCCGGATGCTGGTCGGAGAAGACCAGCGTTTCTTCCTGCCTGCGGCAATCTTGTGCGGTTCCTTGATGCTGTCGGCAACATCGGTCGTTTCCAAGATCATTCTTCCGGGGGCGATCCTGCCCATCGGCGTCATCACCGCGCTTGTCGGGGTTCCATTCTTCTTCGCGCTCATTTTCGCCGACCGGAGGCAGTCATGGTAACGTTGCAGCTGAAAGGGGTTGGCGCACGCTATGGCTCCACTCTTGCGGTAGAAGGGGTCACGACGCCGGTCTTCTCCGGCGGTGAACTGACGGCGGTGATCGGTCCCAACGCGGCCGGCAAATCGACCTTGTTCAAGCGCATCTCCGGTCTATTGAAAGGCCCCGGCGATGTCGTGCTGGCCGGCAACCGGGCAGCGCCCCGGGATGCCATCCGCTACATGCCCCAGGATACCCACGCCAATGCCGTCCTGACGGTTTATGAATCCGTTCTGCTGGCTGCCAAACAGGGTGAGGGCTGGCGTGTAAAGGACTCTGAACTCGTCGAAATCGACCAGATCCTGAAGGCGCTTCAGATCGATAGCCTGGCGTTCCGGAACCTTGGCGAACTCTCCGGCGGTCAGCGTCAGCTGGTTTCGATTGCGCAGGCACTGGTACGCCGTCCGGAAGTTTTGATGATGGACGAACCGACCTCCGCGCTGGATCTCTACCGGCAGGTCGAGGTTCTGAACTTTATGCGCGATCTGGCACGCCGCCAGGGCACACTGGTTCTGATTGCCTTGCACGACCTCAATCATGCCCTGCGGTTCTGCCGGAACACCATGGTGATTGCCGAAGGGCGTCTCGTCGCAGCCGGCCCGTCCCAAGATGTCATCACGTCAGCGATGCTGCGTGACATCTACCGTGTGGAGGCACGCGTGGAGGCCTGTTCGCGCGGAGAAAATCACGTCATCATCGACCGGTCCGCTGCCTGACGGCGCGTGATCGGCCGATGGCCAACGCCGATTAATCCTGGTCGACGTCTATGCGGGCTTCTTCGACGGTCGAGGCCAGATCCCGGTTCGCATCCAGAAGCACATTCTGGTGCAACCGGATCCGCCACAGGTGATAGGAAACCCTGTGCAGCCAGCGCAAGGCATCCAGTTTCAGCCAGACTGTTTCCGCCGGGACTGCATCGGCAGCGGCCATTGCAATCAGCCGGTCACGATTGAGGCGGCGTTGTCGGCGCATCAGTAGCCGCAACCGGTCCAGCGTCTTCTCCTGTGTCTTGGCGTCCTTCTGTCTGGTGGAAATGTCCGTGACGCCGATAAGCAGGCCCGCCAGGCGCTTGAGCCGGTGATCCAAGGACAGCTCGTCGATCCTCTGCCGCTGGTCGCAGCGGTAGAGAAGGCGGCTCAAATGGTCGAGAATGTGAAACAGGCCTTTCAGTTCCTCCTGAAAGGCCATGTCGTTCGGCGGAACGATGATCTTGTCCAGATATGTCCTTGTTTCTGCGATGGCCTTGGCCAGATCTTCCCGATCCAGTTCTTCATATGCAGATGACTTTACGCCCAGCCGATTGCGCAGGCGTTCGATGATCAAGGTTTCCAGATGTGCGACGGTCTGCCCCGCCAGGGACGCGGCTGCGTGCGGGTCCCGCAACACGAGCGGATCCAGACGGCTGGTCAGATCGGAGCCTTTTTCCGGAACAAGATGTTCGATCAGTCGGGCGAAGGGCCGGGCAAGTGGAAGCACCAAAACAACACCGAACGCATTGAAAAAACTGTGAAATGCGACAAGCGCAATCTGGCTGTCGCCGTTTCCGGTCAACGCGCCGGCCACAAGCTGAAACGGCCCTAGAAGGAAAAACGCCATGACACCGGTCATGACGTTGTAGATCACATGCGCATAGCCCGTACGTCGGGCCATGGTGCCACCGCCGATGGTCGCCAAAGCTGCCGTGAATGTGGTTCCGACGTCCATGCCGATTACCAGCGCCGCTGCTTGCGGAAAGTTGATGGCACCGGCGCCAAGCGCAGCCAGCGCCGTTGCAACGCCTGCGCTGGAGGACTGTGTCACGACGGTGATCAGCATGCC
This sequence comes from Roseibium sp. ROS1, assembly GCF_054658215.1. Taxonomy (NCBI): domain Bacteria; kingdom Pseudomonadati; phylum Pseudomonadota; class Alphaproteobacteria; order Hyphomicrobiales; family Stappiaceae; genus Roseibium; species Roseibium sp. ROS1. The sequence goes on from NZ_BAAGIG010000002.1 coordinate 740,450, forward strand.
GATCAACACCAGCTGCAGCCGGCCGAAGAGTGTGTCCGGCGGAAAGTCGGTCGGGGTTACCACGCCGCTGAAGGCGTCCAGACCGTCTTTCATGTGTTCGATGCCGATAAAGATCAGGCAAAAGCCCGCGAGCGCCTGGCCTGCGAGCGCGATCCGGCCACGGAATGCAAGCCGCGCAATCGCGCCAAAAAACACGAAGGGCAGGGCGATCTGGCCAAGATCCAGCTTGAAGCCGAGAACCGCAACCAGCCACCCTGTCAGGGTCGTGCCGACGTTGGCACCGAAGATGACGCCGAGCGCCTGGGGAAAGGTGAGGAGGCCGGAAGCGACAAAGCCGACAGCGGCAACTGTGGTTGCGCTGGATGACTGTATGACCGCGGTGGTGAGAGCACCCGTCACGGCGCCCGACAAGGGTGTTGAGGTAAACCTGGACAACACGTCGCGCATGCGCTGTGCCGCCAGGGCTTTCAGCCCGTCGGTCAGTAGCAGCATACCGATCAGAAACAACCCGACGCCACCAAGCGCGGACATGAAACTCAAAAACATGCAGGCACGTTATCCGACAGGTTAAGCGCCCACAATCAGTCAAGATACTATCGGCTTCGCATTTGCGATCCTTGAGCGTCAGATTGAAGCGAAGGGTGCTTCATGGAGCATCTGCAACTTGAGGCAGAAAGTCCTTTGCTCGCCGGCACGACTGTGGGAGCTTGAACCTGTCAGGCTTATCAAGCTTCTGCCGGATGACGCGCTACGAGGAAGAGAGCAATGAAGAAGTATGAGGCCCCGGGTGTTTATGTCACCGAGCTGAACTCCTTCCCAAACACGGTCGTGCAGGTCCCGACGAGCGTTGCGGTCTTTGTCGGCTACACAGAAACAGCAATTGTGGATGGCAAGGATGTGACCGGCGTTCCGGTGCGGATCTCCTCGATGTCGGAATTCGAGGCCCGTTTCGGCGTGGGGCCCATGTTTCGTTTCGACTTCAGCCTGCAGGATGGCAAGCCGGCTCTGGACCTGGATGAAGCAAGCCGCTTCAATTTGCATGCGGCCATGGGACTCTTCTTCGAAAATGGAGGACGTGGTTGCTGGATCTTGTCGGTTGGATGTTACGGCGCGGGAAAGCCCGATCTCATCAAGTCCGTTGAGGATTTCGGTGAACCTGTCTGGCGAGAGCTCGCCAAGCTGCAGGAACCGTCGGTCATCGTGATACCCGACGCGGTGTTGTTGTCGTCAGAAGATTACAAGACCGTCAGCAATAGATGCCTTGCCCATTGTACAGATTTGCAAAACCGTTTCGCCATTGTCGACGTGTTCGATGGGGAAAGGGAGCGAACTTTGGACGAGAATGACGTGATCTCGGGAAAAAGCGGCCTGCGAACCTTGCTCGCAGCGGAAGATATGAGCTTTGCTGCTGCCTATTATCCCTGGTTGAATACGTCTCACTTCGGTGCGGGATCGATAACCTTTGAAAATGTTTCGGCTGGTACGCGCAAGGCCTTCTTCGAACATGTTGGCCAGGAGACTGCCATTCAGGCCAATGAGGCCCGGAAAGCCGCTTTCGATAAGGCGGTGAAATCATTTGAAGACGACGACATCTCCGAAGAGGAGAAATGCACTACTCACAAGATCATGCGGGGTCTTTCAAAGCGCTACAACGAGCTTCTCTCGCAAGCTGTAAAAGCAGTAAGTGTCATGCCTCCGTCAGGCGCGTTGGCAGGTGCATATGCAGCGACAGACGCCCAGGATGGCGTCTGGAAAGCGCCGGCAAATCTCAGCCTTAATTCAGTCGTGTCGCCTTGCGTATCTATTTCCGATGCTGAGCAGGAAGACCTGAACACTCCGTTGGACGGAAAAGCCGTGAACGCGATCCGGTCGTTTCCCGAGCGAGGTAATGTGGTTTGGGGAGCACGCACGCTGGACGGTAACAGCTCGGAATGGCGCTATGTGAATATCCGCCGAACCGCGATCATGCTGGAACAATCGATCAAGGCGGCGCTGGATCCTTTTGCCTTTGCGCCAAACACCGCTCCGACCTGGCTTATGGTGAAATCGGTGATCGAAAATTTCCTGAACGGGCTATGGAAACAAGGGGCTCTCGTGGGCGCTTCGTCAGAAGATGCCTACGGTGTCGAAGTCGGCCTTGGGACGACGATGACGGGCGCCGACGTTCAGGCCGGTTGCATGAATGTCGTGGTGAAGGTTTCGCTCTTGCGGCCGGCGGAATTCATTGTCCTGTCGTTCCAACAGAAGGTTCGGAAAGGCTAGCCAGAGGAGGCCGATCCGTTAAGCGCGTCAGGATCGATCTGAGAAATCTGCGATCGTATTGCTGCAAGCGGGGAAAGCCGTCCGGCCTACGGCCAGATGAGCGTTTCCGTCTCGTTGCTGTCGCCGCTGCCGGTTACCCGTGCTCCCGACACCTTGGCCTTACCGCTGGCGACCATGGAAAGTGCCTTGGGGTAGATCTGGTGTTCAACGTCCAGCACACGGGCAGCCAACGTGTCAGGGGTGTCACTATCAAGAACCGGTACGGCTCCCTGCATGATGATCGGACCATCGTCCATTTCAGCAGACACATAATGCACGGTGGCACCATGCAACTTGACACCTTCCTGCAAGGCCCGCTCATGTGTGGCAAGGCCTTTGAAAGAGGGCAGGAGAGCCGGATGGATGTTGATCATCCTGCCCGCCCAGGCATTGACCAGATAGGGCGTCAGAATACGCATGAAACCGGCAAGGGCGACCAGGTCGATCTTGTGGTCCTTCAAAACGGCATCTACCGATTTTTCGAACGCTTCCCGATCACCTGCATGGTCCTTGTGGTCGACAACTGCCGTTGCAATGCCCAGCTCAGCGGCCCGTTCCAACCCCTTGGCGTCAGGCCGGTTGGACAGGACAAGCGTGATTTCGGCGGGATAGTCGGGAGACATTGCCGCGGAAATCAGCGCGCCCATGTTGGAGCCGCGTCCTGAGATCAGGATGGCAGTCTTCTTGCGGCTCATGCGCCAAGGTCCAGGCTGCCGTCAAACAGCACCGGTGCAGCGCCTTCAGCTTCGATGACGCCGATCTTGCTGACCGTTTCACCGGCATTGCGCAGGACGTCGGCAACCGCATCGGCCTGGTCCGCAGACACGACAATCACCATCCCGGTGCCGCAGTTGAACGTACGCAGCATTTCCTTCTCGGCAACGCCGCCCGATTTCGCGAGCCAGCCGAACACCGGCGGAACGCTGATCTGGCCAAGGTCGATGCGAGCGGAGCAATTCTTCGGCAGAACACGCGGCAGGTTTTCCGGCAGGCCGCCACCGGTGATGTGGGCAAGGGCCTTGATGCCGGAAGTTTCCTTCAGTGCGGCCAGCAGCGGTTTGACGTAGATCCTGGTCGGTTCCATCAGGGCTTCGCCCAGTGTCTTGCCGGCTGCAAACGGTGCCGCATCCGACCAGTTCATGCCGGACAGTTCGATGATCTTGCGCACCATGGAATAGCCGTTGGAATGAACGCCGGAGGAGGCCAGGGCAAGCAGTACGTCGCCAGCGGCAACGTCCGGGCGCGGCAGGATCCCGCCGCGCTCAACGGCACCGACGGAGAAGCCTGCCAGATCGTAGTCGCCTTCCACATACATACCCGGCATTTCGGCCGTTTCACCGCCGATCAGCGCGGCGCCTGCCATCTTGCAGCCGTCCGCAATGCCGGCAACCACATCCGTTGCAGTGGTCACATCCAGCGCGCCGGTCGCGAAATAGTCGAGGAAGAACAGCGGTTCAGCGCCCTGGACCACCAGATCGTTGACACACATCGCAACAAGGTCGATGCCGACAGTGCGGTGCTGGCCGGTTTCAATCGCAATCTTCAACTTGGTACCGACGCCGTCATTGGCGGCAACAAGGATCGGATCCTGAAACCCAGCGCCCTTGAGGTCAAAAAGACCACCGAAACCGCCGATATCGCTGTCGGCCCCGGGGCGGGAAGTTGCCTTGACCAGCGGCTTGATGCGGTTCACCAGTTCGTTTCCGGCGTCGATATCGACACCAGCATCGGCATAGGTCAGGCCGTTGGGACCAGAGGATTCGCTCATGGGGCACTCCGAGACTGCGTGCGGTTGGCTGTGCCAGTGCGGATTACAGTCTGCCGCCAAGGAACACAAGAGGCGAGCGGTTCTGCGCAGGGCTTAAGAACAGATGGCAGGCCAACTTCCGCATTTTTCTTCAAAACCAGGCAGATTTGAATGGCTCAAAGTGTATTGCCGGCGAAAAAAGAGGTCATGGAGCATCTGGGTCAACCTTCAGCGCAAGGGTGCTGCAGACAGCCTGTTGCCGGAAATCGGTCTTGCTGGCCTGTTTGAAAACGTGGTCATAGGCTTTGCCTCATGAGGCAGAAGTGGCTCCTTGATGGACCAATGCCGCGAAAAGCCGACTTCTTCTGGACTTGACCGGAGGCGGGGTTTAATTCCATGTCCGGAAGAAAGCCATTCCTACGCACCGGCACAACCGAGGAGCGCCATACATGACCCTTCGCCGTCAGGTCCAGTTCTGGCTGATTTCCCTCGTTGTTCTTTGCCTGTTTCTGTATGTCTTCTCCAGCGTGCTTCTCCCTTTCGTTGCCGGCATGGCGGTGGCCTATCTGCTGGATCCGGTTTGCGACCGGCTGGAAAAGCTGGGCATGGGGCGGATGTGGGCGACGCTGACAATCCTGTTCGCCTTCGTCCTCATCCTCGTGATGTTCTTCATCCTGCTTCTGCCACTGTTGGGCAATCAGCTTGCCCTTTTCCTGGAAAAGTTCCCGGAGCTGATCCGCAAGCTGCAGGCATTGCTGTCGGATAACTTTCCGGCCGATCTGGCGTCCGTTGCGGGCATCAATGCGGAAGACCTCCAGTCCTCCATGTCCAATCTCATAGGGCAAGGGGCTTCTTTCGTCGGCAAGCTGGCCCAGTCGCTCTGGAGCGGCGGTCAGGCGTTGCTGTCGATCCTGTCGCTCTTCGTCATTACGCCGGTTGTTGCATTCTATCTTTTGCTCGACTGGGACCGCATGGTCGCGCGTATCGACAGCTGGCTGCCGCGTGATCATCTGGCAGAAATCCGCGGCCTTGCAAAGGAAATGGATCAGGCTGTTGCCGGTTTCGTGCGCGGGCAGGTGTCGGTCTGTCTTATCTTGGGATCGTTTTACGCTGTTTCTCTGGCGCTGATCGGGCTGAACTTCGGTCTCCTGATCGGAATGGTGGCTGGTCTCGTCAGTTTCATTCCCTTCGTTGGTGCCGGGTTGGGGCTTGTCCTGTCCATCGGTGTTGCGCTTGTCCAATTCTGGCCGGAATGGCCCTGGATTATCGCAGTTGCCGCGATCTTTGGCGTCGGTCAGTTTCTGGAGGGCAATATCCTGCAGCCCAAACTTGTTGGCGAAAGCACGGGCCTGCATCCTGTTACGCTTATGTTTGCCTTGTTTGCCTTTGGATATCTCTTTGGATTTGTGGGGATGCTGATCGCGGTTCCCGCCGCCGCGATGATCGGCGTGCTTGCACGCTTTGCCCTGAAGCAGTATCTCGCAAGCCCGGTCTATCAGGGAACCGATCATCCCGTATCGGGGCAAGAAGAACAGGTATCAGAGTAGAAAATGGTGGAAACACCGCGCCAGTTGCCTTTGGAATTGCCGCATGAAGCGGCCTTGAGCCGTGACGACTATCTGGTTGGAGGCTCCAACCGGGCTGCGTTCGAATTGCTGGAACGCTGGCCGGATTGGCCTTCTCCGGTCGTTGTCCTTGCAGGCCCCGTCGGCGCGGGAAAAACCCATCTTGTCCAGGCCTTTCAGGATGAGACCGGCGCTGCCGTTCTGGCTGCTTCCAAGCTCGATCCGCAGTCCGTGGAAACCCTCGTTGCCGCACCAGCTGCCGTGATCGAGGATGCGCACCTGGGCATCGATAACACGGCCCTGTTCCACCTTCTCAACGCAGCACGTCAGGCGGGCAAGACAGTGCTCATCACCAGCCGCACTTGGCCTGCCAGCTGGAAAATTTCCCTTCCCGATCTGCAGTCCCGCCTGCGCGCAGCCACTCCTGTCGAAATTCTGGAGCCGGACGATGATCTCCTTCGCCGTGTTCTGGTGAAGTTGTTTGCCGACCGGCAGATTGCGGTCGATCAAGGTGTCGTCGACTATCTTGTGGTGCGAATGGAACGTTCGCTCGAAGTCGCCATGCGCGCCGTCGAGGCGATCGATCAGGAGGCTCTTGCCGGGCGGGTCAAGATCACGAAACCACTTGCCGGGCGGGTCTTGGAAAATGTGCATAAAGGCCAATAATCGCCGATGCTGCCACAGGACTGTCATTTGCCCGCTCAGAAGTTCATGTTAGTCACGGCGGCGTTGAGGCAGAATGGGCGTGCCCGGTTTTGCCGGATTGAAGCGGAAGCTGCGCGGAACAAGGGATGATGCCATGAACGAAGCCCCTGATCTTTCGGACATTCTGCCTGCCTCCACCGTTGCTTCCGATGCAAAGGGAACCGTGCCGGAACTGACACCGGAAGGTGAGCTGGCTACATCTCCGGCCAGGTTCATGAACCGGGAGCTGTCCTGGCTCCAGTTCAATCTCCGGGTTCTGGAAGAAGCCATGAACCCGAACCATCCGCTGCTTGAGCGCGTTCGGTTCCTGTCGATCTCCGCCAACAATCTCGACGAATTTTTCATGGTGCGTGTGGCCGGCCTGCGTGGCCAGCAACGGGCCGACGTTACCAATCTGTCCGACGACGGCCTGACGCCGACCGAACAGCTTCAGAAGATCAGCGAAGCAGTGCGTGATCTCCAGGCGTCCCAGCAGAAGATCTGGGTAGAGCTGCGCCGGGAGATTGCCGACAAGGGGATCGAGATCCCGCAGGGCGACACGCTCGACCAGGCGGACAAGGCCTGGCTGCAAGACTATTTCCTTGCTTATGTCTTCCCGGTTCTGACGCCGCTTGCCATCGACCCGGCGCATCCGTTCCCGTTCATTCCGAACCTTGGCTTTTCCATCGTCTTTGAACTGGCGCCAACTTCCGGTGGGCGCGGCATGATTGCTCTGCTCAGAATTCCGAGCCAGGTTGATCGCTTCGTTCAATTGCCAAACGGCGAAGATGGCGCTGCCCGGTTCATCGCAATCGAGAAAGTCGTCAGCCTCTTCATCGGGCGCTTGTTTCCAGGCTACGAGATCCGGGGCAAGGGGGCGTTCCGCGTCATTCGTGACAGCGATCTTGAAATCGAAGAAGAAGCGGAAGACCTCGTTCGTCTGTTCGAAAGCGCCTTGCGCCGCCGCCGCCGGGGCTCGGTGATCCGTCTGGAAATCCAGGAAACCACACCACCGGCGCTGCGTGAGTTCGTGGGGGAGGCGCTGCATGTCGGGCAAAGCGAGATCTTCCTTGCAAACGGCTTGCTTGCGCTCAACAACCTGTCCCAGATTGTTGACCTCGAGCGGCCTGACCTGAAGTTCCAGCCCTATACCGCCCGCTTTCCGGAGCGCATTCGCGAACATGGCGGTGACTGTCTGGCGGCGATCCACCAGAAGGACATCATCGTCCACCACCCGTATGAATCCTTCGACGTGGTGGTTCAGTATCTGCGGCAGGCCGCGCGTGATCCGGATGTCGTGGCGATCAAGCAGACGCTCTATCGTACCTCCAACGACAGCCCCATCGTGAAGGCTTTGGCTGAGGCGGCCGAAGCCGGCAAATCCGTTACCGCACTGGTGGAGCTCAAGGCCAGGTTCGACGAGGAAGCGAATATCAAGTGGGCGCGCGATCTGGAGCGGGCAGGGGTGCAGGTTGTCTTCGGCTTCATCGAGCTGAAAACGCACTCCAAGCTCTCCATGGTCATCAAGCGCGAGCACGGTCAGCTCAAGACCTATTGCCACATCGGGACAGGAAACTATCACCCGATCACAGCGCGGATTTATGAGGATCTTTCCTTCTTCACTGATGATCCCGGCATTGCCGAGGATGCGGCCCGGGTGTTCAACTTCATCACCGGTTACGCTCAACCGGCGGAACTGAACAACCTCATGGTGTCTCCGGTCAACCTGCGTCAGCGCATGCTGGAAATGACCGAGAACGAGATCGAGCACGCCCGCGCAGGCCGCCCCGCGCAGATCTGGTGGAAGATGAATTCCCTCGTGGATCCGGCGATCATCGATGCCCTTTATCGCGCAAGCCAGGCAGGTGTTCAGATCGATCTGATCATTCGCGGAATTTGCTGTCTGCGTCCGGGCATTCCGGGTCTGTCCGACAACATTCGGGTGAAATCCATTGTCGGACGTTTCCTGGAGCATTCTCGCATCTACTGCTTTGGCAACGGCCAGGGACTGCCGTCTCCCGAGGCTCACGTCTATATCGGTTCAGCTGATCTGATGCCGCGTAACATCGACCGGCGGGTCGAGGTCCTGGCACCGCTCAAGACACCCACCGTGCACGAACAGGTTCTGGACCAGATCATGGTGGCCAACCTGAAGGACAACCAGCAAAGCTGGCGCATTCTGTCGGACGGCAGCCATGAACGCATCGTTCCGAACGCCAATGAGGAACCCTTCAATGCACATCAGTATTTCATGACGAACCCCTCGCTTTCCGGCAGAGGCAAATCATTGAAGAGCGATCGGCCGAGGCCGTTCCTGGAACGGCAAAAACGAGGTTAGCATGACTGCTGAGTTTCATCCGGCACGTGGCCGGCTCAACGGGTCCGGACCTGTCGCAGTCGTGGACATCGGCTCCAACTCCGTGCGCCTCGTGATTTACGAACGCAAGGCCCGCACGCCGACCATGCTGTTCAACGAAAAGCTGCTGGCAGGGCTTGGCAAGGGCATTGCCGCGACCGGCCGTCTGGCCGACGATTCCGTCAGTCTGGCGCTCGGTGAACTGACCCGCTTCAAGACCCTGATCAAGCATACCGGATGCCAGGACATCTACATCGTGGCGACGGCTGCGGCGCGCGATGCGGAAAACGGGCCTGATTTCGTGCGTGAGGTCGAACGGTTTCTGGAGGCTCCTGTTCGCATCCTCGATGGCAATGAAGAGGCCTATTATTCGGCTCTTGGTGTGATTGCCGGGTTCTGGCAGCCGCGCGGCATTGTCGGCGACATGGGTGGCGGCAGTCTGGAGCTGGTGGAAATTGCCGACAACAAGCCCGGCACGGGAGCGACGTTCCCCCTTGGCGGGCTGCGGCTTTCGGAAGAGGCCGAAGGCAAGATCGCCAAGGCGCAGAAGATTACCGAAGCGGCTCTCAAGGACTTTCAGTGGCCTGACCTGGCTCCCGGTGAACGGACATTCTATGCCGTTGGCGGCACGTGGCGGTCGCTGGGCCGTCTGCATCTGATGCAGAACAATTATCCGCTGCACGTGATGCACAATTATGAAATCAGTGCGGAAGAGGCGATTGCCTTCTGCAAGCGTATCGCCATTCCCAACCTTGAAGGGGTGGAACTGGCGGAGATCGTTTCCAAACAGCGCCGTCCTCTGGTGCCGATCGGTGCAGTCGTGCTGGAACAGGTACTGACGTCGATGAAGGCGGAGCGCCTGGTCTTTTCCGCAACCGGTGTTCGTGAAGGCCTGCTCCATGAAAAGCTGCCTTCGGAAATGCAGGCTCATGACCCGGTGATTGAAGCTGCGCGCGAGCTGTGCACGCTGCGTGCGCGCTCACCTGCGCACGCGGAAGAGCTGATTGTCTGGACGGACAAGCTGTTCAAGGAGCTTGGCATCGAGGAAACCGCCAACGAGACACGGCTTCGCCACGCGGCTTGTCTTCTCTCTGACATCGGCTGGCGCGCCCATCCCGATTATCGCGGCGAGCAGAGCCTCAATATCATTTCGAACGCATCTTTCGTCGGGCTGGATCATGCCAGTCGCGCTTATCTTGCTGCAGCCGTTTTCTATCGCCACCAGGGTCTGCGCGAGGGCGATCTTTCGCCGGTCATCCGGGAGCTGTTTACGGACCGTCTGCGCATACGCGCCAAGGTTCTTGGCGCTACCATGCGGGTGGCTTCTCTTTTGAGTGCTTCCATTGCCGGCATGTTGCCGAAGGTCGGCATCACCAAATCGGAAACAGGGTTGTCGCTGGATCTCGGCAAGGACCTTGCCGATCTCGACGGTGAACGCCTGCGCAAGCGTGCGAACCAGCTCAGCAAGGTCATCGATATCGATGTTGCTGTAAACGCCGGCTGATTTCTGGGGTGCTTCGAAACTGAGACTGAGAAGGCAGGCGGCAGAGTTTACTCTGCCGCTTCCGATTCAACGTTCGCCTGCCGCGGTTGATCAATTGCGACGATCTGACGATCCTGGAAGGCGAGGGCGACTTCGCCGCGCTTCAGCTTGAGCGCGGTTTCGCCGAAAAGCTCGCGCCGCCAGCCCTTCATGGCTGCCACATCGGCAGCATCATCCGCGGCAATCTTTTCTAGATCATCCACCGTGGCTATGACCTTGGCAGCAACGCCATGTGCTTCGCTGACAAGTTTCAGAAGAACCTTCAAGAGATCGACAGCGGCCGCTGAACCGTCCGGTGCCTGTCGACCTTTCGGCAGTTTCGGCATTTCGTTCTTGGGAAGCGAAACGGCCCGTCTGACGGCTTTCAGGATCTCGTCTGCGGACTTTGAACGCTCGAAGCCGCGCGGAATGGTCCTGAGGCGCGCGAGCGATTCTGCGTCCTGGGGCTGCTGAGCTGCGAGCTCGTAGATGGCATCGTCCTTGATGACGCGGCTGCGCGGAACGTCGCGTGATTGCGCTTCCCGTTCGCGCCAGGCTGCAACTTCCATCATCACGGCCAGTTCAACCGGCTTGCGCACTCGAAGCTTCAGCCGTTTCCAGGCCTGTTCGGGATCCGTACGGTAGGTGTTGATGGATGTCAGCACCTGCATTTCGTCCTGAACCCAGTGGCTGCGGTCCTGTTCGGCGAGATTCGCTTTCAGGAACTGATAGGCGTCGCGCAGATGCGTGACGTCCGCCAGCGCATAATCCAGTTGCTTTGCCGTCAGCGGCCTGCGGGCCCAGTCGGTGAAGCGGGACGACTTGTCGATCCGGGCACCGGTCACCTTGTAGACAAGCTGGTCGTAGGAAATGGAATCACCAAAGCCGCAAACCATGGCCGCGACTTGAGTGTCGAACAGCGGGGCCGGGATAAGTTCTCCCAGATGATAGATGATTTCGATGTCCTGGCGGGCAGCGTGAAAAACTTTTGTCACATTGCCGTCGCGCATAAGCTCGAAAAAGGGCTCAAGGTCCAGCCCTTCGGACAGGGCATCGACGATGAAGGCCATGTCAGGCCCTGCCATCTGGATGACGCAGAGCTTGGGCCAAAAGGTTGTCTCACGGAGAAACTCCGTGTCGACAGTCACGTAATCATGAGCGGCAAGACGCTGGCACGCAGCGGCGAGATCTTTTGTTTTTGTAATCACATGCATGGTGACGGACAGCTATACCCGAGTTCTGCCGCTTTGTCGCCACGAAATGGTAATTTTCGCGCTTGAAGCTCTTGAAAAGGCGCATTTTGTGCGCCTATGTTGAAGCTTAAGCGAGCGTCCGCAAAAGAACACACAGGGGAGTGGAAATGCGCAAGATACTGGTGGTGAATTCAAAGGGCGGTTGCGGCAAGACGACCCTCGCCACGAATCTTGCCGTTGCGCTCGCCGCCCGTGGCGAAGATGTTGCACTTGCCGATGCGGACCGGCAGAAGTCGAGCCTTTCCTGGGTCAAGCGCCGCCCAAAGGGCCTGGCGCAGATCGAAGGTCTCAACTGGAGCAAGGAGGAGGCTATCGGTGACAAGGACAAGCATCTGGACGCCATTGTCATCGACGGACCCGGCGGGCTTCGATCGGAGCTGGCCAAGAACCTGATTGCGGAGTCGTCCGATATCATCGTTCCGGTGCTTGCATCCGCCTTCGACTGGGACGCCACCTTGAAGTTTCTCGACGGCATTTCCGATATCAAGCGCGTGCGCAAGGGCAAGGCCGATATTCACGTGGTTGCAAACCGGATCGATCGCCGGTCAAACCAGGTTGCCGATCTGGAGCAGTTGCTCGCCAAGAAGGGCTATCCGCTGCTTGCCCGGATTTCTGATCGGGTGATATATGCCCGCCATGCCGCAGCCGGGTCTGGCGTATTCGACTATTCCGATGCCAGTTCTCACGAGATCCGCGGCCAGTGGCATCCACTGTTGCAAGCAGTCGACGCCTGAGAGAAATTCCCGAACCGTTTCGCGTTCAAAAGGGGAGAGGCAAGCCTACCGCAAGCCTTTCCCTTGACTTTCGTCCCGCAACATGGATTGTGCAGCCGGACTCGGCCTGCCTCCAGCGGGCCGTAACGATTTTCTATGCCAAGAAAAATGTCGAGGAATTAGAATGCACCCCTACCGTAGTCACACATGCGGTGACCTCCGTCTGTCCGACGAAGGCCAGACTATCCGTCTTTCCGGCTGGGTCCACAGGGTCCGCGATCATGGCGGGGTGCTGTTCATCGATCTGCGCGATCACTACGGTGTCACCCAGTGCGTGGTCGACCCCGACTCTGCGGCCTTCAAACTGGCCGAAACCGTGCGTTCCGAATGGTGTATCCGCATCGACGGCAACGTGAAGAAGCGTACTGACGAAACCATCAACGCCGAACTTCCGACCGGTGACATTGAAGTCTTCATCCGCGAGATGGAAATCCTGGGTGCGGCGAAGGAACTGCCGCTGCCGGTCTTCGGTGATCTGGACTATCCGGAAGAAGTTCGTCTGAAGTACCGTTTCCTGGATCTGCGCCGCGAGAAGCTGCACCAGAACATGATCCTGCGCTCCAATGTGGTGCGCGATCTGCGTGACCGCATGTGGAACATCGGCTTCAACGAATTCCAGACGCCGATCATCACGGCATCTTCCCCTGAGGGCGCGCGTGACTTCCTGGTTCCGTCTCGTCTGCACCCCGGCAAGTTCTACGCCCTGCCGCAGGCACCGCAGCAGTTCAAGCAGCTGCTGATGGTCTCCGGCTTCGACAAGTACTTCCAGATCGCGCCGTGTTTCCGCGATGAAGACCCGCGTGCCGATCGTTCACCGACCGACTTCTACCAGCTCGACATGGAAATGTCCTTCGTCACCCAGCAGGACGTGTTCGATACCATCGAGCCGGTGATTGCAGGCTGCTTCGAGCGTTTCGGCAACGGCCGTCCGGTCAACCGCGACTGGCCGCAGATTTCCTACAAGGATTCAGCGCTCTGGTACGGCACCGACAAGCCGGACCTCAGAAACCCGATCAAGATGGAAATCGTCTCCGAGCATTTTGCAGGATCCGGTTTTGCAATCTTTGCCAAGCTGCTGGAGCAGCCGGGCACCGAGATCCGCGCTATCCCGGCACCGAAGGGTGGAAGCCGCAAGTTCTGCGACCGCATGAACAAGTTCGCCCAGGAGCAGGGCCTGCCGGGCATGGGCTACATCTTCTGGCGCAAGGCTGAAGACGGTTCCATGGAAGCTGCCGGTCCGCTGGCCAAGAACATTGGTCCGGAACGCACTGAAGCGATCCGCACCCAGCTGGGTCTCGACGTCGGTGATGCGGCCTTCTTCCTCGGCGGCAAGCCGAAGCAGTTCGAGCCGGTCGCAGGCAAGGCCCGTGTCATCATCGGCGAAGAGCTCGGCCATACCGACAAGGACCGGTTCGAATTTGCCTGGATCGTGGATTTCCCGATCTACGAGCGCGACGAGGAAACCGGCGAGATCGATTTCGAACACAACCCGTTCTCCATGCCTCAGGGCGGAATGGAAGCTTTGGAAGGCGATCCTCTGGAAGTTCGCGGTTATCAGTACGATCTGGCCTGCAACGGTCACGAACTGGTTTCCGGCGCGATCCGGAACCACAAGCCGGAGATCATGTACAAGGCTTTCGAAATTGCCGGCTATCCGGCTGAGGAAGTCGACAAGCGCTTCGGCGGCATGGTCAATGCATTCCAGTATGGCGCTCCTCCGCACGGCGGCTGCGCGGCCGGCATCGACCGCATGGTCATGCTGATGGCTGATGAAGCCAACATCCGTGAAGTCATGCTCTTCCCGATGAACCAGAAGGCGGAAGACCTGATGATGGGCGCACCGAGCGAAGCGACATCGGCTCAGCTTCGCGATCTGCATTTGCGTCTGAACTTGCCGGACGCCTGATAACAACCTACTTGCGGGTAACCGTTAAATAGGGATAACCCTCTGCAACAGAGGCTTGAGGCCGGCCTAGCCGGCCTCAGTCATGCTAAGCTTAGCGAGTTTTTGGAAAGGCGGCTTACAGTGCTCAACCCTGCAAAATGGGAGATCTGGAACGATCCGGATGGCACGGTCCAAGTCATCAAGCGCCTGTTGAGCGAAAATCTCCGGGCCTACATACCACGCTACATGGTGGCCTTCGTTTTCATGGGCATGGTAGCGGCGACGACCGCCGCAAGTGCCTGGATCATGAAGGATGTCATCAACGAGGTGTTCATCAGCCGCGACAAGGCGATGATCTATGTCATCGCCGGAGCGGTCATCTGCATCTTCACCCTCAAGGGCGCCTCGACTTACGGTCAGATGGTCGTTCTCTCAAGGGTAGGCAACGCGATTGTTGCCGACCTTCAGAACCGCTTGTTCAAGCGGCTCACCATGCAGGACCAGGCCTACTACGACCGGATGTCCCTGCCGGAACTGGGCATTCGCGTGAACACGGGTGCCGGCAGTGCCCGTTCGGTCATCGACATGATCGTGCTCAGCCTTGGCCGGGATATTCTGACTCTGATCGGTCTCGTCGGCGTGATGATTGTCCAGGATCCCCTGATGAGCCTGCTCGCACTGGTGATCATGCCGCCGATCGTCGTCGGTGTCAGTTTTCTGGTCAAGCGGGTGAAGACCTACGCCAAGCGGCAGGTGGTTTCGAACGCCAAGATCGGCTCGACCCTGCAGGAAACCGTGCTGGGTATTCGCATCGTCAAGGCTTTCCGAATGGAGCAGACGATGCAGCAGCGGATGGCGACATCCGTCTCTGAAGTCGAGCGCCAGTCCAACAAGATTGCGGCGCTAACGGCGCGGACATCCCCGCTGATGGAATCCCTCGGTGGGTTCGCGATCGCACTGGTTATCTTCTACGGTGGATATTCGGTGGTGGAACTGGGCAAGGATCCCGGCGCGTTCTTCGCATTCATCACTGCCCTGTTGCTTGCGTATGATCCGGCGCGCCGTCTGGCCCGCCTGAATGTCAATCTCAGCAAGGCGCTGGTCGGGGTTCGTCTGATGTACGAATTGATCGACGAGCAGCCGGATCTGGAGCAGGTCGAAAATGCACCGAACCTCAAGGTTGATAGCGGGCAGATCGAACTGAAGGACGTCAAGTTCTCCTATGGCGAAGGTGCTGCCCTGAACGGGCTGACCTTGACTGCTGAGGGCGGCAAGACAACGGCACTGGTTGGTGCATCCGGCGCCGGGAAATCAACGGTCTTTGCCTTGATCGAGCGTTTCTACGATCCGCAGCAAGGTACGATCTCCGTTGACGGTCAGCCGATCAAATCGGTGACGATGGGTTCCCTGCGCCGTAACATTGCCTACGTCAGTCAGGACTCCTACCTCTTCAACATCAGCATCCGCGACAACATCGCAATCGGCAGGCCCGATGCGACGCAGGAAGAGATCGAGGCGGCGGCAAAGGCGGCAAACGCCCATGACTTCATCCTCGAATTGCCTGAAGGCTACAACACGTTGGCAGGCGACGGTGGCGGCCGGTTGTCCGGCGGTCAGCGTCAGCGGGTTGCCATCGCGCGCGCCATGCTGCTTGATGCGCCGATCCTGTTGCTGGACGAGGCGACCTCCGCTCTCGACGCTGAATCCGAGGCCAAGATCCAATCCGCGCTCGAAACACTGATGGAAGGCCGCACGACGCTTGTGATCGCCCACCGGCTCAGCACGGTTCGCCACGCGCACAAGATACTCGTTCTGGACAGGGGGCGCGTCCTTGAAAGCGGCACGCATGACGAATTGTTCGAGCACGACGGTATATATCGGCGCCTGTGCGAACTGCAGTTCCAGAGCCGGAACGAAGCAGCCGAGTAAACTTGCATTTTTGAACGCATAAACAAGAAAAGCCCGGACAAGGTCCGGGCTTATTGCTGTTTGAAGGCAGAGTTACTGGTTGGCGGTAATGCCGACCGAAAGGATCTGCGGGATCATCTGGGGCGCGAACATCGCCGTTCCCATGATCTGGGACAGGGGAACCGGTGCACCAGGTGCCGCCGTCAGTTCCAGCGAACCTGGGGTGTTCAGGAACTGGGTCACAGCCTGAGCGACCTTGCCTTCCAGTTCCTTGTTCTGCAGCATGCCAAGCATCATCGGCAGCGTGCCGGTGAGGCCAGCTACATAGGTTGGCGTGTCAACACCGGCCTTTTTCGATTCCTGATCTAGAACGCGTCCGGTCAAAGAGGCGTCGTCCAGCCGGATCTTGGCATTTTCGATGGTCACGTTCTGTAGTAGTGCCATCGCTTCTTCCGGCTTCTCCGACTTTTCGTTGAGCTGGGTGACCACTTCCCGGGTAACACCGCCCATGGAGAAGGAAAGCGACAGGCTGGCGGCTTCCTTGGCATCGATCTTGAGTTCCGGCACCACAAGCGTGGCTGCTTCCGGATCCCATTTGCCTGACCCGGCAACATCAACAGTCAGGGTTTCATAACCGAGATCCGTGAGGGACTTGGTTTCCTTCGATTCCAGTTCCTTCACATCAATCGTGGCGCCGGTCACGGCGAAACTGCCCGCCGTCGGAAGATCGCCGTCCATGGCATCGATCGAAGAGGAGATTTTGGTGATGTCGGCAATCTGGTTGTCTTCATCGCGGATCTGGATGCTGTTGGCTTCAAACGTCTTGTAGCCGGGCCCGACCGACGGCGTATCGGACGCAGCTTCTTCCGGCGTGGGCAAGAGAAGTTCCGTAACCTTGAGGTCTGCCAGCGACATGCCGCCGTCCTCCGCCGTGAGCTGAAGGTTGCTCATGTCGAGACTTGCCAGTTTGAGCCGGCCGTCAGCCTGGATTTCACCGCCTGTCAGGACGGTGGAAGCGATGGTGACGCTCGCGCCTTCCTCGTCTTCCTTGCTGATGACGATGTCGCTGAGCGTGACGGCGCCACCTGCTTCGTCAACCGAACCATAGCTCTCGACGGTGCCTTTTTCAGCGTCCAGCAGCGACAGGAACGCATCGGCAATCTCGTTCCCGGACGGATCGAAGGCAAGAGCCGGAGAGGCTTGTAGAGCGAGCAGACTGACAGCGGCTGTCAGACCGGCTGCGATCCGGGGCGAACGGGAAAACATCATTGAAAATCTCCACGAAATAGAGGTGATCCCACTCTGGGGTAAGTTCCACAGTGTGGCAAGGCGAAAGCCGGTTGAAGCAATAGCCGGGCTTATTCGAACAAAATATGTCCTGCGTCACACTTTCCCCGGTTGAAACGCAAAGGCCTTGTAGCCAGTGCTTTACCGGGGCTGATTGTGTCAGGCAGCTGCCTTTTCAAGGAAGGTGCTGTTGGCGCGTTCGATGTCTTCCAGTGTCGGCAGGCTGGCTTCGTTGCCCAGGTGCTGGATCGCATGGGTCGAGGCACCACGCGCAAAGCGGAAGTGTTGATCCCAGCTTCTTTCCGGCCATTGCAGATAGGACGCAACATAGGCGCCGTGAAACACATCGCCGGCCCCATTGGAATCGACCACTTTCGACAAAGGTACATTCAGGGCCGGCATAACCTTGTCCGGACCGCCAGCTTCGTACCAGACCATGCCTTCGTCGCCGAGCGTGACAGCACCGACGGGACAGTTCTTGGTACGTAAATACGCCAGGGTCTCGCCGGTCGACATGCCAAGCTGCTGGCAGAACCGTTCAGAAACGACCGCAATGTCGATCTGGTTCAAAAGCTCGTCCGTGTTCTCGCGAACCGCACCTCCGTCGAGAGACGTCAGAATACCGAGGTTCTTGCATGTGGTCGCATAGTGGAGGGCTGCATCCGGCATGTGGCCATCCAGATGCAATGCCTTCATGCCGGTAAGCGTGAGGGGAGGGAAAGGATGCAGGAATTCGTTGTCGCGGCAGCGCACGATGGCACGCTTGCCTCCCTTCGGCATGATGAAGGAGAGCGAACTCTCGCGCACCTTGCGCCCGTGAATGGAAATGCCGTAGGCCGCGGCCATGTCCAGGAACATCCGCGCCAGCCAGTCATCCGCCTGCGAACACAACAGTTCTGGCTTGCCACCCAGTTTGGCGCAGCAGAACGCCGCTGTAACGGCATTGCCGCCGAAACTGATTGCGTAATCCCGGGCAATCGTCTTTTCGTCGCCCGTCGGCAGTTGGTCGGTCAAAAACGTAACGTCGATATAGGCTTGTCCAATAAACAATGCCTGCATGTAACCCTCCCGAAGTCCGGCTTTTTCTCGTCTGTCCTGCAGCTAACACGGCAATGAGGCAGGTCGCTTTGATCTGAATGAAACTGCTGAATCTTCAGTCCTTGTTTACCCAGATCAGCCATGGTCAGAAAGAGTTTATTCACGAACAGGCCTGCGACTTGTCTTTCCGCTATGTTGGTTTTGTAAAAACGGTGCTGATCGCCCTTGCGCTGGCGACTGCTCCGCTTTTTGCGATCAACGTCATCCTCAACCAATATGCGGAACGCCGCGCCGTCGTCGAAATGGAAGCCATGGGAAATGTGGCCATCCATCGTGCCGAAGAGGCCATTTCCACGACCGTCTCCCTGCTGCAGCGACTGGACCGTGACGACGTGCAAACCTGTAGCGCCGAAGATCGGGGTATCTACGAAAAACAGATCGTCGAGCACGGCATGATCGACGCCATCGGGCTGGCGGACGCGGCCGGTCAACGCATGTGCATCATTCCGGATCGAGATCTGGCCGGGAAGGTCGTTCTTCCTCCGATGCGCGAAGACGGCCCGCTGGTCGGTATCGGCATGCTGGACCGCAACTATCTGGGGGCTCGCGCGGCGGTAATCAGCTGGGATCTCAAGGACCAGACCCGTCTGTTCGCCGAAGTGACGCCCGCCGTCATTGCCATCGATCCCGGTCCGGAATATCTGCGCTCCTATCGCAGAGCCGAACTGCGCCTCGGCAACAATCTGCTCTGGTACAGTATCGGCGGTTATAACTCCGAGGCGACCGATCCTTCGCAAATCCTGTCTGTCGAGGTCTCCTCGCAGCTTTATCCGCTGGTCGCGACGATCACCGCACCGATTTCGGCCGCCGGCAATGTCGTGCAGGATCTGAAGGTTGTTGCGGCCGCCGCCTGTGCCGGCATTGCACTTCTGTTCGTTGCCATCGGCGTCTGGTTGTCCTGGCGTCCGGAGCGGGAGGCCGACGACGAATTCATCGCCGCGATCCGCAATGGTGAGTTCATCCCCTACTATCAGCCTGTCATGGACATCGAGAGTGGCCGGTTGCGCGGCTGCGAGATCCTGATGCGCTGGCGCCGTCCAAACGGCATGATCGTTTCGCCGGGCCAGTTCATGGCTTATGCCGAAAACAACGGCCATATCTTCGATATGACCCGCCACATGATGCGCGTGTCGTCGGAGGAAATCGGCGACCTTTATGGCGACAACCCGGACCTGAAGCTGTCGATCAACCTTTTCGCGGGGCACTTCCTGGATCGCGAAATCATTTCTGACATCCGTTCGATCTTCGAAAAGTCCCGGATTTCCTTCCAGCAGATCGTCGTGGAAGTGACCGAACGCCATCCGCTGGAAGATATGGAACTTGCCCGCAAGATCATCGCGGAACTGCAGGCCCTGGGTGTGCGTGTGGCGCTGGACGACGTTGGCACCGGCCACGGCGGCATGGCTTACCTGCAGAAGCTGGGCGTCGACATCATCAAGATCGACAAGATGTTCATCGATACCATCGGGTCGGACGACAACTCGACGACCATCGTCGATTCCATGGTCGAACTGGCCGACAATCTGGGCATGGGAATCATTGCCGAAGGTGTCGAGATGGAAGAGCAGATCGACCGATTGCTTGAGCTTGGCGTTACCGCTGCCCAGGGGTACTTCTTCGCAGCCCCTATGCCGGCCGATGAATTCATCGCCTTTGCAGAACGTACCGATGAAGAAGCCAATGAGCGTTCGCGGCTTGCGGCGGAAGCTGCCGCCGCAGAACAGGCGGCAAACGAAGCTGCTATGCGCAAGAACGCTGCGGCCTGATCCGGGCTCCCGGCTGGCTCCTGTTTTTGACCTGGATCGATCTCGAAAAAATCAGGTTCTGTCGGTTGGCACAGGCTCTTGCCCGTGCCAGTCTTTGCGGTGTCCGGCTACCCTGACACGCTTCGAGTGTGTGCTGGATGAAAAAGCTGGCGAACTTATGCCAGTGTACCCTCTTGTCTGTACCGGCTGGACGGTATAAATAGCGCGAAACTGTACTGACTGGACGGTATAGAAATGGCCGCGCGTTCGACACGCAACTCGCATGAATCAAAATCGGAAATACTGAAGGCTGCACTCGAAGTCGTGAGACGCTCGGGAGCGCAAAGCCTCACCATGGATGCCGTGGCCGAGGAAAGCGGCTTTTCGAAAGGTGGGGTGCTCTATAACTTTCCCACCAAGGACGCGCTGATTACAGGCATGGTGGAATTCCTTGCGGGCCAGTTCGAAGCCGAAGTGTCCGCTGCGCGGGAGCGGAACCTTTCTTCCGAATGCCCGACCTTGAGCGCCATGATCGAAGTCACCGAAGGCTGGCTGAGCGAGCAGCGGGATCTTGCGCAGGCCATGCTGGCCACGAAAGCAGACCGTCCCGACCTGAGTGAACCCTTCATGGGCGTGAAATCCCGTATGAAGGCGGCCATCGAAGCCGAACTTTCCGACCGCGGCAAAGCCTGGGCAATCTGGGCGTGCCTGGAAGGTCTGCATTTCTCCGAGGCGCATTGCGTCACGATTTTCACAGATGAAGAACGCGCGCTGGTTTTTCAGGAACTGCGCAAGCGTCTGACCCAACTCCAAGACTAGAACGGAAGACCAAATGCTGGCACTTCACAAAGCCCCAATCCGCCGTTGGGTCGCCCTCCTGTTTGCTGTGGGGATGCTCGCAGCCTGCCAGGAAGACGCAGTTGATCCGGTTTCCGAAGCAGAAGCAAAGCTTCACGCCGCGCCGAGGCCTGCGAAGATCTTTACGGTGACAGACCAGATAGGTTTGCTGGAGCGGCGGTTCGCGGGCCGGGTTGCGGCGGTAAAGACCGTCGACTTGTCCTTTCAGGTGCCGGGCAAGCTTGTTGCGCTTCCGGTTCTGGAAAGCCAGCGCGTGAAAGAGGGCGACCTGATCGCCACGCTGGACACGACTGACTACGACCGTGCCGTCCGCGAGGCGACGATCAATGCCGAGCAGGCAAAGAGGGAACTCGACCGGCTGGAAACCCTGCGCGAACGCTCCGTGATCTCACAGTCCGCCTACGACGAGCAGAAGAACAAGCACGACCTTGCGCTTGAGACGTTGAAGGAAGCCAAGCAGAACCTCGAATACACCACGTTGAAAGCACCTTTCGACGGGATCGTCTCTGTACGACTGGTCGACAATTTCACCACGGTCAGTGTCGGCACACCGGTTGTGCGGCTTCACGATGTGTCGGAAGTGCAGGTGGACATCAACGTTGCCGAGGCGCTGTTCGGACGGGTATCTGAGTCTGAAGTGGCCTCGATCGAGGCAAGGTTCCCGGCCTATGGCGACAAGCTGTTTCCGCTGACCTACCGCGAGCATTCCAGCCAGGTCGACGATGTGGCGCAAACCTATCGTATCACCCTTGCCATGCCTCGCGACGGCGCAGAGCAGCTGTCACCCGGCATGACGGCTTCTGTCACCGTGAAGTTTCTGCCGGAAGGTCTGGAACTGGGAGAACAGTTCCTGGTGCCCTCAAGCGCAATTGCAGTCGACGGTGATGGCAGCGCCTACGTCTGGAAATTCGATGCCGACACGGGCGCCGTGTCCAAGAACCCGGTCGAAATCGGCACGGTTATGGGTGACTTCATTCCGGTCCGCTCCGGCCTGGACAAAGGCGATGACATCGTTTCCGCCGGCGTCGCCTATCTCAGCGACGGCCAGGTCGTGCGGCGTTTGAACTGATCCGGTTCCGGACAGGCAAGAGGATCAGAAACCTTGGATATTGCACGCTACTCCATTCAAAAGCCGGTCAACACCTGGATGATCGTGATCATGTCGCTTCTGGGCGGGCTCTGGGGCCTGTCTACCGTGGGGCGGCTGGAAGATCCTGCGTTCACCATCAAGCAGGCTCAGGTGATCACCAGCTATCCAGGCGCAACTGCGGCTGAAGTCGAAAACGAAATTACCGAAAACCTTGAAACGGCAATCCAGCAGATGCCGCAACTGGATCTGATCACATCCGTGTCGGAGCCCGGCTTGTCGCGCATCAGCGTCGAAATCAAGCCAACCTACGACGGCGAGGAATTGCCTCAGGTCTGGGACGAATTGCGGCGCAAGGTCAATGACGAGGTCCGGAACCTGCCGACAGGGGCGGGAACGCCGCTGGTCTATGACGATTTCGGCGATGTTTATGGCCTTTTCTACGCCTTCACTGCTGACGGTTATACCAACCGGGACATTCGCGACACGGTCAAGCGTATCCGACGCGAACTCTTGACGGTTCCCGGGGTCGGCAAGGTGGAAGTTGCCGGCGAACCGCAGGATGTCATCTACCTGAATGTCAATCAGGACAAGATGGCCGGGCTCGGCATCACCTTCACCGATGTGATCGGTGTGCTGGATGCGGAAAACCGTATCCAGACCAACGGGTCGGGTGTTTCAGGTGACAAACGCATTCGCCTCATGACGGCTTCCGCCTTTGACGACTTCCGCGGCATTCAGGATCTCGTCATCGGCAGGGCAGGGTCGACGGCAATGATCCGCCTGTCCGACATCGCGACGCTGGAGTTGGGCGAGCCGGAAAAGCCGGACAGGTTGATACGCCACGATGGCCATGCGGCAGTGACGATCGGCGTGTCCCAGGTCGATGGCACCAATATTGTCGAAGTCGGCGAACGGGTGATCGAGAAGCTTGCCGCCGTCGAAGCGCAATTGCCGGTCGGCATGCAGATCCATCCCATCTACGAGCAGAATATCGTGGTCGATGAATCCGTAAACGGCTTCATCATGAACCTTGCGGCCTCCGTCGTGATCGTGATCGGTGTTCTGGCGCTGTTCATGGGGTGGCGCGCGGCAATCGTGGTCGGCACTGTGCTTCTGTTGACCGTGATGGCGACCGTTCTGTTCATGCGCATCTTCGCTATCGAGATGGAGCGCATCTCGCTCGGTGCGCTTATCATTGCCATGGGCATGCTGGTGGACAACGCCATCGTGGTGGCGGAAGGCATGATGATCAACATGCAGCGTGGCCAGAAGGCGATTGAGGCAGCCAGCCGCGTCGTCGCTCAGACCATGTGGCCCCTGCTGGGGGCAACCGTCATCGGCATCATGGCATTTTCCGGCATCGGCCTGTCGCCGGATGCTACCGGTGAGTTTCTGTTCTCGTTGTTTGCCGTGATCGGGATATCGCTGCTGTTGTCGTGGGTCTTCGCGATCACTGTGACCCCGCTGTTCGGCAAGTACTTCTTCAGAACCGCCACCGGCAATCTGGACGATCATGACCCTTACAAGGGCCTTCTCTACAAGGCCTATCGCGGGATTCTGATCGGTTCCCTGCATGTCCGGCTGCTGACCGTTGCCGCACTTGTCGGGATCACGGTTATCTGTGTCATGGCCTTCGGCAACGTGAAGCAGGCCTTCTTTCCGGACAGCAACACACCGATCTTCTATGTCCATTACTGGTCACCCCAGGGAACCGATATCCGGTCGACTGAGGCGGACCTGAAGGAGATGGAGAAAATCGTCCTTTCGGATGAGCGGGTCGCAACCGTCACAAGCTTTGCGGGCGGTGGTGCAACGCGTTTCATGCTGACCTACGCACCGGAAGACGCCAACCCGGCCTATGGCCACATGATCATCCGGACGCATGATCGTGAAGAGATCGACATGCTGGCGCTTGAGTTGAGGGAGCAGTTCGCCGAACGTTTCCCGTCTGCTCAGATCATCACCAAGCGCCTGGTGTTTGGTCCCGGTGGCGGTGCCAAGATCGAGGCTCGGTTCTCCGGTCCGGATGCCGATGAGCTCAAGCGGCTCGGCAACGAGGCGCAGGCGATCTTCGCGATGCCTGACAACAAGCTTGCAGACGTCAACACAAACTGGCGCCAGCGCGAACTTGTCGTGCGGCCGATCTTCGATGAAGACCGCGCCCGAATTTCCGGCGTGACCCGCGAGGAGCTGTCGGTCGCCCTGCAGTTTTCGACTGAAGGCATTCGTGT
This sequence comes from Roseibium sp. ROS1, assembly GCF_054658215.1. Taxonomy (NCBI): domain Bacteria; kingdom Pseudomonadati; phylum Pseudomonadota; class Alphaproteobacteria; order Hyphomicrobiales; family Stappiaceae; genus Roseibium; species Roseibium sp. ROS1. The sequence continues at coordinate 764,753 of NZ_BAAGIG010000002.1, forward strand.
CGGCTCCTATCGAGATGTCGACGAGAGCATTCCGATTGTCGCCCGCAAGGCCGAACAGAACGGCATCTCCGTCAACGAGAGCGTGTCGGACTCCCTGGTTCTGAGCAGCAATGAACGCCGCTATGTGCCGATCGAGCAGGTTGTGCGGGAATTCGTGATGGAGCCTCAGGATACGCTCATCCATCGCCGTGATCGCGTGCGCACGCTTACGGTGAAGGCTGAGACGACTGCGGGCGAAACCGCGACTGCTGCTCTTGCAAGGGTCCGTCCCCAAATCGAGGCCATCGAGCTGCCGCCGGGCTATGCGCTGGAGTGGGGCGGTGAATATGAAAGCACCAATGATGCGCAGGAATCTCTGGGTGCGCAGTTGCCGCTCGGTTTCCTGGTCATGCTGATCATCTCGATCCTGCTGTTCGGCTCCGTGCGGCAGCCGCTGATCATCTGGCTGATGGTGCCCATGTCGATCAATGGTGTTGCCATTGCCTTGCTGGCCACGGACACAGCCTTCGGCTTCATGTCGCTGCTCGGCTTCCTGTCCCTTTCCGGCATGCTGATCAAGAATGCCATCGTGCTTCTGGAAGAGATCGATCTTCTGATTGGCGAGGGCAGGGACAAGTACCAGGCAATCGTCGACGCAAGCGTCTCGCGTATGCGGCCAGTGATGCTGGCGGCGATCACTACCATCCTCGGCATGGCACCGCTCCTGTCGGATGCCTTCTTCCGGGGCATGGCAGTGACGATCATGGGCGGTCTGGCGTTTGCCACCGTGCTGACCCTGATTGCCGCACCCGTGCTCTATGCCCTGTTCTTCCGGGTTCGCCCGCCGAAGAAAGACAAGACGAAGGCGGAACCGTCAGTTCCGGCGGATGCCGTTCCGGCCAAGTAACCCTGGACGCAGTCACTCACGAACTTGAAAGGCGGCCTTCGAGCCGCCTTTTGTCTTTCTCTCAAATGACATCCCAACGCCAACCAACACCGGCCCCGATGGCTAGATCAGGGGACCCAACCCGTTACGCCAGGGAGTGCAGGAAACACGGAAATGCCGTTCCCGTTTCCGCTATGGCCTCCAGAGCCATCTAGTCTCGTGATATCAATATCTTGTCGACGTATCCGGACTCATTTTCTCAGTCTGCCTTTCAGCCGCGACTGAGTTTCATGTGCCGGTTGACATCCTTGTAGAGCAGATAGCGGAACTTGCCTGGCCCGCCGGCATAACAGGCTTGCGGGCAGAAGGCGCGCAGCCACATGTAGTCACCGGCTTCAACCTCGACCCAGTCCTGATTGAGCCTGTAGACGGCTTTGCCCTCCAGCACGTAAAGCCCGTGCTCCATCACATGGGTTTCGGCAAACGGGATAACGGCACCCGGTTCGAAGGTGACGATGGTCACATGCATGTCATGACGCAGGTCTTCCGGCGCGACGAAACGGGTGGTTGCCCACTTGCCGTCCGTCCCCGGCATTTCGGTCGGCTTGATCTGTTTTTCGTTCGTTACGAATGCATCCGGGGCAGCCAGTCCCTCGACTGCTTCATAGGCTTTCCGGATCCAGTGAAACCGGACTGGAGCATCGGCCGAATTTTCGACCGTCCAGGCACAACCGGCCGGTAGATAGGCGTATCCACCGTCTTCCAGTACGTGCACAGTCCCCTCGATTGTCAGTGTCAGTTTTCCTTGCACCACGAAGAGAACGGTTTCTGCATCGGCGTCCTGCTCCGGGTTCTTGCTGCCGCCGCCCGGCTGCACTTCCATGATGTATTGGGAGAAGGTCTCTGCAAATCCGGAGAGAGGGCGTGACAGCACCCAAAGCCGGGTCTTTTCCCAGAACGGCAGATAACTGGTGACGATGTCACGCATCGTTCCCTTCGGGATGACGGCATAAGCCTCCGTGAAGACGGCCCGGTCGGTCAGCAGCTGGGTTTGTGGCGGGTGACCGCCGCTTGGAGAGTAGTAGGGCGATGAGGTCATGCGGGTTTCCCTGAACCGTTGCCGAAACAGTGTTTCGAGCTGAATTAGAAAGCGCGGCTTACGGTAAGGCAACGAAAAAGAAAACCCGCCCGCGAGGCCTGCGGGCGGGATGTCCAGCTGGATGGTCAGCGTGGTCCGGATGGCGGAAATCCGGTTGGGGCCGGGAACCCGTCCTCTTTTCGGGACGTGGTTCTAACGTGCCGAGACCATCTCGCGCTGGACTGTGCTCCTTGCGGTCTTGACGTTGTCGAGCACCTTGGGGCAGGCGGCGCCCGACGTCTGTTTCTCGCGCAGGAACGAAGCCATGCGAGCATCGATATCCTTCAGGCGGGACTGTCTGGAAGGCGTGCGCTGCAGGGCCGCAAAGGGTGAAAAGAATGGCAGGAACGGATTCATTCAAAACCTCCCGATTGGCGTTGTGTTGTCGGTCAATAGACCAGCTGAGAGGAGCTCAGATTGGTCTCGATCCGGGTAATCTCATCCCGTAACCGAAGCTTGAATTTCTTCAACGACCGTATGTGCTGCGTATCCGGATAAGGGTGCATTTCCTCTCTGCGGATCAGGGAATCCAGGGTGTTGTGCTGGCTGCGCAGCGACTTCAGTCTGTTGTACATCGCCTGCTCCTCTTTCGTGGGCTGTGTCTTCGACACCCTTGATATGGATACGAGGAGGGAATAGATGAAATACATTGTTTCAATTGAATTGATAGAAATTTTCTATCATTCAGGGAGGCGACATGCGGTTTCGGCCATCGTCACGGCAGCTGGAGTATTTCGTTGCACTTGCAGAAACCTTGCACTTCGGCAGGGCTGCCTCTCGCTGCCACGTCTCGCAGCCGACGCTTTCAGCGCAATTCAAGCTGCTTGAAGAGCAACTTGGCTGCACCTTGCTGGAGCGCGGCAGTGGGGGGATCAGCCTGACGGCCTCCGGTGAGCGCCTGCTGCCGCTTGCACGGCGTACCCTCGAGAATCTCGACGAAATCGTGACTGTCGCCCAGGCAGGGCAATCCAATCTCGGCGGTCTGATCCGCCTTGGGGTCTCGCCCACATTCGGGCCGTATTTCATGCCCTACCTTTTGCCAATCCTGAAACGTGAATTTCCGCTTCTTGAGCTCTACATCCGCGAAGACAGGCCCAATCTCCTGGAAGAGGGACTGATGTCCGGTGCGCTCGACTGCATTCTGACACCGGATTTTGCGTCATCGGATCAGTGGACGGCACAGGTGCTGTGCCGGGAAAGCGTGTCACTTGCCGTGCCGAAGTCGCACCCCTTGGCTGGAGTCGAAGTGATCCCGGTGGATATGTTGCGCGGCGAGAAGCTGCTTGCACTCGGTCAGGGGTTTCGCCTCCACAACGATGTTCAGGCGTTGGCACATGCCGCGGGGGCGGACTTCCGGCAGGACTATGAAGGCACAAGCCTTGATGCCTTGCGCCAGATGGCTTCGATCGGCATGGGACTGGCACTCTTTCCCGCCGCTTACATTGCGTCCGAGTTCGGAAAGGAGCCGGATCTTCTTTTGAAGAAGATCGAGGGCTTGCCGATGCGCCGGACGATGTACCTCGTCTGGCGATGCGGGTCTTCCCGAACCACCCATTTCGAAAACCTGCTGTCACTTGCGCTCCAGGCGGTGAACAGCATGAAAGTTGAGGGTGTCGAGCCGGCCTGAAAGAGGCTCACAAAGGTAATTGGAAGCGTAAAGCCGTAAAGCAGAATGGATGGTACCCCGTGCCACGTAATCCTCCCCATATTGCCGGTCCGCTAAAAACGTGCCAGCCTCGGAGGTACCGGCGGAGGAGGAGAGCCCCATGCCTGAAATTTCAAGCGACCGCGATTGCCAGACCGTCATTACCACTTTCGAAATGACACCGGGCACATGCTACGACCTTCTGGACGAACTGAAGGACGCCTACGAGAATTTCATTAGCCATCAGCCGGGCTTCATTGGTGCCGGGTTGCATGTCAACGATGCTCAAACCCGTATCGCCAATTATTCGCAATGGCGCCGACGGGAGGATTTCCTGGCCATGTTGCGTTCACCGGAAATGCGTGAGCGGAACCGGCGTATCAGTTCATTGTGCAAGAGTTTCGAACCGGTGATGTACGACGTCGTGGACGCCTACGACTGACCTCACCTTCATGACAGAAATCGTGATGGCGCCGGTCATGAACGACCGGCGTTGCACATTGCTCCGGGCTCCTGGAACAGGGACCGGAGGTTCCTTGCGGACCTCCCGCATTATTCGGAAACTTCCATGTCCTACCAGATTGTCGATTGCCGCTCGTTTGGTGCTGACCAGCTGTGCGAGGCCTTGAACACTGCTTTCTCGGATTACGTCACGCCACTGCATCTGAGCGAGAAGGATTTCCGTGAGTTTCAGCGCCAGCGCGGGTTTTCGGCAGAGCATTCCTTCGTTGCTATGGCAGAGGAAGAGATTGCAGCCTTCTGGTTTTCGAGCTTGCCGAACTCCAGTTATGGCGACAGGGCCTATACGTTGTCCGTCGGGACCAGTCCTGCGCATCGTCGCAAAGGCTTGTCGAGAAAGCTCCTTGCAGCGGTCCTCGAAAAGCAGCTTGAGGTCGGTGCGAAAGGCCTGCAGCTTGAGGTCATCACGACAAACGAAAAGGCGGTTTCTGCTTATGAAGCCTTTGGCTTTCGCCGCGAAAGGACACTTGGTGTCTTTCGGCTCGTGAACAGCAAGGCGCAGGTCGGAGAGTGGGTGCTCGAGCGGATCGGCTTGAACGATCTTCCTGATGATACCGGTCCCTATTTCGATACCTTGCCGACCCCCCAGAACAGTATTGCCGGGCTTCGTGGTTTGAGCCCGGATATCCATCTTCTGGCTGTTCGTCAGGACGATGAAATTCTGGGGTGGGGGGCGAGTTTTGCCGATGGCGCGGTCGCGCAGATCGCCGTTCACAAGAACCATCGTCGCCAAGGCATTGGCCGAGCCTTGTTGCAGGGGCTGATGGAGGCCCTGGGCGGATCCGAACTACGGTTTGTCAACGTCGACACCGCTGCGCAAAGCGCCAACGCATTCCTGCGCCTGTCAGGTGCGGAAGAGCTGCTGCAACAATACGAAATGCGGCTTGATTGCTAAGTGCACACCAAGGTTCAGGTCTCTTGGTCGATCTTGCGGAATGGTGCGTGTTCGGCCAGCGCCTCGTTCTCGCGTTCGACGGCAAGGCGTTCGTGTTCCAGAAAATCGGCGACAGCCTGATGTAGCCCTTCATGGGCGATCCAGTGGGCGGAATAGGTTGTGGTCGGCAGATAGCCGCGCGCCAGCTTGTGGGCGCCTTGAGCGCCGGCTTCAACGCGCTTCAACTTGTTGGCGATGGCAAAGTCGATCGCCTGGTAGTAGCAGAGCTCGAAATGCAGGAACGGATGGTGCTCGGTGCAGCCCCAATGGCGCCCGAACAAGGTGTGCGAGCCGATGAAGTTGAGGGCACCGGCAATGTATTGGCCGTGCCGTTTGGCAAGAACCAGCAAGGTGCGGTCAGCCAGCCTCTCATTGATCAGCGAATAGAATTTTCTGTTCAGATAGGGGCGGCCCCACTTCCGTGAACCCGTGTCCATGTAGAATTTGTAGAAGGCGTCCCAATGGGCCTCGGTCAGATCGGACCCGGTAACCCATTCCACCTCAATGCCCTCTGCGCTCAGGGCTTCGCGCCGCTCTTTCTTGACGGCCTTGCGCTTGCGCGACGCCAGATCTGCCAGAAAGCCGTCGAAATTGTCGTAACCGTGGTTTTCCCAGTGAAACTGCTGATCGGTCCGTTGCAGATATCCTAGTTCACCCAGACTGTCCCATTCCGGTTTGGTCAGGAAAGTGGCATGCACGGATGAAGCCCCGGAACGCTGACACACCTGTACCAGACCGGCGGCAAGCGCTTGCAGGCCCGCTTCACGGTTGACACCGGCACCTGTCAGAAACCGGCGTCCGGTTGCCGGCGTGAAGGGCACGCTGATCTGAAGTTTCGGATAATAGTCACCGCCTGCACGGTAGAAGGCGTCGGCCCAACCGTGGTCGAACACATATTCGCCTTGCGAATGGCTCTTGAGATAAGCCGGCACGGCACCGAGGACCTCGCCGCCGCTATCTTCCAGCACCATGTGTCTGGGCAGCCAGCCTGTCGCTTCCGTTGCACATCCGGAAGCCTCCAGAGCCTCCAGAAAAGCGTGGGACAGAAACGGGTTGAAATCGATGTCCTCACCGGCAAATTCGGAACTGCCGCCAAGTGCCCCGGAAAGCTCTGCCAGCGCCTCGCATTTCGGGTCTTTCTTCAAGAGCCCCCGTCCGGAAAGCTGCCAGCCTGGATTGGCCACCTGATCCCAGTTGGAGGCAGTGACATCCTTCAAGGAAGACAGGATTCGCAAGGTCGCTGTCTGTCCGCCGTCATCTGTAGCCGGGGAGTTGCCGTCCGTGGACCGGGAGGAGGTCATGCGTCAGAAGAAACCAAAGATTGAAACCATACTCTTGATGTAGCGCTGGCATTTTGCAGTGCAAGAGGTTGATGTCGTGTAATGGTTATTTCTACAGGGAACGGGCTGCGCTCCTGTCCGGGTCAAAGCCCTCGAAAACGATCTGGTCTGCGTAGCGATCGGCCTTTTCACGTTGTTCGGTGGTCCTCACCGTCCAGGACATCAGTGGCACCTTGAACACAGAGCGCAGCAGACTGGGTCCGGCCTTTGGCAGGTCCTTGACACCGTAGGAAATGAAATGCGGGCGCGTGCGCGGTGCATGCAGGATGTGGCGCAGGATGAACCGGTCGACACGGCTGTAGCGGGCATAGTCAGGACCGGGCTCGGCGCCGTCGGCGACGATACCGCGCAGCACCGAGGCGTTGCGTGCCTTTGCTATGGACAACATGTCCGGATCGAATGACTTGATGCATGCAGGGCCCTTATAGCCCGCCACCTGGTCCGTCACGTGCCGGACAAAGTCCATTTGCGCATCACGGCGCATCAACGACTTGATCTCGACCACCAGCGGGACGCGGCCGTCGACAAGATCGAACAGGTCCTTCAGGAGCCAGAGCTTGTCTGTGCCGGTCTTCATGTGAATGCTGGTGAGCTCGGATGCGGCCAGATCGATAACCCTGCCGGTTCCCTCCGCAAGGCGCTCCAGCGTGTAGTCATGAAACACCAGAGCTTCGCCGTCTGCCGTTTCCTGAACATCCACCTCGATCGCGAAATTCTTGTCGATCGCATGCTGAATTGCGGTAGGCGTATTCTCGATGACGCCGTTGTCGGCATCGTGATAACCCCGATGGGCGATCGGGCGGGCGAAGATGGCTTCGAGTTCCGGTGTCATGGCGGGGGGCTCGTCAGGAAGGAAAATGCCTCACCGGCCGGTGTGGCTTCGGGAAGAGAGTGGGGGAGGCCAGGCTCCCCGCAATCAGTCAGTCTTCGATTTCGAAAATCGCTTCGATCTCGACAGCAGCACCGAAGGGCAGGGACGCGGCGCTGACGGCGGAGCGCGCATGGCGGCCCTTTTCGCCCATCGCCTCTACCAGGAAGTCGGAAGCGCCGTTGATGACCTGCGGCTGGTCGACGAATTCGGCCGTGGAGTTCACGAAGCCGACGATCTTCACCAGTCGGGCAACCTTGTCGAGATTTCCGGTGGCAGCCTTAGCCTGGGCAAGCAGGTTGATGGCGCACAGCTTGGCAGCGGCCTTGCCTTCGTCGATGCCCAGACCGTCACCCAGCTTGCCGGAGATCTGAAGCTTGCCGCCTGCCATCGGCAACTGGCCGGAAACGAACAGCTGATTGCCGGTCTGCAGGAAAGGCACATAGTTGGCCGCAGGTGCCGCCGCTTCCGGAAGGGTGATGCCAAGTTCGTTCAGCCGGGCTTCGATCGCGCTGCTCATGGGGGTCTCCAAGTTTGAGAGCTTTCGGCGTGTCTTGGCGTAATTCGTCACAGGTGACAAGGTCAAAATGGGGTGTGTACGGTAAAAGGAAACTGTGGAGGAGCTTGGTTTCGATTGCCACGGTCACCACTTGAGAAGGACGATTTGTGAAATAACAGGCCAGCGGGGCTTGGGGCATGGCTGCACATTCGCGGTGGCGGAATGTGCAGTTTGCCGCATAATGTGTGGAACCGGTCCAGGTGGCGTTTCCACCAGGACGAGAATGAGGTTTTTTTGATGCAATGCGTTCCGAAGTCAGTGTCCTCGACCGTTGGTGCGATCGTTTTGGCCGCCGCAGCTTTTGCGGTGTCTGGCGTGACCGACGCCGATGCGAGCGGCACTGTCGGCTTTAAACTCGTGCCCCATCGCGCCGTTTACGACATGAACCTGGGAGACAGCGAGGAGCAAGCCGGGATCGCGGGCCTCAACGGACGCATGGTCTACGATTTCTCCGGAAGCGCCTGCGAGGGCTACAGCGTAAACTTCCGCTTTGTCACCGAGTTCCAGAATACCGACGGTGGTTCACAGATCACTGATCTGCAGACGACTTCCTTCGAAGAGCCACGCGCCGAGAGCTACCAGTTCCTCTCCAAGACCTTTGTCGATCAGAAACTGGTCGAAGCGACCCGTGGAACGGCACGGAGCGGAAAGAAAGCACGTACTGTCGAACTGAAGGAACCTTCGGAAAAATCGCTGGAGATTGGCCGGGAAGTGCTGTTTCCGACGGAGCATCTTCTGACCATCATGAAGTCGGCCGAGGCGGGCATCCATTTTGTTGCAGCCGACATCTATGACGGCGCCGAAACCGGAGAAAAGGTTTATGCCACGACGACGGTGATCGGTGCCAAAGCCGTCAACGACGCAAAAACCGATGCTGACCACGTGGATGCACCGCTGTCCGGCAAGGGCTACTGGCCCGTTACCGTCGCCTACTTCGACCCGAGTGCCGAAGACGCAAGTGGAGAACTTCTGCCAGTCTATCAGCTGTCATTCTGGCTGTATGAAAACGGCATCAGCGGACACCTGAAGCTCGACTACGGCGATTTCACCATCCAAGGCAAGATGGCATCGCTGGAGCTTTACGATGAGACCGAGTGCCCGCAGCAGTAACCGGGCAAGACCGCTTCTTGAAATAATCGGGTGACAGGCGGACTACTTGTCACCCTGCTTCTTGGCTTCCTTCGCCGCGCGTGCTGCGTGCGTGAGGCCGAGTTCGACAGCTGACGTTCCGAACTTGTCCCGAAGGCGATCCACGGCCAGTTCCGCATTCTTCCGTCGTTCGGCCGACTGGTCGAGCAGGTCTCTCGGATCGGCTCGGTCCGCATTTTCCAGATCGCTGACCCCGATGCCGATAAGCCGGAAACGTCGGCCATCGGCTTCGATCTGAAGAAGATTTTCACCCGCGGCGTAGATCTTGTCGGCCAATTGGGTCGGATCGGAAAAATGCCTGGCGCGGGTGATCGTCTTGAAGTCGGCGGTTTTCAGTTTCAAGGTCACTCCGCGTCCTGAGAGTTCCGCCGTCTTGAGCCTCGCAGACACTTTCTCGGCCAGGTTTCTGAGAATGGGACGCAGGGTATCGAAACTCGAGATGTCGGTGAAGAAGGTGGTTTCCGCAGAAACGCTTTTTGCACCCCGTTCAGGAGTGACTTCACGGCTGTCGTCTCCATGCGAAAGGCGGGCCAGACGCAGGCCGATGGTGCCGTATCGGCGGGCGAGATCCGTCGCTTCCATTTCCTGCAGCTGTCCGATTGTCCGAATGCCGTCCCTCTCCAGTTTCTGCTGGAACACCTTGCCGACACCCCAGATACGGCCCACAGGCATGGCCGCCAGCACGTCTTCAGCTTCCGCCGCGCCGATGACGGAGAAACCACGCGGCTTTTCGAGATCGGACGCAAGTTTTGCCAGAAACTTGTTGGGGGCAAGGCCGACAGACGCCGATATGCCGATATCGGCTTCCATGTCGCGTATGAAGCCGGCGAGTGTTTCCGCCGGAGACTTCTTGTGCAGGCGTTCGGTGCCCGTCAGATCAAGAAAGGCTTCGTCGATGGACAAAGGCTCCACCAGGGGCGTGAGCGCACGCATGCGTTCACGGATCTCCTTGCCGACACTCGCGTATTTGGCCATGTCAGGCTTGATCACGATCGCTTGCGGGCAAGCCTCAAGCGCCTTGAACATGGGCATTGCGGACCGCACACCGTAAATGCGGGCGATGTAGCAGCATGTGGAAACCACCCCGCGCTGACCTCCGCCAACGATTACCGGCTGGTCCTGCAGCTCCGGATTGTCGCGTTTTTCGATCGAGGCATAAAAGGCGTCGCAATCAATGTGGGCAATGGCCAGCGTGTCGAGTTCCGGATGCTTGACCAGCCTCGGGCTCCCGCAGCGGGTGCACCTGGCTGCGGACGGGGCGAGGCGTGCACCGCAGTCTCGGCAAAGGGCACGTAAGGGCGGAACGGGTTGGGACACGGCGTTGGCAATCGGCTGCGGTGCGGATGGGCAATCAGCCGCTCTGCTGGTTTCGGTTCGAGCCCTGCAGAATAGCTCCGATAAAGGCGGCCGTCTCCTGCCAATCGCTGCTCAACAGATCGATGTAACCTGCCTTTTCAGTGGTCTGCAGAAATCTGGCGTCTGCGATGAACTGTATCTGGACAGCAGACGGCAGGGTCGCGTTCACGGAGGTATGGTTGGTCGGACTGTCGTCAATGAAGACAACCGGCTCCGGACGTCCACGAGACAGAGCTGCAACCGCACCACCTTTGGGACCGGAATTCGTCAGCAACGGAAAGGTGATACCGAGCCCGGTGAGCAGCTTTTCCCGCACTGGCTTGTTGTGACCTCCGGGCAGATTGGTCAGCAGGATAACGTCCCATTGCTGTGCAAGTGCATTGAGCGCATCGCCTGCACCGGGGACCATGTCCTGACGATGGCTGACCTCGTCGAAGAACTCCAGAAGCAGTCTGCGAACGTCGTCGGACGACAGAGGTTCACCGTTGTCCCGCCGACCAATATTGCCAGTCAGCCTGTACTCGTACTTCAGGAAAGCCAGGTCGCGAGCGTGAAGATAGTCTTCCAGATGAGCGATCAGATGCAAAATCACTTCATCTACATCGCAGATGATCAAAGGCCGGTTCGAAAACGGCAGTGCCTGGATCTGCGCAAGAACCTCGGGCAGCACCTGCGTCGGTTCAGGCATGGTCTTCGTCTCCGCCGGCAATTGCGTAGCGTGCAGCGGCCATCATCGTTGGCCGTATCCCGGCATTTTCACAAAAGGCAAGCAGCAGCGCTTCATCCATCATGTAGAACTCGAGCACACCGGCAAGAAACCCCGGTTCTCCCGCCGCTTCTCGAATCATTTCCGGTCCAATTCCAGAAAAAGCAAGAAACCTGCCGATCTGTTCCGGGTCACGACTGAGCTGGAGAAGAGCTTCAGTAGCAATTCCTTGTGCTTCTTCAACGGACAATGACTTGCTCTGTATATTTTTCATTGTGTTTTTTTGCCTTTCTGAAACGATTCCGGGTTAGAAGAAATTTAATGCGGACCGGGGAAGGGTTCTACCGCGGACTAAAATGTGCTGCGAAGATAAAATGGGACCGGCAAGAGGCCGGGTAAAGGGCCGGACATATGGCAAAATCCGTGTTGATCGTCGAAGACAACGAGCTGAACATGAAGCTGTTTCATGATCTGCTCGAAGCGCACGGCTATAATACATTGCAGACCCGGACCGGCATCGAAGCCTTGCAGTTGGCCCGTGAGCATCATCCCGATCTGATCCTGATGGATATTCAGCTGCCGGAAGTGTCGGGGTTGGAAGTCACGAAATGGATCAAGGAAGACGAGGATATCGCTTCCATCCCGGTTATCGCCGTGACCGCTTTCGCGATGAAGGGCGATGAGGAGCGTATCCGGCAGGGCGGGTGCGAAGCTTACATATCCAAGCCGATCTCCGTAGCGAAATTCCTGGAAACAGTTCGGGCATATCTCGGCGAAGCGTAACGGGCCGCCGCCGGTAGAACTGCGGCGGATAAAGATTTCTGCAAGGTTTCACGGTTGTTTGGCATGGCTGCGTGCAACCAATTCCTGCGAATCGCAAAACCTCGCGTTCACGCGCTCTTCATATTAAGGTTACGGATTTACTAAAACGGCATTGTTTCTGTGCATATTTTGCGGAAAATATTGCAATCAGGCAACATTCAGGTAGTGTGACCGCAGATTAGTGTTTTTCCTGATCGCCTCAATGACGTGGTAAAGAATGCCGTAGCGTCAAAACGGGCAATACAGTTTCCCCTCGGAGTGCTCAGGTCCGCCGCATCTCCTGGGTCCGTGGGGCAGGTCGGCAGGGAACCGGCCGATGAGTGGCCTCCTCGAATGCCGTGTTCCCGCCGACCACTAATCTTTCAACCGAAAATCAAGAAGCAGCACCAGCAGCAATGCTGAAGCTGCGTCGTCGTGCCTCTGCGTCCGCACAATAATCATTTGTGGAAACAGGTTTCACGACGCTGGCCTGCGCCGACAAAATTTCAAAATCACATTCGGCCACGCATGAAAAAACCCGCCGTTTCCGGCGGGTTCTTTAAAAATAATCAGGAACCAGATCTTACTTGATCTTGGTTTCCTTGAACTCGACGTGCTTCTTGGCAACCGGGTCGTATTTCTTTTTGACCATCTTCTCGGTCATCGTACGGGAGTTCTTCTTGGTGACATAGAAGAAGCCGGTGTCAGCCGTGGAGAGGAGCTTGATCTTGATTGTTGTCGCCTTGGCCATGGCCTTGGATCCTGTTCTCTGTTGTCGGGCAAAGAGTTCTTGCGGCCAGATGGCTGGCGATGAATCTGCCCCAATGTCTGAAATCAGCGCGCAAACTACTCATCGCAGCGCGAAAGTCAAGCACTTGCTATGGTTCAGCCGCCTTTTCGGACCATGTCAGCCATTCTGCCGCAGTGCTGTCAAAGCCTTCGTTATCGTATCAACCGATTGGCCCACGCTCAGGCTGGAACTATCCAGCTGGAGACATGGTTCCGTCCACGGTTCGTATTCATGACTTCGTACCTCAGACCACCGGGGCAGGGTCAGTCCGTCAATCTCGGTTTCCCTGCTTTCAACGCGCTTGCGGTGTTCGCGCTCATCCGAGCAGACAATCTCGACATTGAGCAGTGTCGCGCCGGTTGATTGAGCGGTCTCCCTCCACAATTGCCTGGATTCGGCAACCGGGTTGACCGTATCGGCAACGACGTTGTGACCAAGTTCCAGGTTTCCGGCAGCGATAGCAGCAAGGGCGAGGTAACCCGCGTCTTCAGCCGGATGAATGTTCAAGACACTGCGTTTGAGGGCAGCTTCAACCGCATCCACACGCAAAAGAAATGCGGGCAGCCGCCCGCTCAGATCCTTTGCTATCGTCGACTTGCCGACGCCGGGTAAACCGGAAAGGGCAATCAGGAAAGGCATAAGCCTGGACACACCTTTGTGTGTTGCAACGGCCGGCAATCCGCCAGGTACAGGTAACTTCAGAGCTCCTGCTTCACGAAACCGCCCTTGCGAAAGAAATAGTAGGGGACAGGCGTCGTCGGCGAAAGCTCAGGGTCTTTCGCCAGCCTGTCTTCCAGGTCGGTCAGGATCTTGTTGGTGATCATCGGCAGATCCTTCTGCCTCGCCTCTTCGAAAGTCAGCCAGGCACAGTCTTCCAGTTCGCCGGACGGGCCGGTTCCATCGGGCAACCTGTCGGCAATGGCGTCCGCCCAGACGGCCAGAAAACGGGTGTCGAAGCGTCGCGGGCGTTGCGGTGGGGTGATGGCCCTCGCAATCATCCGAAGGCCGCTCAGGTCGGGCTGTATGCCGCGCTCGGCAAATGCCTCGAAGCCGGTACCAAGGTGCAGGTGGTTGTTGTGTGCCTGACGGCCGATAAACAGCCCGGCCTCTTCATAGGTTTCCCGAATGGCGGCCAGGGCCAGCGCACGAACGCGCGCGGCAGACTTGGCGTTCTTCAGGTCCTGCGTAAGCTTTGCCTCGACGTCCGGATGATAGGGAAGCACGTCGGTCACACGGGAATCGGAGACATCCACTCTGCCACCAGGGAACACGAATTTTCCCGGCATGAAGGCATGGCGCATGTGACGACGGCCCATCAGCAGCTTCACGGAACCCCGATCGTCGCGGTCTAGAATGAGCAGCGTTGCGGCATCCTTGGGACGGATATACGGATAGTTTCCGGCTTTTTCGTCTTTTGCCAGCTGCTTTTCGAACGAACCGCTCATGTAACCCTTTCGGAAGGCACCGGAATGGGAGGCGTGTCGTCTTCCGCATCCGGGTCAAAACCATGCATGTAGAGCGCCCACTGCAGACCGATCAGCGCGCCTTTGATCGGTCGCAGAAGCGACAGCGACAGGATCAGCGTCAGCGGCACCCAGAGCGACATATGGATCCACAACGCGGGATGCCACAACACTTCCACGGCCAGAAGGCCGGGAACGATAATGTGGCCGACAATGGTGATTGTGAAATAGGGCGGGGCGTCGTCCGCGCGATGGTGATGGAACTCCTCACCGCAGACAGAGCAGGCATAGTGTGGCTGAAGGAAGCCATCGAACACCTTGCCTTTTCCGCAGTTCATGCACCGGTTGCCGGCACCGCGCAGCATGGCCTGAAGAACATTGCGCCGCGGTTTTTCGGATGCTGTTTCCGGCGATTCCAGTTTGTCGTGCAGTTCATACCGGACCGTCACGAAGATCTCCTTCGACCCTGTTTCTTCGGTGAGGCCTTGCTGCGTCCGCCCTTCGGCGGTCCACGCCGCACCTTCGGCGCGGCTTTCCGGATGCGTTTGCCGGCAATGCTGCCGTGGCTCAGCAGCTCGAATGTCAGTGCACCGGCAAAGGGGGCTGCTTCCACCAGCCGGACCTCCACTTGATCGCCAAGTTGGTAGGTCTCGCCGGTTTTGTCACCTATCAGGGCGTGCGACCCTTCGTCATAGCGATAATAATCGAGGCCGATTGTGGAGGCCGGTACGAAACCGTCGGCACCTGTGTCGGACAGGCGAACAAACATGCCGGACTTGACCACCCCTGCAATTCTGCCCTGAAAACTCGCGCCGATCTGGTCGCTCATCCAAAGGGCAATCAGACGGTCGATGGTGTCGCGTTCGGCAAGCATTGCCCGCCGTTCAGCGGCCGAGATTTCAGCGCCGATGGCCTCAAGCTTCGTCTCGATACCTTCCGGCAAGCCATCCTTGCCAAGCCCGAGCGCGGATATCAGCCCACGGTGCACGATCAGATCGGCATACCGGCGGATCGGTGAGGTGAAATGCGCGTATCGCCGCAGGTTCAAGCCGAAATGGCCGATGTTCTGCGGGGCGTATTCTGCCTGGGCCTGGCTGCGCAAGACCACCTCGTTGACGAGATTGGCCTGCGGCGTGTCCTTCACCTTGGCAAGTATGCCGTTGAAGGCGGAGGGGCGGAGACCACCGGAGGACGGCAGCTTGATGTTGATCGTCGACAGAAAGTCTTTCAGGCTTTCCAGCTTTTCCGGGGTCGAGGCATCGTGGATCCGGTAGAGCAGGGGCGTTTTCTTCTGCTCCAGCGTTTCGGCGGCTGCCACGTTCGCCTGGATCATGAATTCTTCGATCAGCTTGTGGGCGTCCAGACGCTCCGGAACATAGACATGATCGACAGTTCCATCCGGTTTCAGCTTGATCTTGCGTTCCGGCAGATCGAGTTCCAGCGGTTCGCGCGCCTCGCGTCCCTTCTTCAGCACGGCGTAAGCGGCCCATAGCGGCTTCAGGACGCCGTCGAGCAAGGTTTCGGTCTTCTCGTCTGTCGTGCCGTCAATCGCCTTCTGGGCCTGCAGATAGGAGAGTTTTGCCGCCGAACGCATCAGCACCCTGTGAAAGGTGTGCCCGGTCTTGCGTCCGGTCTTGTCGAACACCATTCGCACGCCAAGCGCCGGCTTGTCTTCCTTTTCCCGGAGCGAGCAGAGCTGGTTGGAAATTCGCTCCGGCAGCATCGGGATCACCCGGTCGGGAAAATAGACCGAGTTGCCGCGCAGGTTCGCTTCCCGGTCCATCGGAGAGCCGGGGGTGACGTAGTATGCGACATCCGCAATCGCCACATAGCAAATATAGCCGCCTTCGTTGGAAGGGTCCTCGTCCGCTTCGGCGTAGACGGCGTCGTCGTGGTCTTTTGCGTCGGGCGGGTCGATGGTGATCAGCGGCACCTGCCGCCAGTCCTCGCGCTTGCCGAGTTTCTCCACCGGCTTTGCGCTCTCGGCCTGCGCTTCTACAGCTGCCGGAAAGACATGCGGAATGCCATGCGATTGCAGGGCGATCTCCGAAACCGCCTTTTCCGAATTCATCGAGCCGAAGCGCTCAACCACCGACGCGACGGGATGGCCGTAGCGGCCGGAGCGCGTCACCTGAACGCTGACAAGATCTCCGTCCTCTGAGTCCTTGAGGTCACGCGGATCAATGTCGAGTTCCCGCTGCTTGCGGTCAATCGGTTCGAGATAGGGCGGGCGGGTGCCGTCACGCTTCCGCAGAATTCCGAGGATTGCACCCTGACGCTTTTCCAAAACGCGGATGACGCGGGCAACATGTTCTGTTTCGGGGCCGCTCTCAGCTTCGGTCAGGCGCACGAGTGCGCGGTCACCCAGGCCAGGTTGCGTCGCCTTGGTCTTGCCGGTCAGCACCAGAATTTTCGGCGGAGTGCCAGCCTCGTCGTCCCAGTCGACAGGGGTCGCAATCAGCTCACCGTCCCGGTCGCGTGCAATGAGATTGGCCACGAAAACCGGCGGCAGATCGCCAGGACGGATCATGCGCTTGTTGCGCTTTTCCATCAGGCCGTCGTCGGTCAGGTCCTTCAACATCTTTTTCAGATGGATGCGGGCCCCGCCGATAATACCGAAATGACGGGCAATCTCGCGCTTGCCCGCACGCCCGGGGTTATCTGCAACAAACGCGAGAATATCCTCGCGTGATGGCATTTCACCCGGAACCTTGGCGTGTTTTCGATTGGTGTGCTTGCGCGTGTTAATCCGTTTTGCGCTCAACTCGCATCATCCCAGGGCACCTCTTCGGACGACGCATCGACCTTTGCCTTTGCGGATGACTTTGCCGTCGTCTTCTTGGTGGTCGTCTTTTTGGTTGCTGTTTTCTTCGCAGCAGGTTTCTTGGCAGCCGCCTTCTTCTTGGTGCCGCCCTTGGAGGCCTTTGCCGCGATCAGCTCCAGCGCCTGTTCCATCGTCACGGCCTTGGGGTCGGTGTCCTTCGGTAGCGTGGCGTTGATCTTGCCGTGCTTGACGTAAGGCCCATAGCGCCCGTCATAGACATTGATCGGGCCACCTTCGGACGGATGCTCGCCAAGCTCCTTCAGCGGCGTTGCCGCTGCACCGCCGCGGCCCCCCCCCTTGGCGCGTTTCTGCGCCAGCGCATCAACAGCACGGTTGATGCCGACGGAGAACACTTCGTCTGGCGTGGACAGGTTGGCATAGGTGCCTTCATGCAGCACGAACGGCCCGTAGCGACCGATACCGGCCGAGATCATCTTGCCGTCTTCCGGGTGTGGCCCCACCTCGCGTGGCAGCGACAGAAGCTGCAGCGCCTTTTCCAGATCCATATCCGGTGCGGACCAGCCACGGGGCAGGGAGGCTCGCTTCGGCTTAGCTTCTTCGCCCAGCTGAACATAGGGGCCGAAGCGGCCGTTGCGCAGGGAAACGTCAAGACCGGTTTCCGGATCGGTGCCGAGAACCTTCGGGCCGTCGTCACCTTCGCCGTCTTCACCGCTCGGCTTGCCGAGCTGCCGTGTAAAGCCGCACTCGGGATAGTTGGAGCAGCCGATGAAAGCGCCCCAGCGGCTGACCTTGAGCGATAGCTGACCTGTGTCGCAGGACGGGCACTTGCGCGGATCGGTGCCATCTTCCTTCGGCGGGAAGATATGCGGCCCGAGCAGTTCGTTCAGCGCGTCGATGACGTGGGCAACGCGCAGGTCCTTGATTTCATCGACCGCGCCGGAGAACCCGGTCCAGAAATCACGCAGCACGTCGAGCCAGGAAAGCTCGCCTGCGGAAATCTTGTCGAGCTGTTCTTCCAGGCTCGCTGTGAAGTCGAATTCGACATAGCGCTGGAAGAAGCTTTCCAGGAACGCGGTAACAATGCGGCCCTTGTCCATCGGAACAAGCTGCTTCTTGTCGAGTTCGACATAGTCACGGTCGCGCAGGGTCTGAAGCGTCGAGGCATAGGTGGACGGCCGGCCGATGCCAAGCTCTTCCATCTTCTTGACCAGGCTCGCTTCGGTGTAGCGCGGCGGCGGTGTCGTGAAATGCTGCGAGGCTTCGATGGCTTGTGCGGTCCCGTCGACAGAGGCAGCCGTCAGCGCGGCACCTTCATCGACCGCCGGCAGGCGCTTGGAGTTCTCGTCTTCCTCGTCATCCCGGCCTTCCTGGTAAAGCGCGAGAAAACCGTCGAAGCGGACGACGGAGCCAGTGGCACGCAGATTGGCGCGTTTACCGGAACCGTCGGCGAGAATCTCAATGGTGGTCCGTTCCAGAACGGCCGACTCCATCTGAGAAGCCATGGTCCGTTTCCACACCAGCTCATAAAGCTTGGCCTGGTCCGGATCCAGGAACCTGGCGACATCCTTTGGGCGACGCGAAAGGTCCGTTGGTCGGATCGCTTCGTGTGCTTCCTGGGCGTTCTTTGCCTTGGAGGTATAGACGCGCGGGCTTGCCGGGACGTAATTGTCACCGAAATCCTTGGCGATTACGGAGCGGGCGGCAGCGATCGCTTCGCCGGCAATCTGAACGCCGTCGGTACGCATGTAGGTGATGAGACCGGAAGTCTCGCCACCGATTGAAATGCCCTCATAAAGCTTCTGCGCCACCTGCATGGTGCGCGATGCGGAAAACCCGAGTTTGCGTGAGGCTTCCTGCTGCAGGGTGGAGGTGGTGAACGGCGCCGCCGGATTGCGCTTCGCAGGTTTGGAAGCCACGCTGTCGACCTTGAAGCTGGCGCTTTCCAGCATGGTCTTGATCGCGGTGGCTTCCGCTTCGTTGTTGATGTCGAGACGGCCGATTTTCTTGCCGTCGAAACCGGTCACGCCAGCCTGGAACATGTCCCCGGTCGGTGTCTTCATGTTGGCGAAGATCGACCAGTATTCCTGCGGCTTGAAGGTTTCGATTTCCATTTCCCGGTCGCAGATCAGCCGCAATGCAACAGACTGCACGCGCCCGGCGGAACGGGCACCGGGCAGCTTGCGCCACAGGACCGGAGACAGGGTGAAACCGACCAGGTAATCCAGTGCTCGGCGAGCGAGATAGGCATCGACCAGCGGGGTATCCAGCTGGCGCGGATTGTCCATCGCTTCCAGGATCGCCTTCTTGGTGATCGCGTTGAAAACCACGCGCTCGACCTGCTTGTCCTTCAGCACCTTCTTCTTTTGCAGCACTTCCAGAACGTGCCACGAAATTGCTTCCCCTTCGCGGTCGGGGTCAGTCGCGAGAATGAGGCGGTCGGCATCCTTGACCGCATTGGCGATCTCGCTCAGCCGTTTCTGCGCCTTCGCATCCACTTGCCAGCTCATGGCGAAATTGTCGTCCGGCAGCACCGAGCCGTCCTTGGCGGGCAGATCTCGCACATGGCCGTAGGAAGCCAGCACCGTATAGTCGGAACCGAGATATTTGTTGATCGTCTTGGCTTTCGCCGGCGATTCGACAATGACGACGTTCATTCTTACCCAAAATATTTTTGCCGGATACGGAGCCCCCGCCCGGTGGAGAAGGTGATCTGAGTGCTAATTCAGTGGCGCAGACGATCAAGGATCAAGCGCCGCCTGTCAAATGGACCTTTGATCCTTCCGGGTCAAGCGGTTCGGTCCAGATACGGGTTATCCACTGAGATTCAAGGAAAAACGGCCCCTTACATCAAAGCGGAGATTTTGTTGCCGCGGTGTCTTTCGAGGCGCCCGGCAAGTTCGAGTTCCAGCAGCACGACATGAACCGACCTCGCATCACCATCCGCAAAGCGTATCAATTCATCCATGTCCACCGGGGTTGGACCAAGCGCCGCAAGGACGCGGTCACGCAGCTTTCCGTCCGGTTCGGAGCGGGAAAGAGGGGCGGTTTCGCTCTCTTCGCGGAACTGCCTGCCAAAGGGAAGGGTTGGTGCCAGTCGACCACCAAGACCTTCCAGCACATCGTCGGCGGTCGAGACAAGTGCCGCACCCTGCCGGATCAAGCCGTTGGCACCTTCCGAACGCGGATCCAGGGGGGAACCCGGTACAGCGAAGATGTCCCTGTTCTGCTCAAGAGCATAACGAGCGGTATGAAGAGAGCCGGAGGCCTTGGCGGCTTCGATAACGATGACCCCCAGAGACAGGCCTGAAATCAGCCGGTTGCGCCGGGGAAAATCCCGGCTGCGGGGTTTCCAGCCAAGAGGCATCTCGCTGATGACGGCGCCTCCTGTGTCGAGAACGGCAGCAAGCAACCTGTCGTGTTCCGGCGGGTAGAGCACATTGATGCCTCCCGCAAACACGGCAATGGTACCTGTTTGTAGTGAGGCTTCATGGGCGGCAGCATCGATCCCGCGGGCGAGGCCGGACACGATTGAAAAGCCTTCTGCTCCAAGCCCCTGTGCAAACCGTGTCGCAAGTTTTCTGCCCGAGAGTGAAGCGTTACGGGCACCGACGATCGCAATCATCCGCTCCCGGGTCAGCGCGGAGGTGCCGCCCTTGACGGACAGAAGCGGAGGCGGACCGTCGATATGTCGAAGATGTTGCGGATAGTCGGGTTCATGCAGGCCAATCAAACGGGCCCCGATCCGCCCATGGGCGTCCAGCTCGGCTTCAGCGTCTTCAAGCGGACAAATCCGGCTTGCCTTGCCGCCGCGCCTTGCAAGATCGGGAAGCAGCTCCAGCGCTCGTTGAGCGGAGCCAGCGTGTTTCAGAAGTTCCGCGAATGTAACGGGACCGACGTTTTCCGATCGTATTAGTCGAAGCCACGCCAGACGTTCCGCCTCGGAGAGGTTGCCGGGAGTTATATTTTCTGAGACGCGGTTCACGCGCTTTCATCGCCGGGCGGAGACGAAGCATTGGCCGCCGGTTTGGATTTCGAGCCGATCTTGCTTTCTTCCCCACGCAGAAGCCGCCCAATGTTTTCGTGATGCTTGGCCCATAGCAGCACCGACAGCAAGACGAACATCTGAGCTATCTGGACCTGATGGAAAACGAGATAGAGCACGATCGGGGTCAGCAGGGTAGCCGTCAGTGCGGACAGAGACGAATAACGGAACAGAAAGGCCATACCGATCCAGATGCCAGCCGCGAGCAGGAACATCGGCCAATAGAGGCCAAGCAGAATGCCGAGGTAGGTTGCAACACCCTTGCCGCCCTTGAACTTCAGCCACACCGGGAAGAGATGCCCGAGAAACGCCCCAAGGCCGGCGATAAGAGCCATTTCCTGGCCGTAGAAGTGATTGACGATCAGAACGGCAACGGTGCCCTTCAATCCATCCCCCAGCAACGTGGCAGCTGCAAGAGATTTGCGGCCGGTGCGCAGAACGTTGGTGGTGCCGATATTGCCCGAGCCGATTTGGCGGATGTCTCCAAGTCCGGCCATGCGCGTGAACAGCAGGCCGAAGGGAATCGAACCGAGCAGATAGCCGAAGGCGAGGGCGGCGAGATAGTAAGGCCAGGCAAAGGCCCAGCTGATCGGTTCTGGCACGCGATACTCCAATGACGTGCATAATAAATAGCCATCGCAATGTAACTGCATGGCAGCCCGGATCAAGTCCGGCAACTGAGAAAAGAGTGTCTTTGCAGGGAAATAGCGCGGGGTCTATTCCGAGAGCTTGTATTTTTCCGCTTCCACCAGCAGCGACCCGAACGGAAGGGAAATACTGGCCCGGAGCGGGACGAGATACGGCTTGTCACCAACTGGTGCGAGCCAGACTTCCATGGACTTGTTTGCCGCGAGTTGCTGGATCGACTTGCGCTTCGGCCGGTGGCCGGAAATGGGTTCGTAACGGACACCGCAGACTATGACGTCGCCCTTGAACCGGCCATCAGACGTTCTGGTGGCCTTGCGGGATTTGTACTGCAGGTGAACGTCGTAACGTTCCTTGCCGTCGAAGATGCGCAATGTCCTGTTGCAGCTCTCCTTTGCAAGGCCCTGCGGGGCCGGAAGCACGGCGGCGGTCAGGGGATCGAGAACACTCTTAAGATGCTCGGCGGTTACCTTGACCCGTTCCTTCATCCGATCCTGCGGCGGCCGAACTTCGATAGCGTCGATACTGCCCTTGCGCATCCGCATGGTGATGGTTCCGGTCTCGTCTTCACTCTTGAGATCAAGAGCGTAGCGGGCTGGCTCCAGGTCGAGTTTTTCTGCGGTTCCAGCGACTTCAACTGTGCCTTTGCCGTCAGACACCAGCCGTCCGAAGGCGGCGGTCTGGCCGTTGGCGCTGACGGAATAGGACTTGCTGTCGACATCCAGTGACATGACGCCGGAGCCGATAGGCAGCCCAAGGGCGTAAAGCTTGTACTTAATGTAGAGGTCAGCCGCCGAAGCGCTGCCGGTAAACAGCGCGGGTATCAGAAAGGCAAGTGCGATCAGGCGCATCAGCATGTTCCGTTGGAAGTTCCGTTCGCGCCAGATTCAGGGAGAATTGTGGCGCGAACAGGATCAGCGTTGGAACGGAAACAAGGGCTTGTTCAGGTGTGGCTGAAAACCGTTTTACCACCGACAACCGTGCGCAGCACCCGCCCCGAGAACCGTGCATCCTCGA
This sequence comes from Roseibium sp. ROS1, assembly GCF_054658215.1. Lineage (NCBI taxonomy): Bacteria > Pseudomonadati > Pseudomonadota > Alphaproteobacteria > Hyphomicrobiales > Stappiaceae > Roseibium > Roseibium sp. ROS1. The sequence goes on from NZ_BAAGIG010000002.1 coordinate 787,375, forward strand.
AGGGAGAATTTTTCGAACGTGACTTGATGGTACTTTTTTCCAGGACCCAGGGACGCTCGGGATCGAACACTGTCACATCCGCCGGAGCCCCTTTGGAAAGGCGTCCGGTTTCCAGTCCCAGCCGGTCCGCCGGGCGACAGGTCATGGCGCCAAGCAGGGTGACAAGGTCGACCTGCTCGGAATGATAAAGCCGCAAGGCGGCCGCCAGAAGGGTTTCAAGGCCGATTGCGCCGTCTTCTGCTTCCGCCCAAGGATGACGTTTGGTTTCCACGTCCTGCGGGTCATGATTGGAGCAGATGATGTCGATGGTGCCGTCGGCAACAGCCGCGATCATCGCTTGCCGGTCGTCTTCATCGCGCAGTGGGGGCGACATCTTGAAGAACGTCCGATAGGCGCCGATGTCGTTTTCATTGTGGGTCAGGTGATTGATCGACACCCCGGCGGTGATGTCCAGCCCTTTCGCCTTGCCTGCTCGAACCACGTCTGCGCTGTCAGAGGTGGAAATGAGGTTTGCGTGGTACTTGCCCTTGGACATGGCAACCAGGCGCAGGTCTCGCTCCAGCATGATGATTTCCGCTTCACGCGGCACACCGGAAAGACCTTTCCAACTGGCGTTCAGGCCGGCGTTCATGACCCCGCCGGCGAGGTCCGGGTCTTCCGTGTGGTGGATGACCAGCGCGTCGAAATCGCGGGCATAGGTCATCATGCGACGCATCACTTGAGCGTTCTTTACCGACTTGTGGCCGTTGGTGAAGGCAACGGCTCCTGCTTCCTTCAGCAAGCCGATTTCGGCCATTTCCTCGCCCTTGAGGCCCTTGGTCAAGGCGGCCAGTGGCAACACGTTGACGATGGCCGTGTCACGCGCCCGGCGCAGGATGAAATCGACCAGCGCGGGATCATCAATGACCGGATCCGTATCGGGCATTGTGCAAATTGTCGTCACGCCGCCGCTTGCGGCAGCCTGGGAGGCACTGGCGAGCGTTTCCCGGTGCTCTGCACCCGGTTCCCCGACGGAGACGCAGAAGTCGATCAGGCCCGGACAGGCGATCGCGCCCTTGCAGTCGATAATTTCCGCACCGTAGGGAGAGCCCTGGTTGGCAGCTTCCGGCCCGGCGGCGAGAATGGTGCCGTCCGCGATGATGACGGAACCTGGAGCATCCAGGCCGCGTGCCGGGTCAATCACTCTGGCGTTTGAGAGAACCAGAGGTTTGGGTGTGTCGTAAGCCACGTGTCTTGTCCCCTGGATCAGTTGTTCGGCAGATTGGCGGCAAGGGCTTCAAGCACGGCCATGCGCACGGCAACGCCCATTTCCACCTGTTCGCGAATAAGGCTTTGGGCGCCATCGGCAATCGAGGCATCGATCTCGACACCGCGGTTCATCGGCCCGGGATGCATGACAAGGGCGTCTTCCTTGGCATAGGCGAGCTTTTCCGCGTCCAGTCCGTAGTAGCGGTAATATTCCCTTACAGATGGAATGAAGGCACCGTTCATGCGCTCGCGCTGCAGGCGCAGCATCATGACGATGTCGGCACCCTCGAGACCTTCCTTCATGCTGGTGAAGACCTCGACGCCCATCTTGGCGATGCCGGACGGCAAGAGGGTGGTGGGGGCAACAACACGGACGCGCGCTCCGAGCGCGTTCAAAAGAATGATATTGGACCGGGCAACGCGAGAATGGGCGATGTCACCGCAGATGGCCACGGTCAACCGCGCGATCTTTCCCTTGTGTCGCCGGATTGTAAGAGCGTCGAGCAGGGCCTGTGTCGGGTGTTCATGCGGGCCGTCGCCGGCATTGACCACGGAGCAGCCGACCTTGCGCGCCAGAAGATGCACCGCACCGGCCGCGTGGTGGCGAACCACCAGAAGGTCGGGGTGCATGGCGTTCAGCGTTGCCGCCGTATCGATCAGCGTCTCGCCCTTTTTCACAGACGACTGGGACACTGCCATGTTCATCACATCCGCCCCGAGCCGTTTTCCGGCCAGTTCAAAAGAACTTTGGGTGCGGGTTGAGTTCTCGAAAAAGAGGTTGATCTGGGTTCGTCCCTGCAAGACCAGCCGTCGTTTGCTGATCTGGCGGGAAACCTCTACGGCTTCTTCCGCCCGGTCCAGAAGGCCCAGAATTTCGTGGGGGTGAAGGCCCTCTATGCCCAGCAAATGACGATGGGGATAAGGGCTGTCTCGATGGGTGTTGCTCGCGGTCATCGAGACCATTCCTATAAGGAGGAACGCCCGGTTCGACAAGTCAGGAAATCACATCATGCCCGCTGTCCACATAGCTGCTAAATATTTGATCGGCTGGACAAAATATGGCTGCGTGCGCGGCGATAGACGGGAGAAGTTTCAACTGCGGCACGCGCAGGCACCGCCAAAAGATTGAATCTATTGTGTTCCACTCAAGATCACGACCGAATCTCAACGAGAATACTGCCGCAATAGTCGCAAAGAACCTGCAGCTTCCATCCGCTTGCAGCTTGCAGTCACCCTGGTTGGGAACAGCTGACAAGTTCTTGGAAATTATAGACAACTTTCAGTTTCTGCCAGGCGTTGCACATGGCTTGGCAACTGTGCCGGTCTAAAGCGAATTGATGACGGGCACGATTTTGCGCAACTGGGCGAGCTTCTACTGCCAAAGGGCCCGATCAAGTGACCAGCAGCAGGGCCAGCGGGATCGTCAGGGTCGCTGCCAGGGTCTGAAGCGTGATGATCTCGGCCATCAGCTTCGCGTCGCCGCCCATCTGGCGGGCGAGCAGGTAGGAGTTGCTGGCACAGGGCACTGAACTGGCAATGATGACCACGACCAATGCGGGGCCGGTAACGCCGAAAAGACTGGCAAAGCCAAAGGCAAGCAACGGCATGAATATCGGACGCAAAAAGGTGCCGAGGGCGAGTGCCGGTCCCGGTCTGCGGAGTGAGCCGAGGTCCAGCCCGGCTCCGACGCAGATGATGCCGATGGGGAGCGCGGCCCTGGAGAAAATCTCCAGGGTATCGTCGACCACGAAAGGCAGGGAGATGCCACCCGCGTTCATGATGCCGCCTGCGCCGATCGAGAGGATGAAGGGATTGGTGAACAGGTCTTTCAGGATCTTGGCGCCACTTGGTGACGTTCCGCTTGCGTAATGCGACAGCACCAGGATGCTGGCAACATTGAGCAAGGGGATCATGAACACCATTGCGACCGCAAGCATGGCCAGCCCTGTTTCACCGACCACATTGTCGGCAATCGCGAGCGCGATCATGGCGTTCCAGCGCAAGGTTCCCTGGAAAATGGAGGTAAAACGCGGCGCGGCGATACCCCAGGCACGCTCGATGGTCGTGCGTGCCAGAAGCAGAAGCAGCGCCATGGACAAGATGGAGGCGAGCAGGGCACCACCCATGTTGAGCGTCGGAAAACTGGCGAAATCCGCTTGCGAGATCGTGCGGAACAACACCGCCGGAAACAGGACATAATAGGCAAGCCGTTCGACACCACGCCATTGCTCGCCGGTAATCAGTCCGGTGCGGGCGATCAGGTAGCCGGAGGCAATCACGAGGATGACCGGCATCAGGGCGGCAAGTGTGGTCAGCATGTGTTCGGCTTTCGCGTTCGACAGGCCTTGAAACAAGGGCCTGTACCCGGCAGCGGTGGGATCAGCCGTTATCTAAGCCCATAAAGCCGAGTCGGTCCAGAAAGCCCTGCAGGATGTAGGCAGCGGCCATCTTGTCGACCACGTCGGCCCGTTTCGCACGGCTCGTATCGGCTTCCAGCAGCGTGCGCGTCACGGCCGCCGTCGACAGCCGCTCGTCCCAATAGGTGATCGGCAGGTCCGTTTTTTGCGAGAGGTTTCTCACGAAAGCGCGGGTCGCCTGGACGCGGGGGCCTTCGGAGCCATCCATATTGAGCGGCAGACCGAGCACCATGCCGCCGACGCCCTGCTTGGCGCAGATGGCCAGGAGTTGTTCCGCATCCAGGGTGAACTTCTTGCGCCGGATCGTTTCCATGGGAGAGGCGATGCCACGGCCGAGATCTGAAAGCGCCAGACCAATGGTCTTGGTGCCAAGATCCAAGCCGATCAGCCGGGTGCGGTCGGGCACGGCGGCCATGAAGTCTTCCAGGGAAAGTGCGGGGTCATTTGCCATTCGGCGGCTTTACCAGCGAGCCATGGAAAACGCCAGTTCGATTTTCACTCAGAACCCGATGGCAACACGAAGTTGCCCTTCCCAAACGTCCAGCCCGTTCTGGCCCAGGCTGAGATAGCCTCCCTTTGCATCAAGCGTCACGTTCTCCGCAATCAGGGCAGTCGCCCCGCCGCGCAGCGTAAAGCTCCAGGCCGATGCGGTGACAAAGTTCAATTCATCATCGAGTATCTTGCCGTCGTTCGGTCGCAAATATTCGTAAACCGCGCCTGCTTCCACATAGGGCTGGATCAGAAGCCCGTCCTGCAAGGTGAATTGACGGCTGAATTCGGTCGTCAGTTCAATTGTACCCAGAGAGGCGGCATTGCCCGAGATGGGAACGCTTACAGCCCGGTTGAGGATCGTCCCGTTCAGATCGTACCCATCGGAAAACACGCGGTTGAAGGTCACGGTCGCCTTGGGGCGTACCTGGATCTCGCTCAACGCATACTGACCGTGAACACTGAAAGTCGCGCCGAGTTCATGGGTGTTGTATTCGCCGCTCAACACCGAGATATCCGACTGACTGTTTGAAAAGCCATAGCTCAGCGAGCCATCAACGGCCCAGTGCTGTGAAATTCGTGCGGCAACATAGGGGCCGATCTCAAATCCCTGGGTGTCGATTGTCAGGTTGGAATTGAAACCGTCGGTGTCGGTGGTTTCAAAGGTCACGGAAACACCGCCGACGATATCTTCTGTCAGCTTGCGGTCGGCACCGAATGCCGCGGTCCCGCTGAGTGTCTGAAAGTCCCTGCCGAAACGACGGTCGTCGCTGTAGACCCCGGTTACCGTGCTCCAGGCATTCCAGAGTGTCGGTTCGATCAGATCCCGGCCAGGTGTGATTGGAACTTCGTCCTGCTGCTGCAGACGGCCGGCGGCCAGCAGTTGTTCCCGGGTGCAGAACGCCTGTGCATTGGCGGTCTGTGTCTCCTCGGCTGATCTTGGATCGACGCAGTAACTGATGACCTGACCATCAGCGCGCCTGACCGGCACAAAGCCAGCCGGAAGGGCGGGTTGATTTGGATTGCGGCTGCTGGGCGGCAGGGTTCCGATTGGTGGCGTGACGGTGCCCGGTGCGCCTGTGCCTCCACCAGACGGGGGAAGCGTTCCAATAGGCGGGGTAACACCCCCTGGTGCACTCGGCAGCACACCAGAAGGCACGGTGCCAATAGGCGGTGCAGCCGTGCCGGGACGGCCAAGATTAAAGCCAGCAGGCGGCAATCCTCCAACTGGTGGCGTGATCCCGCTTGAAGGCGGCGAAATGGGGCCCGGCAAACCTGGCATCACTCCGCTTGGAGGCACGACCGCGATCGGTGGAACCGGTCGTCCGAAATTCGGAAACAGCCTGCTGATTGGAGGCTTTACCAGGCTAGGGGGCTTGATGTTGTCGGGAAGCTGAAAGTCGCGTTTCTGGTTCTGAGTGTCGATAAGACAATCGGACCCGCCGTCGACACCATAAAGCTTGTGCGTGCCGCCGTTCCCGTTCGAAACAACTGGAGAAGTGGATAGATGCAGGCCGGTGCTGGAGCGGGACCATGTGTCGACGGTCTGATTACCCTGGGCGGCATCCAGTCGGTAGTCGCCGGCAACCGTGCCTGAAACCCAGATTGAGCGGCTGTCAGACTTGTTGGTTCCCAGAAAAAGCAGGCCGCCATCGTTCTTGCAATTGGCGGCTAGGGCGGATGTCGAAAGGCTGCTCAAGAGCAGAACTGCCGGGCAGATGACTTCCAGCCAGGCACGTTTCGAACGCAATCGCATCGGCATAGCTCCAAAGTCTCGCGAATCCCCAACGTCATCTTGCGTTGAAGGAATAGGGGAAGCTAGCTCTGGTTGTTGAAATAATCGAGGCGTTGCCATAATTGCACAGGTGCACTGTCAAAATTATCGATAACAAGACCGTGCCCTGCAGGGCACATAGAACGCATTCAGCTTGTTGCGAGCAGTCTGTCACTGATAGGGTCCGGGCAACCTGTCCTGGAATTAGGAGACTGCGATGAAACTGACCTGGTATGGCCACTCCGCTTTCAAGATCGAGATTGAAGGCGCATCCATCCTTTTCGATCCGTTCTTTACCGGAAATCCGTCTTTCCCGGAGACCCTGTCAGTCGATCAGGCAGCAGATGGCGTAACGCATGTCATCCTGACCCATGGACACAACGATCACATCGGTGACGCCGTCGACATCCTGAAAAAAACCGGAGCGCAGCTGACCTCCAATTTCGAAATCTGCATGTGGGCCAACCGGCAGGGGATCGAGAATATCAGCCCCATGAATTCCGGCGGCAAGGTGAACGTCGGCCCGTTCAGCGTCGCGCTGACACGTGCCGATCACTCTTCGTCCTTCCAGGCTGGCGGTGAGGCCATCTATCTGGGCAATCCACATGGTGTCATCATCGAAGCTCCTGGAGAAAAGACGCTCTATCACCTGGGAGATACCGACATCTTCTCCGACATGGCCCTGATCGACGAGATCTACCAGCCGAAGATCGGGCTTGTTCCAATCGGTGATCGCTTCACGATGGGCGGCAAGTCGGCAGCGCTCGCCTGCACCCGGTTCTTCAACTTCGATACGATCATTCCCTGCCACTACGGCTCGTTCCCGATCATCGACCAGACGGCGGATACGTTCCTTGAGGCAATGGGCGGCGATCGCGACAAGGTGGCAAAGCCAAAACCCGGTGAACCGATTGACGTCTGACGGGTTCAGTCGAGGGAAGCAATCTTTGCTTGTCTCCCTTGGAGGTAGAGGTTTAGTCTTTTTCCGGGAAATTTAAGAAGTAAGGGTGGTTTTCTTGTTTTGTGACGCTGGGAGCTTGGGTTCCAGCGTCAGGCGGAGGATATTATGCCGACTGTAAAAGACGTTACCTTCGATCTGCTTCGCAAACTCGGTTTGACAACTATCGTCGGCAATCCCGGGTCCACTGAAGAAACCTTTCTGAAGAATTTTCCGGACGACTTCCGCTACGTTCTTTCTCTGCAGGAAGCCAGCGTCGTCGGCATCGCTGACGGCCTGGCGCAGGGTCTGCGCAAACCTGTCATTGTGAATGTCCATACAGGTGCAGGCCTCGGTAACGCGATGGGCTGCATCCTGACCGCCTACCAGAACAAGACACCACTCATTCTGACCGCCGGACAGCAGACCCGAGACATGCTGCTGCTCGAGCCGCTTCTTACCAACATCAATGCGACGCTTTTGCCCCAGCCATGGGTAAAGTGGAGTTATGAGCCGGCAAGGGCCCAGGACGTGCCGGCCGCCTTCATGCGTGCCTACGCGGCAGCCGTCCAGCAGCCGAGCGGGCCGGTGTTTCTGTCTCTCCCGCTGGATGACTGGGACAAGGAAATGGAAGGACCTGCAGAAGTCCGCTCCGTCTCTCTGCGCTCGGCCGCCGACCCGGCCAGAATCAAGGATTTCGCGGAGCGTATCAACGCAGCAAAAACTCCGGTTCTGGTCTACGGCTCGGATATTGCCCGGTCAGAAGCCTGGGACGAAGGGATCGCGTTCGCAGAAGCGCTGTCTGCCCCGGTTCTGACGGCTCCTTTCGCGGAACGCACGCCATTTCCGGAAAGTCATCGGCTCCATGCCGGCACATTGCCTTCGGCCATCGGCCCCATCTGCAAGCGGCTAGAGGGGCACGACCTGGTCATCACCGTCGGAGCTCCGGTCTTCCGCTACTATCCATATGTCGCGGGAGACTACCTTCCGGCAGGAACAAAGCTGCTGCAAATCACCGACGATCCGGACATGGCGGCCAAGGCACCGGTTGGAGACAGTCTCGTCTCGGACAGCAGGCTTTTCCTTCAGGCAATCCTGCCTCAGCTGGATCGACGTGAGGAAAAGCCCAATCCCTACAAAAAGGATCCGGCGCCGGTACCCGACTACTCGGCTCTGCCACTGACGCCGGATGCAGTCTACAGCTTGATCCGGGAGGCTGCGCCGTCAGATTTCGTGCTGGTAGAGGAATCTCCATCCAACGTCATAGAGCTGGAGCGGCAAATTCCGATCGACAAGCCGGACACGTTCTACACCTTTGCATCCGGAGGTCTCGGCTGGGACATGCCGGCCGCTGTCGGTCTTGCGATTGCCGAGGAAACGAGCGGACGCAACAGGCCCGTAATCGCCGTGATCGGCGACGGCTCGTTCCAGTATTCGGTGCAGAGCATCTACACCGGCGTGCAGGAGGAGGCGCATGTGGTCTTCGTTGCCATGCGCAACAGTCAATATGCGATCCTGAAGGAGTTCGCGATCCTGGAGGAAACGCCGAACGTTCCGGGGCTTGATCTTCCCGGGCTTGATATCGAGGCACTTGGGCGTGGATACGGCGCAAAGACCGCGAAGGTGAAAACCGCTGACGAATTCAGGGCATCTCTTTTCGCAGCGCTTGCGCACAGGGGGACGACGGTGATCGAGGTGGAAATATCACCCAAGCTCAGATCGTTGCTTGGATAAACGGTTCAAGTCATTGTGAAAATCTTGTTGTGCCACGGAAGGTCGTGCACAATGCGATCACATGTCGGCGGTCGAGTTGCCCTGCTGAGGGCCCGAAACGCCGAGAAAAAAATCAAACCGGGGATTCATCATGAAGCTGTCCAGCTTTGCTTTCATTGCGGTACTGAGCGGCGCCCTTTGTGCGACGCCAGTCTTGTCGGCGGACAAGTCGATCACGCCTGACGGCAAGCCCGCGCCTTCCAAGCCGCATGCCAAGCCGGGGTCCAAAGCCGCGCAGGATGAAGAAGCTGCTGCTCAAACGCCTTATGCGACGGTGCGGGACGTGTTTTCCGGAGATACGACAGTTGCCGGTGAAAAGGTCGCCTTTCCGCAATCGAACCCCTCGATAAAGGCCATCGAGATCACCATGGAGCCGGGCGAGGAGACACAGTGGCACCAGCATCATGCGCCGCTGTTTGCCTACATTCTGGAAGGCGAGATTACCGTCACTTACGAGGAACTTGGCAAGAAGGTCTACCGTGCCGGCGACGGTCTTCTGGAAGCAATGGATGTCACCCACAAAGGTCAGAACACCGGTGAAGGGCCGGCCAAGATCCTGGCTGTTTTCCTGCTCGGGGATGACGGTGTGGCAACGGTCGCCGAGGACAAGCCAGGTGCAAACAAGAACAAGGTCGAATAGGGGAGAGAAATCTCGCCTAACCGTCCTATACACCCATTGATTGAATGGACACTTTTCGATTTCCGATACACTCGGGAATGCGAACTTTCTGTAAAATATCGAAAATCGCTTGTCAGATCCAAAAGCTGACCTAAGGTAAGTGAAGACGGTCTGCCGGATGATGCAAAACGCGTCTGCAATCTGGGGGCGCAGTCTAAGCAACCATTCAGGTGGGAGTTTTCATGAGCTATTTTCGCACGTTGCCGCGTTTGAGCGCGGTGGTTCTCGGACTCGCGGCAGCTTTTGCCGTAACGTCCCAGACAAGTCTGGCGCAGGAGGTGCAGAAGCCGAATATTCTCGCTATTTGGGGGGACGATATCGGCACCTGGAATATCAGCCACAACAACCGTGGCATGATGGGCTACCGCACACCCAACATTGACCGGATCGCACAGGAAGGCGTTGCCTTTACCGACTATTATGCCCAGCAAAGCTGTACGGCTGGCCGCGCCGCCTTTATCGGGGGCAATGTGCCTGTGCGCACAGGCATGACCAAGGTTGGCCTGCCGGGAGCAGAGCAAGGCTGGCAGGAAACCGACGTCACCATGGCGACCGTTCTGAAGGCACAAGGTTACAAGACCGGCCAATTCGGCAAGAACCACCAAGGTGACCTGGACGAACATCTGCCGACAAACCACGGTTTCGATGAGTTCTTCGGCAATCTCTATCATCTGAATGCTGAAGAAGAGCCGGAAAACCGGGACTATCCGGGGGACATGGTTCTGGCGAACGGCAAGACCTTCCGTGAACAGTTCGGTCCGCGCGGTGTGCTTCATACCTGGGCCAATGCAGATGGAACGCAGAAGATCGAGGACACTGGTCCACTTACGAAGAAGCGCATGGAAACCGTCGATGAGGAGTCGCTCGCCGAAGCCAAGCGTTTTATCCGCGAAGCGGTGGAAGAGGGCGTTCCCTTCTTTGTCTGGTGGAACGGAACCCGCATGCATTTCCGCACACATGTGAAGGAGGAGCACACAGGGATTGCCGGTCCGAGCGGGGATACCTATCACGACGGCATGGTCGAGCATGACATGCATGTCGGCGAGCTGCTGGACCTGTTGGACGAACTCGGCATCGCCGATAACACGGTGGTGATGTATTCGACTGACAACGGCCCGCATTTCAACACCTGGCCGGATGCCGGCACGACGCCGTTCCGGAGCGAAAAGAATTCCAACTGGGAAGGCGCTTACCGTGTGCCGACCTTTGTTCGCTGGCCCGGCGTCTTCCAGGAAAACGTGACGCTGAACGGTATCGTTGCCCATGAAGACTGGCTGCCGACCTTCGCCGCGATTGCAGGGGCTTCGGATATCAAGGAACAGCTTCTTGAAGGTGTTGAACTCGGTGGACGGACTTACCGCAACTACATCGATGGTTACGACCTCAACGCCTATTTGAAAGGCGAGACCGATTCATCGCCGCGTCATGAGTTCTGGTACGTGAATGACGATGGTCAGGTGGTTGCGGCCCGGTATGACGACTGGAAGGTCGTGTTCCTGGAAAACCGCGGTCAGGCCTTCGGCGTCTGGCAGGAGCCCTTCACCGAACTGCGTGTGCCCGCCGTCTTCAACCTGCGCCGGGATCCTTTCGAAAAGGCCCAGCACAATGCGAATATCTATTTCGACTGGTTGCTGGACCGTGCGTTCGTGATCGTTCCGATCCAGGCACTGGCCTCAAGGTTCCTGCAGACCATGCAGGACTATCCGCCAAGCCAGACACCTGGATCCTTCAATCTGTCATCGATCGAGGAGAAGTTGAAAGCCGGCATGAGCGGCAGCAACTGAGTTAAACGCGTCACTACAATAATAAAGCCCGGAGCTTCGCAAGGCTCCGGGCTTTTTACGCATTTGCCAATGTGTCGTCCAGAACCGCAGAAAATAGCGGTCTTCTGACTTTAAACCTCAGAGACGGTTCAACAGTTCAGGTGTCGGCCAGGCATCGGCCGGCATGCCAAGCTTCTGCTGCACCTGTTGCACGGCATTTCGAGTGCCGGAGCCGAGGATGCCGTCGATCTTGCCGACGTCATATCCCATGCTGGATAGCTTCGACTGGAGCTGCTTCATCTGGGCGTCGTCCAGGCCAAGGTCCGGGTTGCCTTCCGTGTAGACCGGTGCGCCGGCGAGCCTTGTCGCGAAATAGGCGGCAGTGGTCGTGTAGACGAACGACTGGTTCCATTCCAGATAGATGTTGTAATTTGGATAGGCGAGGAATGCCGGCCCCTTGCGGCCCTGAGGCAGGAGCAGCGAAGCGGGCAGGTTGCCGGAAATCTGACCCCAGCGCGGCTGTACGCCTAGTGCAGCCCACTGGGCACCGGTCTTGGTCTTGTCGAGCCCGCTTTCAGCCCAGTTGAGGTTCTGCGGTACCTTGACCTCCTGCAGCCAGGGTTCGCCGCGGCGCCAGCCCAGATGCTGGATGAAGGCGCCGGCGGTCAGAATGGCATCGGCGGCACTTTCCTTCAGCTTCACGTGCCCGTCACCATCGCCGTCGCGGCCGAACTTGATGATGTCTTCCGGCAGCATCTGAACCATGCCGATCTCACCTGCCCAGGCGCCGGTGGTGCTGCGCGGGTCAAGATCACCGTGCTGGACCATCTCGATGGCAGCGATCAGTTGCGGCCGGAACAGTTCCGGGCGGCGGCAATCATGAGCAAGCGTGGCCAGTGCGTTGACGGTGTTGAAATCGCCCTGAACCGCGCCGAAATCCGTTTCAAGCGCCCAGAAAGCGGTAATGACAGGTGCCGGAACGCCATATTCGGATTCGGTGCGCTGGAACACGCTCGCGTATTTCTTCATGTTCGCGGCGCCGTTTTTCATCCGGTAGCCGGAGATGACCCGCTTGGAAAAGTCCAGGAAGGTCATCTTGAAGACACCCTGCGCCCGATCACGCGACAGCACCTTGCGGTCGACCTGCGCACCCGCCAGGGTCTGGTCTGCCGCATTCGCGGAAAGGCCCTTGGCAATCGCTTCCTGTTTCACGCCTGCAAGGAACTGCCGGAAGTCGCCGCCACACTGTTGCGCCTGAGCAGGCGCGGTGGCGAGCCAGAAACCGGCGAGGGCGGTCGCAGCGATTTTCGGGGAGAAGCGGAGTGTCATGAAAAATCCTGTCGTTGGGCGCAAAGGCAGGCCGGAGCCTTTAAAAATCGGCCATAGTTGACTGTGCTTCGCCTGTAACGTCAACCCGTCGGCAGGGCGAGCTGAAGGCTCTTCCACCAAGTCTTTGGCGGCAAGCTGCGGTGCTAGCGGCAATTGCCGAAATCAGAGCCGACCATGATGCCGCCGTTCGGGGATCTTTTCAGCGGCGCGTTGACGCTGGCCGAGGAACGACAGTCGGAGGAAGAAGTTCCAACGCTGGGGGGCTGGTAATAGGGGGCGTTTACCCCGGAGGTCTGCTGCTGGCACATCTGGTAGGCCATGTCGTAAAGGGCCTGCCAGCCACCGGGCATTGAGCCCATGTTGTTCAGGACGCCAAGTGCTGCACCGGCGCGGGCGCCACGATAAGCGCCCGATGCCCCGCGCCATTCGCCGCCAACAACCGCTCCGGCCATGCCGCCGGAAACAGCATCTCCAACGACATCACCGCTGCCCATACGGGCGTTGGCATAGTCGGTCGCATAGACTGTGCAATCGGTTCCGTCCGCCTGAGCTTGCGTGATTGCGGCCGAGAAACCGACGAGAAGGGAAGCGCTGAGGCTGAGGGCTGCACGGTTTGCCATGGTCCGTCTCCTGTCTGCAGTGCCTGACATGCACCGCGAAAGCGCAACAATCCAAATGCCGAGACCGGCCGGAAGAGTGTTGCGACATATCGAGAGCTATCGACACAGGCGCTGCTGATTGCGCCCGTCGATGCAATTGTCCCCGCGGTCCGCAGGGCAAACTTAAATCGACGGGATATTACGCTTCGACACTTAACAAGGCTCTACCTGGCAAATGCAGGTTTTACTCATGGCTGCTGCTGGGGTTCCAGAAAACTTTCACCTACGTAGCCGGTCTTGCCGTCATACTGAACGCCACACCACCAGTTGCCGCACGTGTTGAAACGAACCTCGGCTCCAGCCGGGATGACGGCCAGAACCGTCGCATCCTTGTTCTGCGCTTCACGGAGGTTCACCGATGACTTGATTTTTGCCGAAAGAGGAAAGTCCGACGCAGCGGCGCTGGTTTCCGGAGTAGAGGCGGATGCAGTGTTGGTGTCAGGTGCCGTGAGGGCCGGAATGCCAGCTTCCAGCAGCGATGCATCCGATACCGGATTTTCGTCGGTCTCCTGCACTGCTGCAGCAGCGCTGGCAACGAGGGTGTTGGTGGTACCGCGTGCCGATTGGCTATTGGTTCTGACGGGGGCGGGCTGAGCTGGAGCAAGTCGCGACTGGATCTTGTCGTCTGCAACCTTGTTGGTGTCATGACCCAGCGGGTTGGAATGGTCTTCAGGTGCAGTGGACGCAATCGACCTTGAGGCGAATACCTCGCGGATACGGTCCTTGGCCGACTTTACCTGCTCTGCGCTCGCGGTCGGTGTTGCGGTCAGATCCGTCCTGCCCTGGTATTCGGAATCTGCGCCGGCAATCAGGCTCTCGATCGTCGGTTCGGTATTGATCTGCTGGGTCTGGACCGTGCGGCTGTCTGCCTCTTTGCCGGCCAGCAGGTCGCTCAGGCTCAAATAGATTGCTCCTGCGCCGACGCCGACAATCACAAGTGTACTGGCCAGCAGTGTTCTGAAACTCGGACCATGCCGGAAATTGGCTGCCGCTTTGGAAACGGCTGCAGGTGCGGGGACTTGTTCAGGCTGAAGACCGATATTCCGGGATCCTCGTACCGGAGTGCGCAACACGCCTGGCATATCGAAGCCGGCTTCGTCCGTTGCACCTGTCAGCGTTGGGCGGCGGGAGGCTGTCGGTTTCAGTTCGTCGGCGGTTGCATGCATCTGCAGGATCTTGGCGGCAAGTGTGCTGGCGTCAGAACCTGTGTCTGCCGCCACTGTGTGAACTTCGGTTTCGCTAAGAGGGACTTCATCGTCCTTGGACGGATCGTTGGGAACGACGAGCTTCAGCTCGTTCTTTTGAGGTGCATTGTCCGGATCGTGGCCTTCGGGGAAGTCGCAAGTGTTGGCTGGCGCGGTGACGGAATACATGTGGCCCTCCTGGTTTTGCGGTTCGGGCACGCTCGGAGCGATTGCCATATCTGGGTACCGGAACATTAATCTTCGTTAATGCGTCGGCACGCAGGCCGGATTGCGGCGGCAGTAGGGAATTTTGCATGAAATGTGACGGGTCTGTGGTCTTGCGGGGCCAAATGGATGTGCGTTTGCAAAAGCCTAACCTGTCTCTGACAAACTGCGCGCAAACGGCCTGCCGGTAGAATGAACGGCAGGCATTTCGCCCGGGCAGGGCGAAAGGCGAAGCCAGAAACGACAGGCAAAAAGATCATGACGCGCTGGATCTCTCACCTCATCTCTCGAACGGTCGGATTGGCGGCGGGCGTTGCTGCTGGAATGGCGCTCACGTGCCACTCGGCGGCCGCGCAGGATGTGCAGGAATTGAAGATCGGTCTGTTGGCGACACTGTCCGGCCCGGCGGCCGTCTACGGTGAACACATGCGCGACGGTTTCATGCTGGCCGTCGAGCAATCCAATGGCGCGCTTGGAGGCTTGCCCACCAATGTAATCGTGGTCGATGACAAGCTGGATCCGGACAATGCGCTGGAACAGGCAACGAAACTGATCGAGGAAAATGGCGTCGATCTCATTGTCGGAGTCAATTTCTCCAAGGTGATGCTTGCCGTGCACGATCCTATCGTGCGGTCGAAGACCTTGTTTATCGGAACGCATTCCGGGCCTGCGCCGATCGCCGGGCGCAATTGCAGCCGTTACTTCTTCTCAACTGCGTCACAGGACGATCAGGTCCACGAGACGATGGGGCGTTACGCCAGCCTCAAAGGGTATCAGGACGTCGTCACGATCGCTCCTGACTATGAAGCTGCCCGGGATGCCGTTGCCGCATTCCGCCGCCATTTCAAGGGACAGATCGCCCGCGAATTGTTCCCGAAACTGGGTCAGACCGATTTCTCGGATGAATTCAAGCAGATCGAGGAAATAGAACCGGATGCGATTTTCACCTTCATGCCTGGTGGCATGGGTGTGGAACTGGTGAAACAGTTCCACACTTCCGGGCTGAAGGGTATTGTACCGTTCCTCTCGTCCGACACGGTCAATGCCGTCACGCTACCCTATACGGCGGAGATGGCTGAGGGACTTTACAGCGCATCTCATTGGGCGCCCAACCTTGATAATCCGGCCAACAAGAGGTTCGTGCGGGAGTTCAGCAAGGCATACAAGTACGAGCCCTCGGTCTACGCTGCGCAAGGCTATGATGCTGCCAAGCTGATCCATTTTGCCCTGGAACTGACCGGGGGCATCAAGGACCAGGAAGCGTTGATCTCGGCTATCAGTGCAGCTCCCTTTGAAAGCGTTCGAGGCGACTTCCGCTTCAATTCCAACCAGTTTCCCATTCAGGATTTCTATATTGTGGAAGGGGTCCGGCGCACCAGCAAGCTCTATGAGATGGAAGCCGTTGCCCGGGTCTTCGACGATGTCGGCGATGCCTATGCCGGTTCGTGCCGTATGTAATTTTATCCTGCACAGACCAGGTATCGGGATGATCTGAAACGATCGGTCCAGAAATCAGACTTGCTCCTCTTGCATTCTGGACTGCGTAGTCCATATCAGAGGCATGAGAAACGCAGAGGTCCATATTTCCGGCTCGGAAAAACGCACGGCAGGTCCGGGCAGGCCGCGCAGCTTCGATGAAGCCGCGGCGCTTGAGGCGGCCATGCATGTTTTCTGGCAGAAGGGCTTCGAAGCGACGTCTCTGGACGATCTCACCAAGGCAATGGGGCTTAGCCGTTCCAGCTTCTACGCCACTTTCGGCTGCAAGCAGACGCTGTTTCTGCGAGCGCTGGAGCATTATTCCAAAAACGGAATCCGTGGCCTGAAAGAAGTTGCCGAAACCGCTGAAGATGACGCGGTGGACGCAATGATGCAGGCTTTGTCCGATCCGAAAGGGGGCCCAAGGGGCTGCCTTCTGGTCAATTGCATCACCGAACTTGCACCCCATGACGACAAGGTTGCCGAGATTGGCCGTCGTCACCTGGAAAACATCGAAGACCTCTTTGCCAGGGCGATCGACCCGGACAACCCGGATGCTGTCCGGGATAGGGCGAGCGCCTATTCATCGCTTGCCATTGGAACCCTGGCGCTGCGCAAGGCTGGCGTTCCGGCAGAGCGGATTGCCAGAACCCTGAAGCAGGCAAGGACCGTCCTGATGCCATAATCGCCCAGGCGGTGTGGAAGCGTTCATGAAGAACCACGGAGTTGTGCGCATAATATTGGACTGTTTAGTCCAGAAATAGTGAAGCAGACAAACTTCAAAAGGAAAGAAGAACATGTCAGAAGCAAAACTGTTTTCGCCCGCAAAGGCAGGGGCAATCGAACTGAAGAACCGTATCGTGATGGCGCCGTTGACCCGCAACCGGGCCCGGCACGAAGACGATGCACCGCATGATCTGACAGTGAAATATTACGATCAGCGTGCCGGAGCGGGATTGATCATCACCGAGGCCTCGCAGATCTCGCCGCAGGGCAAGGGATATGCATGGACGCCGGGCATCTATTCAGATGCGCAAGTCGCGGGCTGGAAGAAGGTCACCGATGCGGTTCATGCAAAAGGTGGCAAGATTGTCATTCAGCTCTGGCATGTCGGCCGTATTTCGCATCCGGTTCTCCAGCCAGGTGGCGCTGATCCGGTGGCTCCTTCTGCAATTGCTGCCAAGTCCAAGACGTTTGACGGGACGCAATTCGTCGATACGCCAACACCGCGTGCGTTGGACGCCAGCGAGATCCCGGGCATTGTCGAGGACTATAGAAAAGCCGCCGAAAACGCGAAGAAAGCTGGCTTTGACGGTGTCGAGGTGCATGCTGCCAACGGTTATCTGATCGACCAGTTCCTGCGCGACGGCTCCAACAAGCGTGACGATGCCTACGGCGGATCCATCGAGAACCGGACCCGCTTCCTGAAGGAAGTCATGGATGCCGTTGTTGGTGTGCTGGGTGGTGACCGGGTCGGCATCAGGCTGAGCCCGTTCTCCAGCGCCAACGATATTGCCGACAGCAATCCGCAAGCGACCTTCTCGCACGCGATCAAATTGCTCAACGGCTATGGTCTTGCCTACCTGCATCTGGTTGAAGGCCAGACCGGTGGTCCGCGCGATATCCCGGACGGTGGCGATCTGTCAGCTCTCTACGCACTCTTCGACGGCGCCCATATGGGCAACAACGGTTACGACCGTGCTTCCGCAATCGAGGCAGTGGAAACAGGCGCAGTCGATCTGGTCGCGTTCGGCCGTCCGTTCATTTCCAATCCGGATCTGGTCGAGAGGCTTGAGAAGAATGCTCCGCTGAACGCGCTGGATACCGATACGCTCTATGGCGGCAGCGAAAAAGGCTACACGGATTATCCCACCTTGGCAGAAGCGTCTGTCGCGGCGGAGTAATCCAGAAGGTTTCGGGCCGCCCGACATCCACCCCCTCCGGGGCGGTCTGAAGGATAGCCGGTGCAGGGTTTCGACCCGCACCGGCTTTCTTTTTATGCGTGCAAAGGGGTATTTTCCCTGCTGGCAAGCAGGTGAGCGGCACACCAGCAGCCAAGTCCCAACTCCACTGCGGCAGCGGCGACAAGTGGTGCAGGGGGCATGCCGTCGAGGGCCAGGCTGACAAGCCGGCCTGTGCCATAGCCAAGCAGCAAGGCGGCGGACACCAGCAATCCGATTGTCTCCCACGAACGATAGAAAAGACCCATCGAAGCGGCGAAACACGCCAGCAAGATGAGGACGCCGGGTGAGCGAACCTCGCTCATCATCGCCGCGGAAGGATTGAGGGTTATTCCGTTTGAAGAAAACAGAAGCTCCGGCGCAAAGACGATCAGGGAGCCGATCACCAGAAAGGTCAGGGCGGACAGGGCGAGGGCGGCTTTTTTGCTCAGGGTGTTCATTGGCTGTCTCCGGTTCGTTTGAACTGGAAGCCAGGATCTGATACGAGCGCCAGATGATCTATGATATAAAGAATAAGAAAACTTGCAGATCGTCCAGATTTCTGGGTTGGTGACCAGCGTTCAAGAGGGAGTTCCTGATGTCCTTGCCGAGCCCGGTCTTGCAAGCTGACCAATCCTCGCCTTCGCTGGATTTTGCCCCGCTTGGCGATGTGTTGCATCTTCTAAGGCTCACGGGAACCTTCTACTGCAATCCCGAACTGTCAGCTCCCTGGGCGATTGATGTTCCGGACATGGGTGGGCAGATGGTTCTTCTGGTGGTGACCGAGGGGAGTTGTTTGCTGCAGACGGAGCACTGCGAGACCATTTCCTTGACCGCCGGGCAGCTTGTGCTGTTGCCGCATGGCAAACCGGTTGTCATGAGTAGTGATGCCGAAGCTGTCGCTACGCCTCTGTTCGACATTCCTGCCATCCGCCACAGCCCGTCCTACGAAACCATGATTTTTGGTGGGGGCGGGGCCGTCACCCGGATGACCTGTGGTGTGTTGAAGCTCGACCACGCGGCTGCTGAAAGACTGCAGCAGCTGTTGCCCCCGGTCATACGATTGGACACCTTCGCTCAGCACGCCGGCCCATGGATCTACAGCACGTTGAAATACCTGGCAGAAGAGGCGCGCAATCCGCAGCCTGGCGGAGAAACGGTGCTGACACGCCTGACGGATATTCTCGTCGTACAGGCGATCCGGGCGTGGCTGCAGAGCAACGAGGCGCTTGAAACAGGTTGGCTGGCAGCCTTGCGCGATCCGAAGATCGGGCGGGCCCTGCAGGCCTTTCACCGGGCTCCGCAGGAAGGCTGGACCATTGCCAGGTTGGCGGAAAGGGCTGGTATGTCACGTTCCGCGTTTGCCGCGCGCTTCAAGCAACTGACCGGGGAAGGTGCCATGCAGTATGTCCTGCGTTGGCGCATGCAATTGGCACGAATGGATCTGAGGGAAGGAAAGCGTACACTGGCGGAGATTGCCATTGGGCTCGGCTACGAGTCCGAAGCAGCATTTGCAAGGGCCTTCAAAAGAATTGTCGGGACGTCGCCGGGGGCATATCGAAGGCAATAAACCGGAGTGATTTCAGCATCGGCCACGGCTGTGACTGGTAACCGTACCGGAGCGTACTCTTTTTTCCCATTCCGGCCTTTCGTTCGGCAAAAAAACCTGTCAAACCCATATCAGAGCTAAATCGGGCGCGGAAACCTGATCCGCTCCGGCAGCACGTCGCGCCGGAGGGACAAAGGCCTGCACACGTAGGGAGAAATGAAAATGCCCCCGTATCGTTCCAGAACATCCACTCACGGCCGCAACATGGCTGGTGCGCGCGGCCTTTGGCGCGCGACCGGCATGAAGGACGACGACTTCGGCAAGCCGATCATCGCCATCGCCAACTCCTTCACACAATTTGTGCCGGGCCACGTCCATCTGAAGGACCTTGGCCAGCTGGTTGCCCGAGAAGTGGAAAAGGCTGGCGGTGTCGCCAAGGAATTCAACACCATCGCGGTCGATGACGGTATCGCCATGGGTCACGATGGCATGCTCTATTCGCTGCCCTCGCGCGAAGTGATTTCCGATGCGGTTGAATACATGGTCAACGGCCATTGCGCGGATGCGCTGGTCTGTATATCCAACTGCGACAAGATTACCCCGGGCATGCTGAACGCTGCCATGCGGCTCAACATTCCGGTTGTCTTCGTTTCCGGCGGGCCGATGGAAGCCGGCAAGGTGGTGCTAGAAAATGGCGTTGCCAAGTCTGTCGACCTGATCGACGCAATGATTGCCGCTGCCGACGACCGGATGTCCGATGCAGACGTTCTGACAATGGAACAGAATGCCTGCCCGACATGCGGATCCTGCTCGGGCATGTTCACGGCGAACTCCATGAACTGCTTGACGGAAGCCCTTGGCCTGGCCTTGCCGGGCAACGGTTCGACGCTGGCAACCCACGCAGATCGCGAACGGCTTTTCGTGGAAGCAGGGCATCTGATCGTCGATCTTGCTAAACGCTACTACGAGCAGGACGACGAAAGCGTGCTGCCGCGGAACATTGCGAACTTCAAGGCGTTCGAGAACGCCATGAGCCTCGATATCTCCATGGGTGGATCCACCAACACGATCCTGCACCTTCTGGCCGCGTCCCATGAAGGCGAAATCGGCTTCACGATCGATGACATCGATCGTCTGTCGAAACAGGTTCCGGTGCTCTGCAAGGTCGCGCCCGCGGTCGAAAACATCCACATGGAAGACGTCCACCGGGCGGGCGGAATCATGGGTATTCTCGGCGAACTGGACCGGGCAGGGTTGCTGCACACGGACCTTCCGACCGTCCATTCCGCAACGATGAAGGAAGCTCTTTCGCGTTGGGATATTCGCCAGACGAATTCCGAGAGCGTGCACAATTTCTTCCGGGCAGCGCCGGGCGGGGTGCCGACACAGGTTGCCTTCAGCCAGGAGCGTCGCTGGGACGATCTCGACATCGACCGCAAGGCCGGTGTCATCCGCGAAGCTGAGCACGCCTACAGCAAGGACGGCGGTCTCGCCGTGCTTTACGGCAACATTGCCGAGGACGGCTGTGTGGTGAAGACCGCCGGCGTTGACGAAAGCATCCTGAAGTTCTCCGGTCCGGCTCGGATCTTCGAGAGCCAGGACAGTGCCGTCTCCGCGATCCTGACCAACAAGGTCAAGGAAGGCGACGTGGTGCTGATCCGCTACGAAGGTCCGCGCGGTGGTCCGGGCATGCAGGAAATGCTCTATCCGACCAGCTACCTGAAATCCAAGGGACTCGGCAAAGCCTGCGCGTTGATTACCGATGGCCGTTTCTCGGGTGGTTCTTCGGGCCTGTCCATTGGCCACATTTCGCCGGAAGCTGCCGAAGGCGGCGCTATCGGACTGGTCGAGGAAGGCGATCCTATCGTGATCGATATTCCGAACCGTGTTTTGAAGGTCGATCTGCCGGATTCAGTCTTTGCCGAACGCCGCGCTGCAATGGAAGCAAAGGGCGATCAGGCCTGGAAGCCGGTCGAGATCCGCAAGCGCAAGGTTTCAACGGCACTTCGCGCCTACGCCAAACTGACCACCAGCGCTTCCAAGGGCGCCTTCCGGGTTGTCGACTGACGACGAGCTGAACTGAAATTCGGCATACCGAAACTGCAACGCCCTGCGCCCGATAGGCCGCGGGGCGTTTGTCATTTCAAGGTTATGACAAGGCAAGACAATCGCTTCAGCCTGAAGGCTTGTTGGTGGTTCGGGAAATCAATTCGTCCCAAACCCTTGTCATTTGTATGCTTCCGCCGCACATATCCGGCTTATCTTCCGGTTCAGATCCAAGGCAGTAGATGGATTCTCTTACCCAGTTTGTTCTCGGCGCAACCGTCTCCACAGCACTCCTTGGCAAAAAACTTGGCCCCAGAAAGGCTGCTCTTATCGGCGGGGTCCTCGGGACGTTGCCGGACCTGGATGTCCTGATCCCCTATGACGATCCAATCGACAGTTTCGTCTACCATCGCGGCTGGACACACTCGGTCTTTGTACATGCATTGGCAGCGCCGTTGTTGGGCGAGGGGCTCATAAGGCTGTTCAAGGGCTTGAGGGACTGCCGCTGGCTGACCTGGCTCACTGTCTTCCTGTGTCTTGCCACCCATGCAGGCATTGATGCAATGACGGTCTACGGCACGCGGCTGTTCTGGCCTTTTTATCCGGATCCCGTCGGCGTCGGGTCGGTGTTTATTATTGATCCGCTCTATACCCTGCCTCTTCTGGCCGTCGTGATCTGGGCTCTGTTCAGGAAAAACTGGACACGACGCTTTCAGGCCTGGATGACGGCTGCGCTGGTGGTTTCGACCGGATATCTTGGCCTGAGCGTCGTCCTTCAGCGTCATGTCGAGCAGAAGGCGCAGGATCTGTTCAGGCAGGAAGGCATTCTTCCGGACAAGGTTTTTGCAATTGCCGCTCCCTTCAACATTCTCGTCTGGAAGGTTATCGGCCTTCAGGAAGACCGCTACGACAATCTGTATTATTCGCTTCTGGACGAGGGTGGGAAACCGGAGATCTATACCCATCCGCGACACCCGGAACTCGTTGCCTGCGTTGAAGATACGCAAGCCTTCCGGAAACTGGGCTGGTTCAGCCGTGGCTACTACAGGGCCGAACTGGACGACGGAAAACTCGTCATTTCCGATCTGCGCATGGGCATGACCCCGAACTATGTTTTCCGCTTTGCGATTGCCGAGGCCCAGGACGATGGCTTCCGGGAGATCCCTCCACGAAGTGCAACGGGAGAGGTGAGGGTGGATCCTCAAGACTGGACGTGGCTGACTGCCCGGCTCAAGGGTATGGTAGCGGTGCGCCAGGCGGAGGCAGCTGTTGCAGGAACTGGTGAGGCCATTGCCGGGCAGGCATGTGCGCTTGCTGGTGAGACTTCCGGTTAGATACTGCAGGGTCGTTGAAACAGATGCCCCTGCAATCCGCTTGTGTGAGTTGATGTAGAGCCGCCTGTCGGCAAGTGGCAACAGAAATTCTTCAGTTTTTACAGATTGTTAGCTGCTTTAATTTTGAGCATGTTTTTTGATGGAATATACCCGGCACGTCGTTGGAGCCGGCGTGATTGAGGGGGATTTGATCAATTATTTCAATTGCTTAAATTGATATTTTTGTTCATTGGAATTTTGGCGGGTCTGCTGAAGAATTGGGCATCCATTTTGCAGTAAAAGACCTGACAAAATTAGCAAGACAGAATTAACCTCTCGGCGAAATCATGCCCATGTTTTCGAACAGTGGGGCAAATACATCATGAGCCGGGCGGCATACACTAGATCCGTTCTCTGCGGTGCCGGTATTCTGGTGGCGGGACCGGCAATGGCCGCGCAGACAATGGAGCTGGCGACTTTCCAGAAGAGCCTGGACATGGTCTGGGTGCTGTTTGCAGCCGGGCTGGTTTTGTTGATGCAAGTTGGCTTCATGTTGCTGGAAGCTGGCCTCGTCCGTTCCAAGAACTCGATCAACGTTGCCCAGAAGAACCTTCTCGATCTCGCCGTCTCCGTTCTGATCTTTGCGGTCTTTGGCTTTTCGCTGGCATTCGGCGCCGGCGGAAGCTGGTTTGCGGGATTTGACACGCGGCTGTTCGGTCTTTCGGAGCTTGACCCCTGGGGCCTGACCATCTTCGCCTTCCAGGTCATGTTCTGCGGTACGGCGGCAACAATCATTTCAGGTGCGGTGGCTGAACGCATGCGCCTTTCGGCGTACATCTGGTGTTCCGTGCTGACCGCCGGGCTGATCTACCCTGTGTTTGCGCATTGGGCCTGGGGACAGGCGCTGTTTTCAGATGCCACGGCAATGCTCGCCAACATCGGCTTTGTCGATTTCGCCGGGTCAACGGTGGTCCATGGCACGGGCGCGTGGATCGCGCTGGCTGCCTGTGTGATCCTGGGGCCGAGATCCGGCCGCTTCGGAGCCGACGGGCGGGCCTATCGCATTCAGGGCCACAGTTCCGTTCTTGCAACGTCTGGTGCGTTGATCCTTTTTGTCGGCTGGCTTGGCTTCAACGGCGGCTCCACACTTGCCGCCTCCTGGCATGTGCCGATGATACTTGCCAACACCGTTCTTGCCGCCGCGGCTGGCACCGGGGCGGGGTATCTTCTTGGCCGTCAGAAAGACAAGGTCATTCTGCCGGAAAACTCGATCTCGGGGCTATTGGGTGGCCTGGTTGCCGTCACTGCCGGTTGCCATCTTCTGGCCCCGGTCGGTGCACTGGTGATCGGCGCTGCCGGTGGTGCCGTTGCCATTCTCGGTGCGGTCCTTCTGGAACGTGTCCTGAAGATTGACGATCCCGTCGGTGCAATCAGCGTACACGGATTTTCAGGCGTTGCCGGTACGCTGGGCCTGGCGCTTCTGGCACCAGCAGACCAGTTGCCGCTGGGAGCTCATCTACCGCAGTTTCTGGTCCAGTTCACCGGAGCGCTTGCCTGCTTTGTCTGGAGTTTCGGGTCCGGTTGGCTCGTGCTGTCCGTCTTGAACAAGATGCAGCCGATCCGGCTCGACCTTGCAAGCGAGGATCTTGGCCTCAACGAGGCGGAGCACGGCACGCGGCTTGGTATCGGACATGTGGAAGATGCCCTTGATCGCCTGATTGCCGGCAAGGCGGACCTCTCGATGAGGCTGGAAGTTGCCAAGGGCGATGATTCAGAGCGCCTGACGCGTCTGTTCAATGCGCTCATGGATACCGTTCAGAACGAGGAACAGGCTCACAATCGTGCCGCAGATGCCAAGCGGACGCGCGAAGAGGCTGAACGCCTGTCGGCCCTTGCCAACGCCACATTCGATGCAATCGTCATTTCGGTCGACGGACGGATCCTGGACGGTAACAAGACCTTCGAGGATCTCATCGGCTATCCGATCGACGAACTCGAGATGCGCGGACTATACGAGTTTGTCGACAATGAACTCGCCGGCACGCTCGAGGAGCATCTGGTCAAGGCGGAAAAGGAACCGAGGGAAGTCACTCTGATCAACCGCTCTGGTGAGCGTGTGCCCGTCGAGATCCGCACCCGTGTCATTTCCTATCGCGGCATTCCGACCCGCGTCTCCGCTCTGGTTGACCTGAGGGAGCGCAAGAAGGCTGAGGCACAGATCCTGCACCTTGCCCAGCACGATCCGTTGACGGACCTGCCCAATCGCGCCGTCTTCAATG
Organism: Roseibium sp. ROS1; assembly: GCF_054658215.1. Taxonomy (NCBI): domain Bacteria; kingdom Pseudomonadati; phylum Pseudomonadota; class Alphaproteobacteria; order Hyphomicrobiales; family Stappiaceae; genus Roseibium; species Roseibium sp. ROS1. Next base: position 812,455 of record NZ_BAAGIG010000002.1, read on the forward strand.
CCGAGCTCAAACAGACCATCGGCAAGTGCAAGCAGCATGGTATGTCGGCAGCCCTTCTGATCATCGATCTGGACCGCTTCAAGGATATCAACGATCTGCACGGTCACCCGGTCGGTGACATCGTCATCAGAGTCACCGCAGAGCGTTTGCGCCACTCGTGCCGCCACGGCGATACCGTCTCACGCCTCGGCGGCGATGAGTTTGCGATCATCCAGAACGGCATCCAATTCGCCAATCAGGCAGAGGATATGGCCATGCGTCTGGTCAAGTCCCTGTCGGAGCCGATCGACTGTGGCGACGGGCTAATACTGAAACCGGGAGCAAGCATCGGTGTTGCGCTGATGACCGGATACGACGCCGAAGACCAGGTCATCTCCAATGCCGACATCGCGCTTTACAATGCCAAGAACGGCGGACGGCATACCTATTGTGTCTTCCAGCCGGGCATGGGGGATGAAGTCCGCCAGCGCAGGGCCTTGGAAAAGGACATGAATACGGCACTCTCGGCGGGCGAATTCGAGTTGTTTTTCCAGCCGCGCATGTGCCTGGCATCCGCGCGTATCGTCAGCTATGAAGCGCTCATCCGCTGGAACCATCCCGAGCGTGGGCTTGTCAGTCCTGCCGAGTTCATTCCAGTCGCGGAGGCTTCGGGCCAGATCGTTCCGATCGGCAAATATGTGTTGGCTGAAGCCTTGAGGATAGCCTCCTCGACAATTACGACTGCCAGCATCAGCATCAACGTCAGCCCGGTTCAGTTCCGTGATCGGGATTTTGTCGATGACGTTCGCAGAGCCATCGAAACGTCAGGTGTTCCGGCAGGGCGGATCGAACTGGAAATCACAGAAAACACCCTGATTGAAGACGACGCCAGAGCATTGGCGGTGCTGACGCGCCTGAAGGAAATCGGGGTGAAAATAGCGCTGGACGATTTCGGCGTCGGTTATTCGTCCCTCAGCTACCTGAGCCGCTTTCCCTTCGATTGCATCAAGATCGACCGGTCCTTCGTTTCCGAAGCACAGCGCAATTACGGTTCATTGGCGATCATCGAAACGGTGGTCAGGCTCGGCAAGGCTCTCAAGATGCGCGTCGTCGCCGAAGGCGTGGAAGACACGGAAAAGCTCTGCCTGTTGGCACAGCGCGGATGCCACGAAGCTCAGGGTTATCTGATCGGAATGCCCGCACCGACGTCCAAACTTGTCCGGAGTATCCCGGAAGAAGTGAGTGAGGCGCTCGATCGGCTGAAGTTCGGCGGGCTGCAAGTGTTTGAAGCGGCCAACCAGAAGAATCTGGCCAGCTAGACGCCTGCTTCAGTTCACGTTGGATTCCGACAGTGGCAGAAGCACGGTCCTGTTCAGCAGGGCATCGGGATCGTGTATTTCCGGCACCTGGGTGCAGTCGGGCTGCGGTTCGGTTGTCTCGCCGCGCTTTTCCTTGAGTTCCGCGCAGATGGGAATGGCCGCCTGCCGGGTGCCGTTGACAGCCGTCGTCACGATGTCTTGAAGCGTGCCTTCGCCAGCGTGCAACGCGACAGCCAGATGCTTTCCGAACAGAGATATCGTGCGGTCTGCGGAATAATTGGCTGACTGGCCTGGACCAGAGGAAATGACCAATGCTTCCGGCCTGTTCTTGTTATCGACCGAATGATGTTCAAGAAGGCCAAGGTCGAACGCCTGAGGATTGTTGGTGTCGAGTATCAAAATGACTTCACCAGCAGGAATAGCGTGGATCAGTGCCGCAAACGCGGAAGCAGACATCCAGGTTCCGTCGCTGATCGCCTGAAGCGTTGTCTCGGGCTTGGCGCTGGCCCAGAGCTCCAGCGCATAGTTGGTTTGGTCACCAGTGCCGGTTTGCTCGACAACACCAAGTGGCAAGTTGGCATAGATCACCAGCCGGTCTTCAGGTCCCAGCTTGTTCGCAAGTTCGGTTGCCTTGAGTTTGAGAGCCGCAGCACTGGCGCCTTCGTTGACAAGCAAGTGTTGCCGGTCAGGCCCGGCGTCGAGCCTTGGGGCCAGTGAGGACATCACCTTGTCCACGCTGTAACGGCAGATTTCGACCGATTGCGGGTTCCAGGGAGGGCAGGTTCCAAGACCAAGGATGTGGTTCTTCAACGACGCGCCGTCTTCGGCTGCGGAAGGTTGACCATAAAAGGGAAACATCAGAATGGCTGCCGCCACGAGGCGGCGGCATGCGTCACCCCACGACCGAACCCGGCGTGTCCTTGCCTCTGGTACGCTTACGGCCATCATGTCTCCCTGAAACCTGTTTTGACAGGATTTGGTATTTATACTTTTCAACAGTGAAGGCTGAATAAACCAGACTGCGTATATCTATAGAACTCTGTTGTAATCTGTTAATCAACTTTCTTTTGGCAAAGCAGTCTTCAAATCATGCTGAAACATGCGAAACGAAGATGCAGAACTTATCTTTCGATACAAAAGTTACGTAACGTAAAATTAGATCTCAGGCATTCAGTTGTTTGAGGCGCTCGATCACTTGTTGGGTGTCGTCTGTAAGGGTTCCGGTGTCGGCCTTTCCCACCGCACTGACCATGCGGATCAAATCTGGCAGAGTGTCGCGACCGCCAAGATTTACCGTACGTTTGATGAGGCGCCGGATCATGTCGTCCGGATTGCTGCTCTGGTTGGCGAGCCATTTGGCAAACTGGAACAGTTCCTCCACTTCACCGGCAGGCATTGCAAACACCGACTGAAGCTGTTCCAGGATCATATCCTGTTCGGCTCTGGAAATGCCGCCATCGGTTTCGGCGACAAGGACCAGGAGAGCTGCAGCCGAAACACGAGGGTCATCGACACCTTCCGCCGGGTGTTGGTTTGCTCGTGTCCTGAAACCGAAACGCCGCGCGGCTGCCTTGATGTCTTGAGCAGCATCAAGCACCACCCTGGTGTTGTCGGCAACCCTGCGAACTCGATAGATCCAAAAAGCGCCAGCGGCTAAAATGCCAAGAGCTGCAAGCAGAATATGCAAGGAAAATCTCCTTCAAAAAAACTGCGTCAGCTTTACCTCAGGTTGCGGGAAAAATCGTGACAAAAATCACGAGGGTGCCGGGAGTTGAAAGAAAAAAAAGCCGCGCCGGTTCGGCGCGACTGTTTTTCGACGGCTCAATTAGGAATCGTTGCCGTCGGTCTTGTCCATGAGCGGCTGGTTGGTTGCCTGATTGCCGTCCAGGTCCATTTTGGTTGAAGCGTGGTTTTCAACACGGCCTTCAACCTGCTGTTCGGCGGTCAACGGTTCGTCGCCGTCAAGATCGCCCACCATTGCTTTGGGGGCATCAACCGGTGCGTCAGCCGCAGCTGCTGCGTTTGCTTCAGGACATGCAACGATTGGCTTGTCGCCGCTTCCGTCGCTGCCGCAAGGGTCTTCCGCCTGTGCGAAGCTGACCATTGCCGTGGAGGCGATGAATGCGCTCATGAGCGGAACGATTGTCTTCTTAAGGGTAAGCATTGGTTTTCTCCTTTGCTTCGTGAGACACCTGCAACTCGCTGAAACCTGACTTGAGGTCCGTGCCGTTGAGGCGGTCGGGGAGAAAATGCAATGACACCCGGTATCGTTCCTGATTTTTCAGTCACGAAATTTTCAGATGTGGAACACCAAGTTTCAGGAACGAAATGGGCCGGCACCATTCGCGCGCGTGGGTAAACGGTATTGAGAAACAAGACGTTGAATGGAAAAAGTGAAACGGCGCCATCAACGGCGCCGTTCGTGAGTTCAACGTATGGAGAGGGCTGACATTGTCCTGGCGCTCGCAAATCAGGAAGCTGCAGCCACCTGTTGGTCTTTTGACGCAACAAGGCGTGTAACCACGTTTTCTATTATCTTGTGGCCGGCATCCTGATCCAGAGACATGATCGACTCCGGATGGAATTGCACCGCCGCGATCGCTTCTTTCTCGTGTTCTATCGCCATCACGATCCCGTCGTCGGTTTCCGCAGTCACGCGGATATCTGCCGGCACCGTTTCCCGTTTGGCGTAAAGCGAGTGGTAGCGGCCGACGACCACCGGGGCGTTGAGGCCTTCAAACAGCAACGAGTTTCCGGAAACGGAAATCGGCGATGGCTTGCCGTGCATCGGTACGTCAAGCTGGCCCAGTTCCGCCCCGAAGTATTCGGAGAGCGCCTGCAGCCCGAGGCAGACACCGAAGATGGGCAAGGCGCGCGCGCGAGCCCGGCCGATGGTGGCGGCACAGTCGAAGTCCTTGGGATTGCCTGGGCCGGGAGACAGGACCACCAGATCCGGATTGACGTCGTGAAAGACGTGGTCTGCCACCGGGGTTCGGTAGGTAACGACATCTGCGCCGGTCTGGCGGAAATAGTTGGCAAGCGTGTGCACGAAACTGTCTTCGTGATCGACCAGCAGGATCTTCATACCTTTGCCGGGTTTCCGATCCTCGCGCTTTTCCTGCGCGTTGACGGCAAGACCGGCCTCGCGAACGGCTGCCCGCATGGCTTCCGCCTTCAGTTCGGTTTCCGCTTCCTCGTCTTCCGGAACACTGTCGTACAGCAGGGTCGCGCCGGCACGGATTTGGGCTGTGCCATCCTTGATGCGCACGGTGCGCAACGTCAGGCCGGTGTTCATGTCTCCATTGAAGAGCACGGCACCAATTGCGCCGCCATACCAGGCGCGTGGGGACTTTTCGTGGTCTTCGATAAACTGCATGGCCCAGCGTTTGGGTGCACCTGTCACGGTTACCGCCCAAGTGTGGGAGAGGAAAGCATCGAGCGCATCCATGTCTTCGCGCAGGATGCCTTCTATGTGGTCCACCGTATGGATCAGGCGGGAGTACATCTCGATCTGCCGCCGCCCGATCACCCGAACGGAGCCGGGAACGCAGACGCGGCTCTTGTCGTTGCGGTCGACATCGGAACACATGGTCAGTTCCGCTTCGTCCTTGGCAGAGTTCAGCAGCTTGCGGATTTGGGCTTCGTCTTCAATGGCGTTCTTGCCGCGCCGGATCGTTCCGGAAATCGGGCAGGTTTCCACCCGGCGACCACCGGTGACCCGCACGTACATTTCCGGCGAAGCGCCGACGAGATATTCCTGGTTGCCGAGATTGAAGAAGAATGAATAGGGGGAAGGGTTGATCTGGGCGAGGCGCCGCGAAACGGCGGACGGTGGATTGGCGCAGGGCTCGTAGAAGGTCTGGCCGGGCACGGTCTCGAACAGATCACCCCGGCGGAAGTAGTCCTTGGCCTTTTCGACAAGCTTTGCGTATTCGCCAGGTTCATGATCGCCGCGGCCAGGGTCGCGGTTCGCCGGCGTATACTGCTGCTTGGCTCCCGTTCGCTCCATGCCCTTGGTGGTACGACCACCGACAACAAAGTCATATTCCAGCACGTAGGCGCGTTTGCCGTGGTGATCGACGATCAGGATCTCATCCGGCAGAAACAGGACGACGTCGCGCTGGTCGTCCGGTCGGTCGAGCTTCTGTTCGATGGGCTCGAACTGAAAGGCAACGTCATAGCCGAAGGCGCCGTAAAGCCCGAGCTGGTCATCGCCACAGGCGAACATGTCCTTCAGGGCACGGATGATCGAAAAGGTAGACGGCTGGCGTGAGCGTTCTTCCTCGTTGAACAACCGGTCGGGCCGCTTGACCGTTAGCTGGATCTTGCCGGTGTCGGCATTGAACGTGTCCACATCGTCATGTTTTTTCAGCACCTCGGCAATCGCCGGCAGCAGCAGGCCGCCGCGGTCGTTCAGAGCACGGATCTCGACGTTTCTGTCCGTTGCTTCCATCACCAGGGGCGGGTTCACCAGCGCCATGTCCCAGCGAGTATACCGTCCGGGATATTCATAGGAGGAGGAAAGGACCGCCCCCATCTCGGCATCCAGCCGGTCGATCCATTCCGACGTTCCGGTTTCGTAGTCGGAAGGGCGCGATGTGCGCAGGATGGTGATCCCGCAATCGGTTTCATAGGTCTGGTCTGCCAGCACCGGCATGTCTCTGGTCCCGTTCTGGTGGCTGCCTTTGTGACAGCCTTATAAAGAACCAAGGCCGCCAGCGGTGTCCCGCGGCGGCCTTTGGTTTGATACTCGATCCCTTCAGAGCATGACTGATCGCTGGCCGCCTATTTCGCGCGACGCCACCACCAAGCTGCTTTCAGGTTCATGTTCATGGCAAGAGGGATAGATTATACGCTTCTGGATGGCAATGAAAAAAGACTACCTGACGTTTTACCGGCTTTTCCAGTGCGGCGCGGGGCGCCCATCCTTCAGACCGTGCTTCAGCCATTCGTCCCAGGCTGCATCGATATCATCATAAGTCCCATTCTCCTGTATGGCGTGCAGTCCCTCATCGAGAAGGGTTGCTACCGCGCTTGAGCGCTCGGGCGTCAATTTGGAAAACGACACGAAGAGACCGAACCTTGCGAGTTCGTGGACAGCCTTGGGGGCTGGGGAAATGAGATCCTGACTGTTGCTGATGTGAAAGTCGGCGACCTTTTCGTAAGCGACGGCGTAGTCGGTTCGCCTCTTCGCTACGAGCGCAAGTGTCTGCAGATCGGAATCCACTTCAACCTTCGAGATCGTCTCGTCGGCATCGAAGGCGTCGGTGTAGGTGTACCCTCTGACCACGGAGAAGGTCTTGTCTTTCAAGAAATCGGGATGAAATTTCGCCGTGTTGTCCGGATGGCTGTAAACCAGGATCTTTCCGAAAAAGAGCGGTGTCTGGTGAAAAATGAAATTGCGCTTGTTTTCATCCGAGCCGGTGGTGTCGAAGCAGCCAAGCTGTCTGCCCTGCGCAACCTCGCGTATGCACCTGTTGTACGGCATGACGTGAAGCGTGACGTCGCAGTGTTTTGCGCTCAAGGCGGCGGTTACTAGATCCACTGCAAATCCGCGTAGCTCTCCCTCATGAAGGCCTGAATAGGGAAAAAAGGCATCTTCCGCTGCAAGAACGATCTCTTCATGCATCGGGCATTGGCCGGATTGTTCCGCCTTCGCGTTATCGATCGGCGACAGCAGCATCGCACTGAATAGAACCAACGCATGCGGCAGCCTGACTGTAATACGTTCAAGCAATGCCATTGCCCGGCACGCCGTCTGGGAAGGCGATGATCCCATTTCGGTGGTCGACCCTTTCAGTGTTGGGAAACCCGTTCACGCCTGGCTGTCGTGAAGGTCCTTCATATTTACGTTTCGCTCTCGAACTTCAGCTTCCTGAAAGGTCGCATGAAATGTGAGGGGAATGGCTCGGCAGAGACCGAGAATCTCATCGATGGCGAGTATATAGACGACCGACCGTGTTTGTCTTGCAACCTGGATACAAGTTCTGGTCAGGACCGGCTTCTCCACCAAAGCTCTCGGAAAACCTTCATTTTCTGCTTGCCTTCTTGACCCTTCCGCCAAGATGCTGTTTTTGCAGTGCAGCGATTTTCAACAAGGTGCCTCCGCACGAACGGAGGCCGAGTGGCTGACAGAAAACTGGCAGTGAGGGGCACATGGAACACTACGATCTGGTTGTGATCGGCAGCGGACCGGCCGGGCGCCGGGCGGCGATTCAGGCGGCAAAATTCGGCTATAATGTTCTGGTGGTGGAACGCGGACGGCGGGTCGGCGGCGTTTCGGTGCACACCGGGACCATTCCTTCCAAGACTTTGCGTGAGACCGTGCTCAACCTGACCGGATGGCGCGAACGAGGCTTCTACGGTCGCTCCTACCGGGTGAAGGAAGACCTGACGGCTGCGGACCTTCGTGCGCGGTTGCACATCACCCTCAATCACGAGGTCGAGGTTCTGGAGCACCAGTTTGCCCGAAACAAGGTCGATACGATCCGGGGCGAGGCAAGGTTCATCGAGCCACACAAGATCGAAGTGGAGGGCGATGCCGGGGAAGTTCATTTCATCACCTCGGACAAGTTCATCATCGCCGTCGGCACCAAGCCCTTCCGCCCCGACTATGTTCCCTTTGATGGCGAGTATGTTCTCGACAGCGACGAGATCCTCGAGCTTGGCGAATTGCCCCGGTCGGTCGCTGTCATCGGCGCAGGTGTTATCGGTGTCGAATATGCCTCGATATTTTCCGCACTCGATGTACACGTGACGCTGATCGAGCCGCGCGAAACGATGCTCGACTTCCTGGACAAGGAGCTCGTTGCCGATTTCACGCATCAGCTCCGAGATCGCGGAATTGCGCTGCGTTTCGGGGCAAAGGTCCAGAAGATCGAAAAACATGGTCCCGCAGAATGTGAAATCACGCTGGAAGGCGGACGTAGTGTCCGGTCCAACGTCATCCTGTTTGCGGCAGGGCGCATGGGCGCGACCCCGAACCTGAACCTGCAAAGCTGCGGCCTGGAAGTGGACCACCGTGGTCGTCTGAAGGTCGATCCGATGACTTTCCAGACCGACGTGCCGCATATCTATGCGGCTGGAGATGTCATCGGTTTTCCGAGCCTTGCCTCGACATCCATGGAGCAGGGGCGCATCGCAGCCTGCCAGGCCTTGGGAGAAAAGGCCTACGATCCGCCAGAGTATTTTCCCTATGGCATCTATGCGGTTCCGGAAATTTCGACCGTCGGCATGACCGAGGAGGAGATCAAGGAACGCGGCATTCCCTACGAGTGCGGCGTTGCCCGTTTCCGCGAAACCTCACGCGGCCACATCATGGGTCTTGATACCGGCATGCTGAAGATGATCTTCTCGCTCAAGACCCGCCGGCTTCTGGGATGTCATATTGTGGGCGAGGGCGCGACCGAACTGGTTCACATCGGCCAGGCCGTGCTCAATCTGCGTGGTACGCTGGAGTATTTCGTCGAAAACACCTTCAATTACCCGACGCTGGCCGAGGCCTACAAGATCGCCGCGCTCGATGCCTGGAACCGTATGCCGCCACTGGATCACTGAACCAGCGGTGGCGGCCTTGTCAGACGAGCTCTTGCAGATCAACTGGAATAAGGCGGACGATCCGAACTCAGCAGAGCCAGCAATTCTCCGGCAAGGCTGCCTGAGTGACTTCGCCGCCATCTTCGATCCAGTGTGCAATTCCCTTTTCGACGTTGACCACGTTGGTGAAGCCGGCCTGTCCGGCGAGATATTCTGACAGAGCCTGGCTTCGTTGCCCTGTCTGGCAGATTAACACCACTTCGTCCGAGGGGCCGGAAATCAACTTCTGAAGTTCGCTGCCGAAGGCAGGGTTCACCTGGCCACTGTCATTGAAGAACGTAACCAGATGGCTGCCCGGAATGACGCCGGTTTGCTTCCACTCGTCAGGACGCCGGATATCAATGACCGTGGTGCCCGAGGCGAGCTTTGCCTTCAGGGTGCCGTTGTCGATATCGGAGAATTTCTTGGCCTTGACCTCAAGCAGTTCGATTTCGAATTTCAATGTTGCATCCGGTGGAATGATCCCGCCTGCGCCTTGGGACCCGTAAGCCATGTCCGGCGGAATGATCAGCTCGCGCTTGCCGCCGACCTGCATGCCTTCGACGCCTTTTTCCCAACCGGGAATAACGCGCCGCTCACCCAGCGTGAACGAAAATGGTGTGCCTCGGTCGACGCTGGAGTCGAACTTCGTTCCGTCCATCAGCCAGCCGGTGTAGTGCACCACCACCGTTTCACCGACGTTCGCTTCTTCGCCGGTACCTTTTTCAATATCCCGGATCTGCAGCTCTTCCTGTGCCTGTGCCTGTGCCGGCAGGACGAAAAGCATGATGGCGAGAATGCGCGTAACCCATTTGAGCATGATGTGTGGTCCCGGTGTGTTGTTACGGACAAGAATTGGTCATCTGGGACAGGAAAACAATCCGGGTTTCGATCACAGTGACGGTAAGTCACAAGTCCGGGGCGGCTTGTGGTTTCCAGACCAGAGGCGCCTGGCTAGCGTATGCACCAGTCAGGACTTGCCAAGAGGATCGTTGACGGAGCGAATGAGCTTTTCCAGTAGGTCCGACAATTGCTGTTGTTCTTTTTCGCTTAACCCGCTCACCGCCTGCTGCTGTTTTGCAATGTAGTCGGGCATTTGCCCCTTGATCAGGTCCAGTCCCTTTGGGGTCAGGCAAACGGTGAGTGCCCGCCTGTCATCCGGATGCGGGCAGCGTTCAACCAGACCTGCTTTCTCCAGTTTATCGACCCGGGCCGTCATGCCGCCCGAGCTCATCATCGTGGTCCGGTACAATTCCGTCGGTGTCAGCTTGTAGGGTGGTCCGGACCGCACGAGGGTCGCCAGAACATCGAATTCACCCGTCTTCAGTCCGATATCCGCGTAGGCAGGGGCAAGATAGTCGCGGCCCATAACCTGAGATGCTTCGTTCAATCGACCAAGCAGAACCATTGGCGACAACTGCTCCGCGATCTCGGGTATTTCCCTTTGCCATTGCCTGCGCGCGCGCTCCGCACGGTCGATTAGCAGGTCTTCCGGATCTCCGAACAGGTGATCCGATGGCTTCTTGGTGTCGCTTGACCGGGTGGTCATGGTCGGAAACTCCAGATCATTTCCAGTCAGATGACGCACTTTTTTACAAGGGAACAAGAGGTTGCGTAACTAGCTGACATATCGACTGTTTTTGTTGTTCCGATACTCGCTGTTTCGGGTGGTTCTGTCAACTGATGTCAAGAATCTTGAAATTAAGTATCTTGAAATCAAGATAAAATGCGTTATCTGTTCTGGCAACGGTGCAGCATCAAGCCAGCGCCAAATTGTGAGGAAGGACAGTCCCATGGTGGACACGACCAGATTAGGAACATCCGCAAGTTCGGCTTCCCTGCAGCAACAAGCTTCTCTGTCAGGCGAGAGGCGTGAAAGTCCTTTGGATCAGCCGTTGGTGCTGTTGTTGATTGTCGGTGGTTTTCTCGCCGTATCCACGGTGATTGCCAAGGCCGCCCCCATGACCGGGTGGCATCCTTTGGCCCTGTTGCAGTGGTCCATCCTTGGCGGTGCTGCGGGTTTGTTCGTTATTAGCAGGATTGCGTCCGGAGGAAGTATCGCCGCCAAAGGGGACACAGGTGTCAGCAGGGGCCAGTTTGCCTTCTACCTGCTGGTTAGCGGTCTCCTGTTCATTGCCCCGAACATGATCGCAGTGGTTGCTGCGCCAAAGGTCGGGGCGGGGTTTGTCTCCCTGAGCTACGCTTTTCCGCTGGTTCTGACTTATGGATTTGCTGTTCTGTTGCGCCTGGAGAAGTTTCAGGTTCTGCGTGGGGTTGGCGTTCTGTTCGGTCTGGCTGGCGGCATCTTGCTGGCGGCGTCTGGACGTCAGCTTTCCGTGGATGCTTCCTGGTGGGCGATGTTTGCTCTGACGATCCCTGTATTCCTGGCTTCCGGTAACATTTTTCGCACGGTGAAGTGGCCAGCAGGCGCGCGACCGGTCAATCTTGCTCTCGGCATGATGCTGGTCGGGTTCGCAGCGCTCGGACTATTTACTGCCATGGCCGGTATCCCGGTTGTGCCCGGCACCTGGTCACTGGAGGCCACTGGCCTGCTGGCAGCCCAAATAACGATATTCGCTTTTCAGTACGGGCTGTATTTCCGCCTGCAGCACACAGCCGGGCCTGTCTATCTCAGCCAGATAGGTTCCGTTGCCGCGGTGATTGGTCTTGGCCTCGGATATCTCGCCTTTGGTGAAGTGCCAAACATGGCGAAACTGGCGGCCGTCGCAGCTGTCGGGGCAGGGATTGTGCTCGTCAGCAAAGGGCGCGGCGCTGGAGCGAAAAAGTCAGGCTAGTCTTGCCATACCCCTAAGAACCGATCCCGCCGCTCGCGGGATCGGTTTGTCGTCTTTGGGTTCCAGGTGATTTCTCACCCCCAGAGCCAGGCAGCTCCCCGCACACCAGAGCTGTCGCCATGCATAGCCTTGCGGATCGGTGTCTCGAAGGTATCGGAGAAAATGTAAGGCGTCATCGCGGGCGGAAGGTCGGCATAAAGCTCGTCGATATTCGACATGCCGCCACCCAGGACGAATACGTCCGGATCGAGCAGATTAGCCGACATTGCAAGCGCACGGGCAAGACGGCTGACATAAGCCTCGTAGACGGCAGTTGCCACCACGTCGCCGGAGCGTTTCAGCGCCATGATCTCATGGCCTTTCAGCAGCGTTCCGGTCCTGTCCTTGTAGTCGAGTTGAAAACCCGTTCCCGAACACCAGCGATCGATGGCGCCCTTGTGGCCGATCCAGCTGTCGGGACCCGGATACTCCTCCGGCTTTAGCCAGGGCACGGTGATCGCTCCCCATTCGCCACCGATGCCGTTGGCACCAAGATGGGCTTTCGCGTCGATGGCAATGCCCGAGCCGCTGCCTGTGCCGATGATGATAGCGTGAACGATATGCGCTCCAGCACCTGCGCCATCGGTCGCTTCGGAAACAGCCAGACAGTTTGCGTCATTCTGGATACGAACCGGGCGGCCAAGAACCCTCTGCAGGTCCTGGTCCAGGGGCTTGCCGTTCATCCAGGTGGAATTGGCGTTCTTGACCAGACCTGTCTTGGGGGAAAGCGAACCGGGAATTCCAAGACCGAGCGTTCCCGTCTGTCCGGTTGCCTTTTCGGCCGCCTCGACCAGAAAACGGACTGCTTCCAGACAACCTTCATAGTCGTCCCTGGGGGTGTCGACCCGTTGCCGGAACAGTTCCTCGCCCTCGTTGGAAAGAGCGATGATTTCGATCTTGGTTCCACCCCAGTCAATTCCCAGCCGCATTTTCAGTCCATCCGTCTTGGCAGTTCGAAGGCAGCTGTCTGGCCGTCTTCAAGTTCGCTTGTTTGTTTTCCGTAGGTTTTGAATTTTTTCAAGATTACGGTCATTTCTTCCGCATCCAGTATCACAGGTTCACCCAGGATCAGGGCTGATAGATACTGGTCTGCCAGATCTTCCACGCCTTCCGCGGTCGACAGCGCCTTCTGCAAGGTTGCTCCACCGGCGATCTGCCCATGATTTGCAAGCAGGCAGGCGTTTCTGTCGCCAAGTGCTGAAATCATTGCCTCGGACAATCCGCGGGTGCCGAAGGTGGCGTAATGGGCGCATTCGATACGGTCGCCACCGGCAAGCGCCACCATATAGTGAAATGCAGGAATACCGCGCCGGTGGCAGGACAGGGCGGTCGCGCGAGGACTATGGCAATGCACCACCGCGCCGCAATCCGGCTTCGCCAGATAGAAGTCAAGATGCATCCGCCATTCGGAAGACGGTAGTGTCTCGCCGCGGTAGCAGCCCTCCCAGTCCAGCGCGACAATCTTGTCTTCAGTCAGATTTTCGTAAGGCGTTCCCGACGGCGTCACCAAAAAACCGGATTCGGTGCGTGCACTGACATTTCCTGAGGTGCCTTTGGTCAGTCCGAGACGAGGCAAGGCACGGGCTGTCTCGATGATCGCACGGCGCAGGTCAGGTGTGTCACCTGGAAAGGTGGGCATTCGGGGCCTCTTTGGTTCTGGTTCGGGTGCGAGCGTTACGTTTGGCTGCGCGACCGTGGAAGCGGCGCTTACATGACAGGTATCCGGTTGCCTTTTCAAGGTATTGGTTTGATAAATCCCGTGCCCTTGACCACTCGGTTGAGGATCGCGGTGTTAAGGGACTGAATGGCAGGTTTCGCAGACAAGCTCAGGCATTTGCTTGGATCGGCTGCAATGTCGGCAGACCGGACGGGTAGGGGAGCGCAATCCAGGTCGAGGCCGGGGCACCGTTCCAAGGGCCCGCGCTGGGCCGAGCCGGACATGGAAACTCTGTCTGAAGGAGGCGAGCCCAGGAAGCCCGGCCTGCCAACCCGCGCGTCCAGATCTCGTAAACGTGCTCAGGTGACGCCGTACTACATCTGGGGAACCCTGGCGTTGCTGGCTGCCGGTTTCGCCGTTGGCGGCCTGTTCCTGCACCTTGCCGGGCAAGGGAGTGAGGAAAGCGTTGCAACCGCCCCCTTGATGCCTGATCCGCTTTCTTCCCTGCAGACTCCGGCCAAGCAGGTGCTGCTGGCTCCGGAACCGGAACTGTCCGCGGAACTGAAACGCAGCTTCCTGGGCCAGCCGGATCAGCTATGCGACGAATTACGGTCTTTGGGGCTCGGAAATCCCGGCTGGAGCCGGGCACCTTTCAGTGAAGGCCGCTGGCAATGTGCATCCGACCTGGTGCCCTTGACCACACCCAGCGTCGACTACGGCTCGACAACCCTTTTCTTTCTGCTGCGCGGCCCATCGGAAAAAAGCATCGATTATCTGCGGCTGAAGCTGGTGGTGGAGGATCCGCGCCAGATGCAGATCGGCCTTGATGCGGTCTGGCTGGTGATCGACGCCCTCTCGCTTCGGTATGGCTGGACGGTTCCGGAAGTGTTTCGCGAGGCGGTTTCCGGGTTCAGGCAACTGGAGACGACACACCGGGGCGTGCGGCTGTCGGTTTCGCCGGAAGATCCAAATCTGACGGGGGACCCGCTGGCAAGCCAACGGCTCAACATCATTCTGGACTTTGGCGAGCCGGACCTTATCCGGCCCGCCGACAGGTTTGAAAAAGCACCGCCACTGGAAAGCGGCTGGAGTGTCAGGGCCCCGGACGGTCAGGCAAGGGAATGAACTCTTCCGCATCGCCGGGTACCGTATCGAAACGGCCAAGACGCCAGTCTTCCTTGGCCTGCTCGATGCGCTCTTTCGATGAAGACACAAAGTTCCACCAGATATAACGCCGGCCGTCCATCGGTTCGCCGCCAAGCACTACGAAACGAGCCGGCACGGGAGACGTGTTTTCGATCACCAGATGATCACTCGGTTTGAACACCAGCAGCTGGGCCGGATCGAAATTCTGGCCGGCGATGGTGATCTGGCCCGAGACCGTGTAAAGGCCGCGCTCTTCCCACCCGGCATCCAGCGGGATCTTCGCTCCCGGTTCCAGCGTGATATCGGCATAGAACATGTCGGACGCTGTCTTCACCGGTGCCTTGTGGCCATAAAGCTCGCCCGCGATAAGTTTGACTGAAGCGCCCTTGTCGGCAAATTCCGGCTGTTCTTCGGTGCCGTGGTGCTGGAAGGTCGGGTCGGTCTCTTCCAGGTGTTTAGGCAGGGCCACCCAGCTCTGCAGGCCAAACAGGGGACGTTTTTCCTGCAGGCGTTCCGGCCTCTCACGTTCGGAATGCACGATGCCCTTGCCTGCGCTCATCCAGTTCAGAGCACCGGGGGCAATCGCAATCTCCGTTCCAAGGCTGTCACGATGATACATCTCTCCTTCGAAGAGATAGGTAACTGTCGCCAACCCGATGTGAGGATGCGGGCGCACGTCGATACCGCCGCCGACCAAAAGCTCTGCCGGGCCCATCTGGTCGAAGAAGATGAACGGGCCAACCATCCGCCGCCTGGCGGAGGGCAAGGCACGTCTTACCGAAAATCCGCCGAGGTCGGATGTCCGCGGTACGAAGATCGTTTCAATCGGGTCACAGCTTGCAGCATTTCCCGGTACGGGATCAGGGCAATTCAACCAGCTCATCTGCCTCTCCATCAAAGAACATTCTGTCTTGCAAACTAGATAGGGCCAGCGAAGCCGAAGTGTCCATTGAACAGTCTGTTTCGGGTTTTCATCCCCTGCACAATCTGTATAACGACCGGCCCTTCCTTGCTTTTGTTTGGTGCGACATGAAACGCGTGATGATCGTTGGCGGCCCGGGCTCGGGTAAAAGCACGCTTGCCGTTGCCCTTGGGCGGAAAACCGGACTACCGGTCTTTCATATGGACAAGATCCACTACCGCTCCGGTTGGAACGAGCGGACGCGGGAAGAGAAAGACCGGCTGACGCATGAGGTCCATCTGAAGGATGTGTGGATCTTCGAGGGTGGTCATTCAAGCACCTATGCGGAACGTATCGAACGTGCCGACACTTTCATCTGGCTCGATGTCCCGGTAACGCGCCGCATATTTCGAGTGCTGAAACGGTCGGTGAAATACAATGGGCAAAGCCGTCCGGATCTGGCCGAGGGCTGCCCGGAGCAGTTCAACTGGCAAACTGTTGAATTCCTGAGGTTCATCTGGCGAACGAGACACTCCGCCAGAGCCAAACTGGAGCGCATCTACCGCGAACCTCCGGACCATCTGAAAGTCTATCGGTTCAGCACCCTTGCCGAAATCGACGACTTTCTGGCGCGACCCTGGCAACAAGGATGAAGGCTCATCCTGTCTCTTGACAGGTGCGCCTGACGGGCGGCACAACAGGGGCTCACCCGGGGTGCCTCCAGAAGAGGCTGAGATACTGCTGGCGCACTTGCGCAGTGCAGGGACCCGACGAACCTGATCCAGGTCATGCTGGCGAAGGGAAGGTGTTCTCGGCCAGCTGCGTTCGCCACGGCAATGCTCCAACCCGGCCACCTTTCCAAGCCGAATGTCCGAAATGCGGGACCTTTTCCGGTCCTTGCGGAGATCCGTTGAATGCAAGCGGGCTATCAAACATTCCGTGATGTCGAACGACTGACGTCCACCCTGGCAGGTGAGGCGGAATGAAGGTCGGTATCAAAGGGGCGGGTGTCGCCGGTCTGGCACTGGCACATGAGCTTGTCTCGCGCGGTGTGCGGGTGGAGCTGCTGGAAAAACACAAGGATCTCACCGCCAGTGCCTCCTGGCTCGCAGGCGGCATGTTGGCGCCATGGTGCGAGCGGGAAAGTGCCGAGGAAGATGTTCTGCGGCTCGGGCAAGCCTCCATTGGCTGGTGGAGCAAGGTCCTGCCGGGACAGGTCCGGCACAATGGCACGCTGGTTGTTGCCGCGCCGCGCGATACCGGCGAGTTAAGTCGCTTTGCTTCTCGAACCAGCGGCTTTGCCTGGCTCGATGCTGACGCGCTGGGCGCACTCGAGCCAGACCTCGCAGGCCGATTTGCAAAGGGGCTCCATTTTGCCGGGGAAGCCTATCTCGATCCGCGGCGAGCCCTCACGGCATTGCGGGCAAAGGTGTCTGAAAGCGGTGCAAAGGTGAGGTTAGAGGCGCAGCACTTCACCGCGGCGACCGATCTTGTCGCCGATTGTACCGGCATGGCCTCGCCGGATCCGCATTTGCGTCCCGTACGCGGTGAAATGCTGATTCTCCACGCGCCGGATGTCTCCCTCTCGCGGCCGGTGCGTTTTCTGCACCCGCGCATCCCGGTCTATGTCGTGCCTCGTGACAACAGTGTCTTCATGGTCGGGGCAACCATGATCGAAAGCGGTGACCAGGGAGCGGTCAGCGTTCGGTCCACCATGGAACTTCTAAATGCCGCCTACAGCCTGCATCCGGGATTTGCCGAGGCAAAGATCATCGAAACCGGGGTGGGCCTTCGCCCGGCATATCCGAACAATCTTCCTCGTCTCACGTTTACCGGCAACACGTTGTCAATGAACGGATTCTACCGGCACGGCTTCCTGCTTGCTCCGCATTTTGCCATGGAGGCGGCAGGCAGGATCGTGCAACACCTTCAGGAGAAGTCCCTTGAAGCTAACCATTAACGGCGAACCTCAGGAAGTTGTCAGCGCGACGCTGGCTGCGCTTCTGGACGAACTTGCCTATGACCATGAGTTTCTTGCAACGGCACGCAACGGCGATCTGGTTTGTGCTGAAGAACGAAGCGATTGCTTCCTTCAAGCTGGCGACCGTATCGAGATCCTGTCGCCGATGCAGGGAGGATGACGCCTATGTTTGAAGTTTACGGCGAAAGCGTTGCGTCGCGTTTCCTGCTTGGAACTGCCCAGTACCCATCACCCCAAATTCTGTCGGACGCGGTGAAGGTATCTGGGGCTGAAATTCTGACGGTGTCCCTTCGGCGCGAAACGGCAGGAAGTGGCGGAGGCGGCCGGTTCTGGGACCTGATCCGGGAACTGAACGTCAAGGTGCTGCCCAACACTGCCGGATGTCATTCGGTGAAGGAAGCCGTCACCACCGCAAAAATGGCACGCGACCTTTTTGGAACCGACTGGATCAAGCTGGAAGTGATCGGTCATCACGACAGCCTGCAGCCGGATGTCTTTGGCCTCGTGGAAGCCGCACGTATCCTGAGCGATGACGGCTTCAAGGTGTTTCCCTATGCGACGGACGATATTGTCGTCGGCGAACGGTTGCTTGAGGCGGGGTGCCAGGTGCTGATGCCCTGGTGTGCGCCAATCGGTTCGGCGAAGGGGCCGGTCAATCCGGATGCCCTTCGTGCCTATCGCAGTCACTTCAAAGGCATCCCACTTGTTGTGGATGCCGGTCTTGGCAGACCGTCCCATGCGACCGCTGTTCTGGAACTCGGTTTCGATGCGGTGCTGCTGAATACGGCTGTGGCAAAGGCCGGAGACCCTGTCGCAATGGCTAAAGCCTTTGCAGTTGCAATTGAGGCCGGTCGCCTGGCCTATGAAGCCCAACCCCTGGAACCTCGCGACATGGCGGTTCCTTCTACCCCGGTTCTCGGAATGGCGGTGTTTGAATGAAGCTCGATCCCTTTTACCTCATCGTCGACAGTTCCGACTGGATCGAGCGGCTGGTTCCGCTTGGCGTCAAAATGGTTCAACTGCGCATCAAGGACGCGAGCGACGAAGTCCTGCGCAAGGAAATCGCAGCATCCAAGAGCGCTTGCGAAAAGCACGGCTGCCAACTTGTCGTGAACGACTATTGGCAGCTCGCGATTGAGCTGGACTGCGACTTTGTCCACCTTGGTCAGGAAGACCTTGCTGACGCCGATGTGGCGGCCATTCGCAAGGCCGGTCTGAAACTCGGCGTTTCGACCCATGACGGTGAGGAACTGGAAATCGCTCTTTCTGTCGAGCCCGATTATGTCGCGCTGGGGCCTGTCTATCCAACGATCCTGAAAGAAATGAAATGGGCGCCCCAAGGCGTTGAAAAGGTCGGACGGTGGAAGCGGCAGATCGGCGAATTGCCGCTTGTTGCTATTGGCGGTCTCAATCCGGAGCGTCTGCCGGGTGTGTTCGAGAACGGCGCAGATATCGCAGCCGTTGTCACCGACATCACCCGGAATGCCGATCCGGAAGCGCGCACCAGGGAATGGATAATGGCGACAGATCCCTGGCGGTAGGTGGAGCGCGTTTCGCCTTCGGCCTGGCTAACCGAATATCGCCTTGTCGCGCGCGACTTGATCGCGCAGAAAATCCTGTGCCGCGGCGACATGGCGGAGAGGGCGCGAACTTTCATGTGTCACCATCCAGTAGGCCCGGTGAAGCTTTATCTCCGGGAGAACGGCGATCAGATCGGTATCATCGCGCGCGATAAAATCGTGAAGGATGCCGATACCGGCGCCGGACCTGACTGCTTCGGTCTGGCCGAGTGCGGAGGCGATTTCAAATCGCGCGGTCCAGTCTTTCAGGATCTCTGTGCCATAGTTCAGCGATGGCGAGTAGAGCAGGTCTTCCACGTAGCCAATAAGATCGTGGTCGATCAGATTGCTTGCGGAGGCAGGTGTTCCCCGGCTTTTCAGATAGGTTTTTGACGCATAAAGGCCGAGCGAATAGTCGACGAGCTTGCCGGCAACCAGCCTGCCTGTTTCCGGCCTGTCTATTGTCACGGCGATATCAGCTTCACGGCGGGAGAGCGAGAAGGAGCGGGGTACGGGAACGAGCTGCACAGTCAGTCCGGGATGTTTTTCCGTGAGCTTGCCAAGCCGGGGCGCAAGATACGCGACACCGAAACCATCGGGCGCACCGATGCGAACGGTTCCGGAAATTTCCGGCGTATTGTTTGTCAGGTCGGCTTCCGCTGCCACCGCCTCGGCTTCGATCCGTTCTGCCCGGTCAAAGAAGCGGCTGCCGGCTTCCGTCAGAAGGCAGCCGGATGTTGATCTGTCGAAGAGGCGTGTGCCGATGCTGTCTTCAAGGCTCGTGAGCCTGCGCGCCACCGTGGCGTGGTTGAGGCCCAGGCGGCGTGCTGCCGCCAGGATTTGTCCTGTTCGAGCGATCGCGAGAAAGATGCGGATGTCGTCCCAGTTCATGTCGATTTGCTTTCCGCGATGACCAGCCCGCTCCGATTTGTTTTTTTCAGCTGATGTCAGATACCAGGCACGATGCCACCGCGTTCATGTTGGTGAGATCACGCCCTGCTGCACACCGCTTTTGGTAAAGTTTCAGCCGAGATGACAACCGAGGGGGATTGGACCTATCGTTTGTCTCAAACGCTTCGTGGCGTTTTATTGCATAACTTCAAAAAACGCACAACGGGTCCGGAAATCTGGCTCTTGTTTGTGGCAAAAATAAAAGTCAAAAAGACATCATCTCGGACGCTCGCCCAAAATCCTTTTGGCTGGTGTCAGGACATATTGGGAGAAACGCGACATGCGGAAGATCGGTCATTTTATCGGCGGCAAGCACGTGGAGGGAACCTCCGGCCGCTTTGCAGACGTCTACAACCCGGCAACCGGTGAAGTCGAGGCGCAGGTCGCCCTGGCCAGCCAGGCCGAGATGGACGCGGCAATTGCCAATGCTGCTGCCGCACAGCCTGCCTGGGCTGCCACCAATCCGCAGCGTCGCGCTCGCGTGATGATGAAGTTCGTAGATCTTCTCAACCGCGACATGGACAAGCTGGCAGAAGCTCTTTCCCGCGAACACGGCAAAACGATTCCGGACGCCAAGGGCGACGTTATCCGCGGTCTGGAAGTCGCCGAGTTCTGCATTGGTGCGCCGCATCTCCTGAAGGGTGAATTCACCGAAGGCGCCGGTCCTGGCATCGACATGTACTCCATGCGCCAGCCGCTTGGCGTCGTTGCCGGCATCACGCCGTTCAACTTCCCGGCCATGATCCCGATGTGGAAATTCTGCCCGGCGATCGCTTGTGGCAACGCCTTCATTCTGAAGCCGTCCGAACGCGATCCGTCCGTGCCGATCATGCTTGCTGAACTGATGATCGAAGCCGGTCTGCCGGAAGGTGTTCTGAACGTCGTCAACGGCGACAAGAGCGCGGTCGATGCAATCCTGGACGATGAAACCATCCAGGCTGTCGGCTTCGTCGGTTCCACGCCGATTGCCCAGTATGTTTATGCCCGTGCAACTGCATCCGGCAAACGCGCCCAGTGTTTCGGTGGCGCAAAGAACCACATGATCATCATGCCGGATGCGGACCTTGATCAGGCAGCCGATGCTCTGATCGGTGCCGGTTACGGTGCGGCAGGCGAGCGTTGCATGGCTGTTTCTGTTGCCGTGCCGGTTGGCGAAAGCACCGCAAACGCACTGATCGAGAAGCTTGCGCCGAAGGTGGAAGCACTGAAGATCGGGCCGTACACGGCCGGCAACGACGTCGACTTCGGTCCGCTGGTGACCAAGGAAGCGCTTGCCCGCGTCAAGGGGCTCGTCGACCAGGGCATCAAGGAAGGTGCGAAGCTGGTTGTCGATGGCCGCGATTTCTCCATGCAGGGCTATGAGAACGGCTTCTTCATGGGCGGCTGTCTGTTCGACAACGTCACCAAGGACATGGACATCTACAAGACCGAAATCTTCGGTCCGGTCCTGTCCGTGGTTCGCGCAGAGACCTACGAAGAAGCTCTCGATCTGCCGCTCAGCCACGAATACGGCAACGGCACTGCGATCTTCACCCGTGACGGCGACACCGCCCGCGACTTCGCGTCCCGCATCAACATCGGCATGGTTGGCATCAACGTGCCGATCCCGGTACCGCTCGCCTACCACACCTTCGGCGGCTGGAAGAAGTCCGGCTTCGGCGATCTCAACCAGCATGGTCCGGACGGGTTCAAGTTCTACACCCGCACCAAGACCGTGACCTCCCGCTGGCCGTCAGGTCTGAAGGACGGGGCCGAGTTCGTGATCCCGACGATGAAGTAATTCCTCCCGGAGCAAGTCCGGTCTGGCGCTCCCGGTTTCGCCTGGAGCGCCTCTTTTTTGTCTTGTAAAATGATAAAAGATAAATTTTATTATTTATTATTACATGCGTGTGGAGACCTCTCATGCCTCAGATAATTCCGCCTGTTCTCTTCGGCCTGTTCCTGTTGTTGATGGTCCCGGTTACGGTCTTGTGTCCCGGTTCGCCCATGCTTCCTGCACCGTTCCAGTGGGCTGGTTTGGCAGTCGTTGCTCTGGGATTGTTTTTCCTCAAAAAGGGGCATGGCACGTTCCTTTCGCAAGAAACGGAAATCCATACGTTCCGGCAGCCAACCCGCTTGGTCACCTCCGGCATCTACGCGCTTTCGCGCAATCCGATGTATCTTGGGTTTTTGTGGGTGCTGCTCGGGGTTGCTGTCTGCACCAACGAAGCATTGAACGTCCTTTTCGCAATCGTCTTTTTTCTGGCCGCGCAGTTTTGGTATATCCCGATTGAGGAGCGGAAAGCCGAGAAGACGTTTGGCCAGCCTTACCTGGACTACAGAAAAAGTGTGAGGTGCTGGCTTTAGAAATGGCAAGACCGAAGGTTGAAAACACCGAAATCCGGGAGAGCCTGCTGCAGGCTGCGGAACACCGCTTGCGGCGGCAAGGTTCTCCGCGTTTTTCCGTGACTGATCTGGCGGCCGATTGTCGGATGTCGCAATCGAATGTCTACCGGTTTTTTCCCAACAAGGCGGCTCTCATGGCAGGCTTGGCGGAACGCTGGTTCGCAGACGTGGAAGTTGCGCTTCAGGTGGAAATATCAGCAGCGGAAAGCTGGCAATCGAAATTGGCGGCTTTTGTCAGGGGGCAGCTCGTAATCAAGTCAGAAAGGTTTGACGACGATCCGGACCTGTTCCGGGCCTATCTTACTCTGGCTGGAGAGCATCCCGAACCTGTCACCATGCATGTGAGCAGATTACGGAAAATGCTGGAAGGGATCCTCGGCGCCGTATTTGAAGGACGCGAACTGAAAAGGGCGTGCGAATTGGTTGAAGACGCAACGCAACTGTTCAGGGACCCGTTTCTGATTGCCCGCCTTAGGCCAACGTGCACGGAAGAACGCGCCGAAGCGGTTCTCGCCGCGGTGCTTTCCGAATTGGAACATCGTCTCGTGCGATAGCTGTCACCGCGAACCTCCGCTAAGGGCACTGGCTGTTGGACACAGCAGCTGCCTTTTTCGGGCATTTGTTGGAAACAAGGCCTGCACAAAGCTGTCTTCTGGAGTTTCAGGAGATAATTTCATGAACGAAGATCTCACAAGCGTCCTGAAAACCTCTTGTCAGGATTGTGCATCCGGTGAAAGAAAATAGGCATCTGCTGGCGCAGTACTGCGCCGATACCGGTCGCCCTTGCATGGCATTCCCATTGCCACCGTGGCAATCTGCCTCTTGAATTTGAGCGGGCGGGGCGACACTAAACGGCTGATGACAATAAAAAGGGAAAAGATCGGGACGGTGCTTGAGGGTGAGGGGCAGGACAGCGGAGCAGCAGCTGCTTTCGGCTGGCCGGACAAAGGAGAAAGCCGCAGCCTGAAACGGGCTGGTCGGCTTCTGGCCGTATCCGATCTGCTGTGGATTGCACAGGCCGGATTGATTTCCTGGGCGCTCGGATCTCTCCCCATGATGTTTTCCGCCGCGGATGACGGCCAGGTTATCGAAGGCGATCTGACAAGCTTGGCCTTCCAGGCTGCCGCCGGCATCGCACTGGTTGCTGTGTTGAGAGTGTTTCTGCAAAACCGAGCCGGAACGGTTGCCCGGCAAACTGCCCGTGCAATCCAGAGCAGGGCACGTGCAGAGCTGCTTTCCGTTGCCGCCAGAACGTCGCCGTCTGCAGAATTCCCATCTTCCGGTGCCTTTGCCGCCCATGTTACCGAACAGGTCGACCTGCTCGGACCGTACTATCGGAATTTCGAACCTCAGAAGGTTCGGCTTCGTCTTGTGCCTCTCGGGATCGTTGCCGCCACTGCCGTGTTCAGTTGGGTCGGCGCGCTGATCCTGGTTGTCTGCGGGCCGCTCATTCCTGTTTTCATGGCGTTGATTGGTATGCGTGCCAAGGCTGCGAGCGAGACGCAACAGGAAGAACTGGTGCGGCTGAGCGGCAGTCTGCTGGACAGGATCAGGGGTCTGGAAACACTGACCTTGTTTGGCGCAATCGAGCGTACCCAGCGGCAAATCGCTGACGCGGGCGAACGGTTCAGAACCGGCACCATGCGCGTCCTGAAGATCGCATTTCTCTCCTCAACCGTTCTGGAACTCTTTTCCGCACTCGGAATAGCCTTCTGCGCGGTCTATGTGGGGTTCTCGCTACTGGGTGAAATCCAGGCTGGAACCTGGGGCGAGCCCCTGACCTTTGCGCAGGGCCTGTTCATTCTGCTGCTCGCACCGGAGTTCTTTGCCCCCTTGCGTGCCTACGCGGCAGCCTATCATGACAGGGCAGGCGGACTTGCCGCGCGGAAGAAGCTGGCGACACTTTTCCCGTCGCAGGACACCCCCGGAAACCCTAAGCGCGCTGAACGATCAGACGAGCCGGTCGGTTCCATTTCACTTTCAGGCCCGCCCGCTATTCAGTTCAGGTCTGTCGGCATTTCCCATGATGAGCGCTGTGTTTTCAAGGAGTTCGATCTGAGGATTGAGCCGGATGAAACGCTTTTGGTCGAAGGGCCGAGCGGCAGCGGCAAGACCACACTGATTGACGGGATACTGGGCTTCCAGCAGCCTGATTCTGGCGAAATTCAGGTGAACGACCTTGCTGCAACCGCGATTGCACCGTTACTACGTCGAAAGGTTATATGGCTCGGCCAGTCGCCCAGGCTGTTCCACGGCAGTCTCAAGGCCAACCTCCTGAGAGCTGTTGATACATCTGCAGCGGTTACGGAGAACGATCTCTGGCAAGCCCTTAGCCTTGCCGGGGCCGAAGCGCTCGTCCAGCGCCTGCCTCGTGGTCTGGAAACACCTTTGGGAGAAGACGGTTTCGGCCTCTCGGTTGGGGAGATCCGGCGGGTGGCTCTCGCGAGGGCGGCAATGCGCAAGGATGCTGTCCTGCTGCTGGCGGACGAACCGACAGCCTCGCTGGATGAAGAAACGGCAGCAGATGTCATCGAGGGATTGCGGAAACTTTGCGATGGCCGGACCGCCGTGATCGCCACACACGACCCGGCCCTTCGAAAAATCGCCTCGCGGCGGATTGACCTGAAGGCGCTCGGCATCCTCGCCGAAGGGGAGGTGTTCGCGTGAGGTCTGTCTGGCATATCATTCGCACCCAGCACCGGTACGACAGCTTTCATTTCTGGCTTGGCATTCTCGTGGCATTACTGCCTGCGGCTGCCGGGCTTCTTCTGCTTGGCGTTTCCGGCTGGTTCATCACCGCCGCGGCTATTGCGGGTTTGAGTGGCGCGTTCTTGAACATTTTTGCGCCAAGCGCGCTCATTCGCGCTTTTGCGATTGTCCGTACCGCCGGCCGTTACGGTGAAAGGGTCCTGACACATGACGCCACGTTTCGGTTTCTGACCGGGTTCAGAAACCGGCTGTTTGCGGCGATGGCACCTAAGACAAACGACGGTCAGCGATCCGGATTGCTGCTCAATCGTCTGACACTCGACGTTGCTGTCCTCGATACGGTTTATTTGCGTCTGGTAGTTCCTCTGGTGCTGTCGCTGGTTGTTGCTGTCTCGTTGCTTCTGGTCTGGAGCAGCGTATCGCCGCTTTTGTTGCTTACCGGTGCAGTCTTCGTTTTGGCCTGGCTCGGGCTCGCGGTCTGGACCTTTGCTCGGTCCGACACCAAAACCGCCCGCCGCTCTGACGCGGCGCTGGATGCCATGCGGCTTCGAGCTGCGGATCTGGCAGCAGGCCGGCGGGATCTTGCGATTTACGGCGGTCTGGAAGCGGCGGCCGACTCGGTCCTTGTCGCCGACACGCGATTGGCGGAAGCCCAGGAGGTTGAGGATCACCGTACCAGTAAGCTGACAGCGAGTTCCACGCTCCTTGGACAGCTGTTTCTTGCCGTCATGCTTCTTGTCTGTCTGCACGAAGTCGGGAATGGCGCGCTGACGGCGGCTTTCAGCGTCGGTCTGATACTGGTGGTGATGGGGCTTCCGGAAATATTTTCGATGAGCTTGCCCGGCCTTTCCAGACTGCCTCGCGTCGCGTTGGCAGCTGGTCGGATCATGCACTTGATGCGTCGCCCCGATGAGGTCGAACCTTCGCAGAGCCTTTCCGTACCAGAGACTGGACGCCAAGGCGCCGTGCCGGCGCTCGCTTTTGCGGACGTCAGTTTTGGCTATCCCGGTGCTGACAGAAGCGTTCTGGAGGGGCTCTCCTTTCACCTCGATCAGGGCGAAATTCTCGCATTGGCAGGGCGCAGCGGTTGCGGCAAATCGACGATTGGGGCATTGGCCGCTCGGTTACGAAAGCCAGGGCAGGGGAAGATACTTCTGGGTGGGCTTGAAATCGACCGTATCTGCGAGAAAGAGCTACGCCGCAAGGTTACCGTCATTGGGCAAAAGGCCTATCTCTTCAACGAGACCGTTGCCGAGAACCTGCGTGTTGCAAACCCGGATGCTGGCGACACGGAACTTTGGCGTGCGCTTGAACAAGCGGCGCTTGCTGAACGTATTTCTGAAAATCCGGAAGGCCTGCAGACCATTCTCGGTGAGGGGGGACTCGGACTGTCCGGTGGAGAGCAGAGGCGTCTTGCCCTGGCGCGTGCCTTTCTGACGCGGCCGGCCCTGTTTGTTCTGGACGAGATGACCGAGGGACTGGACGCTGCAACCGCTGCGGATGTTCTGGACCGGTTTTTGTCCTACCGCGGCGATGCGGCTGTGCTGATGATTGCGCACCGTCGACAGGAGTTGGAGCGGGCAGACCGCGTGCTGGATCTGACGGCACCATGCGGCAGCGGCATTCGGTCGCCGGAAATAATTCTTTCCGAATTTCAATGAGTTCTCCCGCAGTTTTCCGCATCTTGAGGTTGCCGCGACCTAACTGTCGCATTGACCTTGGGGGGGCGGTGGGCCACGATCAGGCCATAGGAAGACTCGTTTTCCAAGCCGGTTCATTGACGGGATTGGCGGCCGCAATCCGCATTCACTGTGAAGTTGATTGCCGTTGCCGGATCGGGACGAAAACCGGGTTTTCAATCAAGATCGACACAGGCCCGGTCTCCTCCGACAGGGCATTTACCCGTCGATCGTCCTGATGTGCAGACGTGCCTGTTGCGGTTCGATAGAACCTTTGACACGACTGCCGAAATGCTCGGGCCTCTCCGGTCCGTAAAGGGGGAATACGATGGAACTGAACGTCGTTGACCTGTCCCGGCTGCAATTTGCCATGACAGCGCTCTACCACTTCCTGTTTGTGCCTTTGACCATCGGCCTGTCAATCCTGCTGGCCACCATGGAAACAGTCTATGTGATGACCGGCCGAGAGGTCTGGAAACGCATGGTCAAGTTCTGGGGCACGTTGTTCGGGATCAACTTCGTCCTGGGGGTCGCTACCGGTCTGACGATGGAGTTCCAGTTCGGCATGAACTGGGCCTACTTTAGTCAGTATGTCGGCGATGTCTTTGGTGCGCCTCTGGCGATCGAGG
The DNA here is from genome assembly GCF_054658215.1 of Roseibium sp. ROS1. Taxonomy (NCBI): domain Bacteria; kingdom Pseudomonadati; phylum Pseudomonadota; class Alphaproteobacteria; order Hyphomicrobiales; family Stappiaceae; genus Roseibium; species Roseibium sp. ROS1. The sequence continues at coordinate 839,759 of NZ_BAAGIG010000002.1, forward strand.
GCCTGATGGCTTTCTTTCTGGAAGCCACATTCGTTGGGCTGTTCTTCTTCGGCTGGGACAGGCTTTCCAAGCGCCAGCATCTGGCAGCCACCTGGGCCGTCGCGATTGGAACAAACCTGTCGGCACTCTGGATCCTGATCGCCAACGGCTGGATGCAACACCCTGTCGGGTCCGCATTCAACCCCGACACCATGCGCATGGAAGTCACCAGTTTCTATGAAGTGCTGTTCAATCCGGTGGCCCAGGCCAAGTTTGTGCACACTGTGTCTGCAGGTTACGTCACCGCATCCATGTTCGTTCTGGGTATCTCTGCCTGGTACATGCTGAAAGGCCGTCATATTCCGATCGCCAAACGATCCATGGCCATCGCGTCCGCCTTCGGCTTTGCATCTGCACTTTCGGTTGTCGTTCTTGGGGATGAAAGCGGCTATGAGGCCAACCTGAACCAGAAGATGAAACTGGCGACGATCGAAGCCATGTGGGAGACCGAGCCGGCTCCGGCCTCGTTCAACGTGATTGCCTGGGCGGATATGGAGAAGCGGGAGAACGTCTTTGCCATCGAAGTTCCCTATGTCATGGGCCTGATCGCAACGCGTTCCCTCGACACGATCATTCCCGGCATCAAGGATCTGGTTGAGCGGACAAAGGACCGCATCCGGCAGGGTGCCATAGCCTGGGATGCGCTGCAGAAAATCCGGCAGGATCCGGCAAATGCAAGTGCGGATGTCCGCGAGACCTTCCTGCAGAACGAGAACTCGCTTGGGTACGCCTATTTGCTGCTGCCGTTCACGGACAATCCGATGGAAGCGACCACCGCTCAGGTGGACGCTGCCGCCTGGTCCACCGTGCCGGAAGTCATGCCGATGTTCTATTCCTTCCGGATCATGGTGGCGTGCGGCTTCTTCTTCATCCTGATGACCACGGTATTCTTCTACTATTCGTCGTCCGGACGGCTGGACGTTCTCAGAGAAAAGCGTCGTTGGCTGCTGCATGTCGCAGTCTGGTCGATCCCGTTGCCGTGGATCGCCTGCGAAATGGGCTGGTTCGTCGCCGAGTATGGCCGTCAGCCCTGGATCATCGAAAGTATGTTGCCGACCTCTGCCGGTGTCTCGAGCCTTAGCGTGACCGAGGTCCTGCTGACGCTTGCCGGCTTTGTTGCACTCTACAGCACGCTTCTGGTGATCGAGATCACGCTGATGATCAAATACATCAAGATCGGCCCTGAAGACGGCGAGAACCCGGATGCAGTTCCAGCCGCGCCAAAGCAGCCGGTCCCGGCCGCAGCCTCTGTACCAGCGGAGTAATCGAAAATGATCCTCTATGAAATGATCGACTACTCCATCCTGAAGATGATCTGGTGGCTGCTGCTCGGCGTCCTTCTGATCGGCTTTGCCGTGATGGATGGTTTCGACATGGGTGTGGGCGCGATGCTGCCCTTTGTTGCCGAGACAGATATCGAACGGCGTGTCGTCATCAACACCATCGGCCCGACCTGGGAAGGAAACCAGGTTTGGTTCATCCTGGGGGGCGGGGCGATCTTTGCTGCCTGGCCGCCACTCTATGCCATCAGCTTCTCGGGGTTCTATCTGGCGATGTTCGTGGTACTGGCCGCGATGATCCTGAGGCCGGTGGCCTTCAAGTATCGGTCCAAGCGGCCGGATCCCTCCTGGCGCAACGCCTGGGACTGGGCACTGTTCACGGGGTCTTTCGTGCCGGCGCTTGTCTTCGGTGTTGCCGTCGGCAATGTGTTGCTCGGGGTCCCGTTCTCGCTCGATAACGATCTGCGCATGACATACGAAGGGTCGTTCTTCGCTCTGTTCTCGCCGTTCTCACTGCTGTGCGGGCTGTTGTCGGTGACGATGCTCGTCACGCACGGGTCTGTCTGGCTGGTGATGCGGGCGTCAGGTGATATTGCTGCGCGCGCCCGGCGGTTCGGCACGGTAACGGCAGGCCTCAGCATCGCTCTGTTCGCTCTAGGCGGGTATCTCGTTGCCAGCGGCTATGTGGAAGGTTTCCGCATTACATCCGAAGTCGATCCGAACATGGCGGCCAATCCACTGGCAAAGCAGGCGATCACCGAAGGTGGGGCGTGGATGTACAACTACACAGTCCACCCCATCCTCTGGCTGGCCCCCGGTCTCGGGTTCCTTGGCCTGTTCGGAACGCTCGTGCTTTTGCAGACACGTTTCGAAATGCCGATCTTCCTCTTCTCGAAGCTGGCGATTTTCGGGATCATCTCGACAGTCGGTGTCTCGATGTTCCCGTTCATCCTGCCATCATCGATACAGCCCGAAGCCAGCCTGACGGTTTGGGACGCATCTTCCAGCCACCGGACCTTGTTCAACATGCTGGTGGCGACGCTCATCTTCCTGCCGATCATCCTTGTCTACACCGCTTGGGTGTACAAGGTCCTGTGGGGCAAGGTGGATGAAGAAACCATCGAACGTGACAACCACAGCGCTTACTGAGGAGACTGCAACATGTGGTATTTTGCCTGGGTCCTCGGAATGCCTTTGGCCTGCGCCATGGCGATCCTGAACGCGATGTGGCTGGAGCTGAGGTCGGAGGACGAACGCCGCCGTCTGGAAGGCCGCAAGTAGTTCCGGCTTTTCTGGAAATCGTGTTGGAAAATGAAAAAGCCCCGGATTGCTCCGGGGCTTTTTGCTGGACCAGTTCCTGGTGGATCAGGCGGCCTGCACTTTTGCAGCGCGCAGCTTTTCCAGGATGTTCTGCGGCGAGGAAACGCCGTAAGGATCGCTTTCGCAGTTGTCGGAGAAGCCTTCTTCTTCGAACCACTGCTCGACGATGCCGTCATTGATGACCGCACCATAGCGCCAGGAGCGCATGCCGAACCCGAGATTGTCCTTGGCAACCAGCATGCCCATCTTGCGGGTGAACTCGCCGGATCCATCCGGAATAACCTTGACGTTTTCGACGCCCTGGGCCTTTGCCCAGGCATTCATCACGAAAGCGTCGTTGACGGAGATGCAGTAGATTTCATCAACGCCTTCAGCCTTGAACTCTTCAAACAGCTTTTCGAAATCCGGAAGCTGATAGGTGGAGCAGGTCGGAGTGAATGCGCCTGGAAGCGAAAACAGAACGACCTTCTTGCCCTTGAAGTAGTCGTCGCTGGTCTTGTCTTCCCAGCGGAACGGGTTCGGACCTTCAATGGATTCATCACGGACGCGGGTGCGGAAGGTAACGAACGGAACTTTTTTGCTGAGCATCGCAAACTCCAGAAATTGAATGGTTGCAAACTGTCCAGAGCGCCGAAATCGTGCCTTGCCCGCGGGAGGAGAACCGGGCAGGGCACAAGCGCCCTGAAAGTGGAGGAGAAGTTCGGCCTAGCCCATTTGCTGCAATGCCGCAATCCATTTTGCTCCGCAATAGACAAGAAGCCTGTGCGAAGCACTCAATCGAGGCGATATGCCGCTGGTCGGCAATTCCAGGGGCACGGTTGGCGGACTTCTGTGGGTGGTCCGCCTTTTCCGGAAAAAGCACTCAAATCATTGTATACACGCTCAATTTCGGTCATTAAGCTGACCACGTCCCGTGCGGTTCGCCTTTGGCGCAATGCGGGGCTGAGGAGGAGGCTCCAGAAGGTCGGGTCTTGACGCCGTGACCAGAGCGAAATGCGACTTCCAGCAGCAAGAGTGATGAATGCGTAGGGTCTTTCGGGCGGTACACATGCTTTGCATGGGGTTTGCCGCGATCGTCTTTTTCGGCCAGCTGGCCATGGTGCTCATGCGCTATCTGCTTGGCTTCGGTCTTCTGGAAATCCAGGACGCGGTCAACTACGCTTTTGCAGCCCTCGTGGCCCTTTCTGTCGCCGTTTCCTTCGATGCAGACAAGCACGTGCGGGTCGATGTATTTCGCCAGAACTGGAGCGAGCGGACAAACCGGCGTATCGACTGGCTTGGAGACCTCCTGCTCGCGCTGCCGGTATTTGCGATCATGCTCTGGACGGCATTCCCGCTCGTCAAAAGCTCCTGGGCGATATTGGAAGGCTCTCCGGAAACCGGCGGTCTGCCCGGCCTGTTTCTGGTCAAGACCTGTCTGGTGATCCTGCCTGCGCTGGTGGTGATCTACATTCTTCAAAAGCTATTTGGCGCGATGCGACGGAAATTTTCATGACTGCCGATATCATCTGGCTCATCATTCTGGCCCTTTCCGTATTTGCCTGTATTCTTTCCGGCGTGCCGGTCCTGCTTGCAATCGCCGGCGCACCGACGATTGTCGCGCTGGTCGCCGCCGCCACCGGGCATTTTGACCTCGTGTTCTTCCAGGCTGTTCCCCAGCGCGTTTATGGCGTGATGACAAATCCGCTCCTGTTGGCGGTGCCGCTTTTCGTGCTGATGGGGTTGCTTCTTGAAAAGTCGCGCCAGGCAGAGCGGATGTTGCAGAGCTTGACGGCCGCAATGGGCGGGCAGCAGTCCGCTCTGGCGCTTTCTGTGGTTCTGGTGAGCGCACTCATTGCCGCCTCGACAGGTATCATCGGGGCAACCATCGTCATGCTGGGCACGATCACACTCCCGGCTCTGTTGGCCGCGGGCGTGAACAAGCACATGAGCAGTGGCCTCATTTGCGCCAGCGGCACGCTCGGTCAGATCATTCCGCCGTCGATCGTTCTGATCCTCCTGGGAGATCAGGTATCCAATGCCTACTTCGAAGCGCAGCAGGAAGCCGGCAACTTCGCGCCCGACCCGGTCACGGTGGGGGATCTCTTTGCCGGTGCGCTGATCCCGGGGCTGCTCCTCGTCGCGCTATATGCGGCATACGTCCTGCTGCGACTGCGCCGGGCCTCTCCGAAAGGACAGGAAGCTAAGACCCCGACACCAAAGCCTCGCGTGTCAGGCCGGGAGTTATTCCGGGATATCGCGCCCACGCTCGGGTTGATCATCGCCGTGCTCGGCAGCATCCTGATTGGCATTGCAACGCCAACGGAAGCCGCAAGTGTCGGTGTCGCAGGGGCTGTCCTGATCGCGGCTGCAGGAAGCGACGGCAAGGTGGCGCGTGTTGCCATGGCCTGCGCTGCCTTTTCTATTCTGCTGTTGATCCTGCGCAGGCTCGGTCTGTTCGGTCTGGAGTTTGAAGGAGGCCGGATCAGCTGGACGACACTGACGATCGTCTCCGTCGTTATGACGGCCGCTGCCCTTGTCATGCTGGCCATCGCAGCAGCTTCTCTGATCCGGGGAGGCGTACTCGTGCCCGCGCTGCGGGAAACCGTCACCATCACCGGAATGATCTTCGGCATCGTGATTGCTGCCAGCATCCTGTCGCTCGTGTTCCGAGGGTTCAACGGTGATGAACATGTGGCCGAGTTGCTGCACGCCTTGCCGGGCGGCGCTTATGGCATGTTGTTGCTGACAATGCTGGTGATCTTCCTGCTCGGATTCATTCTGGAATTCGTGGAGATCATTTTCATTGTTGTTCCGATTGTCGGGCCGATTATCCTGCAAAGCGACATAAGCCCGGTCTGGTTTGCGGTCCTGATTGCGCTTAACCTGCAAACTTCGTTCTTGACGCCACCATTCGGGTTTGCGCTTTTCTATTTTCGATCGGTTGCACCGGCGGATATCCGCACTTCTGACATTTATGTTTCGGTGATCCCGTTTGTCGCCATCCAGCTTCTGGCGCTCGGTCTGGTCGCCGCCTTTCCGGCTCTGGCAACCCTGTTGCCGGACGTCCTGTTTTGAACTTCGAGGGAGACACAAGCATGAAAAGACGTGATTTTCTGAAGGCTGGTGCCGTCGCCGCACCTGCCAGCCTGCTGGCAGCACCGGCAATTGCGCAAGGCAAGATCGAATGGAAGCTGCCGACCTCCTTTCCGGCGAAGGCGCCGGGTGTCGGCACCAACGTGACAGCCTTTGCCGACCGCGTGGCTGCAATGTCCGATGGACAGCTGACTTTCAAGGTCTATTCCAGTGGTGAGCTCGTACCGCCGTTCGGTGTTGAAGATGCCGTGGAGCAGGGCACTGCCGAGATCGGTCATTCGACGCCTTATTATGCCGCGTCCAAGAACACCGCCATGCACTTCTTCTCTGCAGTTCCTTTCGGCATGACCGCGGTCGAAACAACCGCCTGGCTTCGCTATGGCGGCGGACAGGACCTGTGGGACAGCCTTTATGAAGAACGCGGCCTCAAGCCGTTTTATTCCGGCAGTTCGGGCGTGCAGGCGGCCGGCTGGTTCAAGAACCCGGTGGAAAGCCTCAACGATCTTGCCGGCCTCAATATGCGCATTGCCGGTCTGGGCGGTGAAGCCATGCGCAAGCTCGGCGTCAACGCTGTCCTGCTGCCGCCTCCGGAAATCTTCCCGGCCTTCCAGTCCGGCGCCATCGATGCGGCCGAGTGGGTTGGTCCCATGCTGGACCAGGCATTCGGCCTGCAGAAGGTTGCCAACTACTGCTATGTTCCGGCCTTCCACGAGCCGTCAGCCGCGCTGGAAATCGTCGTCAACAAGGAGGCCTACGACAGCTTGCCGGCGAACCTTCAGGCAATCATCGCCTATGCTGCGGAAGCGGCTTCCGTCGAGACCACCGCACAGTTCGATTATTACAACGCGGTTTCCATGAAGAAACTGAAGGAAGACGGCGTTACATTTGCCAACTTCCCGGATGATGTCCTGGCTGCGCTAAAGACGGCTGTTGCGGAAGTGATGGCGGAAAACGCTGCCGCCAATCCGAAGTTTGCCGAAGTGCAGAAAAGCTATGACGCGTTCCTCGAGCTTGCCAAGGACTACGCGGCACTGGTGAAGGCAACCACTTTCACCCAGCGCATGTAAGCTGAGTTGATCCTGCCGGTGGCATGGGCCACCGGCGGGGCTTCAGGTTTCCAGCTGCCTTTCGCGCAGGACGATGGCGATGCCGCTCGCGATGATGATCGCGGCACCGACATAAGTCGCAATGTCGGGAATTTCACCCCACAAGAGCCAGCCGAGCAGGGTCGCCCACAAGAGCGCGGTATAATCGAATGGCGCGACAACGGCCGCCGGGGCAAAGCGGAAGGCCTGTGTCATCAGGGTGATACCGGCCGTGCCGAATAGCGCGATGCCAAGAAACAGCCAGATGTCCTCCGCGCGTGGCTGCACCCAGACGAAGGGCATCGCAAGGGCACTCATGATTGCGCCGGCCCCCACCAGATAAAGCATCAGGGTCCAGACACTCTCGCGCGGGTCGACAAGGCGGGCGCTGAGCATGAGCGCGGCATAGAAGAAAGCCGTTGCGATTGGGAGGAGCGATGCTGCCTGGAAAGTGCCTGAACCCGGACGGACAACCACCAGAACGCCCAGAAATCCCACGAGCACTGCCGTCCATCGACGCCAGCCCACTTGCTCTCGCAAGACCAGGGCGGAAAGCGCTGTCACAAAAACAGGCATGACAAAAATCAGCGCTGTTGCTTCGGCGAGGCCAAGAAGGCTCAGCCCGGTGAAAAACAGCGTGGCGGCGCAGAGCCACAACACTCCGCGCAGAAGATGGGCTGCCGGGCGGTGCGAGATCAAGGCAGATCTTCCACCCATTTTCAGTGCGATCAGAACCGCAATCGGAAGCGCGATCAAATTGCGCAGAAACAGGATCTGGATGGGGCTGTAATCAGCCGTCAGTGTTTTGGCAATGGCGTCGTTGAGGCATAGGCACACGACACCTGCACACATCATTCCGATTCCGGTGGTCACCTGATTGCGACCGCCGGTCATGGCCGTTTCCATTCCCTTGTCTCCCTGGTTTTGGCGCAGTGAAGCATCGGGGCAGGCAGGGCGGCAAGGCACGATTTCACGAAATCAGGCCTGTCCGGACACCAGGAGAAACTGGAATACGGAAATTGCTGATGCCGCTACGTAATTCGTTTCGGGGCGATAGTGTTTTGCGGTAAGATGCAATCATCGATTGTTTTCGATGTTCCCAGGTCCACTGTCCGGAAGCCCCATCCCATGGCATTGACGTCTCCCTATTTCCGCAACGTGCCGCAGCTCACCGCAGCGTCCACCAACAGCCCTTGGCTCGGCAGCGGGTCGAGCGGTCATGGAGTGCATCTGGTTCAGTTCGGGTTGATTGACCTGGGGTTTCCCATGCCAAAATCCGTTGGTGGAACGGGGCTCAGTCCGGATGGGGTCTACGGCAGTGAAACCGTGCAAAAGGTCAAGGAGTTCCAGCGTTCAACGCATGGTGGAGCCCCGATCAAGGACGACGGGGCCGTCGGACGAAATACCATGGCCAAGCTGGACCGGGCGCTCGCGTCCTTCACTCACAAGGTTCGGGTGCACATCTTTGTCGTGGTGACGCCAGATGCTCCGGTGGCAACTGCGGAAACGACTGCGAAGGAGCTTTACGGACATTACGGTATCAACTTCGAGGTTACTTCCATCCAGTCGCTGGCATTGACCGCTGCCGAGGAGACGGAGTTTTCGCAGCATGGCCTCTTGTTTGCCCGGATGAAGGAACTTGCCGAGGCGCATACGTCCGTCAGGATCCGTCCGAATGAAATCATGGTGTTCTACATCCGTCGCTTCAATCCTGACACGGATCTGGCCCTGTCCAAGGCCAACCACACGGGTGCTGTTACCCGAATCAAGAAGAACGCGGATGCCAGCACACTTGCCCATGAGGTCGCCCATAATCTGCGCGACAGTCCACGGGGTGTGAGCGAGCATGTGGCGCACAAGCAGAATATCCTGGCGACGCTGCCCCGGACCACGCCCTTTGTGCTGAGTTTCGAACAGATTCAGCAGATGCGGCGCAACATTCGGCTGTTGCGGGCGTGATGCAGGATAATTGAAGGCCAAGGTCATCTGGTCAGCATCGTTACCGGAGGCTAGCATCCGGCAGTTCAAACTGATCCATCTTTGACAGAGAGACCCGCATGCACGCCTTCCTGCCGTTCAATCTAGACGACATCGTTCCCGAACAAGATGCGCCAGCACCGGAAAAGGTTATTGCGGGCGATCCTAAGTTTACCACCTGGTTGGTTGAAACGACGGACAACGAGACCCTGTTCTCGGGCGTATGGGAAGCAACACCGGGAGCCTGGAAAATCTCTTATGACGAATGGGAGTTCTGTTCGATCCTTTCCGGCAGGTCGGTGCTGACCGACAAGGACGGCATCACCCGGGAAATTGGCCCCGGAGACAGCTTTGTCCTGCAGCCCGGTTTCTCCGGAACCTGGGAAGTCCTTGAAACCACTCGCAAGCTTTTTGTGATCCGCCTGCCGTCTTGACGATCGGGCATTCCAGGAGCTGAGCAACGTGACTTTTCAGGATTAGCCGCGAACGCATATGAGCACGTACCCTGACCTCTCGGAGTTCGGTAAGGTCAGGGTAGATTGCAGCGCTATTGTTTGGGGTACCTCAACAGCATCGTGCTGCTCGCAACCTGATGAGGCTTTTGACGCAGCTGAAGAGAAACCGGGAACGGTGTTACCCGGTTTGCATTTTTCGGTCAGATTACTTCTGCGACTGAAAACCGGCAGGTTCTGTCAGCAAAAGGATGACGAACACCAGAACGGGTGTCAGCACCACGCTTGCCAGGAAGCAGCCGAAGGAACCAAGCCGTGTGTCCCGACCGCGGTAACCGACCAGGACACACAAGAGCAGATAGATGACCAGTGGTGCGACAAACATCAGGCGGCTTCCGACTTCTCTTCCGCGATGTCTTCGCCCTTCTTCACCATCTTCTTGAAATGCTCCTTGTAGGCAGCCGCGTCGAAACTCAGGAAATCTCCACCGGTTTCAAAATGCTGCTGGAACACCTTGCCGACGGCAAAGGTGAAGGCACCAAGCGTTGCGCCTGATCCGACGATACCGAGCGCAGTGCCGAGCACGGGAATGGTTTTCATGAAGCTGGTGGCGATAAAGGTTCCCGCACCGACACCGCCGAGACTTCCCAGAAGCGTGGTTACTGCAGTTCTTGCGCGATTTTCCGAGAATGGCACGTCATAGACGGCTGCCAGCTTGCGGATGAGGTTGAGCTGCGTTCCGATTGCGGCGACGAGATCGAAGATCGGAACTGGAATGAGGCCGGTACCTGTACCGACGATGACATGGTCCCGAATGATCTTTTCGGCTGCCAGCGTGCGTTCTTCCGGGGTCAGCGGAGCACTTTCGGTCTGAGCCTTGCCGTCTGCCAGCTTTTCAGCTGCATCAACAGTGTCCTCAGCTTCTGATTTTGCGGAACTTGTGCGAGTGGACTTCGTTGTCATTTCACAGTTTCCTTCCTTCAGCGTCGCAGCTCCCCGCTGCTTACTCTACGTGAGCGTAGCTTGAGTGCGGTCCGATTTCAATCTTACAATCAGCGCGGTATCAATTGTCAGTTTGCGGCTTTTCCGTGTTTTGATCATACGAAGCAGGCGCGGTCTCACCTGACGTCGTGCTTTCGCTTGATGTACTGTCGCCGTTCGAATTTTCGTCAGGCCTCAGCTGTGTCTCCTGATCCTGAGATGTATCTGCCTCTGCTGTAGGAGCGTTCGGGAAAAGCTGTGGCAGGTTATCAAAATCAGGCAGTCGGTAGCGCTGCGGATTAACCGGAGCGGGCGCTGGTAAATTCGGCTGGTTTGCAATGTCGCTGCCCAGGATGAGCGGAAGCTGATCTTTCCCGCCACCGACGATCACGATCTTGCTGTTGTTGGACTTGGACAGTTCGACGGTCGCTTCAATTCCGCGCCAGGTCAGCAGTTGCGGCGTCAGGGCATCTGCAACAATCGAGTAGAATGTCTGGTAGCCGATGGCGTCGATCCGCTTGCGTTCCGCTTCCTTGCGGGCCTGCTCCAGCACGTATTCATAGGCGAGGGCGTTCTGTTCCTCGGTCAGCTTACGTGAAATCGCCTGATTGATTTCCTTCGGCAGTTCGATCCGGCGAATGATAACCTGGTCGAAGACGATGAGATCCTGATTGTTGGCTTCAATGGTCTCCATGACTTCCTTTTCGAGGCGCGTCATGTCGACCTGATAAAGCTCATGAGGGTCGTATTTGCCGATCACCGAGCGAACCGCTTCCACGGCGGTCGGGCGGACGAAACGGTCGGCGTATTCCGGCCCGATCGCCCGGTGCAGTTTGCCGGCATTATCCGCCTTCGGGTAATACAGAACCGAAATATCGGATGTGATGCGCAAGCCGTCCGCTGCCAGGCCGTGGACCGTTTCATCCTGTTTCTGGATGCGGACTTCGTACCGGTAGATGCGGTTCCACGGCCATTTGATGTTGATGCCTTCGGGATAAACAAACCTGGTTTCGGTGCCGACGGTGAGGGTTCTGAACAGGACGCCGACTTCACCCGGCCCGATGACAAAGAACGTCAGCGGCCACAAGACAATCGAGACGAAACCGAGCAGCAGCAGATAGGCGATGGCCTTGTCGGTCCGGCTCATCCTGTGGATCTTGCGCGGCTTCTTTTTCGGCTTACCAACTTCGACGTCGTCTTCCGCAACGCTCATTCAGCGCTCCCAGGAATTGAAACGGCTCCGCAGCTCGTTAAGGTGACCTAGCGGCCAAGAAACGCATAAAAACAAGAACTCTCAATGCTTTCCGAGCAGTCTTGTCTGCGTCAATTGCAGCACAGTTGCAAGAAAACAACTCTGTGGCAAGCGTGTTTCTTGAGCTAGGCAAGAGCCAAAGAATTTGCTTAAGTTGTGTTGTGTAGCGTTGCGTCACTACAACGTATGGTTAATTTCACGGTTTGTGAAACCAAGATCGAAACAGACTATGGGAGTGGTGAGTGTCAGCCAGCACAGGGTCATTCAGTTTCGATCGCAAGGACCTTAGCCGGTTCCTTTTCGACCTTTACGATTATGAGCCAAGGCTCTTGCGCAAGCTGATCTCCGCCAGGCCCTACGTCTGCCCATTCGAAGAGATGGAGCGGCATGTTCCAGCAAATGCAAAGGTTCTGGATGTAGGCTGCGGTAATGGCGCGTTGCTGGCGATTCTGCTGGCATCCGGAAGGATAAGCGAAGCAACCGGCTGCGATGTCCACGAAGGCGCTCTTGCCTCGGCCCGCAAGGCAGCGGGGAGAACGGGGCACTCAGCGGACGTATCCTTCCTGCGAATTGGCAGCTTCGCGGAGCTGCCGGAGGACTGCTTCGATGTGGTGACCATGGTCGACGTGCTGCACCATGTTGCCGAACCTGAACGGAAGACGGCTGTTGAAGAGGCGATCAAACGGGTCGGTCCCGCAGGAGTGTTCCTTTTCAAGGATATGGTCGAAGCACCTTTCTGGCGCCGCCTGGCCCACAATATCGATGACCTGATTTTTTCCGGTGAATGGGTCAAGCAGGTGAAAACCGCAGAAGTTGAGAAGCAGGTAAGGGCTGCGGGCTTTGAACTGGTCGAGAGTCTCGAAATACCAAGGGTCTTTTACGGCAACACCCTGAGGGTTTTTCGAAAAATTTAGTAAACGTCGAAAAGAGATATGTTGAACGACGAATGTGAATAAAAATTAACTTATCTTCTGCGAAAAATTCGTGAATTGTTTTTTATTGCCGTTAGGTCATGAGAATGAAAAGTGAGTAGGTAGCTAATTTAAACGATCGATTACTTTGCTTAAAACCGGTCCTGGGGGGTGATTTGAGTTCTGGTGTTGCAAATCGTCATATGTTTCTGGCCGGGTATATTCTGGTGCCTGGAAGCCATTTCGCCGGCATGTGGCGCCACCCGTACAGCGAAACGGATTTCTGTGATCCCGATCTCTTCAAGGATACGGCGGTCACGTTGGAACGGGGCGGGTTCGATCTCGCATTCATTCCAGAATCGCTCAGCGTGACAACCGGACTGAACGACAACTACGAAACCTTCTTGAAGTATGGAGCGGTTGGTGCCATCCGCCATGACCCGAACCTGCTGGTTTCCCTCATGGCCTCGGTAACGAAGTCGCTCGGTTTTACGGTCACGCTTTCGACGACCTACATGGAACCTTATCATCTGGCCCGTACGCTCAGTACGCTGGACCATTTCAGCAGGGGCCGGATCTCGTGGAATGTCGTAACCTCCGCTGGTCCGAGCAACGGGCACAATTTCGGTCATTTCCCAAAGCTCATTTCTCCCGAAGCCTATGACAGGGCGGAAGAGATCCTGGAGATCTGCCGCAAGCTCTGGAAGTCCTGGGAACCGGACGCGCTGGTAAGCGACAAGGCGTCCGGGCTTTACGCGGACACCGGCAAGATCCATCCCATTGATCACGAAGGCGAACGCTTCAAACTTCGAGGTCCCTTGTCACTTCCCGCGGGACCGGACGGTGAACCGATCCTGATGAGTGTCGGCGTTTCTCCGCGGGGTCGTGATTTTTCCGCCAAGTGGGTTGATGTCGTTTTCGCCATTCAGGCAGATGCCGAGGGCATGTCGGAACTGCGTGCCGATGTTCGCCGCCGGGCTGCAGAGATGGGGCGCGACCCGGAGAAGATATTCCTGCTGACGGCGGTGCAGCCTGTGATCGGTGAAACCGAAGCCATTGCAAAAGCGCGGGCCGAATATCTGGACGAGCTGATCCATCCGGATGTCGCCATCGCCTTTCTGTCGGGCATGATCGGCGTCGACGCGACAGGGTTCGATCCTGATACGCCAATCGACGAAGTGTTGGAAAGCGCCGGCAAGTCGCCAAACAAGGCGGCTGTCGATGGTGGAGCCGCATTCCCATGGTTGGAGAGGATCCGGGAAGAGGACAGGGGAAGGCTCTGGACGCTTCATGACATCGCCATTCGGATGGCACGCAGCACCTCGACGCCGCGTCTTGTCGGAACGCCGGAACAGGTGGCCGATCAGCTTGAGAGCTATTTTACAAGCGGCGCTTGCGATGGCTTCGTGATTACCCCGACCCACTTTCCCGGAAGCTTTGACGAGTTTTCACGGTCTGTCGTGCCAATTCTCCGCCAACGAGGGCACATACGGCCGGCGGGGCACGAACCTTTGACACTCAGGCAGCGCCTCGGGCTGCAAGGCTGACGATATTCCAATTCGGTTTCCGCCGGACGCGCAAAACAGAAACGGCAATTCTTCGACGGAGTTGATCTCAATGACATCCCGCGAAAGTGGTTTCCAGACAGCAAGGGCAAAGGCTGCTTCAGGCAGCATTGCGCGTCCGGATGCCAGCCGTTTGCCGTTGGAAGCAGCATTGGACAATGAGACCGCTTCTGTTCGCGCACTTTTTGCCAGGCAGGTGCAGTCGAGACCTGGTGACACGGCACTGATACTGCCGGATATGGTTCTGACCTTCGAGGAACTGGACCGGAAGGCGAACCGTGTCGCGTGGTACCTCATAGGCCGGGGTATCGGGCCTGGCAAGATCGTGGCACTCGGCTGTGCTGCCGGGCCGGATCTCGTTGTAAGCCTGCTGGGGGTGATCAAGACCGGTGCGTGCTACATGCCGCTTGATCCAGCCTATCCTCGACAGCGTCTGATTGACATGCTTCAAGACGCAGAACCGGATCTGATCCTGGCGGAGCAACCGGTCACCGGCGTCGTTGAGGCGGCTGGTCAGACAGCACGGGCGGTCTTTCTTGGAAACGGTTCGCTGAGCCGGGATATCGCCGGACAGCCTGATACCGCTCCTGTGGGTGGTGATCTTGTTCGCCAGCTGACGGGCCATGATCCTGCCTATCTGGTCTATACGTCCGGTTCCACCGGGCGGCCCAAGGGCGTGCTGGGACGCCAGGCCGCTCTTGCCAACAGGCTGGCCTGGATATCGGAAGCCTTGCCCTTCGCGCCGGGTGAGCGGACGTTGTTCAAGACCTCCTTGAACTTCATTGACGGGTCGACCGAGCTGTTGGGCGCCTTGTGCAATGGCTGTGCGGTCGTCCTCGAAGGTGGAAATGTTTCCGCTGACCCGAGGCGACTGGCAGAGACGGTGGCGGCGTTTGCCGTCACGCGGTTGACCGTTGTGCCGAGCCTGCTGGCAAGTCTTCTCGAGGACGACTGTTTGCCAGACTTGAAGGGCTGCCGGACCTGGGTCACGAGTGGCGAGCCTCTACCATCAAGTCTCCTGCAAAAATTCTGCGAGAAACTGCCAGACGCCCGCTTGTTCAACTTCTACGGTGCCTCAGAAGCTGCGGGGGACAGCCTCTGGGCGCGATGTGATGCAGACAGGAAAATTGCCATCGGCAACCCTATACGGGAAACAGTCGTCTACCTGCTCGACGATCTGCTTCAGCCTGTCTCCGACGGAGAGACCGGTGAACTCTACATAACCGGCACAGGTCTTGCGCTTGGATATCATCGCCAACCGGACAAAACAGCAGAACGCTTCATAGCTTCGCCGTTCGGACCCGCTGGTGCCTTGCTTTACAGAACAGGCGACGTTGCGCGGCGAATGCCTGACGGTGGTTACGAATATCTGGGGCGTTCCGACCATCAGGTGAAGATACGCGGCGTTCGTGTCGAACCGGGAGAGGTCGCAGCAGCCCTGGACAGATTTCCGGAGGTTGCCAGTTCGGCTGTCGTTGCGAAGCGACGTGACGACACGGACGTCTATCTTGCTGCCTATGTTGTCTGGGAAGTGGGAGCCGACAGGGATATCGCAAGGCTTATGGCCGCCTTGGCAGAAGCTCTCCCTCCAGCCTTTCTGCCGTCGGCGATCATGGCTCTCGATGCACTTCCGCTCACACCCAATGGCAAGTTGGACAGGGCAGCGTTGCCGGATCCGGTGCGGACGGCTGGGCGGAGCGCAAGCGGAACGCAGAGCGACCTTGAAACCGCAATCTGTGAGGCATTTACAGAGCTGCTCGGCGTCCACTCGGTTTCAGTACAGGATAATTTCTTTCTCCTGGGTGGGCATTCACTGCTGGCCGCGCGTCTTGCTTATCGACTGAGAGACCGATTTGGTGTGCAGATCGCTCCTAGCGAGATTTTCGACGCGCCGACACCGGCTGCGCTTGCCTGTCTGATAGGGGCAGCGAAACCATGTTCCCTGAAACTGAAATCCGTTGCGCAACCCGACAAGGTTCCGCTGTCTTCTGCTCAAAAGCGTCTCTGGTTCCTGCAGCGGCTTCACCCGGAAGATACTTCCTACAATCTGGTCTACCGCTTCCGGCTTTCCGGTGCCGTCGACCCGTCCGTTCTTGGGCAAGCCTGGACAGACGTTATCGAGAGGCACGAGGTCTTGCGGACCGTTTATCCGCAAGACGGGGCCGGAGAGCCGTATCAGGACATCCGTACGGGTTTCGTTTCGGAAGATGTCATCCGGATTGTTTCAGTACCAGTAGCTGAAGGCCGGTCAGAACTCTCCCGTCAGTCTTCCAGGCCGTTCGATCTGTGCAAGGACCTGCCGGTGACAGTGTCGATCGTTACGGACGAAAATTTCGGTCCTGAACCGCAATGCATGATGCAGATTGTCATGCATCATATCGCGATTGACGGTGGCGCCCTGCGCCCATTGCTTGCCGACTTCGAGACGGCCTTTGCGGCGAGAATGAGCGGCAAGGAACCTGTCTGGAAAAAGCCTGCAATCCAATATGCCGACTTCGCAAGTTGGCAGCATACCCGGCTGTCCGGGGCAGCAGAACAGGAACTTGCCGCTCGTCTTGCCGAAGCACGCGAAGACCTCGCAGGCGCTCCGGATTGTGTTGATCTGCCCTGTGCCGAAGGGCAACGAAAGAATACCTATTGGCAAGGCGACGGAGTAGCCGTGGCAATCCCGCCAAAGCTTCATTGCAAGCTTGAGCGACTGGCATTGGAAACTCGGACCAGCCTGTTCATGGTACTGCAGGCTGCGATGGCTGCGACCTTGGCGCGGCTCGGCGCTGGGGACGACATCGTCATCGGAACGCCTGTCGATGGCCGCCCGGACAGCACTTTCGAAGAAACCATAGGCCTCTTCGTCAACATGCTGGCGCTCCGGAGCGATCTTTCCTGCAGACCGACCTTTCGCGAATTATTGGCCGATACGCGTCAGCGGAACCTTGCCGCCTATTCCCGCCGGGACGTGCCGTTTGAGCTCGTGGTCGACAAGGTTGCTCCACGCAGGGACCTGTCCTTTCATCCGGTGTTCCAGACCGTTCTGGCGCTCGATATGGCAGGAGCGACTGTTCTTACCTTGCCGGGGTTGACCTGCGAGGTTGAAGACGTGCCTGTCGAAGCCTCAAAGTTCGATCTTTCCTTCGACCTGACTGCTCATCGCGACGAGGTCGGAGGCGCAGGCGGTATCGATGGGCGGATCGAATTCCGGACAGATCTCCTGGATCGGGAGGTTGCGGGCAATATTTCCCGGCGTTTCATCGATCTACTTCGCGCAGCCGTGGAAAATCCGGACAAACGGATCGACCACCTCATGATTGTCGATCCCGACGAAGCGTCACGCCTTGTCACCTTGTGCGAAGGCGAGCGGGTCGAAAAAGCTGCGATCGAAATGTCTTTGCCCGAGCGGTTTCGTCTGCTGGCCAGGGAAAAGGGCGAGAAGGTCGCTCTCTCCAGCCAGACCCGCACGCTTTCCTACGCCGAACTCGATGCATTGTCGGACCGCGTTGCGCAAAACCTCCTCCGCCGGGGCGTTGCACCTGGGGCACGGGTCGCGGTCCTGATGGACCGTTCCATTGATCTTGTCGTCGCAACGCTCGCGATCGTGAAGGCAGGTGGGGCATATGTTCCCTTGAACAGGAACGATCCTGCCAACCGGCTTCAACAACTCGTTGCCGACACCCGGGCCCACCTCGTGCTGACTGACAGTGAAGACGCGATATCAGTCAGCTTCAATGATGCACCCTGCGTTCCTTTCAGCCACCTGCAAGTGGCGGCGGGAAAGGAGACCTTACCGAATATCACCAATGGACAGATCGCCTGCGTTCTCTTCACCTCCGGCTCCACAGGCAGGCCGAAGGGGATCGCGATCAGCCACCGCAATATTCAGGCCCTCGCGCTCGACGGATGCCGGCCGGAAGGCTCCCATGAGCGGGTCTTGCTGCATTCGCCCTATGCATTTGACGCTTCGACCTATGAAATCTGGACACCGCTCATGTTGGGGCAGGAGCTTTTCGTCGCGCCGCCTGGCATTCTCGATGCTGAAACGATTGCGCGGCTGGTCGAAGAGCACAAGGTGTCTGCAGCCTGCATCACGACACGTCTTTTCAACATCATTGCAGGTGAAAAACCCGAAGCATTCAAGCCTTTGAGGTCAGTGCTGATAGGTGGTGAGGCGGCTTCCGCAGAAGCCTTGCGCCGGGCAACGGCAGCTTCGCCTGGTACGCGGTTCGTCAATGGCTATGGCCCGGCAGAGGGCACGACCTTCGTGACCTGGCATGCAATGCACACGCTGGAGAAATCCGCGCACAAGGTACCCATCGGGTTGCCGCGTGACAATTGTAGCGTCCGAATTCTGGATGACCGCCTGCAACCTGTCGGTATCGGCATGGTGGGCGAGCTTTACCTGGCCGGTGCCTGCCTGACGCTTGGCTATCTCGACCGGACTGGTCTGACGGCCGAGCGCTTCGTTGCCGATCCCGCGGGGCCCGCAGGCAGCAGAATGTATCGGACCGGGGATCTGGTGCGCTGGCGCAGCGACGGCTTGCTGACCTTCGTCGGACGTGCCGATCACCAGGTCAAGATCAATGGCTTCCGTATCGAGCCGCAGGAAGTCGAAAACGCTATCGGGAGGCAGTCGGACATAGGCCAGTGCACGGTGATCGTGCGTGAAGACAGGCCCGGGGAAAAGAAACTCGTTGCCTATGTGGTTGGTACGGGGACAGGAGAACCAGATCTTGCAGGCTTACGAAAAAGGCTTGCCGAGACACTCCCTGCATTCATGGTGCCAGCCCATTTTGTTCTTCTGGAACAACTTCCTTTCACGACCAATGGCAAGTTGGACATCAAGCGCCTGCCTGCGCCTGAAATTCACGGCGATGGAGCGAAGGTACCTGCGGGGCAAACCGAGACCGATATCTGCGCATTGTTTGCTGATGTTCTGGGTCTGGGAACCGTAGGGCCTGCCGACAACTTCTTCGCACTTGGCGGCGACAGTATTCTCTCCATTCAACTGGTCAGCCGAGCACGGCGAGCAGGGCTGGTGTTTTCGGCAAGGGATGTCTTCAGCAACAAGACCCCTGCAGAGCTGGCAACGGTTGCGCAAAGGCAGCAATTGCCGGAGATCGGAACTGATCTCAAGTCAGGATGGATCAGCGACGAAGATCTGAGCATTGTCAGCAGCCGCTACGGCGGTTTGCTATCGACGGTGTGGCCGTTGACGGGCCTTCAGTCTGGTTTGCTGTTTCACGCCTTGATGGACGCTGAGACGGGCGAGGACGCCTACAAGGTGCAGACGGTGGTCAGCCTCGATGGCCTGGTGGATGCGCAGCGTCTTGAGGCGAGCCTTCAGGCTCTCGTTGCCCGGCACGCTCCCCTGCGGGCAGTCTTCTGCCACGAAGGCCTGAGCGATCCCGTTCAGGTGGTCCTGTCGAAGGTCGAGCTGCCACTTAAGCAGGTGGACTTGTCAGAGGACGCAGATCCGGAAGCAGAGCTGGAGCGGTTTCTCCTGGAAGACAGGAAGATCCGTTTCGACCTTGCTCAAGGTCCATTGCTGCGTGTCTGCCTCGTAAAACGCCCGGACGGTGGTGCCTGGCTGGTGTTGACCAATCACCACATTCTTCTCGACGGCTGGTCGCTGCCGGTGCTGATGCGGGAGCTGAAGGAGATTTACGAAGCCGGCGGGGCAGGGGGTCTGCCGCCAGTAACGCCGTTTGACCGGTATCTCGGCTGGCTGCAGCAGCAGGACAAGACGGCTGCGAAAGCGGCCTGGCAAGAAGCTCTGTCCGGTCTGGAGGAACCGACCCGGCTGGCGGCCTCTGTCTATGGCCAGTCTGCAAACACGTCCTCCGACTCCTCGTCTGCTGAAGGCAGTGCGGTGCTGCGCTTTAACGATCTCCTGAGCGAGGACGCATCCCGGTCATTGGAAGGCCTGGCCCGCACGCTGGACATCACCTTGAACACGGTGCTCCAGGGCGCCTGGTCGGTCGTGCTTGGCCGCATCTGTGGGCGGGATGATCTGGTCTTCGGCACGACGGTCTCCGGCCGGCCAGCCGAGATCACCGGCGTCGAAACCATGGCGGGTCTCTTCATCAACACCGTGCCGGTAAGGGCAAAGCCTGTTCCGGCAACATCCGTCAGCAGCTTCCTGAAGGAGCTGCAGTCCCGTCAGGCCGCACTTCTGCCGCACCAGCATCTGGGGCTGCCGGAGATCCAGGCAGAAGCGGGACTTGGAGACCTGTTCGACACGCTGGTGGTGTTCGAGAACTATCCCTTCAGCGACGAGACCCATGAGGCTTCGCCGGATGGCCTGCGGATCAGCGGTGTCGAGGTGCATGACCAGACCCACTATCCTTTGAGCCTGATGGTTGTTCCGGGCAAACGGCTGCTGCTGCGGCTGGATTGCCGGGAAGAACGGATCGGCGTAGACCTTGGCCGCAGTCTCCTGGGGCAGTTGTGCAATGTACTGGCGCAGATGGCCTCTCGCCCGGAAGCGCCGCTCGGATCTCTCGAGATGCTGCCGGCTTCCGAAAGAAAGGCTGTGCAGGACCGGTGGAACGCAACACGGCACGCCTTGCCGGAAGGGGATCTGACGGAGCTTGTATCTGCAACGGCTTCCCGGTTTGGAACGCGGGAAGCGGTTATCGGCAGCACGGAGCGGCTGACCTATGCCGAGCTTGAGGCGCGGGCCAACCGGCTGGCGCATCTTCTGATCCGGCGCGGCATTGGTGCTGAGGACCGGGTCGCGATTGCCTTGCCGAGAAACCCGGACATGATCGTGGCGCTGCTGGCGGTGCTGAAAACGGGCGCCGCCTATCTGCCGCTAGATCCGGACTATCCGGCAGCCCGCATTGCGATGATGCTGGACGATGCCGCGCCGCGTCTTGTGATCTCCGAGACAGCAACGGCAGCCGCCTTGACGGACGGTGTGCCGACATCGTCGCTTCTGCTGCTGGATGCCGAGGCGACCGGTGTCGAGCTGGCTGCGATGTGCGCTTCGGCCCTGACCGATGCCGACCGGAAACAGCCGATTGATCCCGCGCACCCGGCCTACGTCATCTACACGTCCGGCTCGACCGGTAAGCCGAAAGGTGTCGTTGTTACACGCGAGGGGCTTTCAAATCTCGCCTATGCCCAGATCGAACGGTTTGCGATTTCGGAACAGTCTCGGGTCGCGCAGTTCGCATCCTTCAGTTTCGACGCAGCCTTTTCGGAAATCGCCACGGCACTGGTCTCCGGTGCGGCTCTTGTGATCTGGCCAAGACAGGCTTTCACAGATCCCGCAGCCTTGAAGACATTCATGTATGCGCAACGGGTAACGCATATCACGTTGTCGCCGAGCCTCTTGAGCGTGATGTCGACGACAGATCTTCCCGAAGGTCGTGTGCTGGTAACGGCCGGTGAAGCCATCAGCGTGCCGGAAGTTCGCCGATGGTCTGACCGTTGTTGCCTCGTCAATGCTTACGGCCCCACAGAAGTGACCGTGTGCGGTTCCATGAGCTTGCCGCTGACACCTGTTCAGGAAGTCGATATCGCGCCCATCGGGTTGCCGATCTGGAATTCCAGCCTCTACGTACTTGATCAAACGCTTCAGCCCGTCCCGAACGGTGTGGCTGGAGAACTTTACATCGGCGGTGTCGGTCTTGCACGGGGCTATCAGAACCTGGCGGATCTGACCTCTTCCAGATTTGTCGCCGACCCGTTCGCCGGTGCCGGACGGCGAATGTACCGAACGGGGGATCTCGTCTATCGTGCGGAAGACGGCAACCTCTTTTTCCTGGGCCGCAGTGATGCGCAGGTCAAGATCCGGGGGCGACGTATCGAGCCGGGTGAAATCGAACGTGTGCTTCTGGAACGCAGCGATGTCGCCCAATGTCTCGTGAGCGTCTACAGCGACCGGAAGGGCGCTTCGAGGCTTGTTGCCTATGTGATCGGGCAGGAAAGATCGGATCCAAGTGCAGAAGAGCTGCAGCGCTACTGCGCCGACCGACTGCCGGATTATATGGTTCCGGCACAGATAGACCTCTTGCCCTACTTGCCAAGGCTTCCGAACGGCAAGATCGACAGGAAGGCCCTGCCGGCACCGAGCCGCCCGCAAAGAGCTGAAGAAACAAGACGGCAGTCTCCGGCAGAACAGGCGGTAGCCGCCGCTTTTGCCGAAACGCTCGGCATTTCACCTCCCGCGCTCGACGAAAGCTTCTTCGGTCTCGGCGGCGACAGCATATCGGCAATCCGGCTTGTTGGACTGTTGCGTCGAAAGGGTCTCAAGGCAACACCGAAAGACGTTTTCGATCACAAGACGGTTGCAAAGCTTGCGAGCGTGGCAAGGACGCTTGAAGGACCGGAAGTCAATGAACTGAATGAGTTTGAGCCAGATACCGTTTTGCCGACGCCAATCCTGCGCTGGTTTGCAGAACTGGGTGGTCCCGTCGACGGCTTTTTCCAGTCGACCTGTCTGATGCTTCCGAAGGGGGCAAATGCCGAATTCCTGCAAGCTGCACTAGGGGCAATCGTCCAGCGACACGGGATGCTGCGGGCTCGAGCGAACAAGACTACGCCGGCGATGAAGATTGGTCCGATTGCCGAGTTCACTGACGTTTTCCCTATAAAGCACATCAGCCTGAGTGAGGTCGAAAACGAAAACGGGCTGAAAGATCTTCTGGAAGAACAGCATGCCGCCGCAGTTGAGGCCTTGTCTCTTTCCCGAGGCAAGGTGTTCAGTGCGATCTGGTTTGACTGTGGCCACATGGAGCCGGGTCTGCTTCTGCTTGTGGCGCACCACCTGGTGATCGATGGTGTCTCCTGGCGCATCCTGAGCGACGATCTTCGGACAGCTTGGGACGATTGGTCGGCCGACCGCCCGATCAGCCTGGAACCTGAAAGCACTTCTTTCCCAGGGTGGAGCAGGCTGCTGCAAGCCGATGCGGCCTCCGATGCGCGCGCATCTGAAGAGGGGTACTGGAGCGCGCTTCTTTCATCCGACACTGAGCGCTTTCTGGAAGGTGATCTGGATCGCAGGCTGGATACGGTTCAAACGTTGAACTCTCTTGCTAGCCTTCTGAGCGCTGAGGAAACCGAGCAGATCCTGACCCGACTGCCTGCTCTTTACAGCTGCGGACCGCAGGATGTGCTTCTGGCGGCACTTGGCCTTGCCGTTGGGGCTTTCAAAACTTCCAGGTCCGGAAAACCGGGTGGTCCAATCCTGTGTGACGTCGAAGGGCATGGACGCGAAGCGATTGGAGACGCCGACCTCAGCCGAACTGTCGGCTGGTTCACTAGCGTCTTTCCGGCACGGCTGGAGGTCACGAAGGCAGGCAATGGAATTTCCGGTATCTCCGACGCGGACCTCAAGCAGCTCATCATCGAGATCAAGGAGCAAACCTCCGCACGTCCCGATCATGGCCTTGGTTATGGAATGCTGCGGTATCTCAACAAGGAGTCCTCCGCCAAACTTGCGAGCGAAAACAAGGCGCAGATCGCCTTCAACTATCTCGGTCGTTTTCCAGCGAGCGCTGGTGGTGCTTGGAGCGCGGCGCCGTTCTTTGGTGGAATGCGCGGCGGTTTCGATCCGGCAACACCGCTTGCTCACATGCTTTCCATCGATTGTCAGGCGATCGAAGAGGAAAAGGGCTTTTGCCTCCACACCGAGTTCGGGTTTGCCAGCAGACATCTATCGGAAAAAGAGACCGCTGAATTCAAGACACTCTGGGAAGAAGCTCTGATCCGGCTGGCAGCACACGGCAACTGGTCTAAAGCCGGTGGTCAGTCGCCTTCGGATTTCCCGCTGGCTGCTGTTTCCCAGGCCGATGTCGACTTGCTTGTTGAACGCTATGGCGGTTTGCTATCGACGGTGTGGCCGTTGACGGGTCTTCAGTCGGGTTTGCTGTTTCACGCCTTGATGGACGCTGAGACGGGGGAGGACGCCTACAAGGTGCAGACGGTGGTCAGCTTCGATGGCCCGGTGGATGTGCAGCGTCTTGAGGCGAGCCTTCAGGCTCTCGTTGCCCGGCACGCTCCCCTGCGGGCAGTCTTCTGCCACGAAGGCCTGAGCGATCCCGTTCAGGTGGTCCTGTCGAAGGTCGAGCTGCCACTTAAGCAGGTGGACTTGTCAGAGGACGCAGATCCGGAAGCAGAGCTGGAGCGGTTTCTCCTGGAAGACAGGAAGATCCGTTTCGACCTTGCTCAAGGTCCATTGCTGCGTGTCTGCCTCGTAAAACGCCCGGACGGTGGTGCCTGGCTGGTGTTGACCAATCACCACATTCTTCTCGACGGCTGGTCGCTGCCGGTGCTGATGCGGGAGCTGAAGGAGATTTACGAAGCCGGCGGGGCAGGGGGTCTGCCGCCAGTAACGCCGTTTGACCGGTATCTCGGCTGGCTGCAGCAGCAGGACAAGACGGCTGCGAAAGCGGCCTGGCAAGAAGCTCTGTCCGGTCTGGAGGAACCGACCCGGCTGGCGGCCTCTGTCTATGGCCAGTCTGCAAACACGTCCTCCGACTCCTCGTCTGCTGAAGGCAGTGCGGTGCTGCGCTTTAACGATCTCCTGAGCGAGGACGCATCCCGGTCATTGGAAGGCCTGGCCCGCACGCTGGACATCACCTTGAACACGGTGCTCCAGGGCGCCTGGTCGGTCGTGCTTGGCCGCATCTGTGGGCGGGATGATCTGGTCTTCGGCACGACGGTCTCCGGCCGGCCAGCCGAGATCACCGGCGTCGAAACCATGGCGGGTCTCTTCATCAACACCGTGCCGGTAAGGGCAAAGCCTGTTCCGGCAACATCCGTCAGCAGCTTCCTGAAGGAGCTGCAGTCCCGTCAGGCCGCACTTCTGCCGCACCAGCATCTGGGGCTGCCGGAGATCCAGGCAGAAGCGGGACTTGGAGACCTGTTCGACACGCTGGTGGTGTTCGAGAACTATCCCTTCAGCGACGAGACCCATGAGGCTTCGCCGGATGGCCTGCGGATCAGCGGTGTCGAGGTGCATGACCAGACCCACTATCCTTTGAGCCTGATGGTTGTTCCGGGCAAACGGCTGCTGCTGCGGCTGGATTGCCGGGAAGAACGGATCGGCGTAGACCTTGGCCGCAGTCTCCTGGGGCAGTTGTGCAATGTACTGGCGCAGATGGCCTCTCGCCCGGAAGCGCCGCTCGGATCTCTCGAGATGCTGCCGGCTTCCGAAAGAAAGGCTGTGCAGGACCGGTGGAACGCAACACGGCACGCCTTGCCGGAAGGGGATCTGACGGAGCTTGTATCTGCAACGGCTTCCCGGTTTGGAACGCGGGAAGCGGTTATCGGCAGCACGGAGCGGCTGACCTATGCCGAGCTTGAGGCGCGGGCCAACCGGCTGGCGCATCTTCTGATCCGGCGCGGCATTGGTGCTGAGGACCGGGTCGCGATTGCCTTGCCGAGAAACCCGGACATGATCGTGGCGCTGCTGGCGGTGCTGAAAACGGGCGCCGCCTATCTGCCGCTAGATCCGGACTATCCGGCAGCCCGCATTGCGATGATGCTGGACGATGCCGCGCCGCGTCTTGTGATCTCCGAGACGGCAACGGCAGCCGCCTTGACGGACGGTGCGCCGACATCGGCGCTTCTGCTGCTGGATGCCGAGGCGACCGGGTCCGAGCTGGCCAAGATGTCCGCTTCGACCCCGACCGATGCCGACCGGAAACAGCCGATTGATCCCGCGCACCCGGCCTACGTCATCTATACGTCCGGCTCGACCGGTAAGCCGAAAGGTGTCGTCGTTACCCGCGAGGGGCTCAAGAACCTTCTGTGTTGCCTGAGTACCGAGCTTCGCCTTCTGCCGCAGGACAAGGTGCTCAGCGCGACCACGATTGGGTTCGACATTGCCGGGCTTGAGCTCTACGGCCCGCTGCTGGTTGGTGCTGGCGTAGTGCTGTTCGAGGGCAACCAGCGCGAAGCGGACCGTCTCCATGACTGGATCGAGCAGGAAAAACCAACGGTCATGCAGGCAACGCCATCACTCTGGCGGTCGCTTCTGGAGGTTGGTCCACTGCCGCGTTTGCAGGTTCTTGTGGGCGGTGAGGCTCTGGACGGCGGACTAGCGTCGCAGCTGCAAGCCGCAGGGCCGGTGACGAATGTCTATGGCCCGACCGAGACAACGATCTGGTCTGTGAGCGCATCTGTTCGCCCTGAAAGTTCAGGCATTCCGTCTATCGGGCAACCTTTGTGGAACTCGCAGGTCTACGTACTTGATGAGACTTTTCAGCCTGTCGCCGACGGTATTTCCGGCGAACTCTACATCGGCGGGCTTGGGCTCGCACGTGGCTATCACGGGCGTTCGGACCTGACGAGCGAACGCTTTGTTGCCGATCCGTTTGCAGGCCATGGAGCGCGCATGTACCGGACCGGGGACACGGTCTATCGCAGACGCAACGGTGAGCTTGTGTTCCTGGGACGCAGCGACAGCCAGGTCAAGATCCGAGGCCATCGTATCGAGCTTGGCGAGATCGAGGCGACCATCGCATCGATGACGAACATTGCGCAAGCGGTGGTCTTGGACCGGCCGGATGGAGCGCGAGGTTCTTCGCTCGTTGCCTATGTTGTTCCGAAAGAAGGGGCTGAACTCAAAACTGAAGAGCTTCGTTCCGTGCTCCAGCGAAACCTGCCTGACTACATGGTGCCTGGCGCTTTTATCGTACTCCCGGAATTGCCGCTGACACCAAATGGAAAGCTGAACCGTCTGGCGTTGCCGGATCCTGTCTGGAAACAGGGAGAAACAAGTCCGGCAACACTCCAGGAAACGTTGTTGTGCAATCTCTTCGCTGAACTGCTGCCCGGCGTAGTGCCGGGACCGGAAGACAGTTTCTTTGATATGGGGGGGCATTCGCTGCTCGCCGCACGCCTGAAGGCACTGATGAAGGAACGCATGGGCCTGGACGTCAGCCTTCGAGATATTTTCGAAACACCGACGGTGCGCGGTCTGCTGTCGCTCCGGCAAGGTCGCAAGACCGGTTTGCTGGAGCCGGTGCTGCAGATCCGGCGGGCAGGATGTCAGGCGCCACTATTCTGCGTTCATCCGGGCTTCGGTCTTGGTTGGACGTATGCCGGTCTTGCTTCCGTCCTGCCAGCCGATGTCCCGATCATCGCCCTTCAGGCGCGCGGCTACGTCGGCAAGGCCGATTTGCCTTCAACTCTGAACCAAATGGCGGCCGATTACGTCGCAAGTGTCAACAAGGTGGCCAGCACGGGCCCGGTTCGGTTGCTTGGTTGGTCGTTCGGAGGGCTGGCTGCCTTCGAAATGGCACGTCTTTTGGAAGAAAGCGGCAGAGACGTCGAGTTCCTGATGCTTCTGGACAGTTATCCTATGCACGAAGGAGACCCGTTGCCGGATCTTTCAGATAGTGGAGCACGCGGTGCGTTCCTTGAAATGATTGGCTTCGATCCGCATGGACGAGTACCCGAAGACATTACCTTTGAGGATGTCCGGAGATTTCTGGAAGACAGTGCCCATCCTCTGGCAGACCTCAGCTCAGTCGACTTCAACAACATGCTGCGGATCGCCCGAAACAACGCGCTGCTCGCACATGGCTATCGGCCCAAGACGTTAAACTGCCCCCTGGTGCATTACGCTTCGAACGATACGAAGCGTATGCTGGGTGTTGAGGCCGATCCCTGGGAAAACCGGACAAGCGGACAATTCGAGGCGCACGCACTCGACTGTACACACCATGAAATGACATCGCAGCAGGCCCTTTGCGAAATCGGCGAGGGGCTGAATGCTTTGATGAACCTTGGCGATCAGCCGTTCAGGCAGGCCGTTGCGGAAGGGAGACTAAAGAATGTCGGTTGATATCCTCAATCCCGTGGAACCTGAACACGCTGTACAGCGCGCGATACCCATGACCGGCGCGGAGTTCATCGACAGTCTCCAGGACCAGCGCTGTGTCTATTTCAATGGAGAGCGGGTGACCGATCTGACGGGTCATCCTGCCTTTCGCAACTCGGTACGTTCCCTGGCACGGCTTTACGATGCCCTGCATCAGGATCACGATAGCGGCACCAATGTCCTGACCGCACCTGCCGATGCCGATCCAACCGGTTACACACACCGATATTTCAAGGTGGCCAGATCGGCAGAGGACCTGCTCGGTCAACAGAAGGCGATCGCGGAATGGGCGAAGCTGAGCTACGGCTGGATGGGGCGCTCACCGGACTACAAGGCAGCGATCGTCAACACGCTGGACGCCAACGCGGCCTATTATGGGCCTTTCGCAGACAACGCGCGTTGCTGGTATCATCTGGCTCAGCAGCGCACCTATTTCATGAACCATGCTGTGGCCAATCCGCCGATTGACCGGGCGAAGCCTTTCAGCGATGCAAAAGACATCCTGGTTCACGTTGTCAAGGAAACAGACGCGGGGCTTTATCTTTCAGGTGCAAAGGTTGTCGCGACTTCGGCAGCACTGACCCACTACAACTTTCTCAGCCACCACGCGGTCTCGGAAACCAACGAACCGCCTACGGCTTTCATGTTCTTTCTCGACATGTCGACGCCGGGCATCAAGCTGATCTGCCGGAACTCCTACGAATATGCGGCGAGCCAATCCTCGACGCCGTTCGACAGTCCGCTGTCTTCCCGCTTCGACGAAAACGACGCCATTCTCGTTCTCGACAACGTTTTCGTGCCCTGGGAGAACGTGCTGGTCTATGGGCCTGCACACAAGCCGATCGACTTCCTGATGGACACGGGCTACCTGCAAGGCACCTGTTTCCACGGATGCACCCGGTTTGCGGTGAAGCTGGACTTTCTCGCCGGTCTGCTGACCAGGGCGTTGCACATCACCAGTGGTGACGAGTTTCGCGGAAATCAGGTTCTGCAAGGGGAGGTGATCGCCCTGCGTCACCTGTTCTGGTCGTTGTCGGATGCAATGGCCCGGACACCAGAAGCCTTTGCAGACGGCGCTTTCCTGCCTGGACTATCGGCCGCGCAGGCCTATCGCGCGCTGGCGCCCGATGCCTACGGTCGTGTGAAGGAGATTGTCCAGAAGATCGTCGCGTCCGCGCTTATCTATCTGCCGTCTTCCGCAAAGGATTTCCAGAACCCTGAAATCGACGGTTATCTGGAACGGTACGTGCGCGGCTCCAACGGCGTTGGCTACAAGGACCGTATCAAGCTGATGAAGCTGCTGTGGGATGCCACGGGCTCGGAATTTGCAGGGCGTCACGAGCTTTACGAGCGCAATTATGCCGGCAATCATGAAGAGGTGAAACTTCAGCTTCCTGCAATCGCACGGCGCGACGGTTCAATGGACCAAATGCTGTCGCTTGTTGACCAGTGCCTTGATGATTATGATGAATTCGGCTGGTGCAACACGGCGTGGAAAGACTGACGCGCAAGGTTGGGAGAGACGGCGATGACAAATCCATTCGACGATCCGGACGGCATTTTCCATGTGCTGGTGAATGACGAGGAACAGCATTCTCTCTGGCCCGAATTCGTGCCGATTCCCGATGGCTGGCGGTCGGTCTTCGGCCCCGGCAAGCGGCAGGACTGCGTGGACTATGTCAACGCCAACTGGACCGACATCCGCCCGAAAAGCCTTCGGGATGCTGCCCTGAACTGACATATTTCTCAAACGGTGATGATCCACCTGGAGCGCCTGGTCTTCGATGAATTTCTTTCGTCTCTTGTATCGTGAAGCGGGCGACAGCAAACGCACCTTCCTGCTGCTTTCCCTGGTGCCCGGGCTGGTCATGGGGTTGATCATTGCCGTCATCAACGCGGTGACGAACTATCAGCAGAACACCGGTCTGCAGTGGCAGTATCTCGGTCTCTTCGTGCTTGGCTGCGCGACCGTTCTCTTCACGATGAATCGCGCCCTCAACATGGCAACCGCGATCATCGCCGATTATCTGTGTCGCTTGCGGATCCGGGTGACCGCGCAAGTCCGCAGTCTGAACCTCGCAACCGTAGAAGAAATCGGCCTGACCCGTATCCGGGCAGCAGTTGGTCGTGACCATCAGACAATCGAGGAAACGGCGCCAGCGCTTGTCGGTCTGATCTATTTTGTCATGCAGCTGGTCATGTCGGCGCTCTATATCTGCTATCTTTCGCCGCTTGCCTTTATCGTCACCCTGGCGTTTCTGGCCGGCGCCATCTTCTTCTATCGCAAGAGCTACCGCGATGCGGAGGAACTGATGCGCCAGGCAAGCCTGAGCGAACAGGCCTTTCACAACAGCTTCGAGAACATTCTCAGCGGCTTCAAGGAAGTGAAACTGAACGCGCAGCGCAGCGACGATCTCTTCCACAACTACATCATTCCGCGATCAGAGCAGGTCGAGGATCTACGGGTGGAATCAGGCCGCTCCTTCAACTATGGCCAGTCTGTCAGTGATGTCTTCTTCTATACGCTCATGGGAACGCTGGTCTTTGCGATACCGTTTTATGTGTCGGACCTCTCGATCCCGGGCAAGATTGTCACGGTGATCGTCTTTGCCAGCGGCGCAATCACTTCGATCATCCGCATGTTGCCGGTGGTTTCGCGTGCCAATCTGGCTGTGTCCAATATCGAGGAATTGAGAGAGCTTCTGGAAAAACACAGCGAAGCCATGGATGAGCGCAGCGAAGTGCGGCAGGCAAGGCTTTCCAAAGGTATATCCCTGAAGAAGATTGCCTACACCTATCACAGCGAAGATGGCGACCGCCCGTTTTCGATCGGGCCTTGTGACCTGGAAATTGCATCGGGCGAAATGGTCTTCATCGTTGGTGGCAACGGCAGCGGCAAGTCGACTCTCGCGAAGATCCTGACAGGTCTCTATGAGCCGGATGGCGGTCATCTGTCATGGGACGACAAGGTCGTCAAACCTGAAAACATCGACCGGTATCGCAGCCTGTTTTCGGTCATCTTTTCCGATTTCCACCTCTTCGACCGGCTTTATGGTGTGGATCTGACGGACGAGCAGAAGCTTTACGACCTGCTGGAAGACATGAAACTGGACGAGAAGGTTCACTACCGGAACAACAGGTTCAGCACGACGAGCCTGTCCACCGGCCAGAGAAAGCGGCTCGCCATGGTCGTTGCCCTGCTGGAAGACAGGGATGTCTACCTCTTTGACGAATGGGCCGCCGATCAGGATCCGGAGTATCGGCGCTGGTTCTATACAGATTTCCTGATGAAACTGAAGAAAGAGGGCCGCACCGTCATCGCGATCACGCATGACGACCGGTATTTCGATGTTGCAGACAAGATCGTCTGGATGGAAGAAGGCAGGATCAGCAAGGTGTCCAGTCCGGCTGATGCCACGGTCTGAAACCTTCGGCTGAGGTCTTGACGGTAGGGCCTGGCCAGTGTCCAGGTCACTTCTCAACAGGGTGAAACAGTCTGCCCTCCGATTACCATCTCCAGAGTTCCGGGAGTTAACTTGCCAGGCACCAAGGCGATCATTCTGGAGACGACCGGCTGCAGCTCCGAGGATCTTGAATCTGCGCTGGAAATTCTCTCGGAGGATGAACTACAGCGGTTTCATGCGTTTCATTTCGATCAGGACCGGAAGGACTACGCGCTTGCACATGCGTTGCTGCGGAAAACCCTGAGTGATCTGGAACCCGGTACGGCACCGCGCGACTGGCAGTTCGCGCCAATGGCTACGGGAAAGCCGGCAGTCGCTGGTCGGTCGGAACTCGACTTCAGCCTGACGCATACACGTGGCCTGGTTGCGTGCGCTGTGACAAGGGAAGGCGTGATCGGCATTGATGCGGAAACGGATCAGCGCGCGGTCGAAGTAGACATGTTGATGCGCGACGTTTGTTCACCCGGAGAAAGACAAGAGCTGGCGAAGGTTGAAGGAGCTCACAAGACCTCCAGATTTCTGGATTTCTGGACGCTGAAAGAGGCGTATCTGAAAGCTGTTGGCCTGGGCATTACAGCCGATCTGACCACCGTCAGCTTTACCTTGGCTGACGATCGGGACATCGCAATTTCTGCGCCGCCCGACCTCCGCCGTCCGGCCAGTTCCTTCCAGATCAGCCGGCGTCCAGGGCACTGGCGTGTCGCGCTGGCGGTCTTTGGCGGAATAGACGCTAGGGACGTTGAAATTACCCTTTGTGAAAAGCGGAGCTTTTGAAAAGCCGCGAAATTTGTTATTTCGCGTCTACTAAAGTCGATCGACATGAGAACAAGCTTGGATAACGCACCTCGCGGCGTGTCCAGCCTGGACGGTGGACGTCCGGAGCCAGTTCCTTGCAGTTGAAGAAAAATGCAACAGTATCAAGAGCATAAGTTTTCCATCGCCCCCATGATGGAGTGGACGGATCGCCACTGCCGCGCGTTTCACCGGCAACTGACGCGGCATGCGCTGCTCTATACGGAGATGGTGACGACTGGTGCGGTGATCCATGGCGACCGGCAGCATCTGCTAGGCTTTTCCGATATTGAGCACCCGGTTGCCTGTCAGTTGGGCGGATCCGATCCGAAGGACATGGTGGAAGCTGCGCGGATCGTTGCCGATTTTGGCTATGACGAGGTCAATATCAACGTGGGTTGCCCGTCCGACCGGGTTCAGTCCGGCCGCTTCGGCGCGTGCCTGATGGAAGAACCGGCATTGGTGGCGGCATGTGTCGAAGCTATGAAGGCCGCCGTCGATATTCCCGTAACCGTGAAATGCCGGATCGGTGTCGACGAACAGGACCCTGAAGCGGCGCTTGACGCCATGGCGGATGCCGTTTTTGCTGCGGGCGCAGATGCCTTGTGGGTGCACGCGCGCAAGGCCTGGCTCAAGGGGCTCAGCCCAAAGGAAAACAGGGACATTCCGCCGCTCGACTATGAGCGGGTTCTGCGCCTGAAGCGGCGTCTGCCGGACAGGTTCATCGGCCTCAACGGTGGCTTGCAGACGCTGGACCAGGCGGAGCCGTTCCTGGAGGCCCTGGATGGCCTGATGTTTGGCCGCGCTGCCTATCACACTCCGCAGATCATGGGAGAGGTCGACCGGCGGCTCTATGGCGCCAGCGGATCGGACGTCTCGCCATGGGATGCAGTGAAGGCGCATATGGCTTATCTGGAAGAGCAATTGGGCAAGGGCGTAAAACTGGCACATATGACGCGGCACATGCTGGGCTTGTTCCACGGGCGTCCTGGGGCGAGGTCCTGGCGGCGCATTCTGACAGTGGAGGCGATCAAGCCCGGTGCTGGTCTGGAAGTGGTCGAAAAGGCGCTTGCAGCGGTCAGTCCTGCAGGAGCCGAACTGGCGGCAGCCGAGTAGGATTATCGCGCAGTTCCCGATCCGCTCAAGGCGTCATGATCAGCTTGTCGCCTTCGATGCGCCAACTGCGCAGATGATCAAGTGCGGTCATGCCGAAAAGGCTGGAATCGAGCGTCCCCTGGCGCCCGACGAAACCGCGGATGTTGCGCAGCGTGTGATCGCCGATGGTGATCGTGTCGATCTTTACCGGCGCGACCAGTGCACGGCCGTTGGCGGTGGAAACCGGTACTGAAAATGTCAGGTCTTGCGGCCGGTAGCCGGCACGCAACGCGTCTTCATAGGTCAGGACAACGGCACTGGCACCTGTATCAAGCAGAAACTCTGCTCGAGCACCGTTGATGCGTCCATCCAGTACAAAATGCCCGCCAGCATCGCGGACAATCAGAATGGTGCCGTCGGGCTGGGTCACGGCAAGTCCGGGTGCCAGTGCCCCAAGAACGCGGTAACCCGCCTGAACCAGTTCCGCCTTGTAGACATAGCCGACAACGAGCAGGGCACAGAACCCACCCCAGAAAACCGTGCCATGCAGGATTTCGCGGGCTTTCGGCTGGCCGAACAGGAAACTGGCCAGAAAAACGAAGGCGAGTGCGGAAAGGGCAACAACCCGGGGGCCAGTGTCATCGAAGTTGACATTCGCCGGGTCGGTCGGGTCACCAAAAAACGCATAGAAAGCGGCAACTGCCATGACCAGCACCAGAATGACGACCATCAGGCCGCGGTAGTTTCTGGGATTGTTCATCCGCGCACTCCGGGCTCAGTGGTCGGCTGAGGTCGGTTCGCCAATTCTGCGAGGATCTGGTTGCGCTTGGCCTCACTGTAACTCGCCCAGGACGCGATTTCGTCAAGAGTGCGCAGACAGCCTGTGCAAAGGCCTGATTTGGCGTCGATCTGGCAGATGTTGATACAAGGTGACTTCATGAAGCGCATATGGCCGCAGATTGTGGCGTTGCCAAGACTGTATTGGGCGGAAAACAGCGAATAATGACCGGATCAATAGCCGCCTGACGCATAGGTGAACGGCGCGGTGATGACCTTGATCGGCAAGGTAACTGCTGCCTGTGCCGTCGTGCCCACAAAGGACCCCAGGTCATCGCCAAGATTGGCGCCACGGTTGTGGTCGGCACCGGACCCGAGTGCGGAGCTGCCGAGTGCCTTGCGCAAGTCAGGCTGCAGCTGTGCAAGCTGTGCAAATTTCGAATGGTTCGTGCTGTCCAGCGATTCAAGCTCGGTCACATCGATAACGACAGCACCGAGTTCCGCCAGTTCCTGATCGTTGGAGAAAGCCCCGACACGTTCCTTGCCGCCTGCGATGGTGCGCGAGATGCGCAGGGCCTTGTCGTCACGCGAAACGATAACGGTAAATGGTCGGGGCATCGGGCCAATTCGCTTGAGCTGGGTCTTGAAGAGGTCGATATCGATGTCGGGCGCCGCCAGAATGATGTCGTTGACATGCTTTGCGACAAGCCGGCGGTTTTCCGGTCGTGCCTGTACCGCGGTTTCCATCAACAGCCAATTGCCCATGGAGTGGGCGAGAATGGTGATGTTGTCGGCATTGGTCTTGGCAAGTTCCACAAGCGTTTCTTCAAGGGCTCCACGAGCAATCGCGGCGCTGTTGAGGTCGTAGACGTAATCCTGAAGCTTGCCGCGTGAGGCCCAGGTAAACAGAACCGGGACGCCCTGGAACTGACTGTCGTTGACAATCTGCGCGAACCGGTAAAGCCCTTCCGGAAAGCGCGTGTTGTAGCCGTGAATGAACAGCATTATGTCGCGTTCGCCACGCGGCAAACTGGCAAGCCTGGCGTTGACGGAACGCCGGAAGGCGGCCTTGTCGGCAATGTAGTCGGCCTTGCGAGCAACAAAGTCGGTCTTGGGGTTACCCGGCAGACTTTCGGGCCACTCGATCTGGCCCGGTTTGTGAGAAGGCGGTACCGAAATCGAGGCTTCCGCGTAATTGACCGCGGCTGAACGTTCACCGCTGAAATAGGTGTCGGGGCGGTCGTCCCGCTGGCGGGTGGTGACGATCAGGATATCATTTACCCTGGCACCAACGACCGGGTCTTCGTTGAGCGCGAGCGCTCCGACTTCCGGCCTTCCGGAACAGGCGGACAAGATGGCAAAAACGATCAACAGGGTTGCTGCGCGCAAACCTGTTGCTTCTCGTCTAACTGAATTGCCCGATACTGACATGTGAGCTATTCCCGCCACCAAGGCCTCTATCCGCTACTCACGGCACCATAAGCATCCCTGCAAGAAAGCCAAGACCAGTGAGTTGTTGAACTGCGCCTAAAACATCGCCAGTGGCTCCGCCAATCTTGGCCACGGCAAGCCGACCGGTCGCATGTGCCGCGACGATGGCGATGACAAGGGCCATCAGCAAGGCCGGCAGGGAGAGCAGGAAGAACGCAGGCAGCATCACGGGCGACGTCACAAGAAAAGCTTGTTGCACGGTTGACCGGGAAGGTTTTCCAAAGCGAGCGCCGAGCCCTTCAGGTCTTGCAGATGGCAGGCATTGCCACTGCCAGACAAGCAGCATCCGGCTGAGGGCTTCTCCCGCCAGAAAAAGCAGCGCCGCATCAGCCGGTCCGAATTTTTGCCAAAGCGCTGCAAGCAGGACGGCGCGCAGGAGTACCGAGATCATCAGGGCGAGAGCCCCAAAGGCTCCGATGCGGCTGTCCTTCATGATGTCGAGCCGTCTTTCGCGGGTTGCACCGCCGAAGAAGCCGTCGGCTACGTCGCTCAAGCCATCTTCGTGAAGCGCTCCGGTCGTTGCCGCAAGAACCGCGGTCAGGAGAACCGCAACGGCCAGAAGCGGCAGTTGGGTGAAACCGAGCGCAACACCGACGCCGGCCGCGGGCAGGGCAATGATTGCGCCTGCCAGAGGCGCTGCACGGGCGATCCGAACAAAGTCCGGAGGGGACATCGGGTCGTCTTCGGTGTTGACTGCAGGCAGCGACAGCCGGGAGAAGAATCGTACGCAAGCTGCAGTGTCCGCGGCGAGTGCCTTGCCCTCGTGCAGCCAGACCTGGTGTTGATCCCGGGTTTTCCTGGACCGCGTTTCAACCTGTGAATCAGGCTCTTGGTCGGTTTCAGAGCTCATCAGGCCGGTCCCGTGCTTGAGTTTTTACCGGGCGAAGTTATAGAACAGCGGCTAAGCGAGACCAAGTGGCCACTCGACGGCCGCGAACAACCGGAACCAAAAGAACATGTCCCTCTCCGAGACCGCGCTGCCCTTTGACGATATCCGCAATCTGGTGAAATCCATGCCGGGGCCGGACGAGGATGCGCTCGCGAAGGTGAAGGCCCGGGATGCGGAGTTGACCAAACCTGCCGGTTCGCTCGGAAGGCTTGAAGAAATTGCCGAATGGCTGGCTGCCTGGTCCGGCAAGGCACCGCCGAAGATCACGCGGCCGATGGTCGGCATCTTCGCGACCGCCCATGGGGTTGCGGATGAAGGCGTGTCCGCGTTTCCAAGTGCGGTCAACCGGCAGATGGTCGAGAACTTCGCGGCTGGCGGTGCTGCAATCAACCAGATCTGCCGCGCTTATGACATCGGCCTGAAGGTGTTCGACCTGGCGGTCGACATGCCGACCCCCAGCATCACGCGGGAAGACGCGATGGACGAAGCCAATTGCGCTGCGACCATGGCATACGGCATGGAAGCGCTTGCCGGCGGGATTGACCTGATCTGTCTTGGCGAAATGGGGATCGGCAACACCACAGTCGCTGCTGCGGTTATCAATGCGCTGTTCGGCGGCAAGGCTGAAGACTGGATCGGGCGCGGTACCGGCGTTGACGACGAGGGCCTTGCCCGCAAACGCGATGCTGTCGAAAAAGCAGTTGCTCGACTGAACGGCGAACGCGATCCGCTGGAAATCCTGCGTCGCATCGGTGGCCGCGAGATTGCAGCCATGACCGGCCTCATCATTGCCGCACGCCTGCAGCGCGTTCCGGTGATTGTCGATGGCTTTGTCACGACGGCTGCTGCTGCTGTTGTCTATGCGATGGACCCGGCCGGTCTCGACCACTGCCTCTTCGCCCATGTTTCGGCAGAGCAGGCCCATGCGAAGGTGCTCGAGCACATGGGCAAGGATGCGCTGCTCGATTTTGGCATGCGTCTGGGTGAAGGCTCCGGTGCTGCACTCGCTGCAGGTATTGCCAAGGCCGCCGCCGAAATGCACTCCGGCATGGCCACCTTCGCAGACGCTGGTGTGTCCGAAAAAGACGACTGAAGCTCTTTCTGAAATTGAAGCGGCCTGAAACCGCTGATGCGGCTCAGGCCGATCTTGCCTTGCCGGACGGTACGCCGCTGTCCTTGTCGTTCGGGTCCACCCAGATGACATCCGGCGAATAGTTCATGATCCTGGCTCTCGGCAGGGTGACGATCACCTCCGTGCCTTCGCCGGGCCTGGACTTCAGCGAGAACTTGCCATCGTGCATGTTGATCAGCGCCTGGACGATGGACAGGCCAAGACCGGTCCCCGGTTCTGCCGTCTTGATGGCATGAGACCCCTGACCGAAAGCTTCCAGTACGGTCGGAATTTCGTCTTCCGGAATACCGGGGCCCGTATCCTTTATCGAGACGTATTGTCCGCCATCTGACGTTGGTCCGACCTTGATCCAGACCTCACCGTTCACCGGTGTGAACTTCACGGCGTTGGACAGGAGGTTGAGCACCACCTGACGCAGGGCTCGCTCGTCCGCCCAAACGCGCGGCAAGTCCGGCTCGTGGGTGTGGTGAAGCGAAATCGTCTTGGCCTTTGCCCGAACCTTCATCATGGTCCCGCATTCCTCGACGATATCGTCCAGGAAGATCGGTTCCTCATGCAATTCGTGCCGACCGGCCTCGATGCGGGACAGGTCGAGAATTTCGTTGATCAGGTTGAGCAGGTGTTGTCCCGAGCCGTGAATGTCTTCGGCATAGGACTGGTAGTTCTTGTTGTGCATCTTGCCGAGCACTTCATCCTTCATGATTTCGGAAAATCCGAGGATGGCGTTGAGCGGTGTCCGCAGTTCATGGCTCATCGTGGCCAGGAAGCGGGACTTGGCAAGGTTGGCAGCCTCTGCGCGGCGGCGCGCTTCGTCCGACATCGCGTTCGCAGTTTCCAGCTCGGCGATCAGGTGATCCTTGTCGGCCCGGTATTCCAGCATCGTGTTGGCGTTCTTCAGAAGCTGGTTGCCCAGGATCAGGAAGAAGCCCTGCGCGCCGATCGCCATGGCGGCGAGCGTATAGTGGATCGGGTTCACCTGCTGCAGGAAGCTCGCGGTGACGATCAGTGTCATGGGCAAGGTGCTGGCAAGCAGGCATTTCGGCAGGGTGGCCGACTGCATCGTGTTCATGGCAACCACGATCAGCAGCGTCGCGAAATGAAAGATGACAAATCCGTCGCCGGATTCGCTGGTCTGGGGCAGCAGAAAGAAGCTGGCCCAGCTGCAGCCGTAGACGAAGTCACCAAAGGCGAACCTGCGCCGCCAGTAGATGCGGGCTTTCTGGTCGGACGGAGCCTTCTCGTAGGAATGGCTGGTGATCACCATCATGAAGTGGGTGCAAAGCGTCGCCGTAAACCAGGCGCCGATGAAGAGAGGGTTGATCCACAGAACGGAGATCGCGGCAACGATCAGGGCGAGAAGGGGGACCGCGTAGGCAGCGTTGATGCGGGTGTCGGCAAACAGATGCTGCCGTTCCAGATCGAAAGACGTGTACCAGTTTTCAGGCGTACCAAGGCGGCTGCGCACATCGTTGGCCGAGCGCGCCATCTCACGACGACGCTTGGCGCGCTGTTCGTTGATGGTGACTTTGTCGTCGCCGGTTTCTGACGCAACCGATGCCATTTGCTGCCCAAAGTTTTGATTTTGTTATCGCGCTGCCGCGTGTTTATTCAACCTGACTCACCATTCCTTAAGATCGTCCTCAAGATCGTGGTAAGGGAAGTGTTAACAGGCTGTGCCAAGGTGCAACTCATTGTCAGAAAAGACGAATTCGAAAACACTCGACAGACTCGCGGCTGACGTTCGGTCGTGCCGGATCTGCGTCGAGAACCCTGAAAAGTCGGCGTTACCGCATGAGCCCAGACCAGTTCTGCAAGTGTCTGGAACAGCAAGGCTTTGTGTCTGCGGACAAGCGCCAGGCACACGCGTTCACCAGAGCGGCAGACCGTTCACCGATCCCTCGGGTGACCGGTTGAGAAACTGGATGGGCATCGACGAGGATATTTTCTACGACGCCGGTAAACTGGCCATCGTGCCGATGGGGTTTTGTTTTCCTGGACTGGACGCAAAAGGGGGCGATCTGCCGCCGCGCACCGAATGCCGCAAGGCCTGGCATGACCGCTTGTTTGCCGCCATGCCGCAGATCGAACTGGTGCTGGTTATCGGCCAATACGCCCAAGCCTATCATCTCGGGTCAAACCGGCAGAAATCCCTTACCGAGACAGTGTCGAACTGGCGTCACCATTTCGCTCGGCAGATGGACGGCAAACCGGCGGTCCTGCCGTTGCCGCATCCTTCCTGGCGCAACAATGCGTGGCTGAGAAAGAACCCGTGGTTTGAAACCGAGCTGCTGCCAGTTCTTAGAGGTGAGGTTCAGCGCCTTACAATGGTGCCCTAATTGCTGGAATTCGAAAATAATTCTCATTTCGGTGAGAATTGACATTTTCATTGAAACTCAGTTACGAGTTTTTATCTTCAATGAAAATGATTTCCCAACATGTTGCGGTCTGCGCGGTCGGGAATCTCTGTTGCTCCTGGCCGGATCTTGAATTCATGATTGATCGTATCGACCGTCGCATCCTGTCCATTCTCCAGGAAGATTGTACCGTTCCGGTGGCTGAAATCGGCCGCAGGGTGGGGCTGTCGACCACGCCGTGCTGGCGGCGCATTCAGAAAATGGAAGAAGACGGGGTCATCACCGGCCGCGTCGCCTTGCTGGACCCGGCAAAGGTCAATGCGAAGGTAACGGCCTTCGTCGCCATTACCACGAGCCAGCACTCCGAAGACTGGCTGAAGAAATTCGCCGATGTCATCCGGGAGTTTCCCGAAGTGGTCGAATTCTACAGGATGGCAGGTCAGGTCGACTATCTGCTGCGTGTCGCCGTGCCGGACATCGAGGCCTATGACGCCTTTTACAAGAAGCTGATTTCCCGGATCGACATTTCGGATGTCTCGACCACCTTCGCCATGGAGCAGATCAAGAACACCACGGCCTTGCCGCTCAGCTATGTGGCACCGGAAAAGCCTAAACCCGACCGGGACAAGTGAACTGGCCGGCAACACGATCCGTTCCGGCCAGCGAACCCCTCAGGTTCATTCGGTCTTCTGGTTGGTTCACGTGGACGTTTTGGGCCAATAGGTGCCGATGCTCCAGATGTTTCCTTCCGGATCCTGGCAAATGAGTTCCCGGCTGCCGTAGTCCCGGTTCGTCAACCCCTCCAGGATTGTCGCCCCAGCCGCAGTGGCGCGGTCGAACAGTTTGTCGGCATTCTCCACCGCCAGGTAGATTGCCTTGCCGCAAGGGCCATCCGGATGCCCGATGATCTTTGCAAAAGCGTCGTCGCGGGCCTGACCGACCATGATCATGGCTGATCCGAAAGCCAGCTCTGCATGCACCACAGTGCCGTGGTCGTCCCGGTGCACTTCGTGTTCGACAAACCCGAATGAATCTGCGAGCCACTTGATCATGGCATTGGCATTGCCGAACCGGAAAACGGGATAAATTCTGCTTGCTTCATGAGACATGTCGTACCTCCTTTGATGAAGGAGGTGATAGCTCTTCGCGATTTTGCGGGATTGAAGTTTTGTTACCTACCAGGTGTTGGCAGTGCCATTCAGCAGCCGTGCGCGCCAGGCTTCCGGTGACTGACCGGAAAACTCGGAAAAGTCCCGAATGAGATGGGACTGATCTGCGTAACCACAATCGACCGCCAACCCGGCCCAGTCGATGTCGCAGCAGTTCTGTGCATGTTTGAGCACCTTGCCGAAGCGGATCACCCGGGCAACCGTCTTGGGTCGAAGGCCGATATCCTTCCGAAATTTTTGTGCCAGGTGCTTTCGGCTCCAGCCAATCTCCTTAGCCAAAGATGTGACTGAGACCTGGCCTCCTGTTTCAAGTAGCCGTCGCAACACATGGTCCGCCGGCGTTCGTTGGAGGGTGTCTTGCCGTAGGCGTTTGATGACGTAGGCAAGGGCATGATCAAGCCGCGCATTCCAGCTTGTCAGATCCTCGATCCGGCGGACAAATTCAGCCAGTTCCGGTTCCGCGACATCGGCAAACGGCAACATCTGGTCCGTCAGCAGGTCCATTGGGAATCGGAAAAAATGACGGGCACCGATCGGAGTAAAGTTGATCTGCAGGCATTTGGCACGGCCATTTGACTGAATGAAAACCGGAGAACTGCTGAGCCCGGCCAGAAAAGTGGGACGCTCGTTTTCAGCGGTTGGATGCTGACCGAGCGCGATTTCAAACGGATCGCCGAAACTCAGGATGAGCGGAATGGTCAGCGAGGCGGTTTCAACCTGCCTGTTCGTCTGCGGGTTTCGCTCTTCGTAGCCGATGATGTCGGTGAAAAGGCTGCGCAAGTCCGGCGGTGCTGTCCGGCGCCAGAAACCGGCATCAATGCCGGGGGGAACCGAGGAGGAGGGCGGTGAGGCATCTTGCGAGGTGGTCATGATCCTTCCTTGTCGGGGCAGGATAGGATCAACTCGGGTCGTGGTCACCCATAATCATTCAGTCTTACCGGGACCCAGCGGATGGCGCGCGCGAAATCTGGCGAATTCGGCATCGGATACGGTTTTCCCGGTAAAGATCTCGATGTAGTGGGGCATGCGCTGAAGCCTGGGGCCAAGCGGCTCGCTCGGCCGATCCTTGACGATGGAGATATAGCCGATCTGCGTCAGATACATGGTGTTGGCTCTCACGTCGGCCGAGGCGTGTTCATAGCCAAAACGTTCG
Organism: Roseibium sp. ROS1; assembly: GCF_054658215.1. Taxonomy (NCBI): domain Bacteria; kingdom Pseudomonadati; phylum Pseudomonadota; class Alphaproteobacteria; order Hyphomicrobiales; family Stappiaceae; genus Roseibium; species Roseibium sp. ROS1. Next base: position 881,843 of record NZ_BAAGIG010000002.1, read on the forward strand.
AACATCGCCGTAAAAGCCTCGATCCGCACCCGGTCGGCTTCTTCCAGCATGGGCGTCAGGTCCGGATCCGCATGTGCCCAGTTGCGCATCGCAAATTCCAGCCGGGAATCGAACAGCTCCGGCAGTAGCCACAAATCGAAAAGGTTCAGGATCGCCTCGGTGATTGTCTCCGCGTAATCCTCGGTCCGTTTGACCAGATTGCCGGTGTTTTTCGTTTGCCACTGGGTGATCAAGGCATCGAGCAGGTCGTTCCGGTCTGAGAAATGGCCGTAGAAACTGGTCCGCGACAGACCGAGCCTGTCGGCCAGGGGCATCACCTTGACGGCATCAATGCCATGTTCAATCAGCGCCTGGTAGGCAGCTTCGATCCAGATTTCACGTGTGCCGCGCCAACCGGACGTTTTTTCGATCAATAGGTCGCTCATGTGCTTGCGATAACAAAGCACCGGCCTGCCGGCAATCAAAATTGACACTAATGTCGACAAAAGCGACACTTATGTCGCTTTTCAGACTTTCCAAAGATGATCGGTGGGACTTAATCTTTGCAAACCTGAGGAAATCCGTGACGCGGTGGAATGCCCGGAGAGGAAAGAGATGTCGAAAGATCCGTTGTTGCAGCCCTATCAGCTGAAACATTTGACGCTGAAAAACCGGATCATGATCACGTCGCACGAACCTGCCTATCCTGAGGATGGCATGCCGAAGGACCGGTATCGCGCCTATCACGAGGTTCGGGCAAAGGCCGGTGTCGCACTGACCATGACCGCCGGCTCCGCGGCCGTCTCTCGCAACTCGCCGCCCGTCTTCAACAATATCCTTGCCTACAAGGACGAAGTCGTGCCGTGGATCAAGCGGCTTACGGATGCCTGCCACGAACACGATTGTGCGGTGATGATCCAGCTGACCCATCTTGGTCGCCGAACACACTGGAACAAGGGGGACTGGTTACCTGCGGTTTCGTCCAGCCATGAACGTGAAGCAGCGCACCGGGCCTTTCCCAAGCAGGTCGAAGAGTGGGACATCGCCCGCATCATAGCGGACTATGCCGACGCGGCGGAACGCATGAAGGCCGGCGGGATGGATGGCATAGAGCTGCAGGCCTACGGTCACCTGATGGACCAGTTCTGGTCGCCGGTCACCAACACGCTGGATGGGCCGTACGGTGGTTCACTGGAAAACCGGATGCGCTTTTCACTCCAAGTCATCGAGGCGGTTCGGCAGAGGGTTGGTGACGACTTCATTCTGGGCATCCGTTTTACCGCGGACGAGGATTTGGACGGAGGCATCACGGAAGACGAAGGTCTTGAAATTGCCCGTCGCCTGAAGGCTACGGGACAGGTCGACTTCCTCAATGTCATTCGGGGCCACATCGACACTGATCCGGGGCTCACCGACGTGATTCCCGTTCAGGGCATGCGAAACGCCCCGCATCTGGATTTCGCCGGCCGCATCAAGAAGGAAGTCGGCATGCCGACCTTCCATGCAGCCAAGATCCCCGATGTCGCAACAGCGCGCCATGCGATCGCCGAAGGGCTTCTGGACATGGTCGGCATGACGCGGGCACATATGGCCGACCCTATGATGGTCAGGAAAATTGCCGAAAAGCGGGAAGGGGATATCCGCCCCTGTGTGGGAGCAACCTATTGTCTCGACCGCATCTATCAGGCTGGTGATGCACTTTGCATCCACAACCCGGCAACCGGTCGGGAATTGACCATGCCCCACGAGATCCCGGTCGCGGACACGAAAAAGAAGGTGGTCGTCGTTGGCGCAGGGCCCGCCGGCATGGAAGCGGCGCGCGTTGCAGGCGAACGGGGGCACGATGTGATCGTGTTCGAGGCAGCGCCACATGCCGGTGGTCAGGTCCGGCTGACAGCGCAATCCGAGCGCAGGCGTGAAATGATCTCCATAATCGACTGGCGAATGGACCAGTGCCTGGCGAAAGACGTGAAGTTCCGTTTCAACACTTTTGCAGAAGCAGAAGATATCACGGGAGAAAACCCGGATGTGGTGATCGTCGCAACAGGAGGCTTGCCGCATACGGAAGTCCTGAGCGAAGGCAATGATCTTGTTGTCTCTGCCTGGGATATCATTGCTGGCGACGTCAAACCGGGCAAACGTGTTCTCGTCTACGACGATGCCGGTGATCATCCCGCACTTCAGGCGGCCGAGATGATCGCAAAATCCGGCGCTCACGTGGAGATCATGACGCCGGACAGGTCCTTCGCCCCGGATGTCATGGCAATGAACCTGGTGCCTTACATGCGATCGCTGCAGGACAAGGACGTTCGCTTCACGGTCACCTACCGCCTGAAAGCCGCAAAGCGTTCCGGGAACTTGATCACCGCTGTCGTTGGAACAGACTATTCCAGCCACACGGAAGAGCGGGAATTCGACCAAATCGTCGTCAATCACGGTACAATACCGATGGACGAACTCTATTTCGAGCTGAAGCCGATGTCGAAAAACCTTGGTGCAGTTCAGCAGGAAGCGTTGATTTTTGGCCGCCCGCAGCCTCTCGAGGCCAACCTGGATGGCACATTCGCGCTTTTCCGCATCGGCGATGCGGTTGCGGCTCGCAACACCCATGCGGCAATCTATGATGCGTTACGTTTGGTCAAGGACATTTGACGTGATGCTGCACCGCACGCGGAAAATTTGGGCAGCGTCTTACATGGATAACCAAATGACGCTTTTGCGCTACGGCGGTGGGGTCGGGTGGGCCTAACGTTCCCGGCAAGGACAGGCCGGGAGACTCGGCCAAAGAGGATGTGTCACCATGTTCAGCGATGCGGAAATTCTATCACTTCTGATGGGCCGACGAGCCGGGTATTCTTTGCCCCAGGCCTTCTACACCGATGCCGACGTCTACCAGGCGGACCTGAAGAACATCTGGCAGAAGGAATGGATTTTCGCCATTCCGTCAGCCGAGCTGCCGAAGTCGGGAAATTACGTCACGCTTCAGATCGGTGATTACAACATCATCATCGTGCGTGGAGCCGACGGTGTCATTCGCTCATTCCACAATTCCTGCCGTCACCGCGGCAGCCGTATTTGTGCAGCATCCAAAGGTTCGGCGCCCAAGCTCGTCTGTCCGTACCACCAGTGGACCTACGAACTCGACGGCAAGCTTCTGTGGGCGCGCGAAATGGGGCCGGAGTTCAAGCCGGAAAACCATGGACTGAAGACCGTACACTGCGTGACCGTTTCAGGCATGGTGTTCATCTGCCTTGCTGCCGTTGCTCCCGACACCACGGAACTGGAAAAGCAGGCTGAACGCTATCTCGGCCCGCACGACCTTTCCAACCTCAAGGTTGCCCACCAGTCGACCATCGTCGAGCAGGGCAACTGGAAGCTTGTTCTGGAGAACAACCGCGAGTGCTATCACTGCTCCGGGTCGCATCCGTCGCTATGCCGGACATTCCCGGACGATCCCAACCTCGTCGGTGGTGACGATTCAACCTCTTCCAACGTCGGCAAGGCGCATGTGGAACGTTGCGAAGGCGCAGGGCTTCCGTCCAGGTTCCTGATTTCGCCGTCCGAGCAATGGCGTTTCGTGCGCATTCCGTTCCTGGGAGATGCGGTCAGCTACACCATGGATGGCAAGGCAGCCGTTTCCAAGCGTATCGGGTCCGTGCCCTTCGACAACGCGGGGTCTTGCCTGTTCTTCCATTATCCGAACACCTGGAACCACTTCCTGTCCGACCAGGTGCTGACATTCCGCGTTCTGCCGATCAGTCCCATGGAAACCGAGGTGACAACCACCTGGCTGGTGCACAAGGACGCTCAGGAAGGGGTCGACTACGACCTCAAGCGGCTGACGGAAGTCTGGGTCCACACCAACGATGAGGATCGTCAGATCGTTGAGGAAAACCAGATCGGGATCAAGTCGCCGGCCTATGAACCGGGGCCGTATTCTCCGGCTCAGGAAAGCGGCGTTATCCAGTTCGTCGACTGGTACGCCCGAACCCTGGAAAACGGTCTGATGGGCCGTTTCCGTGTCGCGGCGGAGTAGTACGATGATTCCGATGCCCGGACGCGATACGCCGGTCTGGTCCGACAGTGAAGTTCTGGAATGCGTGAGTGTTCTGCCCGAGGCGCCGGGGGTGAAAACCTTCACCTTCCGTCCGCCATCAGGCGCGACTTTCGTCTATCGGGCCGGCCAGTTCATCACGCTCGATCTCCCGGTGCCTGGCGGAAACGTTCAACGCACCTATACGATTTCCTCTTCGCCGGTGACCAACGCCTATATCTCCGTAACGGTAAAGGTCCAGCAGGACAGCGTCGGTACGAAATGGATGCTGGAGAACCTTGTTCCCGGCATGCAGATCAAGGCTTATGGACCGGCTGGGCTGTTCCATCTGCCGCGCAATCCGGACAACAAGTACCTGTTCATTTCAGCCGGCTCCGGCGTTACGCCCATGATGTCGATGGCGACGACGCTCTTCGAGCGCGGTGAGGATCCGGACATTTGTTTCATCCAGTGCGCAACGCGGCCTGTTGATCTGATCTTCCGCAAGCGGCTTGAGTACATGGCGAGCCGCGTCAACGGTTTGCAACTGCACTTCGTCGTCACGAAGAGCGATCCTTACGAGGTCTGGACCGGTTACCGCGGGCACTTCAACCAGCTGATGCTGGGCCTGATGTGCAACGACTATCTGGAGCGCGAAGTCTATTGCTGCGGCCCCGAAGGCTTCATGGAATCCGTGCGCGAGATTTTGAACTCGCTCGGTTTCAACATGGAAAACTATTTCCAGGAAAGCTTCCAGGCGCCCGCAGAAACCAAGGCTGAACTGACAGAGTTCGATGATGTCGTACCTCAGGACGACGTGCAGGCCCAGATCGTCTTTGCCAACTCCAAGGTGTCTTCCTGGTGTTCGGAAACCGACACGGTTCTGGCCGTTGCAAAGGATGCAGGGCTCAATATCCCGTCGGGCTGTACGTTCGGTGTGTGTGGCACCTGCAAGGTGAAGAAACTTTCCGGTGAAGTTCACATGGTCCACTCCGGCGGCATCAGCGATGAAGATATCGAGGCCGGTTTCATTCTGGCGTGTTGCTCCAATCCGATCGGTACAGTCGAGGTCGATATCTAAGCCGGAGATAGTCGAGGAAATATTCAAAATTTGCGATGTATCAATGGCGCGGGCATGAAGAGCGGAGTATTCTGGTCTTCATGCTCGGGAGGACGTCGCATGTTTGAAAGTTTCAGGAAGCCGTTTCGGATCGCAATTGCTTTTGTGGGCCTCGGAGTTTGCGGCACCGGAGCCGCCAGCGCCCAGTCAATTCCGGAAGGCGTTACCGCCTACCAGGTTTCAGCGGCCTTTGATGATGTGCGTTTCGATCTTGAAAATGCCATCGTCAATCATGGCCTGGTCATCGATTACGTCTCGCACATAGGCGACATGCTGGATCGCACATCACAAGATGTCGGTGGTCAGAAGCAGATCTTCGTCAAGGCGCAGGCCATGTTGTTCTGCTCGGCCAATCTCTCGCGCAAGGTGATGGAGGCTGACGCTGCGAACATCGCCTATTGCCCCTATTCGGTATTCGTCTACGAAACTCCGGACCAGCCTGGCACCGTAACGGTCGGATATCGTCACCTCGGCGAAACAGGCTCTGAGGAATCCAAGGCGGCTATCGGCGAAGTGAATGCCTTGCTGGATGCTATTGCCAAGGAAGCTGCAGGTCAGTAAGTGGTCGTCCGTAACTGATCGACAGCAACATTTGACTAGATGTCTGCAGCCTTGTTGAGGCGGTTCAGAACCTTCTCGGACGAAAGCTCCCGGGCAGCCGCATTGCCGACCTTGCGGGCTGTCCGGTTTTCGGATGCTGCCAGGTCTTCGGCAATCGCGAGAGCGGCACCATGCAGAGGCAAGGAGCGTTTGCCGATTTGGCGGAGGGCCCAGTGCACCGCTTTCCAGACAAAGTTTCGCTCGTCCGTGGCAGCAGCGCGGATCAAGGGAAAGTAGTCCAGAAACTCGGTTTCGGGCGCTGTCTTGGCGTGGACGGTGCGCCAGGCGATCAGTGCAAAGGCGGCCCGCCGGACAAATTCGCGTTCGTCTGCGGCAAGTGCCGGAACCAGTTCATTTGAACCGGCACGCCGGGCAAGAACATTCATGAGCTGATCGCACAGATCCCAGGAATTGATGTCGTTCAGCCATTGAAGGGCAAGCTCGGGTGCCAGGTGCCTGGGTGGGGTCAGAAGGATTGCCAAGAGCCGCGCTTCGTGAAAGCCGCTGGCCCAGAGTTCCTGTGCAAGGTCCGGGGACGGGCCTATGGATCTGGCCAACGGACGCAGCACAGAGAGTGGAACGCCGAAGGCCCGATCTGTTTCGATGCCGAACCGCGCCATTCCAGCACGGTTCGGCTCTGTTCCCGCTTCACGCAGATCGTTCAATACGTTTTCAAGCGTGAAGGTCGTGTCCGGGACCTGGGGCATATGGGTGCCCGTTTATGACTTGTCGGCGTTTTCCAGGCGGGCAATCAGGCTGGACGTATCCCAACGTTTGCCACCCATGGCCTGAACTTCGGCATAGAACTGATCGACCAGCGCCGTAACAGGCAGGCGGGCACCGGTATCATTTGCGGTCTTCAGGCAGATGCCGAGGTCCTTGCGCATCCAGTCGACCGCAAAGCCATAGTCGAACTTGCCGGCATTCATGGTCTCCCACCGGTTTTCCATCTGCCAGGATTGGGCAGCCCCGCCCTTGATTGCGGAGATGACCTTTGCGACGTCGAGATCCGCTTTCTTGGCAAAGTGGATGGCTTCGGAAAGGCCCTGCACCAGGCCGGCAATGCAGATCTGGTTGACCATCTTGGTCAATTGCCCTGCGCCGCTTTCTCCCATCAGACCGACGAATTTTGCGAAGCATTCGATGACCGGCTTGGCCTTGTCGAAAGCATCCTGATCTCCGCCGCACATTACTGTCAGGACGCCGTTTTCGGCACCTGCCTGGCCACCGGAAACCGGAGCATCGATGAAGCCGCAGCCCTTGTCCTTGGCCGCTGCATAAAGTTCACGGGCAACTTCGGCAGACGCGGTGGTGTTGTCGACAAAAATCGCGCCTTCCTTTAATCCATGAAAGGCACCATCTTCGCCGGTCGTGACGGAGCGCAGATCATCGTCGTTTCCGACGCAGGAAAAGACGAAGTCGCAACCTTCAGCTGCTTCCTTCGGGGTCTTGGCGAAGTTGCCGCCATATTCGGCAGCCCATTTCTCGGCCTTAGCAGTCGTGCGGTTATAGACCGTGACGTCGTGCCCACCCTTGGTTTTCAGGTATCCGGCCATCGGATATCCCATGACGCCCAGACCGATAAATGCAACCTTTGCCATGACGACGCTCCCTTCGCATGCGAAGGCCCGGTACGAGCCGGGCCTTTAATTGAACTGGTTCATCATGGTTTTAGGCCATTTGCCTCGTGCTGTCAGCTTAGATCCAATAGGGCCCGCGCTGCCAGAGCCGCAAATGACGTTCCCGCTTCGCCGACTGGGCGTCCAGGTGCCGCTGGGTGCGCGGATCCGGACGGGTGTTGCTGGAGAACCGGGTTGCTTCCAGGAAGCTACGTGCGTAAATATCAAACATATGCTTACATCCTCTCGCTGCGTTGTGTGAGAGTAATGTGGCTGTTTTCGGCTGCTAACGCCAGTCAGGAAGATTTTCAAAATGTAAGGTGAAATTACATATGGATTGGCGATCTCTCCCATCCCTGAACAGTCTGAGAACCTTTACTGCCGTTGCCGAGACCTGCAGTCTCTCGGCCGCGGGAAGAGAATTGAACGTCACTCACGCGGCCGTCAGTCAACAGGTCAAGGCTCTGGAGCAGTTTCTGGGGTTGAAACTGATTGTCCGTGAGGGCAGGGGCATTGCATTGACCCCTGAAGGCAAGCAGCTCTTTGAAGGTCTGAGCGAAGGCTTTGAAATCATCAGGGAGACAGTCGATGACTTGACGCGGGAAGATCTGGTCCGTCCGCTCAACATCACCATGACGCCGTCCTTTGCCATAAGTTGGCTGATGCCGCGGATCAGCGATTTCCGGCACAAGCATCCCGACATCGAACTGATGCTCAATCCGACGGCCGAAGTGGTTGAACTCAGACCTGGCGGCGTCGACCTGGCGATCCGTTTCGGCAAGGGCAACTGGACAGGGCATGAATCGGAACTGTTCATCCCGACGAATTTTGCGGTGATCGGTGCCAATTGCCTGATCGGAGACAAGAAGATCGAAAGCCCTGAAGATCTTCTGGAGTTTCCCTGGTTGCAGGAATACGGCACCAACGAATTGACCATCTGGCTGGAGCGCCAGGGCGTCGTGCCCAAGGGCAAGCTCAACATCACCCATTTGCCAGGCTATATGGTGCTGGAAGGGTTGCGGCGGGGCGATGGTATTTCGGCCACCGCCAAGACCTTTGTCGAGCCTGAAATCGAGGCGGGTAACCTCAGGGTCCTATTTGAAGACGGCGTTTATCCGGGGACGGGATACCATCTGGTGACCCGCCCCGGTGTCAACCGTCCACCACTCAAGGCCTTCATGAGCTGGCTCAGGGCTATGCGCGCCGAACAGCTCGCCGATTAGCCTGGGCAGACGTCAGATTGCAGTGAGGGCCTGCTCCATGTCCGCAATCAGGTCGTCGCAATGCTCGATGCCGATGGACAGCCGCAACAGGTTCTCCGGAATGCCGGAGCCTTCGCCCTCGATGGTGAAACGATGCTCGACAAGACTCTCGGTGCCGCCGAGGGAGGTTGCTCGCTGGAACAGGTCAAGCGCACCGGTGACATTCAGGGCGGCCGTTTTGTCGCCCTTGACCTGTATGGACATGAGCGAGCCAAAACCGCCGATCATCTGGCTTTTTGCAAGTTCGTGATGAGGGTGGCTCTTGACGCCGGGATAAAGCACGGCTTCCACTTTCGGGTGTTTTTCGAAGTGTTCCGCGAAAACCTGTGCCGATCTGTTCATGCGCTCCACACGCAAGGCAAGTGTCCTGAGGCCCCGGAGCAAAAGCCAGGTTTCGAACGAACCGAGCACGGCGCCGGCCAACTTGCGTTCCTCGGTCAGAAACGCCCAGGCTTCGCTGCCCGCGTAGTCGGTTGTGACGACGCCACCCAGAAGGTCTGAATGACCGTTGAGGGCCTTGGTCGCCGAATGCATCACCAGATCCGCTCCGAGCGACAGAGGCTTGAGGATCAGTGGTGTTGCGGCGGTCGCATCGACGGCAAGCAGGGCGTCCGCCTGTTTGCACTGGTTGGCGATGTTCTTGATGTCGGCGACCTTCAAGAACGGATTGCTGGGCACTTCAAGCCAGACAAGGTCCGGGCGAGTGACGGCTATCTCGTCCTGGAAGGACTGAAGGTCGCTTGCATCAGCTTCTACGAGGGCAATATTATTGCGTGCACACATCTTGCGCAGGAACAACGTGGTCCCCCAGTAAATGCCGGACTGGGCAAGCAGTGTGCCGCCTGGCTTGACGATGCGGGCGACGGCGGCGACAGCAGCCATGCCGGATGCAAACAGCCGGCTGTCTTCTCCCCCTTCAAGAGCGGCGATCAGTTTTTCGGTCTTCTTGAAAAGCGCATTGTCGTCACGGCTGTAGATATGACCCGGGTTGACCAGCTCATAGGTTTCGTCACGCACGAATGTGGTAGCAGTCTGTATCGGCGGCACGATGGCGCCTGTTGCCGCATCAAAACCGCCACCACCATGGGCCAGCAGGCTGTCGAGGTGTAGGCCATGGGCAATGGAGGGCGTTTTCGGCATGGGAGAGCTCCGTGAATGGGGGTCCCTTCGGGTTATCGCCGTCCGCTTCGATAATCAAATGAAATCAATCCATTTGGGAGAGCGGTGCCGACTTGCCTCCAAAGGCATATCGAGAAGGCGAACGCGGGACAGGTAACAGAAAAAGGGCCGGAACTTGGAAAATCCGGCCCAATTAATTCGAACGCTGAAAGTCTGCTCAGCGTATCAGGTGCCGCGTCAGGCGTGCTTCGATTTTGTCCCACAGGCGGCGCAGCATCTCTACCAGGAACAGATAGATCACCGCTGCCCAGATGTAGGCCTGGAAATCATACGATCTCGAGTAGGCCCGTCTGGTTTCTCCAAACAGATCGAACACCGTCACGATTGCCGCAATGGCGGAACCCTTGAGCATGAGAATGATCTCGTTGCCATAGGGCCGCAGGGCAACGATCAGTGCCTGCGGCAGGATGATCTTGAAGAAGGTAATCTGCTTGTTGAGGCCGAGAGCAGCAGCCCCTTCCCACTGACCTCTGGGCACGTTTTGAATGGCACCGCGCAGGATCTCGGCCTGATACGCGGAGGTGTTCAGTGAAAACGCGAAGATCACGCAGAACCAGGCTTCCCGGAAAAGACCCCACAGGCCGACTGCCTCCAGCTGTGCCTGAAAGGTGCCTGCGCCATAGTAGACGAGGAAGGTCTGTGCCAGCAGCGGTGTGCCGCGGAAGAAATAGACGAAGCAATAGGCAGGCTTCGATAAAAGCCACCATTTCGACGCCCGTGCAGCTGCGATGGGCACGCTCAGCACCGCACCTATCAGCAACGACAGGCCGACGATCTGAAGGGTAACCAGAAAACCGCTGAGGTACTCGGGCCAATACTTCAGCACGAAAGGACTGGCGACGTTTATCGCCAGATAGTAGAGCAGCCAGGCACCGGAGACGATCCAGAGCGCCATGAGGACATGGCCGAGAATTCGCGTCTTGGTCCAGCCCCGGGGCGGTGCGGGCGGCCGTTTCAGGCCTGTGGCGGGGTTTGCGGAGATCATCGTGCCGTATCTCCGCGTTTGCTCCAGCGCTCGATACGCACGAGACCGGTGGACGATATCATTGCCAGGACAAGGTAGATCAGGCAGGCGATGCCAAAGAACATGAAGGGTTCCTTGGTCACCCTTGCGGCGATCCCGGACTGGCGCATGACGTCAGACAAGCCGACCACCGAAACGAGCGAGGTGTCCTTGAGAAGGACGAGCCAGCTGTTTCCAAGTGCGGGCAGTGCGAGCCGGATCAATTGCGGCAGTACCACCAGTCGAAGGGTTTTGCCTTTCGACAGTCCAAGCGCATATCCGCCTTCGTATTGTCCCTGCGGGATCCCGCGAAAGGCGGAAAGAAACGCTTCGGAAGCGTAGGAAGAAAAGACGAAGGACAGTGCGATGACACCGGCGACAAACGAATTGACTTCAAAATAGAAGTCGAAACCGGCCATCTTCAGCAAGACCTGTATCGCGATCTGTAGGCCGAAGTAGACCAGGAACAAGGTCAGCAGTTCCGGCAAGCCCCGGAAAAGAGTGGTGTAGATATTGGCCGCCAGGCGCAAGCTGGGTTCCGATGACTTTTTCGCAAGCGCAATCAGAAATCCCAGAAACAATCCGAACGGCAAAGTCACTATTGCCAGGCAGACGGTTACAACCACGCCCCAGGCAATTTCGTCTCCCCAACCCTCTGGTCCGAAGGAGAGTAGCGTCAAAGCTTCATTCATAAGCCGGCGCTTCTTTCTGTTTGTCGTTGTTATTCCGGCCGCCCCTCCGGCCGTACTGCGGGATTTTTCCCTGCAGGTGGTGCAGCGCACTGGGCGCGCTGCACCGGAATGCGATCAACTGGAGGCCAATCAGCCGCCGTAAACGTCGAACGTGAAGTACTTGTCGTTGATTTCCTTGTACTTGCCGTTCGCCAGGATGCCTTCGATGGCCTTGTTGAACATTTCCTTCAACTCGCCGTCGTCCTTGCGGATGGCAATGCCGGCGCCTTCACCGTTGATCACCGGATCCGGCGTCAGGGTGCCCAGCAGCTTGCAGCAGGCACCGTCATCGGTCGCCAGCCAATCGGACAGAACCACAACGTCGTCAATGACGGCATCGACACGGCCGCTGGCAACGTCGAGCTTGTATTCATCCGGCGTCGGATAAAGCTTCAGGTCTGCGGACGGCAGCTTTTCTTCGGCATAGTTGGAGTGGGTGGTGGAGGACTGTGCACCAAGTGCGACACCCTTGAGGTCTTCATCCGACGTACCGGTCAGAGCGGAATCCTTCGGCACGGCAATTGCCGGCGGGGTGTTGTAGTACTTGTTGGTGAAGTCGACCTTTTCCTTGCGCTCTTCGGTGATCGACATGGAAGCGATCACGGCGTCGAACTTGCCAGCCTGCAGGGCGGGGATCATGCCGTCCCAGTCCTGGGTAACAAATTCGCACTCGACTTTCATTTCTTCGCAGAGTGCCTTGGCAATATCGATGTCGAAACCTATCAGCTGGCCGTCTGCGGTCAGGGAGTTGAACGGAGGATAAGCGCCTTCGGTGCCGATACGCACCTTTGACCAGTCTTTCGCCTCAGCGCCACTCACGGCAGCCAGTACTGCTACTGCGGCCGCAGCCATACGCAATACACGCATATTTTGTTCCCCTAATATCTTCTTCGCGGCGCAAGCGGGTTCGTCCCGCCTTCTTGCCCGAGCGCTCTATTCCATACACTTCGGTTCAAATTTCAAGCATGCCTACGAAAAAAACACAGCGTGATTTCGCCGAATTTTCAATTTTTCCGGCATGTCGTTGGGGAAGCGTCAAGTCATTGTGGAAACCTGACTGTTCCCTGAGGCCTTTTCTTCGTGCTGTAGAAGCATGCCACCCTGAACCAAATGTCGGCCGAAGGGCAGAAATCAGGCTTTTGAGTCGGCTGTTGCCTCTGCTGCTTCAGCTTCCCGGGAAGCGTCGTGAACGTCGAGAACGGATTGCAGGGTAATCACCGGGCGGGAAAGCGCATCCCCTGCATCTGCCCCACGATAGGGGGTCGGCGAAACAACCGGCTGCTTTGTCAATTCGGCGATCTTTTCTTCGTGAACAGCCCTGTTTCTGGGGGAAAGGTTGTCCAGACCGAGTTCGGTCAGCCCGTGATCTTCAAGATACTTGTGCCGAATTCGCTCTTCTTCAGGCAGTTCACGCCACTTTGCATATTGTTCCGCAAGAATGCTGCGGAATTGCAGAAACCGGCTTTCGGTTTCGCTTGGCTGCTTTTGGGGCGCCTTGGCGGATTGCGGTGACACGGAAGGCGTGGGCGGCAGAGCAGATGTCATCAGATCCTCTTTCTGGCTGCAGGCATTGTCAAATATGCAAGCAAAAATTGTGCCGAGAGGGGATATTAAAAACCCTGATGAATCTCATGAACTTATTGAATTTGAAGCTGGAAGCCGAACTTCCTAGGAAAAGACTACCCGGTGACACATGGTTATTTCTGCCGGGTTTCGGAAAAGGGCCCAGCAATGTCGGACTACGAACTTTTCATCGGAAACAAGAACTACTCTTCCTGGTCTTTCAGGCCGTGGATCGCTCTCAGGCACAAGGATATTCCATTCCGGGAGACCCTGGTTCCTTTCGATTTCGAGAATGGAAATCCGGAATTCGCGGCATTTTCACCAAGCAGAAAAGTACCGGTTCTCAAGGATGGTACCCTGACGGTGTGGGACAGCCTGGCGATCCTGGAATATGTCGCCGACTGCTTTCCGGACAAAGGCCTGTGGCCAAAGGACAAGGCCAAACGCGCCTGGGCACGGTCCATCTCGGCGGAGATGCATTCCGGTTTTACCGCTCTTCGCAGTGAATGTTCCATGAACATGCAGCGCCCGGTAGCGGCAAAAGCCGTCAGCGACGCGGTTAAGGGGGAGGTCAACCGCATCGTGACCGTCTGGAAAGAATGCCTGGCATCATCAGGCGGTCCTTTCCTGTTTGGCGATTTCACGATTGCCGACGCCATGTATGCACCCGTCGTCAGCCGTTTCGAGACCTTCCAGCTATCCAACGACCCTGTGGTGAGCAAATACAGCGAAGCCATGAAGGCAACCGAGGCCTGGAAAGTCTGGGAAGAGGCCGCACTCAAGGAGACCTGGGTCGTCGATACCGAGTGAGGTTCCTGTCAGCCCGGCGCCAGCCGCCGGGCGGCCATCAGGCCGTAACCGCGTTGCTGGCCAAGGCAGTGTCCTCATGTTGCTGAAAATCACTACTGCCTGAAGCAGACTTGCCGGCTTACTGGAATGCGCCTTCGTCTTCGAAAAAGCTGTAAAGGCTGTCGACAAACCGGCGCACTTTCAGCGGAATGAACCGATTGGAAGGATAGACCGCATGGACCGGGTGCGGCGGGTATTGCCATTGTGGCAGCACCACTTCCAGGTCTCCCGTTCGCAGGTACGGCTCGATAAGCCAGCGATTGGAGAGCGCAATTCCGAGACCGGCGAGTGCGGCACGGCGCAGGGTCGAAGAGTTGTTGACCAGCATTGTCGGCGTGATCTTGATAGACAGCTTTTCACCGATCGGACTGATGAACGGAACCCGGTTCCCGGTCGCGATGTTCTTGTAAAGCAAGTAATCGTGATCGGGCAGCTCGTCGGGATGGACAGGGCGTCCACGTTTATCCAGATAGTCTGGTGATGCCACCAGGCAGCGCTGAGCAAGCCCGAGCCTTCGAACAATCAGCCGGTCATCCTCGATCTCGCCCATGCGGATTGCCACATCGAGCCGTTGCTGGATGACATCGACAAACTGGTCGGACAACGACACATCCAGCAAGATGCCGGGGTGATCCTTCTTGAAGCGGATCAGGAAGTCCGAAAGGATGGTTTCCGCGAAACCAAGAGGCAGCCCCACCGATAGTGGGCCGGACATCTGGGCCTCCTCGCTCTGAACCGAGCGGTCGGCCTCATCGAGGCGCTCCAGAATATCCCTTGCATAGGCATAATAGCGTTCCCCGGCTTCCGTCAGGCTGAGTTGACGTGTGGTCCGGTTCAGCAGTCTGATGCCCAGATCGTCTTCAAGCGCCCGAACCTGCTGGCTGACCGCAGGTTGGGAGATGCCGAGAAGTTTTGCAGCTGCTGAGAAGCTGCCGAGATTGACAGCCTGCACAAAGCCGGAAAGGGAGGAAAGCTTGTCCATGGCGGCCCCAGTTGGAGAGCGAGTGAGGAGCGACCTCATACATAAGCACGGGTTATGAGTAATATAAGATATTGGCCGCTTTAAAAACAAAGCCAATGAAACACTTTTAGGACTGCCGGACCGATCCAACGGTTCGAGCGTCAAAGTTTTCCATCAGGTCGAGCCGGGAGGCCAATTATGACCACTTCACAGATTTCCGTTTCCAGACGTTCGCTGCTCGGTGCGGCTGCCGGGGCAGGGGCGCTTGCCGCTGCCGGTGGTGTCACTTTTCTGTCCGCACCCGCAGAGGCCGCTGTCGATCAGGCCGGAAAGCCGATGGCAGGTGCACTCCGCTACAAGGTCGGCGATCTTGAAATCACCGCCTTGCTCGACGGGTATCTCGATGTCACGCCGGAACTGGTGATCGGCTACGACGCATCAGAAGGGCAGCGCCTGAGAGATGCAGCCATGGTTGAAGGTGAGGCGTTGCGTATTCCCGTCAATGCCTACCTCGTCAACACCGGTGACCGGCTGATCCTTGTCGATGCCGGCACTGCGGATGCTCTGGGCCCGACCATGGGGCGTCTGCCGGATGCCTTGGCAGCCGCAGGTGTATCGCCCGATCAGGTGGACGCGCTGTTGATCACCCACATGCATCCGGACCACCTCTTCGGCGTGATCGATGGTGACGGCAACAAGGTGTTCAAGAATGCGGAACTGATCCTCCCGGAGGTGGACAAGGCCTTCTGGTTCGATGATGCAGCAATGAACGGCGCTCCCGAGCAGTTCAAACCCTTCTTCCTCGGTGCACGCAAGGCTGCCGATGCCTACAAGGACAGCCAGACCCTGATTTCCGGCGACAAGGAAATCCTGTCCGGCATCCGGCCGATGGCTCTTCCGGGGCACACGCCTGGGCATACCGGCTATCTGTTCGACAGCAACGGCGAAACCCTCGTGATTGCGGGCGATATCGTCCATATGGCCGTCTATCAGTTCAACCGGCCGGACTGGGGTATCGGGTTCGACATTGATCCCGGGCAGGCAGTGTCGACACGCAAGACATTCCTGGACCAGGCCGCCGCCGACAAGTTGTTCTTTGCAGGCGCGCATATTCCGTTTCCCGGTATGGGCCGTGTTGCAAAGGACGGCGAGGGTTATCGCTTCGTCCCGGCCAACTGGCCCTACGCCTACTAACGAAGAAACTCTTTCTGGCCCGGCAATGCTGCCGGGTCAGCGCAGTCCGAACCCGGAGAAGGGCAGGAATGACACCGGCTCACCCTTGCGGATCGAGGTCACGTCTTCAGGTATTTCGATAAGACCGTCGGCTTCGCGCAGGCCAGTGATCAGGCCGGAGCCGTCGCGCTGGAATTTATGCGCTGCAAGTGATCCGTCTGGACGAGGCTTCAGATAAGCACGGTAGAACTCTCGGCGGTCCGGCTTTTTCTTGGGAACTTCGAAGGCTGCCGGAACCTGAAAGGCCTGCGGTTCCAGAAAGGCACCTCCGCCAAGAACGCTGAAGACCGGCCGTGCGTAAAGCAGAAAACAGACCATCGCGGCAACCGGGTTTCCCGGCAGTCCGAGGACAACGCAGGATCCGATATTTCCGAACATCATCGGGCGGCCAGGCTTGATAGCAAGCTGCCACATATGGCGTTTCCCGATCTTGTCCAGAACCTTGAGCATGTGATCTTCCTCGCCGCGGCTTGCTCCGCCGGTGGTCAGGATCACGTCATGGCTGTCTGCTGCCGTCGAAAGCACCTCTTCAAGGGCGTCGGCGTCATCTTTCAGAATGCCCAGGTCATCGATCTCCACAGGCAGCGTTGCGCACAGGCTGCGCAGCAGAAAGTGGTTGGAATCGTAAACGTCTCCGAGCGTGATGAGGTCGCCGGGCCGGCGCAGCTCGTCGCCTGTCGACACTAGGGCCACCTTCAGTTTCCGGCAAACGGAAACGTCTGCCTGTCCGGTGGACGCGATTGCCGCGATATCTTGCGGGCGCAAGCGCTGACCGGGGCTCAGCAGCGTCGTTCCCTCCGCCACGTCTTCTCCCGCCTTACGGCGGTTGGCACCCGTTTTCAGGCCTTGCGGCACGATCACGAAGTCCTGCCCATCCTGCTGGTGCGTTTCACAATCTTCCTGCATGGCGACCGTATCCGCACCGGGTGGCATCACCGCTCCAGTAAAGATCCGGGCTGCTGCCCATGGGCCAAGATCGGCGTTGCTCGTGTGCCCTGCAGCTATCCTCTGTTCCAGACGGAAGAAACCTCCGGCTTCCTCGAAATCGGCGTTGCGGAAGGCGTAACCGTCAACGGCCGAATTGTCGGCCAGTGGCACGTTGCGGGGAGCGGTCACCGTATCTGCAAGGATGCGTTCGGCGGCATCCTGCAGGGGCACGGTTTCGGTCTCGGCAATGCAATACAGCCGCTGTTTCAGGATCTCCAGCGCCTCGTGGTGGCGCAGGCGGTCCTTGTCGTGCAGGAAGCAGTCATCCAGAAGCTGTTTGCCGGTCATGTTGTCGACCTTTTCAGCCCGAGATGGGTCTCGATGAAATTCGCCATGGCGGCAATGTCGTCCAGATGAAACACCGGCAACACCTCGTCCGGCAAATCGTGATCGGTTGCGATGGCCAGAATATTCGGATCGGAAACGGCAAGGGGACCGCGTTCGCTTGCCTCGGTTCTGCGTGCCTCGATCTTCGGATGGGGTTCGCTCTTGTAGCCTTCGATCAGGATCAGGTCGCAGGGAGCAAGCCGCTCAAGGACGTCTTCCAACGGCGGCTCGTCTTCCTCTTTCAGTTCATGCATCAAGGCCCAACGGCGTCCGGACACCAGTGCAACTTCCACTGCACCTGCTTCGCGGTGCCGGAAACTGTCGGTGCCCGGCTTGTCGATATCGAAGCCGTGATGTGCATGCTTTACGGTCGAAACCTTCAGGCCCCGCGCGGTGAACTCGGCCACGAGGCTCGCCACGAGTTGTGTCTTGCCGGAATTCTTCCAGCCGGTGATGCCGAATACAGGGGTGGTGGTCATCTGGAATGTAAGCTCAGCGCGTCTCTGACGGTCGAAAGGTCATCAGGTTTGTTGGCATTGAAGAAGGGGTCCAACCCGCTGTCGGGATCCGCATCGAAGGCGACTTCGACACTGTCGTAACAGTCGACAAAGGCAAGCACCTTGCCTGTCTTGCCGGATTGCAGCCAATCCTCGAGATCCGCTTTCAGGCTGACAGGCCAGAGGCCGAAGACAGGGTGGAGCTTGTCCGCAGAGGAGGCGAGGGCAATGACCGGTCTGTCACCGGGGACTGCAGCACAGAACCGGCTGACAAGGCTGGTAGGGAAAAACGGCGTGTCACCGGCTACCGAAATCACATGGCTGATATCCGGTCGTTCGTTGTGAGCATAAGTCATGCCGGCCAGGACACCTGCCAGCGGTCCTGCGAAATCGCCTACCGGATCAGCGGCAACAGGCAGCTGAAAGCGCGCAAACCGGTCTGGGTCACCATTGGCGTTCAGGATTATATCGTGCAGCTGTGGTTTCAGACGGGCGAGGATCATATCAAGCATCGTCTTGCCACCAAGATCCATCAGGCTTTTGTCGCCGCCGCCCATTCTGCGGGATTGGCCGCCGGCAAGTACGCAACCAAGCACCTTGCTGCTCTCAAGGGTCTTCTTGTGTCTGGTCATTCTGCCGGGACGCTCCCTTTTCGGCGGGCCGTATCCGGCTCGTCTTCCACGTCGCTTGCGGACATGTCGAACACGATTCTGTCGTGACCGGACAAGGCAACGAACCGCTTGCCGCGTGCGCGGCCGATCAGCGTAAGGCCGGCCTTGCGTGCGAGTTCGACGCCCCAGGCGGTAAACCCCGAGCGTGACACGAGGATCGGAATGCCCATCATCACGGTCTTGATGACCATTTCGGAGGTCAGTCTGCCAGTGGTATAGAAGATCTTGTCGTGCGCGGGGATGTCGTTCAGGACCATCCAACCTGCGATCTTGTCGACCGCATTGTGGCGGCCGACATCTTCCATGTAGACCAGCGCACGGTCTTCCTGGCACAGAACACAGCCATGGATCGCCCCCGCCTCGAGATAGAGGGAAGGTGTTGTGTTGATGGTTTTGGTCAGCGCATAGAGCCAGGAAGTGTTGAGACGGGCGTCCTCGTCGAGTTGAACGGTATCGAAGCCGTCCATGACATCGCCGAAGACCGTGCCCTGGGCGCAGCCGGAGGTGCGCACCTTCTTCTTCAGCTTTTCCTCGAAATTGGTTTCGCGCTCGGTGCGAACCACCACAACATCCAGATCGTCGTCATGGTCGATGCCGGTGATGACATCGTCCTCGGCCAGCATGTTCTGGTTTTTCAGATAACCGACGGCGAGAAGGTCCGGATGATCGCCAATGGTCATCATGGTGACCACTTCCTGAGAATTCAGGTAGAGGGTCAGGGGTTTTTCCGTCACGACACGCGTTTCGACCGGCTGTCCGTCCTGATCGATACCGGTTACGGACGTCGAAAGACGCGAATCTTCCGGGTCGGGTTGCAGCACATATGAGCCTGACACAGGCAAACGACTCCATTTGCTTCGATTGTCTCAACACTATGGGACGCGATTGCCGCGGGGCAAGGTGTTACTTTGCCGTTTTGGTTCGCGAAAGTGCCATGAAGGCACCGCCGGCCAGCAGTCCCCAGAATGCACCCGAAACACCCAGGAAACTAACCCCGGAAGCCGTCACCATGAAGGTAATGATGGCACTGTCCCTGTCAGCGGGATCCTTTGTGGCCTCGCTGATGGAAAAGGCAAAAGCCCCCAGCAGGGCCAATCCCGCAACGGCTTCGATCAGGATAGTCGGCGTGGCCGCGACAAAGGCCATCACCAGCCCTGCGAATAGGCCGAACAGGACATAGACCGCACCTGCGGTCACGGCCGCCCAGTAACGCTTTGCCGGATCCTTGTGCGCATCTTCACCTGCGCACATTGCTGCCGTGATGGCGGCAAGGTTGACCGCATGTCCGCCAAATGGGGCGGACAGCATACTGAAGACGCCGGACAGAGTGAAAAGCGGTCCGCTTTTGGGGTGGTATCCATAGGCGGACAGCACAGCCACACCCGGGATGTTCTGGGACGCCATCGTCACGATGAAGAGCGGCAGCGCAATACTGATCAATGCTTCCAGTGAAAACGAGGGTGCGATCCAGACTGGTTCGGTGATCGGCTGGACGTTGCTCAGGTCGATCGGGCCGCTGCTCGAAAGGCCGATCGCGAATGTCATGACCATGGCAAGGGGAACCGCGAAGAGCCTGAAAAAGCGCAGGGCAATCGCCCAGACGGCAATGATGGCTAGTGCGCTGTAAGGCAGTTCTGCGACGGCTCTTACCGGCGCAAGGCACAGTCCGAACAGGACCCCTGCCAGCATCGCGTTGGCAAGTGGTGCCGGAATGGCTGCGACCGCCCGTCCGAAAGGCTTGATCAGGCCCGCGAGTACGATAAGCGCGCCACAGACCAGAAAAGCACCAACGGCTGCCGAAAAGCCTCCTTCGAGCGGGCCTGCTGTCGCAAGGAGCGCGGCACCGGGTGTCGACCACGCGATGCTAACGGGGATCTTCGTGGCGAGCGAGGCAACGATCGCGCAAAGGCCCATGGAAATGGATAGCGCCATCAGGCCGCTGGTTGCTTCGGCTGGGGAAGCGCCGGCTGCTGTCAGCCCTTGAATGACGATAGCGAATGAACTTGCAAAGCCGACAATGGCGGCAAGAAAGCCGGCTGATGCCGGCTGAAGGCCGGCGAACCTGCCTGACATGATGCAATCCCCCAGTTAACAAGGGCGCACAATATCGGCATGCCTGGCAATCGGACTAGGACCTTGCGGCCACGAACCGGATAATTTTGCGAAACATGAGATGAGCTGGGGCTCCGCGGCAGAAAACCCGGAGTGGCTCAGATCATCAACATGTCGTTGGTCAGGCGGCCTTCCTGAAGTTCCTGCGCGAAATGTCCGAACGCCCGGTAGGCTTCTTCCCGCGTTACGTCGGCAGGATGGTCAAGCAGGGGGCGCAGCACGTCGTGCTTGGAAGCGGCCAGGCCATCGGTCAGATCCCGGAAGAACATCAGCGAATTCGGGAACAGCCGGAAATCCGCCGGTTCGTGAATGATGCCCTCGATGGCTTCAAGACGCGGATCGTTCATCACGCAATAGACGGTATCAAGCACCGGGCCGGTCAGGCCTTCCAGAACCTGGATGATGTGCTGATCGACCAGCAGAAGCGCACCGGTTACGCCGGCCTTTCTGTTGATCCGCCGAATACGCAGCAACGTCTTGTCGATTTCGTCGGGCAGGGGCAGACGCATCTTGCCCCAGTTGATCTTGCTTCGGTAGCAGGCGCGGTAAAGTTCCATGGCGTGTCCATCCTTTTGCCGATGAAACCAGCCTGCGCTTCAATTCCTCACATTTGCTTAAAATTTGAGTCAAATACGAAGAAGAGCTTTTCGTGTTACCGAAGCGTTGCCAAGTCCTCCGCAAAAGTGTGCTTTGCAGCCCGGTGAACAGAACAAGAAAACTGTGCAAAACAACGTGCGCACATCTTTGTGTGGATAAGGAGGTCAGGCACCAGCTTCGAGCTTGAAATCCAGACTGGCTCTTACGGCAGGCCACTCGTGAGGAAGAATCGAATAAACCGCCGTATCCCTGAGCGCTCCGTTGGGCGAGCGCTGGTGGGATCGCAGCACACCATCAAGTTTGGCACCTAGCCTTTCGATGGCGGCGCGGCTTTGGTGATTCATGAAGTGCGTCCGGAATTCGACCGCGATGCAGTCCAGTTCCTCAAATGCATGTGCCAGCAGCATGCGTTTGCATTCCGTGTTGAGGCGAGTGCGCTGCACCGCCTTGCGATACCAGGTCGAACCGATTTCGACGCGCTTGTTGGCCGCATCGATGTTCATATAGGTGGTCATGCCAACGGCCTTGCCAGTTGGCGTCAACACGGCGAAAGGAAGCATTGAGCCGGCTTCCTGAAGCGACAGCCGTCTTTCAATTTCCACCCGAACGGCATCCGGATTCGGGACGCTGGTGTACCAAAGCTTCCACAGTTCGCCGTCGGCGGCAGCTTCAGCCAGGTCGGCGGCGTGGGATAGGCTCAAGGGCGCAAGTGTGCCGGTACTGCCCTTCAGGGTTACGGGGAGAGGCCAGGCCATCATGTGTCTCCAGTCGAATTGGCACGTCAGAACGGGCGCTCTTCACCGCTCCATTTGAAGAACTTTCCGGTATCGGTAACAGACAGGGAACCGGCAATCTTCAGAACGCCCCGCGCCACATCCACCGGGTCATTGTCTGCCAGCTGGCCACCCATGTCTGTACGCACCCAGCCCGGATCTATCAGCGCGACCGGAATGCCTTCCGGTTCCAGATCGGTCGCCAGCCCCTGCATAACCTTGTTTACTGCCGCCTTGGAGGCGCGGTAGGCGAGGGTGTCCGACTTCCGGTATCCCATCCAGGCCATCTGGCTGGAGATGGTCAGGATTCGACCGGATCCAGACCGGCGCAAATGGGGCAGGAAAGCTTGCGAGACCGCCAAAGGTGCAAGGGTGTTGACAGCCAGGGTATCGGCAAAACCCTCGAAATCCATATCCAGTGCGCTTTGACGTTCCGGAGTGATGATGCCCGCGTTGTTGATCAAAAGGTTCAGCGGGGTGTCGAGGTCACCGGCGACCGCGCGAACGGCGGCATGGTCTCTCACATCGAAAACCAGCGGATGAAAATCTTTGCCGAGCCGTTCCGCTGTCTCGTCAGCGGACTGCTGCGTGCGGACGGAGCCGTAAACGGTCCAGCCACTGTCCAGTGCTGCGCGGGCAAGTTCATAACCGATCCCGCGATTGGCTGCGGTGATAAGGCAGGTTGGCATGTCAAATTCCTGAAGCTGGAATGTCTTGGGAAGGACGCTGTGTAGGACCGTAACAAATTAACCGGGCCGTCTGGCGGTTCAACGAAAACATTGTCTCCCTTTGAGGAGGGGTAACAATCGTGAGATCCAGCAGCAACCATGGCCAATTCCATGGTTATGAAAGCTTCTGAAGCTTGCGGCTTTCAACTGCGCAGGGCTTGTGTCGGATTTTCACCCCTTCTATGACTCGCGGTCTGAAACCGGAACGCGCCGTGCTTCATTTTGGCAGGTTGCCTGAAAGGAGCGGCGAACTAGAGTTCGCACCGGAAATAGCCGGTTGAACACAGTGGCCGGTGTACGAAACAGGACCGAAAGATGACCGACACCATAAAAAGCGCAGTCATGGAACGACTGAGGCAGATCAAGGGACCAGACCTTGAAGGCGATATCGTCTCGTTGGGCCTTGTCTCGGACGTTTTTGTTTCCGATGGCCGTGTTGTTTTTTCCATCACCGTTCCTGCAGAACGCGCACAGGAGCTTGAGCCTCTGCGCCAGGCCGCTGAAAAGGTGGTCAAGGAAGTGGATGGCGTCGAAACCGTGATGGTCGCGCTGACTGCCGAACGGGCGGCGGGCGGCGCTCGCAATGCGGCACCACAATCAGCTCCCAAACCAGCCCCCCAACAGCCTCGGCGACCTGCGGAAGAGCAGGCGCCTGCAAAACCGGGCGTGCCGGGCATCAAGCACATTGTCGCGGTTGCGTCCGGCAAGGGCGGTGTTGGCAAATCCACCACTACGGCGAACCTTGCGTTGGCGATGGCCTCCCTCGGCAAGAAGGTCGGCGTCCTGGATGCCGATATCTACGGTCCTTCGGTGCCGCGGCTGTTCAATGTTTCCGGCAGGCCGGAAGCTTTGTCGGGCAGGATGCTCAAGCCAATGGAAGGCTATGGCATCAAGGTGATGTCCATGGGCTTCATGGTGGAAGAGGAAACGCCAATGATCTGGCGTGGGCCGATGGTTATTTCCGCGCTTACCCAGATGCTGCGCGAAGTGGCCTGGGGCGAACTTGACGTCCTTGTGGTCGACATGCCTCCGGGAACCGGCGACGCCCAGCTCACCATGGCCCAGCAAGTGCCGCTGGCCGGAGCCGTGATCGTGTCGACACCGCAGGACCTTGCCCTGATCGATGCCCGCAAGGGCCTCAACATGTTCAAGCGTGTCGATGTTCCCGTGCTGGGGATTGTCGAGAACATGAGCTACTTCCAGTGCCCCGATTGCGGTGGTCGCCATGATATCTTCGGCCATGGCGGAGCGCGCGCGGAAGCGGACCGGCTGAAGGTTCCGTTCCTGGGCGAAATTCCCTTGACGATGAAGATCCGTGAAACCTCCGATGCCGGAACACCGGTGGTGGTGTCCGATCCTGAAGGCTCGGTCGCAGGCATCTACAAGGACATTGCCGCCAAGGTACTCGACAGCATTGATCGGGAGAGCGCGGAACCCACACGAGCGGCCCCCAACATCGTCTTCGATTGATACAGGGCAGGGCCGATCCCTGGGTAATTCCTGATTAGGCGACGAGACAAGTTTTGGCCACGGCGAGAGCTGTGGCCTTTTTTCGTCCGGGTTTAGCTGGCTGCAGGACTGGTGGCGGCGATCGCAGATTTATCCGTGAAATGCAGCAGTTTCCACCCGTTGCGAAGGCTCGGGTCAAGCTTGCAAAGTTGAAACAATTTCAAAGCCAATGAGGAGAAACATTAGCGGTTTCTGCCGTCTTTCGATGTTGGGCCTGTAACAATTCAGGTTTTCACGTCCGGATCACGCGGCCAATATATATTCGAACCTGAATATATCGCCCGCGAGGGTGAAAACCAAAAGGTTCCTTCCCGGGCATGCTCACAAGCCGAACTCAGACTTCCAGCACCGATGCCAAACCATCCCTGGCGGTGCTTGTAGCGATTTCATCGGTCAGCCCGCTTGCCATGCAGATATACTTGCCGTCCCTGGCAGGAATGATGGTGGTCTTTTCCGCAACTGCGGGCGAGATCCAGCTCTCGATGTCCGCTTATTTCATCGCGGTTGCGGTTTCCCAGTTGTTCTGGGGACCCTTGTCGGATCAGTTCGGCCGCCGGCCGGTAATCATTCTCGGCATGGCTTTGTTCGTAATCGGCAGCGTGTTCTGTCTGTTTGCACAAACAATCGAAGCCTTGATCGCCGCCCGGGTTCTTCAGGCAGCCGGTGGCTGTACGGGAATGGTCCTTGGCCGTGCGATCCTGCGTGATCTCTACAGCCCCAAGCAGGCGGCCAGCATGATCGGCTATGTCACCATGGGCATGGCGGTGATGCCGACAGTGGCACCAGCAATCGGCGGAATTCTGGATCAATACTATGGCTGGCAGGGCGGGTTTGTGCTGCTGCTGATGTTCGGAGTGGCGGTTCTGTGGGCAAGCATTGCGCTTCTGCCTGAAACGCACCTGAACCGAAAAGCGGCCGGTGGGCGGCAGATCCTGAAATCCTACGCGACCCTCTGCCGTGAGCCGCTCTACTGGAGCTACAGTCTGACAGCGGCGTCCAACGCGCTTGCCTACTTCGCCTATCTGGGAGGGGCTCCCTTTATTGCCGCCGATCTCCTGTCCCTGAGTGCGCAGGAAATGGGGTTCTACTTCATGTTCGTGGCGCTCGGTTATATCGCTGGAAACTTCATCTCCGGCCGGTTTGCCGAGCGAGTTGGCCTGTTTCGGATGATACTGTCCGGCACTCTCATCGGCGTTGTCTGCGTGGCGATAATCTCCGGGTTTGCCTATTTCGGAGCGTTGAGCGCACCCAGCCTCTTCCTGCCGATGTTCCTTCTTGGTCTCGGCAATGGGGTTTGCCTGCCAAGTGCCTTGTCCGGTGCTGTCAGTGTACGGCCGGAGTTGACGGGAGCTGCTTCCGGCCTGACGGCCTCACTTCAGGTCGCCATGGGCGCACTGGCCGGTTCCATCGTCGCCTCGCTGTATGCCGATGGTCTGCTGGCCTCTTCGCCCTGGGGCATGATCCTGATGATGGGACTGGGCATCGGGTGCAGCCTGATCGCGACCGTCTGCATCAGGTTCTACACCACGCGCGCCGACCTCGTTCCGGCAGAATAGTTTTGCCGGCTTTCAAGGTCGCTGAACTTGCTGCTGCCTGGGTAGTTGAAGTTTTGGCTGTTTAACCGCCGGTGACGCTCATGTGCCGGGAAACTGCAGGCTGGTTGCGGTTCCGGTCAATCACGAAATCATGCCCTTTTGGCTTCCGTCCGATGGCCTCATCAATCGCATCGTTCAGAAGGTCGTTCCCTTCCGAAGCGCGCAGAGGCGCGCGAAGATCCGACATGTCTTCCTGACCAAGGCACATGTATAGCTGGCCGGTGCAGGTGACGCGCACCCGGTTGCAGCTTTCACAGAAGTTATGCGTCATCGGCGTGATGAAGCCGAGACGACCACCGGTTTCCGCGATAGTCACATACCGGGCAGGTCCGCCGGTCTTGTAGGGGATGTCCGTCAATGTGAACTTCTCGCCCAGGCGCGCACGCACGGTCGAGAGCGGCAGATACTGGTCCGTGCGGTCGCCGTCGATCTCGCCAAGTGGCATGGTCTCGATCAGGGTCAGGTCATGACCGTGCTCATGACACCACTCAAGCATCGTCACGATCTCATGCTCGTTGACGTCCTTGAGAGCAACCATATTGATCTTGATCTGGAGGCCTGCGGCAGTCGCTGCGCGGATTCCGTCCATGACCTTGCCAAGGTCGCCCCAGCGGGTGACTGCCTTGAATTTCTGCGGATCGAGCGTATCGATCGACACATTGATCCGGCGCACGCCGCAATCGTAGAGTTCCTGCGCGTAGCGGGCGAGCTGCGAGCCGTTGGTGGTCAGGGTCAACTCTTCCAGAGCGCCACTGTCCAGATGCCGGCCAAGGCTGCGGATAAGGCTCATGATATTCTTGCGGACCAGCGGCTCACCGCCGGTCAGGCGCAGTTTACGGACGCCTTTTTCGATGAAGGCAGTGCACAGGCGGTCGAGCTCTTCAAGGCTGAGCACTTCGCGTTTGGGCAGGAAGGTCATGTCTTCCGCCATGCAATACACGCAACGGAAATCGCAACGATCAGTCACGGAGACGCGAAGGTAGGTGACGGCGCGGCCGAACGGGTCGATCATCGGACCATGTGATTCCGCTTTTCCGATTGCCGCTTGTGCCGGGACCACAATCTTGCCGTCTGTCACGTTTCGCTCTCCCTCGATTTTTATCTTATCCAGATCATATGGCGTCGATGCGGGCAAGATCAATTGAAACCGGACTGCAAATGTCCGGTTTACGGCATCAGGTAAACTCGTGAGTGTACTCTTGTCAAATCAATTGGAAAGATGCCGGAATTCACTCGCCTGCGCGACCAGGAACCTGCATCGAAAAGCGTTCTGACGAGTGCTTGGTCCGGTCACAATCCTAGGAGCTCCACTTTACTTGCCGCTCGCCCGGTATTGGAGCCAAAAAATCCAGCACACCATTGATCCGATTGTGTTTTGCGGCGTATCTGAGCTGTAGCAAGCGGCAGGAGCAGCATGACAACACTTGTTTGGTTTCGACAGGATTTGCGCATTAAAGACAATCCGGCCCTGTTCGAGGCGGCCCGCAAGGGACGTGTCCTTCCGGTCTTCATCCTTGAACCATCAGAGCAGGCCGGTGAAACGCACCCGCTTGGCGGGGCAAGCCTCTGGTGGCTGCATCACAGCCTGGCGTCCTTGAAGGCGGATCTGCCGGGTCTGATCTTCCTGCGGGGGAGCGCGAGACACCTGATCCCACAGCTTGCAAAGGAAGTCGAGGCCGAGGCCGTCTTCTGGAATCGATGCTACGAACCACATGCAATCGAGCGGGACACCGATCTCAAGAAGGTGCTGAAAGAAGACGGGTTTGAGGTCAAAAGCTTCAAGGCGTCCCTCTTGTTCGAACCCTGGGAACTGGAGACAAAATCCGGCGGCCCCTTCAAGGTGTATTCGCCGTTCTGGAAGGCAGCTCAGCAAAAGACCATCGATGACGCCTTGCCAGCACCGGAGAAGCTGGAATTTGCGGACTACGATGGCGGTGAAACGCTTGAGAGCTTTGACCTCTTGCCCACGAAGCCTAACTGGGCAAAGGGATGGGAGGATTGCTGGCAGCCCGGTGAAGCCGGTGCTGCGGAGCGGCTGGACGGCTTCTTCGAGGAAGGCTTGAAGGGCTATGGCACATTGCGCAATCGCCCGGATCTTCCGAATGTGTCGCGCTTGTCGCCGCATCTCCACTTCGGCGAAATCTCACCCCGACAGATCTGGCATGCAACGCAGAAGGTAATGGACCGGAAATCGTCGGTTGCCGGTGACGGTATGAAATTCCTGTCCGAGATTGCCTGGCGGGAATTTGCGTACCACTTGCTCTACCATTTTCCGAAATTGCCGTCGGACAACTGGCGTTCAACCTTTGATTCCTATCCCTGGCAGGAGCCGGGCGACGCGTTGGAGAAGTGGCAGAAAGGACAAACGGGATATCCGATTGTCGACGCCGGCATGCGCGAACTCTGGCAAACCGGATACATGCACAACCGGGTGCGCATGATCGTGGCGAGTTTCCTGATCAAGCATCTGCGTATTCATTGGCACCATGGCGAGGCCTGGTTTCGGGACACGCTGGTGGATGCGGACCTTGCCAACAATTCCGCAAGCTGGCAGTGGGTCGCAGGATCAGGCGCTGATGCTGCTCCCTATTTTCGGGTCTTCAACCCGATTACCCAGGGAGAAAAATTCGATCCGGAAGGTGTGTATATCCGCAAATGGGTTCCAGAGCTGCGCGATCTGGACACGCACTATCTCTTTGCGCCGTTTGATGCTCCGGCCGAAACCCTGAAAAAGGCCGGTATCACGCTTGGCGAGACCTATCCGAAACCGCTGGTCGACCATGCCAAGGCACGCAAGGCAGCGCTTGACGGCTATGAAGCGGTGAAGCAGGCGGGACAAGACGCCGCTTGACGGTGCCGGTGCTACCGGTATCGTCCGCGCGCAAGTCCCGGCGACGTGTGCCGGGTGGAATCAAAGGACCCGGAGATGACCGACCCGACTGCTCCCTGGCCGACGGAACTACGCGTATCGAAAGACAAGAAGAGCCTGACTGTTGCTTTCAACACGGGTGAGCGGCACGAATTGTCTGCCGAATATCTCCGGGTGTGTTCACCTTCGGCGGAAGTGAAGGGCCACAATCCTTCCCAGAAGCAGACCGTGCCCGGCAAACGCAACGTCGAGATCATGAAGATCGAACCTGTCGGCAACTATGCTGTCCGTATCCATTTTGACGACATGCATAACTCCGGGATTTTTACCTGGACGTATTTCCTCGAGCTAGGCAGAGATCCGGAAGCACACTGGGGTGTCTACCTGCAGGAACTGGCGGACAAGGGCCTGACACGGGATCGTTGATTGAGAGCAGGCCGGGCTGGCTGAAGCCAGCTGGAATCAGCTATAAAGGGCGTGGCTCGACCCAAGCCATCCCCCTCCATCAGGAGCAGCAGCCGAACTGCAGGGTCGTTTCATACTGGCAACCAGACGATCGTGCGTTCGCATAAGGAGGGACTGCGGCTGATGCACGCGATCTGGAGGTCGCACCATGAAACTCACTGCACCCGTTTTCCGCCTGAAGCGTGAAGCCCGAACACTCGCCCGCAACAAATCCATCGCGTTGAGCCGCGCATTGGACGCAATTGCTGTTCGCGAAGGTTTCAGAAGCTGGAGCCATCTCGCGTCTGCGGTACGCGACCAAGGCCCGTCGGTCAGGCTTTTGTCAGCGCTTGAACCCGGCGATATGGTCATCCTTGGTGCACGGCCGGGGCACGGCAAAACAGTGCTGGGGCTCGAGTTGCTTGCAGAAGCGGCCAAGGCCGGTCGAACGTCCGTGTTCTTTTCGTCAGAATGTTCTTATCGCGATGTTCGTATGAAGCTATCCGCCAGCGGATACCGCGATCCGGAAAAATCGGGATCGTTCCGGATTAGGCTTTCCGACAACGTCTGCGCCGAGAATATTGAAGAGACGCTGGCTGACGCTGTGCCGGGCTCCATTGCCGTCATCGATTATCTTCAGGTCATGGACCAGCATCGCTCGCAGCCACCGCTCGGTGCGCAGATCGAGGAGCTGAGACAATTTGCAAACAAGCAGCGTATCACGCTCGTCTTCCTGTCGCAGGTCCACAGAAGCTTTGATCCCGAGATCCGGTCACTGCCTGGGTTCTCCGATATCCGCACGACCAATCCTGTCGATCTATCGCACTTCGACAAGGGCTGTTTCCTGCACGACGGCGAGATGATGCTGTCCGGACATTGAGCTGCCCTTCCGGTCTTTTGGATCACCTGCCGGTGTCCTGCTGAACGCAGGGCACCGGTTGCTTGAACGTCTTTAAACGTTCCGGGCTTTCGCGGGCTAGTTAGAGTTGTGGCTGGCTAAAGTCCGAGTTCACTCAGGCCAGGATGGTCTGCCGGACGCGGGCCCTGAGGCCAGTGCATCTTGCGATCATTCGTGGAAATGGCGAGATCATTGATGCTGGCAAATCGGCGATGCATCAGTCCATTGGGTGCGAACTCCCAATTCTCGTTGCCGTAGGAGCGGTACCATTGTCCGGCCGCATCGTGCCATTCGTAGGCAAAGCGAACCGCAATCCGGTTGCCGGCAAAGGTCCACAGTTCCTTGATCAGGCGGTACTCCTGTTCCCTCTGCCATTTGCTGGTGAGGAATTCCACCACTTGCTCCCGCCCAACCGGAAAGTCCGACCGGTTCCGCCAAATGGTGTCCGGTGTATAGGCTAGCGAGACCTTCTCCGGGTTCCGGCTGTTCCAGCCGTCTTCCGCAGCACGCACCTTCTGGCGGGCGGTCTCAAGGGTAAAAGGCGGCAGCGGGGGGCGCTGTTCTGTCATCGCGCTAGCTCCAGAGTCTGAATTTGAGGAGACGAGGCCAACCCCGCATGAAGGCGGGCGTCCAGCGGCTGGGGGGCCGGGGTCAAGGCTGATGTGATCACAAGTACCCCGGCAACAAGTGCGCCGAAGAGATAGAAGCCGCGCGGATATGCAGGTCTTGGTGAGAACATGGGTTTGCCTCGCAGTGTTAAACAGATAAATGTGTACCGATCTGTTCAGTTACGAGTTATATATGTACCGATCTGTACATGATGGCAAGGCGCTAACTTCGTGCCTGAGATCATTAAAACGTGAGGAGGTCGTGTTTCGGCTGTTTGGGTAGCACCTATTTTGGGTATCTTGAACGATCGCTGATGTTTGACTATTTACAAGTTAGTACAGAAAGGAAGCTCATGCGACCAAGCAAACGCGATGAACTGGTACGCAAGTCTCTGGCTGTCTTTTACAGAGACGGTTTCCATGCGACCGGCATGGATACGCTTGTTGCTGAAACAGGCATCTCCAAGACGACGATGTTCAAGCATTTCAGAACCAAGGATGATCTGATCCTGGCGGTGTTGAGATACCGGGACGAGACTTTCCGGAACTGGTTCCTGCGCAGGTTGGATGAACGCGATCTTTCGCCAAGGCAAAAGCTTCTCGCAGTTTTTGATATTCTGAAAGAGTGGTTCGAAGAACCCGGTTTCAAGGGATGTATGTTCATCAAGGCATCGGCTGAGTTTCAGGACCCCGTACACCCTGCATATGCCCAGTCCACCGAACACAAGCGCCTGCTTCTGTCGGCACTCAGGAGTCTTGCGGAAAAGGCGGGGGCTCGCGAGGCGGATCTGCTGGCACGACAGATCCTCCTTCTCAAGGAAGGGGCAATCGTAGCCGCTCAGATGGGGTTCGACCCGGATCCGTCAGGTGCGGCAAAGAACGCGGCAGCGGTGCTGATCGATGCCCACATCCCGGAAAATTGATCAAGCTGGGATTTAGAAGTGAGCATCAAATAAAAAAGCCGGGCAGGGCCCGGCTTTATTTCTTGGTAATTGGTGCCGCAGTTTAGCGCTTCACGATGACCTTCGAACCAACAGTCACGCTGTTGTAGAGGTGGATCACGTCTTCATTTGCTAGGCGGATACAGCCGGAAGAGACAGCCGAACCGATGGTCCACGGCTCAGTCGTGCCGTGAATGCGGTAGAGGGTCGAGCCGATGTACATCGCGCGAGCACCCATCGGGTTGTTCGGTCCACCCGGCATGTAAGCCGGAAGGATACGGCCTTTCGCACGTTCACGAGCACGCATCTGTGCAGGCGGGGTCCAGCTCGGCCATTCAGCCTTGCGGGTGATACGGTGCGTGCCGGCCCACTGGAAGCCATCCTTGCCAACGCCGACGCCGTACTTCATGGCCTTGCCACCAGGCAGGACATGATAAAGACGACGCTCGGAGGTATCGATGACGATCGTGCCTGCAGGGTACGGGCCATCATATTTCACGCGCTTGCGTTTGACCGGGGACGGGCCGCCCGGGTGATATTTCGGAGTGACCCAGGTGTTCGTGCTGTGGTCAAAGTAGCCATATCGCGGAGCTGCCTGAGCGGTCAGCGCAAAAGCGCCCGCCAGAACCGCAACCATTACAAATAAAAGTTTCTTCATTCCGATCCCCCATCAGCATCGGGCTGGTGCCTCAACGATGCGATTCTCAATCAAAGTGACGTTACGAAAATGTCCTTGCCGCACTCTTAATTATTATGTCGCAAAACGGCGTTCGGGAAAATCTCACGTTGATGTGACCACCGACCATGTCCTGCGTCTGTGCTGAAATTGCAACGGATTTTTCGTGAAAAACGCGATGAAGACGCATTCGCTCGCTGAGATTGTGGAATTTGCCCGCCTTGGCATAAATCGTCAGCTATCTTTGATCCGGATTGGGCGATTCCGCGCCCAATTCCGAATCGTATGACCGCGATCCAAATCGCGCCAAAACGGCGCGTGGTTACTGTTGTTGGTGTGTCGACAGACAAAAAAGAACCCGCGGCAAAAGCCGCGGGTCTGGTGTTTTCAGCTGAAGCCGCGTTCAGCCGAGGTTCAATTCCTTGAAGAAGTCGTTGCCCTTGTCATCAATGACGATAAAGGCCGGGAAATCCTCGACTTCGATTCTCCAGACGGCTTCCATGCCCAGTTCCTCGAACTCGACCACTTCCACCTTCTTGATACAATCTTGCGCAAGGCGAGCGGCCGGACCGCCGATGGAGCCGAGATAAAACCCGCCATGAGCCTGGCAGGCGCGGCGCACCTGAGCGGAACGGTTGCCTTTGGCCAGCATGACCATGGAGCCGCCGGCTGCCTGGAACTGATCGACATAAGCGTCCATGCGTCCTGCGGTTGTCGGACCGAACGAACCTGAAGGCATTCCCTCCGGTGTCTTGGCCGGGCCAGCGTAATAGATCGGATGGTTCTTGAAATAGTCGGGCAGGGGCTCGCCGCTTTCCAGCCGGTCACGCAGCTTGGAATGGGCAAGGTCGCGGGCAACGATCAGCGGTCCGGAAAGCGACAACCGGGTCTTGATCGGGTGTTTGGAAAGTTCGCCCAGGATTTCGGACATCGGCCGGGTCAGGTCGACTTTCACCACATTGTCGGACAGGTGGTCGTCGGTGACCTCCGGCAGGTATTTTTCCGGGTGCATCTCGAGCTGTTCCAGGAAAATCCCGTCTTTCGTGATCTTGCCGACGGCCTGCCGGTCCGCAGAGCAGGACACGGCGAGGCCGATTGGCAAGGACGCGCCGTGACGCGGCAGGCGGATGACACGCACATCGTGGCAGAAATACTTGCCGCCGAACTGGGCACCGACGCCGGTTGCCTGGGTCAGTTTGTGGATCTCGGCTTCCAGCTCGAGGTCACGGAAGGCATGTCCGAGTTCCGACCCTTGCGTCGGCAGGCCGTCAAGATAGCGGGCCGAAGCCAGTTTTGCTGTCTTGAGGTTCATTTCCGCAGACGTGCCGCCGATGACGATCGCAAGGTGATAGGGCGGGCAGGCCGCGGTGCCGAGCGTGAGGATCTTTTCCTTGAGGAATTCCACCAGCCGGTCATGGGTCAGCAGGGATGGCGTGCCCTGGAACAGGAAGGTCTTGTTGGCCGAACCGCCACCCTTGGCCATGAACAGGAACTTGTAGGCATCTTCACCTTCGGCATAGAGCTCGATCTGTGCCGGCATGTTGTTGCTCGTGTTCTTTTCCTCGAACATCGAAATCGGCGCGAGCTGGGAATACCGCAGGTTCTTCTTGAAATAGGCGTCCCGGGAACCTTCGCCGAGTGCCGCTTCGTCCGACCCGTCGGTCCAGACCCGGCGGCCCTTCTTGCCCATGATGATTGCGGTGCCCGTGTCCTGGCACATCGGCAGAACACCGTGGGAGGCGATGTTCGCGTTTTTCAGGAGGTCAAACGCAACGAATTTGTCGTTCTCGGTCGCTTCCGGATCTTCCAGGATCTTCTTCAGCTGTTCCAGGTGGCCTGGACGCAGGAAATGGTTGATGTCCTTGAAGGCCTCTTCGGCAAGAAGGCGTAGACCTTCAGCTTCGACAACCAGTACCTCTTCGCCGTTGAACTCGGCTGTCTTGACGTGGTCCGACGTCAATTTCCGATACGGGGTCTTGTCTTCTCCCTGAGGGAAAAGGGCGCTGTGCTGATAAGCTGGAGGTGTGAGCGGAGCGTTCATAGGAGGCTTTCCTGATCTGGCTGCTTCCCGTCACATCGGGAAGCGCTGGAACGTTGAGTGCTGTTCTCATACGGCAAAAAGGCTGCGGACGCCAAGTGCCGCAGCCTGATCAAATGGTCGGAGCCGGAAGTCTTGTTTGCCGAACGCGATGTCAGCGGATCGCCGTAAGATCCAGGGTAACGGTGACGATATCTCCGACCGTGTCGGTGCCGACGCCGCTGCCAAGCTGATAGTCGAGCCTGTTGACGATGGCCGTCCCCTTAGCTGTGGCGGTGTCGCCCGCGATGTCCAGGGTGAAATCCATCTCGACCGGCTGGGAAATTCCCTTGATGGAGAGCGTGCCCTGTGCCCGGTAGCTGTTGCCTTCGACAAGCTCGACAGTGTCGGACGTGAATTCGGCCGTCGGGAAGTCCCCGGCGTTGAACCAGTCCTTGCCAGGCAGGGTGCCATCGAACTGGGCGTTGCCGGTGGTGGCGCTCATGGGTTTGATTTCAGCGCTGATCTTGGCGGTTTCAGGGGCCGCAGGATCAAAATCGATGTCTGCTTCCCACGACGCGAAGACGCCAGTCAGCGTGCCGCCGCCCTGTTTGACTTCAAAGCCGAGCTTGCTCTTGTCCGGATCGACTTTCCAGGTGTCGGCAAACGCCGGTGCGGTGAAGGTCGTCGCCGACAGGACTGCAACGGCATATGTAAAATGCTTCAATGTCATCTGCGGATTTCCAGTTCGTGTTGTCAGCTATCGGCCTTGGCGGGTGCGGTTGAAATCATGCGTTTCAACGTGGCGTCGCGGGCGATGAAGTGGTGTTTCAGCGCAGCTGCGACATGGACGGCAATCAGCGCAATCAGCAGATAGGCGCCGTATTCATGCAGCAGCTTGAAGAAGGTTTCCGCCTGTTCCTGCGAACCAAGCACACCTGGAACCGGCAGATGCGGCACTGGCCAGGTGTTGAACAGGATGGTCGGAATGCCCCACGGCGAGGCCGACACCATGAACCAGCCGGTCAGTGGCAGTGCAAACAGAAGCGCGTACAGGCCGACATGTCCCAGATGCGCCCCGGCCTTTTCCAGCGGGTGCATGTTGTCAGGCAGTTTCGGCGAAGGATTGAGAAGGCGCCAGACAAGACGGAGCACGGCAAGCGTCAGAACCACAAAGCCGATCGACTTGTGCAACTGATAGAGCTCAAAGGTTGCCTGTTCGGTCGGGGGAAGTTGGTGCATGTAGAGGCCGAGGCCAAGCATGCCGATGATCAAGACTGCCATCGTCCAATGGAACGCAATGGCGATTCTTCCATACCCGGTTGAAGTGTTGCGCAGCATGGCGGCTCCTGGAAAACGGAGGCCGGTCTGTCCGGCCTCCGAGGGTGTTCACTTAGTTGGTCGCGTCGGACTTGAGCGCTTCGGAATGGAAGGTCACGGTAATGTCGTCACCTACATAGGGAACATACATGTCCATTCCATAGTCGGAACGCTTCAGAACTGTGGAAACGGCAAAACCGGCAGCTTCCTTCTTCGCCATCGGGTGCTCACCAAGTGCAGTGACATCAACGGTCAGGGTCACCGGCTTGGTGATGTCCTTGATGGTCAGGTCGCCGGTCACTTCCAGCTGGTTGTCGCCGGTCTTTTCGACCTTGGTGCTCTTGAAGGTCGCCTTCGGGAATTTTTCAGCGTCAAAGAAGTCCGCGCTCAGGAAGTGCGCGTTGCGCTCTGCCCAGAACGTGTCGAGGCTGCCGACGTCGATCGTGAATTCGATGGAGGAATTTGCAGGTGTGTCCTTGTCGATCAGCAGCGTGCCTTCCCATTCGCCGAAACGGCCTTCGGTCGTGGAGTAGCCAAGGTGGTTATAGGAGAAAGCCAGGTTGGCGTGGGACTTGTCGAAGTCGTAGGCCACCGGTTCGGCAAGGGCGGTGCCTGCGACGAGGGAAAGGGCAAGCGCAGAAGCTGCGAGACGGATCATGATCAAACCTCATAGATGTTACCAGAAGCGTTCGCTCATGAACGCTGCAGACTGGAACATAGGAAGAAAATTGTGCGGTGCAATTTGACTGACTGTTCGTAAATGCTGAACAATAATTCAGTTGATTTCTTCACCGTTAACTGTGTGGCTTTGGAAAGATTTTCAAGCGTCAGGGGGATAGAAAGTCGACCCTGCAGTATTGGGGGAGAATCGCGATAGAGTTCCGAGCCTGAGGTGAATTGTCCAGTCATTCAATTATGGGTTGTTGCGACCGGTAAGCAACTGAAATTTCGAGGGAAGTTGCAGTGTCATCATTTCATCAAGAATTTCAGGCACCTGTTTCATCGACTTCCCTCTAGAGTGGCCGTTTGCCAGCCCTATCCAAGCTCCGGATATCACTCTGGAGACACAGGAGACCTAACCGTGAAACAAGCCGTCGTTGTGTGCCACCGCGGAGCCAGCCTTCAGGCTCCGGAAAACACGATTGCCTCGCTCGAGGGAGCAATTGCGCTTGGCGCCGAAGTTGTCGAGTTGGATGTTCGGCCGTCCAGGGATGGCATCCTCTACGTGATGCACGATGCAACTGTTGACCGGACGACGGATGGAAGTGGCCGAATTTCGGATATGACTTCCGACGAAATTGACCTTCTTGATGCAGGGAACTGGTTCAAGGAGACCTTCAAGGGCGAACGTGTTCCAAGGCTGGACACGTTTCTAGATACCTGCAAGGGCCGTATTGGCACCTATGTTGAGATCAAGGAAGGCGACCCTGCGGAAATTCGCGACATGCTGGCAGTCCGCGGCATGCTGAGTGACGCCTGGACGTTTTCGTTCGATCAGGCAATCCGCGCTGAAGCCCGTGCAAAGGTACCGGACCTGCGGCGCATGGTTCTTTACGCTCACGTTGGTTCGGTCGAGCGCGCCGTTGCCCAGGGTGCGCATATACTGGAATTCCATGAGGATGACCTGGAAGAGAATCTCATAAACGAGGCAAAGCAGGCCGGATTGATTACGCAGATGTTCTACGCCGGGTCTGAACGAGCCGTTTTCGAGAAAGCCGTGCGCTGCGGCGTCGAACAAATGAACATCGACCAGGTCGAAATTTTCAAGTCCGTGGAAAAAGAGCTTTTGGCAACCGTCTGACGCTTCGGCGTGATGCAACTCGCATTCAGACGGAAATCATTGACTGGCGTGGCCGGGAACTTACGGGTTCCTGGCCGTTTTGTTTTGGAATGATTGAAAAAATATTTTGAGCGTCATACGCCATTTCGATCAGGGATCGCAGGTATCTATGATTGTGATTTTTCTCTAGTTATCCAAAAACACAATCTTAAATAGTTTTAATATTAAAATTTTATCTAATATGGGAAAAAGTTGGAAACGTTAGATGATAGAACAATTTTTACTAAAAGAATGAAATAAAAAGGTTTCCCATTATAATTCAAGTCTTGTTAACGGGGGCGGAATAGCTTGCCGAGCTTCCGAAGCTGGGCCAAGAGAGGGCTCCCATGTCCAACAAAATAAACGTCAATTGCTCAGGTCAGGCCAGTTGCATGGCAGCAAAAGCTGATGACGTTGGACAGTTCTGGGATCTCCGGATGCGGTTGGCAGCGTCGCTTCTGCTGGCTGCCCTTATGGCCTTCTGGTTTTCTCAAGAGGCATTGTCGCAAGACGCGGAGACAGGTGGCACGCCGTGGCACTGGTCGGTCGAACGCGTCAGCGGCCGGGTCATGGTGCAAACCCGTGCCGGCGAGACCTTTGCCGTCAAGCGTGGCATGACGGTGCGCAAGGGATGGAAGATCAAGACCGGCGGTGGGCGTGTAGTCATCAATCGGGGTGAAGAAACATTCGTTGTTTCTCCAAATTCTGTTGTGACGCTTGAGCCGAAGGGCGTGCTGATCAAGCGAATGGTCGTCTACCAGGACCTTGGTCAGGTAGATGTGGACGTAAAGCGCCGGTGGTATCGGCATTTCAAAGTGGAAACCCCTTTCCTTGCCGCTGTTGTCAAAGGAACTCAGTTCAGGGTCAAGGTCGGCAACAGGACTGCGTCGGTCAATGTGGGGCGGGGCGTTGTCGGTGTTCATGACTTTGCATCCGGAGATCGTGCCGACGTAGGCGCCGGTCAGGCGGCCGCCACCAACCCTTCGCGCCGCGCCGGTTTATCCGTCAGCGGAAAGAACAAGCCTGCGGTGCGTTCTGGCCCCAAACGGGCTCCTTCATTCGAAACACGCGTCGTGAAGAACGTGCCAGCTACCAAAGCTGAAGCAAGAGCTGCCAATGGCGGCAACCGGGGCAATGCTGGAGATTCCCGCTCGGGGAACAACGGCAATGGCAACTCCGGTGGCAATGGCAACGGCAACTCCGGTGGCAACGGGAATGGCAACTCCGGTGGCAACGGAAACGGTAATTCCGGCGGCAACGGAAACGGTAATTCCGGCGGCAACGGAAACGGTAATTCCGGTGGCAACGGAAACGGCAATTCCGGCGGCAATGGCAACGGCAATTCCGGTGGCAACGGCAACGGCAATTCCGGCGGCAATGGCAACGGCAATTCCGGTGGCAACGGCAACGGCAATTCCGGCGGCAACGGCAATGGCAATTCCGGTGGCAACGGCAATGGCAATTCCGGTGGCAACGGAAATGGCAAGGGTCGGTAACGCCACTCCGTCTGCGAAAAGGTATCGCTCGGGATATTAAGTCTCGCTGCTGCTGAAGACGTTCCAGGAATATGACGACAAGCAATCCGTATTGGCGGATACAAGTCGTGGAGATCGGGCTGGGTAACTCCGTATTTTACGGAAGATTACCTAGCTCCTTTCTGTTTTGAAGTAGTCGTTTATCGCAACTAGTGACGAGCATAGGCAATATTTTCCGCCTGTCTTCACGTTGGGTTAAACGCTGAAATGCTACACAGGATGTGTAGAACTCAATAAACCTGTCCGTGGGTTCTGCGCACGGCATTGACAGTCAGTCGTAACGTGTTGAAGAGCAAGATGAAAAAAGACGCTATGTATTCAGTCGAGCGGAAAGCAGGATCACTTCTGCGGGTCCTC
This sequence comes from Roseibium sp. ROS1, assembly GCF_054658215.1. Lineage (NCBI taxonomy): Bacteria > Pseudomonadati > Pseudomonadota > Alphaproteobacteria > Hyphomicrobiales > Stappiaceae > Roseibium > Roseibium sp. ROS1. Next base: position 921,255 of record NZ_BAAGIG010000002.1, read on the forward strand.
TTGCTTGCAGCTCTGGTTCTGCTTCCTGCTACTGCGAATGCTTCGGACTGGGTTGTCAAACGTGTGTCCGGCATCGTTTATTTCGTTGCGCCTGGCGTGGAAGCTTTCCGTGTCAAAAAGGGCATGGTGTTTGAAAAAGGCTACACCATCGGAACCAGGGCAGGTGCCCGCGCTCTCATAGGCAGAGGCAGCGAAACCATCGCCGTTGGGCCGAACACCACCTTTGCCATGTCGGCATTTCGCAGCAATGGAGCAAAGACCACACTGCTGCAGAGAAAGGGGACGATCGAGGTCGATGTTGAAAAACGGCAGCAGCCGCATTTCACCGTCGAAACCCCGTTTTTTGCCGCTGTGGTGAAAGGTACGCGATTTGAGGTCAATGTCCAGGGCAAGCAGGCTCGCGTTTCCGTCGAACGAGGCGTTGTCGCTGTGGAAGATTTCGCCTCCGGCGACAGGGTGGACCTGACAGCCGGTCAGGCTGCAGCCAGTGCACCGTCAAACCGGGTTGGCTTGTCTGTGAGCGGTCGTACCAAACCGACCGTAAAACCTGGAGCCAAGCGCGCGCCTGCATTTGAAACACCGGCCGTGAAAAACGTGCCATCAAATGCAGCAGAAGCGAAATCGGCGAACTCGAACGGGAATGCCGGCAAAGGCAACAACAATTTCGGCGGCAATGGCAACGGCAACGGGAAATCCGGTGGCAACGGAAACGGTAATTCCGGTGGCAACGGTAACGGCAATTCCGGAGGCAATGGCAACGGGAATTCCGGTGGTAACGGTAACGGCAATTCCGGTGGTAACGGCAACGGGAATTCCGGTGGCAACGGAAATGGTAATTCCGGAAGCGGTAACAACAATTCCGGCGGCAACGGTAACGGCAATTCCGGTGGCAATGGTAACGGGAATTCCGGCAACGGAAACTCAGGCAATGGCAATTCCGGGAGCGGCAACAACAATGCCGGCGGAAACGGCAAAGGCAATTCCGGAAACGGAAACGGAAAAAACAAGAACTGACGGTAATCAGGATACCGCAGGTGCAAGGCTTTGCCTCTGACACCTGAAGTGCGGACTGAGAAAGTGGGCGGTGGGTGTGCTGATCGGAAGCTCTGAACAGCGGAAACGGATAGCGAGCGCGGTCTTGATCGTGGTCGGCGTGATCGCCGCCGTGGCTGTTCTGCGCACGGTTGCCCTGACCACGGCGTTCGATCGGTTTCTCTGGGAGTTTCGTTTCCATACGATCGAAAGACCGGTCTCCGGCGACATCGTGGTCGTGGATATCGATGCCAGAAGCCTGAATGAACTTGGCGTATGGCCATTGCCGCGCCGTCTTTATGCCGACCTGACAGATCATCTGGCTGAAGCGGGCGCCCGCGACATCGTATTCGACATCGATTTCAGCTCAACTTCCAATCCTGAAGATGACACGCTGTTTGCAGCCGCGATCGAGCGCGCCGGGAACGTCAGCCTTGCCACGTTCCTGCAAGCCGCTTCGGCTGAACAGGATGCCGGGCAAGTCGTCAACCAGCCGATCGAACAGTTTCTGAATGTAGCCTGGCCGGTCGTCGTCATGGTTCCGATGGAAACCGACAGCCGCATCTGGCGAAATCTGTACGGTTTCGAGATCAATGGGAATTCGGAGATCTCTGCCGCGGCTCTCCTGGGCGAGTACACCGGAGACGCAGCCGGAAGTTTCGGCATTGATTACAGCATCTCACTGGAACAGATGGAGCGGGTATCGCTTGTTGATGTCCTGAACAAGTCAGCGGCCCCAGGTCTGTTTCTGGACAAGAAGGTGATCGTCGGTGCAAGTGCGCAGGAGCTTCGAGACCTGTTTCCTGTTCCCGTCTACGATGTCTTGCCGGGAAGTATAATTCAGGCACTCGGGGCCGAAACGCTGTTGCAGAACAGGGCAATGGAAGTCAGGGGTGAGGGGATTGCGGTCCTGTGGGCACTTCTCGTCTTCTTCGCTCTGCTTTTGACGAAAATTGAAGGCTGGGCCCTCAAGATTAGCATTCTTGCGCTCTGCGCGATCATGTTTGAAATTGGTGCCATTGCCATCCAGAAGTCGGCTCCCGTCCTTGTGCCGACCGCAAGCTCGCATCTCATTCTGCTGTTGGCAGCCGCAAGTATCGTCTTGCGGGAACTGGGCTTTCACAAGCTTCTCTCACACATCGCCAACGTCAGACGCCGCAACAGCGAGCGTATGCTCGGACTTGTCTTCGACGACAGCTTTGATGCAATCGTTGTCGTTCAGAATGACGGTCGTGTCTCCGCTGCAAGCCAAATGGCCCGCTCATTGTTCCAAAGCGATGCTCTTGTCGGTAAGCCTGCCAGGAATGTACTGCCGCTGGAGCTGGTTGAAGAAGCTTTGTCAGTTCTTGCCGACCCTGGAAACCGTCAGCCGGTGGCCAAGATTCTGGACATGCGCCTTGACGACGGAAGACGCCGGTTTATCGAATATGTCGTCACGCGCTCTGAACGCACGATCGCGAAATCGAAGAAACTGCGCGATATGGAAACCGAAGCGGTCGCCTGTCTGACATGTCGGGATGTGACCGAAGAAAAGGAATCCGCGGAACGCCTTGCTTATCTCGCACGGTTCGATCCAAGCACCGGGCTTTTCAACCGGAACGGTTTTGAAGAAGAAGTTGCTGCAACGCTTAAGCTGGCTCGCGGCACGGGCCAGGAGGTCTGTCTGGTTCAGTTCGCGATTGCCAATTTCGATCAGATCGTTGCTTCGCTCGGATTTTCCTACGGTGACCAGCTTCGTGAAACGGTCGCGATGCGTCTGAAAAGCCATCTTTCCGCTCGCACGACATGGGCAGCCATTACAGCAGATGTTTTTGCAGGCGTATTTCGCTGTGAGCCGGATCAGGATCTGGCGCTGATCGAGTCACTCCAGGAAGTGATCGGCGAGGACTACAAGATCGAAGGCGCCAGGATCTCGGTGCAGCTCAAGTTCGGGTACATCGTTACCAGCGGAGACATGACACCCGAGCATCTTTTGAAGAAATCCGGCAATGCCCTTGCCAAAGTCCGGCGAAACAACCGGTCGCCGGTCCTGCGTTTTCTGCCGGAGATGGACGCAGCGCTACAGCGCCGGCGCCAACTGGAGACGGAACTCTTCAAGGCTATCGTCCGCGACGAGCTGCACATGGTCTATCAGCCACTCACCAATCTGGCCGACCGGTCGATCTTCGGTGTTGAAGCCTTGCTGCGATGGGACCATCGGGAACTGGGACCGATCTCACCCGCCGAGTTTGTTCCGATTGCTGAGGAGAACGGTTACATCGTGGAATTGGGTGCCTGGGCATTGAACAGGGGAATGAAGGAAGCGCTGACCTGGTCGAGCCACCTCCGTCTGTCCATCAATGTGTCAGCCATACAGTTCAGCCGCGGCAATCTTGTTGCCACTGTCGGCGAGGCGCTGCAACGAACCGGCTTCCCTTCGGACCGCCTGGATCTCGAGATCACGGAATCCCTGTTCATCGATGAAACGCTCGACCTGAAGTTTGCCATGGAAGAAATGCGGGCGTTCGGCTGCAGCTTCTCACTGGACGACTTCGGGACCGGCTATTCTTCACTCGGCTACCTGCCCAAGTATCCGTTCTCGAAGATCAAGCTCGACAAGACATTTGTTCGCCAGTCGATCGCCAGCAAACAGGACATCTCCGTAATCGAGGCAGTTCTGCATATGGCGAAGGGCTATGGAATGTCCGTCATCGTCGAGGGTATCGAAACCGTTGAACAGGCTGAGCGGCTTCGCGAACTGGGCTGCAAGTGCGGTCAGGGCTACCTTTTCGGGCGCCCCATGAGTTCCGCCAATCTCCAGTCGACACTGCTCAACGCAGCGTAATGCGTCCCGGCGTCGGGCCGGGACGCAAGGCAATTACATGCCGAGGCCGCCGATGCAGCTATATTTCACGTTCAGATAATCATCCAGACCGTACTTCGAGCCTTCGTTGCCCATGCCGCTGTCCTTGACGCCGCCAAAGGGGGCAACCTCTGTCGTGATGACACCTTCGTTGACCCCGACAAGACCATACTGAAGCTGTTCCATGACGCGGAAGGTGCGACCAAGATCCTTGGTATAGAAGTAACAGGCGAGGCCGAATTCGGTGTCATTGGCAAGTCGCACCGCTTCTTCTTCGGTGTCGAACTTGAACAGAACGGCAAGCGGGCCAAAGGTTTCTTCGCGTGCCACTTTCATCTCGGACGTCGCCTTGGTGATCAGTGTCGGCTCGAAAAACGTTCCCGGGCCGTTGGGGCGGTGTCCGCCTGCAATCAATTCACCACCCTTGGACAGCGCATCCTGCACGTGATCGGCGACCTTTTCGACCGCAGCTTCGTTGATCAGCGGGCCTTGGGTCGTTCCGGCTTCAAGACCGTTGCCGACCTTGAGCTGCGCTACCATCGCGTCCTTCAGCTTCTGGGCAAAAGCGTCGTAGACGCCTGCCTGCACATAGAGCCTGTTGGCACAGACACAGGTCTGCCCGGAGTTGCGAAACTTGCTGGCAATTGCTCCTTCGACGGCCTTGTCGAGGTCGGCATCGTCGAAAACGATAAAGGGCGCGTTGCCGCCGAGCTCCATGGAGATCTTCTTCATGTTGCGGCCAGCATTCCCGGCCAGCAGCTTGCCGACACGGGTTGAACCGGTGAACGTCAGTTTCCGCAGGACGGGGTTCTCGCACATCTCCTCGCCAATCGCCGGAGCGTCACCTGTGATGATGTTGATCACGCCCTTGGGAAGACCGGATTTTTCAGCCATCACGCCGTAGACCAGCGCTGAATAAGGGGTGAATTCGGCAGGCTTCATCACCATTGTGCAGCCGGAGGCCAGGGCTGCGCCAAGCTTGCGGGCAATCATCGAATTCGGAAAATTCCAGGGAGTGATCGAGCCGACGACCCCGACAGGTTCCTTGGTCACCAGAATGCGGCGGTCTGCCCAGGGCGAGGGGATGGTGTCGCCATAAACCCGTTTGCCTTCCTCGGCAAAGAAACGGATGTATTTCACACCAAGCGCAATTTCGCCTTTGGCTTCAGCAAGCGGCTTGCCCATTTCCGTGGTCAGGAGGGCGGCCAGGTCGTCCAGGTCGGCCATGATGGCATCGCAGAGAGCGTGCATATGGTTGGCCCGCGCCTCTGCCGTCAACGCTTTCCAGGCGGGAAGCGCGGCGTCGGCAGCCGCAATCGCCCTTGCGGTTTCAGGACGCCCGCAGAAGGGAACGGTTCCGATCGTCTCTCCGGTCGCAGGGTTGGTTACGGCGACGGTCTGTCCGCTGTCCGCATCGCTCCATGCTCCGCCGATAAACACTTTTTCCTTCAAGAGTGCTGCATTCAATGACATGGGTAGTTTCCTGAACCGTGAGAGGGGCAGACGCTGGTGGTCTGACGGATCGCCCGGCAGTGAGTGCATTCTGACGAACGCGAGGAGCGGAGCCAGAAAGGCTGGAGGGTCCAGCTTTCGGGCCTTCGCTCGATTCCGGCCAGGAAATCGTTGACCTAGAGATAGGGGGGAGGCGCGAGGTCTGGCAAGCGCTTTTCCCGGCCAAGCGTACTGTGCCGGAAAATAGTAGGCAGACAAACAAGCAGTCAGGCCACGGTCTGGCGACCCAAGAGGGGCGGGGATGCGGATGATGCACTAAACGCCTGCGCCGAAGGACACCAGTCCCATTGCTTTGCAGAATTTTGAGTCAAGCAAATCAAGCGCTTGAAAACGGCCACCTTTTTATTGGCGGCCGTTGCAAGAAGATTGGTCATTCAGCGAAATGGATCAGCCTTCAAGACGATCCTGTAGCGTGGCAATCTCGTCGGCAAGTGCCTGAGCCTGGCGTTGAACCCTGTCGAGGGCAACACGCATGCTGTCGAGATCGGAGGTCGTGCTGCTTTCCGAAACCGGCGGTGTACCCCGGCCAACCAGCAGCCACGTCGGGCTTACATTCAAGATACCGGCAAGCAAAACGAGTTTGTTGGAACGCGGCTCGGACCGGTCACTTTCCCAGCTCTGCAGGGTGGATGTCTTGATGCCCAGCCGACGTGCAAGCTGGGCGGTCGAAAGATTGGAGGCATCGCGCGCCTTGCAGATCCGTTCACCCAGAGTGTAGTCACTGCTGTTCACCGACATGATTGCACCCCCGTCATTCACGGCTGTCTCCGTCACCGAAAAAACGGTTTCCTCCGGATGGGACGGAGTATTTCTCATAAATTGTTTGGTCATGGCGGGCACACTCGCACGAGACGCGAGTGCACCGCAACCGTTGGCAGGCAATTTGTCGCAATCGCGGTTTCCAGCGGCGGCTACACGCTTCGCCCCTGTCAGATTTGCCGGGAACGGGAGTGGGCTCAATACTCGCGTTCAAAAAAGATACCGGCCTTAGAAGATCCGTCCGCACCGACTTCACCACGGACCTTCAGTCCGCGGTCCAGGTCAATGTCGACCTTCACCCTGCTGGAACCGGTACCCGTGCCTTGTTCAACGCCGACGTAGATGTTGTCATTGATGTATTTTCCGACAGCGACCGAAGGGCCGTTGTCCCCGTCCGTGTTGATGTCGATGGCATCCAGGCCCAGAGACTTCCGGATCGTGGCAAGAGGTCCGTTGTCGCTGCCCCCGGTGAGGGTGGCTATGGCCGCCGCAAGCCGTGCCACCTGTGTGGGCGACAGGTTGCCGACGCTCTTGCCGAACAGAAGCAGTGCCAGAACTTCATCTTGCGGAAGTTCGGGAGACGAGGAGAACGCGATCTGGGGATCGTCTGCCTCGCCGCTCACGGTAACGGTGATGGTGGTGTCGCTCACGACTGTCGTTGCCGCAAAGTCGAGGACAGGCGTCAGTGAGCCCTCGAAAGTGGCGTTGCCGCGAGAGAAGATCAGGCGGCGTGTGAGAATGTCGAGCTGGCCACGCTTCAGTCCGAAAGCACCGATTGCCTGCGGCGAGGCCGTTGTGCCGACGATCTTGAGATTGCCCTGTAGTTCCGCATCAAGACCACGCCCGCGAATGAAGATCCGTCCCGGTGCGGACAGGACGATGTCCAGACGCGGCGGGAAGGTCTTTTGCTGGGTCTGTGTTTGGGAGACTTCGCCGCCAAGTTCTGCAACCTGCTGCTGGATCGCCTTGGAAGCATTGATATGCCGAACATCAACGGGAGGTATCGCACCGGGCAGATACTCGGGAATTGAGACGTCCGCCTTATTGATCGATACCTGACCGCTGATAAGGGCAGATGCGCTGGTAGAAGCAAGCGGACCGGAAACCTTGAGATCCGCATCCACTTCCGCAGTCACCAGGCCAGGATCGACGTAGCGCCCATTGTCCAGTTTCAGGCTGAGATCCGCCGGAAATCCGTCCTTCATGCCAACAGTGCCTGACGCAGACATGGAGCCGCCCGTCGCAAGGTCACCGGCAATGCCGTTCAGCGACGCTTCGTTCTGGCTGACAGAAGCCGTGCCGCGAATGTTCTGAACAGTGATACCTGTCGACAGGCTGGTGATCTTCAAACCGTTGGGCGTGGCGGTGATCTGGTAAGTGGGGGCTGCTGCCGAACCGCCGACATTGCCGCTCAGGGCGATTGTGCCTTCACCGCGCAAACCTGCCTCGATCATGGGGCGTCTGAGAGCCGCAGTCGGCACGTTGCCATTCAGGGTAAGAGCAATCGGATTGGGTTTCTGCAGCCCGACCGTTCCCGCAGCCGTGAGGTTCAGTCCATTCGGATCGCTGACCTTGGTCGTCTGGTCGATCCGGTTGTTCTTCAATGTGCCTGAGGTCGACAGACTGAGCGCGGCCAGACCGTTGTTTCGCAACTCGTTAGCCGTCAGACCTGTTCCGGAGATCGACCAGGTCGCTTCGGGAGCCGATGAGCTGCCTGAGGCAGATACTTTCCCGGAAAGAGCACCGCCGAGACCAAGCGAGGGGACAAAGGCGTTGGCAAGATTGAGCGGAATGGATGTCAGGTTGGCGTTCAGGTCAAGCGTCTCGCCGGCCTTGCCGGACACGGCAAGCGAGCCATTGCCAAGCTGAAGCTCCAGTGGTTCGATCGTCGCTTCACCGGCCGCATAGGAAATGGTTGTCGGCTGCTTCAACTGGCTGGCGATACCCTGATATCGCATGGCAAGCTCGGACAGGGCGACGACGTAGGAGCCAGCTTCCGGTTCGTTTACCTGCGCTGCAAGCGTCACGCCATCCTTGCCGTTCTTGTCCAGCTTGACGTCCGCCGTGATTGCGGTGCCGCCATTTTGAGGCTGGGCCTGAAGGCTCACCGCATGAACCGGGGTCGCATCTGTCAGGATGTCTGACAGCTGAATGTCCGCAGTGACGGTTTCCGGCTCATATGGGGCAGTAAGATTGGCCTTGAGCTTCACGCTGCCGAGACTGACTGCCGGCACGCTGATATCGCTTCCGGAAATGTCGAGTGCGAGTTGCCGCGTTTCCGGATTGGCTGTCACTGTGCCTTGAACGCGCCCGGCGATTTCCGTCAGAAGGAGCGGAGAGAGCGAGGCAAGGTCCGGAGCATCGATGTTCAACGTGCCCTTGAGCGTTTCAACAGGCTTGTCGAGATCTACCAGAGAAAGTTCACCGGTCACGGTGTTGCCGGCCAGTTTGACGGAAAGCGGGCTGACACTCGCCCCACCGTCTTTGCTGGTAAGCTCGACATCAACGGCAATGGGTTGGCCATTCAGGCTGGCACTGCTGGTAACCTTGGCTGTAGGCGCGGCGGGATTGGCCGTTGCCTCTGCAGAAAGTTTCAAGTCATCCAGCGGTGTGCCTGCAAGCATGATCTGCTTTGAAGAGGCAACCGCCTGCACTTCAAGCGCGTCGATCGGACCTTCCGTGCTCGCTTCGAGTTCTACCGAGCCGGCAAGTTGCGGATCGACCTTTGCGAGATCGGCAAGGCTGGTCGTCAGGCTGGAACTCAGTTCGTTCTGCCGGTAACGGGCATTCCCTTTCGCATCCAGCGCCTTGTTCGAAACAGCGAGACTGGTGACGTAAATATCGTCCACGCCTTGAAGATCGACAGACACGTCGATGCGTGTTTCACCTTCAAGAAGCGCGTCGGCCTGAGGAATTGCCGTCCCGACATCCCTGGTGACGAGAGCGCTGGTGATCGTGCCTGACAGTTGGCTTGGATCAAGATCCAGCGAAAATGTTCCGTTCAAAGCACCGGCCAGATCGCGGCCTGCCAGGCCCGACAGACGGGAAAGGTCGGCAAGCGAAAGCCTGCCCGATCCATTGACAGCGTCGGCTGACAGGTTCGTGTCCGACAGAGCGAGCGAGGCGACAGCGGTTGAAAGGGTCAGATCCTTGATCTCGGCCGATTGGGTTGCGCCGTTCACGGCGCCCGTAGCCTTCAATTCAAGCGAACCGGTCAAAGGCTCTGTTTGCGGGGTAATGCCTTCCAGCCTGTCAATGGCGAGCGACAACGAGAAGGGTGACGTCAGCGTTCCTTCGGAGAGATCTGCTCCATTTCCGAAGGACGACAGCGTGATGGCTCCAATCCTGGCTTCCGTTGTCTGCAGTGACTTCAGGTCAATCTTGGTTTGCCAGTCGACCGCGGAGCGTTGTCCGGAAACACGTACCGTTCCGGTCAAAGGACCGAAGGCAATGCGCCTCTCGCCAAGGTCGAGCGCAATCAGCGCGTCATTCCCGGCACTTACGGCAAGATCCGCCGTGGCGTTGACGGCATCGTTCTCAAGATCGGCCTTTGCTTCCAGAGAAAGTGTTTGTGTTTTCAAGGTCAGGTTGGCCGAAAGAGGGGCGAACTCCGTAGAGAACCTGGCAGCTCCTTTGGCAGTTGTCGTTCCGAGCAGAAAGGCTTGCGCCGCGGGAGGTGCAAGCGGCGCGAGATCACCGTCCAGATCGAAGGCCAGATGTCGTTCGGATGCATTTTCCTCGATTTTTGCCGAACCGGTGACGGTGGTCCTGCCATCGAGAGCCACACTCAGGTTGGCTGCCCAGTCGGTCAGGGGACCATCACCTTTGAGGGACAGATCCAGCGCGGGCAGGTCGGGAACTTCAAGAAGCCGTGCGGCAAGGCCCCCACGCGGTTCGGACACTTCAATATCGAAGGCAAGCGTTTCGGCGGCGGGTTCAAACTGTGCCTTGGCCACAAGACCGGCTTCTATGCCGTCGATCCGGTGCAGGTCGAGATCGGCAGTGACAAGCGCCGGGTCGAGCGCGAAAGAGCCCGATCCTGCGGCCGTCAGGGAGACAGGTACACCCAGCAGGGGAGCACCGAGGTTGATTTCGTCAAGGCCCAGACGTTCGAGAGTGACGTTAAATGGCAGCGATACACCGCCCGATGAGCTGCTCTCCTCGGTCACTGCCACCTCTTCAGCCGGTGGCTGGACAGGTGTTCTTTCCAGATCTATCCGGGATGCGGTGAGAGAAGAAACATCGAGATTGCCGGCAAGGAGCCGCATGGGATGCCAGTCGGCGGCAATGTTCTCGACGTTCAGCCAGGTTCCTTCCTTGTCGGCCAGGGAGACCTTGCCGACTTCAGCCTTCAGCCCAAAGCTGATGTACAAATCTTCGATCGTGATGGTCTGATTGTCGGACGAGGCAAGAGTGCTGACGACGCTGGACACAAAGGTGCGGCCCGCCGGCACTTGCAGGGCACAAAGGGCGAGGACGGGAACAGCAATCGCAACCGCGATCAGGAATCCGAAGATTCGCAAGGAAAGTTTCAGAAAACGCATCTGCGTTAGAACGCCTGGCTCAAACCTACATAAAGGGCGAAGTCCGGGTCATCCTGTCCCGGATCCAGCGGCACCGCAGCATCGACTCGAAGCGGGCCTATTGGAGTAAAGTAGCGCAGACCAGCGCCAACGCCCACCTTCAGGCTCTCGGAAAAATCAGGAATGCTGTCTTCGTATGCATTACCTGCATCAACAAATCCAACGATTCCAATAGTTTCGGTCACCATGACGCGAACTTCACCGGAAAGCTCGATAATTGAGCGTCCACCGGTAACTTCACCATCCTTGCGTGGACCGACGTTGCGATAGGCGTAGCCACGGATGGACCCGCCACCACCGGCGATGAACCGCCGGCTGGCTGGAACCGATTCCACGGACGGCGCCAGGATCGACCCTGTGGAGACGCGGCCCGCAAGAATGAAACGCTTGGCCTGATCGAGCGCATAGTAACTGGAAACAGTGCCTTTGATGAACCCCATCGCGTTGCTGTTCAGGGTATCGTAAGCGGGCTCTGCAAACAGGGCAGCGAAAATCCCCTTGGAAGGATTGAGCTTGTCATCACGGTTGTCGAAGGTCAGGTCCGCCGGCAGTCCAACCAGCAGATAGTCGCCATCGCCGAAGGCGTCTTCTTCATTGGCGTAAAAGACCTCGGCTCCCGCGCGGCCTTTCAGCTGCTCGGAAAATTCCCTGTTGAGATAGGCGTCATAGGTAATCGACCGGCTCTTGTAGGCGTCGGGATGTTCCTGACGTGCCTGCAGGCTGGTCGAAAAGCTGGTAAGCGGGCCGAAAACGCCTGGCTTTTCAAAGGCGATCCGCGCCGAGTACTCCATGTCGAGGACGCTCTCGTTGCCGATCCTGCCAACGGACCCTTCAACAGAGAGCAATTCGCCCCGGCCGAAGAGATTTCTTCTGCGCCAATAGGATTCGACACCAAAGCCCTCGGTACTGGACCAGGAAGCACCGGCACCGATCACGTGGCGCTTGCGTTCGCTCACCTCGATGGTGACCGGCATGGTGCCGTCTGGCCCTTCGATTTCGCCTTCCACGAGCCGGATGGACGAGAAGATGCCGAGTTCGTTGAGCCGTTTGCGTGCACGGGCCAGGTCTTCAGGCGAATAGACGCCTCCGACCGGAAGCATTGCCTGCTGGACGACGAAATCCGGGTCAGTGACTTCCGTACCTTTGACCGAGACCGGGCCGAAACGTGCCTGATGGCCGGCATCGGCGATCAGCGCCACGGCGAGGGTGTTGGTGCTATGGTCCGCCGTTATCCGGCGTTCAGCGATCCGCGCCTTCGGATAACCGCGATCGCGCAGAAGCGCGATCATGCGCTTTTCCGCCGTCAGGATCTTGCCGGAAGCAGCGACCTCGCCTTTCGCGAGGCCCCAGAAGGACGGGTCGGTGGACAGATCACCGTCCTGGGACGAAACGTCGATATTGCTGAAGGTGAAGACCGGCCCCGGATTGACCAGGATCTCAACCTTCACCGGCCGAGCGTCAGGCAAATCACTTTGTTCAAGAGCGGTTTCAAGCGGAATGCCTGCAAGCGTGATATCGACAGTTCCACCGTAGCGGCCATCGGCATAAAGCTGGGCGATCAGCCGTTCGCGATCAGAAAGAGAGCGTGCGAGCAGGCCTGCCTCGCCGGAGGGAGGCTTTTCCTGTTGCTGTACCAGCAGCGAGGCGTCTTTCAATTCCTTGGTGAGATCATCCGCACCATTGGAGATGGTCAGGTCTGCCTCGTAGGGCAGGGGATCGGGAACAGCGTTGGCTTCGTCTTCCGCCGATTCGAAAAACTTCCAGCCGAATATTTCAAAGGAATTTGCGGGAAGGGGAGCTGCAAGAAGAAGGGCACAGGCCAACCCAGCGCCAGCCGGGCGCAAGGCAACAAAAGAAACACCGCCAGCCAACCAGGCTGCCAATGAGGAAAATGCGTTGAAACGCCTGCCGGCGAACGTGCCGGACTTGCAAGACGGTAGACCCTTCACTCACTGCCGCCTGTTTAATTGGTCAGCCGAATTGCATCTGATAACAGCGCAATTCAACCATCTGCGTTTGCAGCCCCTACGTTACGCACCTTAAAGGGCCATGGTTAAGCGAATACAAACACGATAGACCATGGCGCCGGAACGAGTTCAAGAGAGAAGGTGGCACAAGACTTTAGTGAATGTGTCGCAAGAACGCGCGAAAATATTCTTGCGCGCGCGTTCGTGCCGGCCGGCTATTACTCAAAAAAGTGCTTCTTCCGCCGGAAGGTCAAGCAGACGGCGAGCAGCCGTCAAGGTATTGACCATCAGCATTGCAATCGTCATTGGACCAACGCCGCCGGGAACCGGTGTTATGGCACCTGCAACCTCTACTGCTTCTGCAAAGTTCACATCGCCAACCAGGCGAGCTTTGCCTTCACCCAGGTCCGGAGCCGGAATTCGGTTGATGCCGACATCGATAACGGTCGCGCCCGGTTTGATCCAATCGCCCTTGATCATCTCCGGCCGACCGACCGCCGCGACGACAATGTCCGCGGAGCGCACGACGTCCGGCAGGTCTCTTGTGCGGCTGTGAGCGATCGTGACAGTGCAGCTTTCCTGAAGCAGAAGGCTCGCCATGGGTTTGCCGACGATGTTGGATCGGCCCACCACGACTGCGTTGAGACCCGACAGCGTGTCGCCGAGTGTGCGCTTCAACAGCACCAGGCTACCGGCAGGTGTGCAAGGCACCAGCGCACTGTCCCGTTCTCCGGCAGTCAGCAGTCCAACATTGACAGGATGGAAACCGTCGACGTCCTTTTCCGGGCGGATGAGGCGCAGCACCTTGCTCTCGTCGATATGTCCCGGCAAAGGCAGCTGCACCAGAATTCCGTGAATATCAGGGTCGTTGTTGAGCTGGTCGACAAGTGCCAGCACAGCGTCCTCGCTGGTGTCGGCAGCGAGCGTGTGTTTCACGGAGTGAAAACCGCAGGCTTCGGCGGCCTTGTCCTTATTGCGTACGTAGACCTGGCTGGCAGGATCCTCACCCACCAGGACGACCGCCAGACCGGGGCGTTTGCCGCTGGTTTCCAGCAGCTTGGCTGCCCGGTTGGTGATTTCTTGCCTGACACTTTCCGCGATAGCCTTGCCATCGATGATCTGAGCCTTGGGCATTCGGCCTCCTCATTGGTCGCACGTCTTCTTAAACCGGCGACAAGCTATAGAGCTCTGTATCGAAATGAAAAAGGCCGAATGCGTCTTTTACTGCTCTGGTTTCGCCATGCGCGCCTTTTTGACGCCGACGGCCCGGTCAAAGTGATTCTGCGAAATCGTGAAGTTCCGAGATGGCGCAAACGATGTGATAGAGCGAACTTGCCGGTGCAGGTTCATCGACGAAGGTTCCGTCGGGAGAGAGCTTGTCTCGCCACAAACCGGCGGGGACATCTGCAAAATAGACCTTCAGTGCCTGGACGGCTTCCGGAATATCCGCCAGGTAGGCGTCCCTTTCTGCGCCGGTTGAAACTTCTGCCAGAGCGACGGCGGCCTTGATCCATTCCGTCTGTCCCCACAGGCGTGCCATGGGGTCACGGACGGAAAAATCGTCGTTCAAGGCCATGAAGGCGACGCCGCGGCTTTCATCTATGCCGTAGGTCCATGCAATGTCATAGAGGCGCCGCGCAGCAATCAGGGCGCCCGCATCCATTCTCGATTGCCCCCATCTTGTCAGGAGCCACGCCCATTCGAACTGGTGACCGGGCTCCATGACACGGCCCTTGTCACCATCAAACGGGGTCCAGTCGCTGTTGAAGAATTCTCGAAGCCCGCCTGAAACCGGGTCGATGAATCGCGTCAGGGCAAGTTCGGCGATTTCATCGGCAAGGTCTGCCCAGGCAGAATCTGAGGAGACTTTTTCCCATGCGAGGCACGCTTCGAACATGTGCATGTGCGGATTGGAGCAAAGCGGCACCTTCGCGGGAGAGGCTTCTTGAAATCCTGCATCCGGATGACGATAGGCCGTCATCAGATGGTCCAGCAGCTTGTCGGCGTGTTCGCTTGCGCTGGTTTTACAGGCGGGAAGATCCGCTGCCAGCTTGGCGAAGCCAAAGAGGGAAAAAGACTGATTGTAGAGGTCGAAACTCGTGTCTGTGACTGTGTTATTCATGTCAACACAAGAGGCGTAGTGTCCGTCCGGCATCAGGAAAGTGCTGGTGTACCAGCCATAAAGTTCGGCCGCTAATTCCTCGGCTGGTCCCGTCCACCCGAGCTTCTTGCCTTCCAGAAAGGAATAGATCTGCCTGCTCACGACCCGCGCGCGCCGCGTGACAGGAAGGCCGGCACCAGTATTGAGGTCGATAACGTCAAGACTGGTTTTTGTTTGCGAGTCGATACCGGCAGTTGACCAGAGCGGCAAGGCCGAATCCCGCAGCCAGATTGTTAATTCTGACGAGAGAATTTTAATGTTTTTAATGTCGTTATGCCGGTTGCTGGCGGTCATAAGATACCCCGAAGACAGATGTTGGAAGCTCTGACGCTGAATTCGATTATCGACGCTCACATGCCGAACAGAAGACGATAAATTGGAAATTTATCAATTCACTAGGAAAAGACGGTGTAGTGTTACAGCAAAGTCACAGCTGGGAGGTTTCTCCCGGGGAAAGCTGCGATGCGTCTTGGACAACCTTGCAAGAGGGTGTTACCAGACTTGGCAGCAATTTGGGTGGATTGGGTACTAATGCGTTTTTTGTCAGTATTGGCGGCTGCCGGAGTTCTGTTTGGATGCTCCGCCCTGCCGGGCGAGGGCCCGGCTGCGATAAATATTTCGTCGCAAGATGTCGAAACCAGCGCGCAGACGGGTGATTACACCGTCGTCGTTGTCGAACCGTCCAACATTGACACCATCAAGAATTACCGCCCACTTGCTTTCGCCAACCAGTTCCACGGAGTTGGAAGTGGCGGGTCTTCAACGCTCCTCGGCGTTGGTGACACGCTGAATGTCACTATCTGGGAAGCGTCGCCAGACGGCCTGTTCAGCAGTGGCGGTGGCGGGTCGAGCAACATTCCGTCCGTTGTTGACGAGAGCGGCTATATCTTCGTGCCGTACGCTGGCCGTATACGGGCAGCAGGCCTCAGCATTGAGGGCTTGCGCCAATCGGTGCAGCAGAAACTCGTTGGCAAGGCCGTTGAGCCGCAGGTTCTGATTTCTCTCCGAGACAAGCTGAGCTCAACCGCGGTTGTCGTCGGCGATGTCGCCAAGCCGGGCGTTTATCCGCTGCCGCTGCGAAATACTCGCCTGCTTGACCTCGTTGCGCAGGCAGGTGGCGCGCGCGACGCGACCTATGAGACCGTGGTTACGCTGAAGCGCGGCAATCGCGCCGGTACCACGCGTCTGGAAGATCTGATCGACTATCCGGAAAACAACGTTCTGATCGCGCCGAACGACAACATTCTTCTGTCGCATCGCCCGCGTACTTTCTCTGCTTTTGGTGCCCTCAAGGCAAACCAGCTCGTTCCGTTCAGGACGAAAACCGTCACAATGGCCGAGGCCCTGGCGACGGTGGGTGGTTTGCGGGATGATCGCGCGGATGCAAACGGTGTGTTCCTGTTCCGCTTCGAAGATGCTGCGCTTGTGCGAAAGCTCAAGCCTCTTCTCGCGGACAAATTGACGGGCTCGCAGAGCGTTCCACTTGTATATAAACTGAGCCTTCGCGATCCGAAGGGCTTTTTCATGTCGCAGAAATTCGAAATGCGGGACAAGGACATCCTGTTCGTTTCGAACCATCCGACTGCTGAGCTTGGCAAGTTCCTGCAAATCATCGCACCGCTCATCAGCAACTACTCTGTGGTAAGTAACCTCACAGAATAACAGTTGCCGTAAGAAGATTTAACGGCTCAGATAAACATGGTGGGCCGTTAAAGCCGGTAGGTTGGCAGATTGCATGGTTTCAGTCAGTTCAATGGTGGTGCTGTTTCTGCAAGGGCCGCCTGGCGTTTTTGCGCGAACAATTGCCGACAGCCTTGAAAAAGCAGGGGCGTCCACACGCCGTGTGAACCTGTGTGCCGGCGACTGGATCGGTTGGCACGACCGCAGATGTACATCCTATCGTGGTTCCTTGCGAAACTGGCCCGAATGGCTTCGAGCCTACTGTCTCGACCAGAAGATTACCCACATCGTCTATTACGCGGATCGTGTGCCTTATCATGTTGCAGCGGCGGAAGTGGGAGCGGAACTCGGCATAACGTGTCTGACCTTTGAGAACGGCTATCTGCGTCCTGACTGGATAACGCTCGAGCATTGCGGAATGTCGGCGCACTCCCGGTTTCCGGATGATCCGGAACTCATCATGAAGGTAGGCAGCAGCCTTCCAGATATCGACCGGCAGGCACTCTACAAGTACCCGTTCATCAACGAAGCGGTGAACGAGGTAACCTACAATATGTCCAACGTGATCTTCGCGTTGTCATATCCCAGGTATGTCCGTGACAAGCTCTATCATCCGCTGATCGACTACCTGAGCAATATTCCGCGATTCTCGCTCGCCAAAAGCCGCAACAGGCACGCCCACCACGTGATTGACGACATTATTGCGACTGGCCTGCCATACTACGTCTTTCCCCTTCAGCTTCAGAGCGACTATCAGCTGCGCTATAACTCTCAGTACGACCATATTGCCGATGCTGCGGAGGAGGTCATCAAGTCGTTTGCAGAAAACGCACCTGCCGCAGCGCGCCTTGTCTTTAAAGTCCACCCTCTGGACAATGGCATGGAGCCTTGGGGGCGAATCCTGCGGACGCTCGCCAAGAAATACCGGGTCAAGAAGCGTGTGGTTCTGGTGGATGGTGGCAACCTGAACCGGCTACTGGAACACGCAGCAGGCTCTTTGACGATAAACAGCACCACCGGTCTGCATGCCCTCAGGGCAAATTGCCCCACGAAGGTTCTCGGCATCGCACTTTATGATATCGCGGGGCTGACCTGCCAGAACCCTCTTGATGATTTCTGGCGCAACCCGACGATGCCCGATCAGGATCTGCTGGATGCGCTTGAGCGATTGCTTGCCGCGTCCATTCAGGTCAAGGGATGTTTCTACACCAAGGAAGGCAGAGAGGCCGCTGCCGACATGATGGCGGAACGGATGATTGCGGACACGGTTAATTTGCCGCAAGCCTTCTGTGAAATGCCGCCTCGTTTGCAAAAGGCGCAGGCGAGAGGGATCGCGACGACCTTCTCCGAACAACTGGAACGGCGCGGCAAAACTGAACGGTGGACACATGTCTGGCGCGGTTGAGCCGTCTCTGGCAACGGAAGCTCGCCCAAACGTCGTAAGACGGGTCTTATTTCTGCAGGGACCGTTATCTTCGCTCTACAAGCAAACGGGTGATTGCCTCAAAGCCCTCGGGTTTGATGTTCACCGGATCAATTTCTGCGCTGGTGACTGGCTACATTGGCACGGAAAGGGCTGTATCAGTTTCAAGGGGCAGCCATCCGAATGGCCGGCCTACATAGAAGACTATCTGCGCAAACACGAGATTACAGATCTCGTTCTTCATGGGGATCAGCGCCTTTACCATCGCCTTGCTGTCGAAAAGGCAGTCCAGTTAGGCGTTTATGTTGCCGTGACAGAACTTGGGGCATTGCGGCCCGGCTGGATGACGCTGGAGCGAACCGGTTTGTCTACGCTCAGTCACTTTCCTTCCGACCCGGCTGCGATAAGGCGTATAGCCGAGACTGCAGGGCCGGTGGATCTCTCCCCGCGTTATCCCTCCAGCTTCTGGCTCCAGACAGCGCCTGACGTGGTTTATAACCTGACGAATGTCTTCCTGAAGCCGCTCTATCCTGCCTATCAGCGGCACACGATCTATTCCCCGGTCGCTGAATATCTGCGCGGAGCAGTTAGGCTGTTGAAGGAAAAGCGGAGGAACAGGGCAGCAGAACGCCAGCTTGCGGAATTGCAGGAGAAGGCAGTTCGCTATTACGTGCTGCCATTGCAGCTGGAGGGAGATTTCCAGTTGCGCAGACATTCTCCATTCCGCAGTTTTGAAGAGGTTCTGGAGGTCGTTTTCCGCTCCTTGGCCGAAGTGGCAGATGACGACGTTCACCTGGTCCTGAAGAGCCACCCTCTCGATGTCGGCTTCGAAGACTGGCCGGGTGTTGCAGATCAACTTGCAGACCGCTTCGGCTTGCAGCACAGGGTGCATTTTCTCGATGGCGGCGGCCTTGCAAAGCCGTTCGAGCAGGCGCTCGGGGTCGTGACGCTGAATTCCACTGCTGGGCTGGAAGCCTTGCAAGCTGGCGTGCCGGTGAAGACGCTGGTGCCGGCCCACTACGATATTGCCGGCCTGACCCACCAGGGTGATCTGGCGAGTTTCTGGAATAATCCGGATCAGCCGGATCGTGACCTTCTCCTCACTTACGTTCAAGCACTGGCAGCTTCCACGCAGGTACGAGGGTCGATCCACAATTCGGAAGGTGTCGCAGTTGCGGCGAAAAACATTGCCGAAAAGATTGCCAATAGAGACTTGAACGCCTTCGGAGCCTATGTCGATCCTCCTCCCAGGCTCGCCAGGGCACGTGCGCTCGGAGTGCCGTTGTGATCGGCTGGCTGAAGGGGCATAAATCGGCGTTGAAGATTGTCGACCCGGAGCTTCGGCCTTTGGAAACCCGTCTTCAAGCGGCTATCGAGGGCGGGATCCTTGAGAGTTCAGATACCAGTCCATATCAGGCAGTTTGGCTGAAAAACGCCAATGCGTTCAGCAGAATGAAGCCTGCCATAGGTAGCCTTCTTCTGGTCCTGGAAGGACCAACCCCTGCACAAGCCCGGCGGCTGCCCTCCAGCTTAATTCTTTTGCCAGTGAGCCGCACTGAGCTGAAAGAACGCTCTTTGATGAGCGTCGCCTGTGACACGCTAATCCGGCAGTTCGTCACACACGGCCTAAACATTGCGTCGGTTTGCGATTTTGCAGGCACTTGGCGTGAGCAGTTGCTCTCCAGTTCCGCGGCGGGCGAAACAGAGGTCATTGGAGCCGAAGGTCTTTCACTTCAGAGACTTTTGGCCGGAGACGAAGTCCAGCAAGAGGGCGCCTTGTTCTGGACCGAGCTCAAAAACAGGGCCGCTCTTGAGCAGATAGCCATCGACGATCTGCTGAACTGGATACTGTCTTGCCGGACTGCCTGGTTCTCACCTTATACAGGCGATCTTCTGCACCCAGGTGATGCGCTGGAGATCCACTCGCTTATGCAGGAGCAGTGGCAGGACAACGCCATGCCCGGCCATTGTTACGGCGCGCAGTATTGGAACCATCCTTCGATCAACGCCACCTTTTCCGGAAAAGGCGGGGCGGTCACGTTTCACGAAACCCAACAGGATGCGGTCTCAGCCGCACGGAGTGACGGCGGGCGGATATATTCCTGGGCGGGGCGCACCGATCCCGCGTTCGAGCAGATCTGCATACAAAACGGGATTCAGTTGTCGCGCATAGAAGACGGTTTCTTGCGCTCCGTCGGTCTTGGTGCAGGCCTTGCAAGAGGGGCTATGCTTGCGGTCGATGACCTCGGCATCTACTACGACCCGTCTCGGCCCAGCCGGCTTGAAGTTCTACTGAAAGAGTACGAGCTTTCACCGGCAGAACGAGAACGGGGCGAAACTTTGATCGACCTGATCATCCGCGCCAGGGTCTCCAAATACAATTTCGGCAAGACGCGTTCATTTGCCTATCCGGCCAACAAGGAAAAGATCCTTGTACCGGGGCAGGTTGCGGACGATGCGGCAATCAGAAAATCCAGATCTGCGACAATCGATTGCGCCAACACACCGAACGTGAATCTTGATCTGCTTCGCCTCGCCCGTGCCCGCCATCCCGAGGCGTTCCTGGTTTTCAAGCCACATCCCGATGTTGAGACCGGTTTGCGCAAAGGCAAGGTGCCCCGTGAAACCGCGCTGGAATACGCCGATGAAATTGCCGAAGATGCGAATATCATCGACCTCATAGAGGCAGTCGATGGCGTCGAGACTTTTTCTTCGTTATCGGGGTTCGAAGCTTTGCTACGGGGCAAGAAGGTGTGTGTCCATGGAGCGCCCTTTTATGCCGGCTGGGGCCTTTGTGAGGATTTGACCCGGATTGAAGGCAGGGGCACAAGCCGCACCTTGCCGGAGCTGGTCTATCTGGCTCTCGTGAAGTATGCCCGCACAATTGACCCGGTTTCCTTGTTGCCATGCTCACCGGAGTTTCTGGTTGCGCGGCTTGCGGAGCAACGGACAGACAAGCGGCACCTTCTGGTGACTGCGATCAAGCGGCACGCGTCCTGGCTAGGCAGAAAACTTGGAATCTAACCCTCATGGGAGAGGCAAGAATGGCAGGCGAAACACAAAAGGTCATCGTGTTGACCGGTGCCAGCGGCGGCATTGGGCAGGCGCTTGCTCGTGAATACGCTGGTCCTGGGATCTATTTCGCCCTCATTGCCCGGGACGAGGCGCGGCTGGAAGCTTTGCTGAAGGAAATTCACGAGCTTGGCGCTGACGGTGAAATCAGTGCCATCGATATTCGTGATCGCGAAGCACTGCATGGCTACCTCAGTGATCTGGATGCACGGCATCCTGTAGAACTGGTCATTGCAAATGCTGGTGTGACTGCCGGGCTCGGTCCCAACCGAACGCGCGAAACGAATGCCGACAGCGATCGGCAGATCGATGTGAACTATCGAGGCGTGGTCAACACTCTCACGGGCCTCATCGACAACATGCAAAAACGCCGGTGTGGGCAACTGGTGCTTATCTCGTCTCTGGCCGGAATGCGTGCCTTGCCGGATATGCCGAGCTACAGCGCCACGAAGGCGGCACTCATTGCCTACGGGCATTCCCTTCGCGGTTGGTTGAAGCCCTTCGGCATATCCGTGACGATCATCTGTCCGGGGTTCATCACTTCACCGATGTCTGCGCGCCACAACGGTGCCAAACCATTCGAAATGCCGGCTTCAAAAGCAGCCACATTGATGCGACGGGCCATCGACCGTCGCAAGCCGTTCTATGCGTTTCCGTTTTTGCTGGCCTGGGGTATTCGCCTTCAGAATCTGTTGCCGACGAAAATCGGCGATCTCTTCATGGGCGGTTTTGATGTGACGATTGATCAGGATCCGCGTTATCGAGAGAACTCTGACAGGTAGGCTTCCACTGATCCGGACACGACAGCATATCCGTGTCCGGCAATTGCGGGAGGCATAGTGCCCAAATCTGTTAGCGCGTAGCCTTGATAAGCCTGTCGACGGCAGTTCCGTCCGCGCGCATGGCGTCGAGTTCGGAAGCCGTTGTCTCTACAGCACGCCGAATCTGGTCTTCGGTATGTTCGCTCGTAATGAAGAACCGAATGCGCGCTGATTTTTCAGGCACGGCCGGGAAAATGATCGGCAGGGCATTGATTCCCTTTGCGAGCAAACGATTGGAAAGTGTTGCGGCACTTGCAGAATCGCCGACAATGACCGGAACCACCGCGTAGCCGGCACTGGGGCCAGTGTTCAGTCCGGCTTCCTTCGCGAGCTCCAGAAAGAGTGCTCCGTTCTTCTGAAGCTTTGCGACTCGCTCAGGTTCCTGCTCGAGCAGTTCGGCAGACGCAATGGCAGCGCCCGCGAGCGCGGCGGAAAGTCCAACGGAAAACACGAAACCCGGCGCAGACACTTTGAGGTAGTCGCACAGGACCTTGGATCCGGCGATATAGCCACCGCAGGATGAGAAGGTCTTGGACAGCGTCCCCATCCAGATCTCGACTTCAGTCGGGTCTATCCCGAAATGCTCGGCGATGCCCTTGCCGGTCTTGCCGAGGACACCGATGGAATGTGCTTCGTCGACCATCAGCCAGGCGTCATAAGCCTGTTTGAGCTTCACGACCCGCTTCAGGTCCGGGAAATCTCCATCCATCGAATAGAGACCTTCCACAACAACAAGCACCTTGTCGAACTTGTGCCGATGATCTGCGAGCATCTTTTCCAGAGCATCAAGATCATCATGAGGGAAGTTCATGCGGGTCGCGCCGGACAGGCGAACACCTTCGGCAATCGAGTTGTGCACGAAAGAGTCTGTCAGGACCAGATCACCCTTGTGGACCAAATGGCCGATCGTCGTGACGTTGGTGGCATGACCGGACACCATGACGATCGACGATTCCACACCGTGGATCCTCGCCAGCGCTGCTTCCAGTTCTGCGTGGAAAGGGCGCTCGCCGGCAACAATACGGCTTGCGGAAACGCTCGTGCCGAATTTGTCGACATAGGCCTTTGCGGCCTCGTTGACCTTGGGGTGCCCGTTCAGGCCGAGGTAGTTGTAAGAAGCGAAATTGTCGTAGTTGCTGCCGTTGATGACGCTCGTACCCGCTGCCAGCCCGTCGTGAGGTCGGAAAAACGGATTTTCGATCCCCATCATGTCTGCCGCAGCTCTGTGCATCTGCAACTGCTTGACCTGCGGCAGCTCCTTGAAGTCATAGACCTTGCGCTTCGGGGCTGCCGCTTGTGGACGTGCCGACGAAGACGTCGCCCGTCCACGCGCAGAACGGCGGTTGGCTTTCAAGCTGTCCATCAGCTTGGCGCGATCATCAGCGCCCATACCAGTCAATCCTTTTATGATGCCGCTTACAGGAAGGAACCAAGTTCGCGGCTCTTGTTCTCAACTTCGGCAGCAATGTCGGAAAGATCTTCCGTTTCCTGACGCTGGTCATCCACATGCAAGCTGGCGAGCTGCTGCGTTTCATCCGAAATTCCGGAGGCATTTTCTTCGCCCAGAACCCGGTTTGCAACACGGCTGGACAGGTCGATCAACGTCGCTCCGTTTGCGAGAGACATCAATGGAATGTCGATCCCCAGCTGCCGTTCCGCACTCATGCGCAGCTCGAGAGCCATCAGGGAATCCATGCCGATGTCCGACAGCGGCTTGTGCGGATCGATCTCTTCAGGTGCAATCCGCAGGATTTTGCCGATTTCGGCGGCCAGAAGCTTGGCAACAGTCTGTGCGGCAGTGACCTGATCCATGCCTTCCAGCATGGCTGCAAGGTCGATCGCTCCGTCTGCGCCGGTTTCGTCCTCGTCACCAAGGCCAAGCAGACCGATCAGAGGTGTGCCGACCAGTGCCAGATCCTTGCGTGCCGCCTGCCAGTCGATACGCGCATATCCAAGCGCCGCAAGGCCAACGTCTTCCTGCGAAGGCTGCACCATAAGGGCCATGAGCCCGTCGAGCGCTTCCTTGGCAGTCAGGGCATGGCGTCCGAGCTTGCGGGACAGCATCTCGTTGACATCTTCGTTGCGGGCCAGATACCCGGCGTCAGAGATTGCACCCCAGGCGACAGCAAGGCCCGGCCGGCCTTCGGCCCGGCGTTTGCGTGCAAGACCTTCCAGGTAGCCGTTGGCGGCGACGTAGTTGGCCTGACCAGGGTTGCCGACAAGGGTCGTGGCCGAGGAATACAGCACGAAATGATCGAGCGGATCGTCGGATGTCAGTTTGTCAAGCAGTTCCGCGCCGCGGACCTTGGGCGCCAGCACTTTTGTCAGGCCGTCATGATCCATGTTGGCGATCAGCACGTCATTCAGCACCATCGCCGTGTGGAACACGCCTTTGATCTGATGTCCTTCAGCCCGGATCTCTGCAAGCGCCTTCTTGACCGCTGCTTCGCTGGTGATGTCGCAGGCATAACCCTTGATCGAGATGCCGCGCTTGGTCAGTTGCGCGAGAACCTCCTGGGCATCTTCACTTGAAGCGCCCCGGCGGCTGAGAACCGCAAGCGACTTGGCACCGTGATCGGCAAGGCGGTGGAGCAATGCTGCACCGAAGCCGCCGAAACCACCGGCAACGACGTAAACAGCCTCACCGTCAAACGAGATCTCGCGCTTGGTCGGCACGTTTTCGGGAACTGCGGGCGGGCGGATCACGATCTTGCCGATATGGCCCGCCTGCTGCATCAGTCGGAAGGCGTCGACCACATCTGCGGCTTCGAACAGGCGATGCGGCAAGGGACGTAGCGTGCCCGCTTCGAATAGCTCGACAAGCTTGACGAACAGGTCGACGGCCAGCTTTGGCTGACGGGTCAGAAGCTGGTCGGCATCGATGCCGAAGTAAGTCAGGTTCTGACGGAACGGACGCAGGCCGATCCGGGTGTTGCCGTAGTAGTCGCGTTTGCCCAGTTCCAGGAAACGGCCGAACGGTTTCAGAACCTCAATGCTGCGTTCCATGGCTTCGCCGAACAGCGAATTGAGAACAACATCAACGCCTTCGCCGGCAGTTTCTTCCATGACGGCGTCAACGAAAGCCAGACTTCTGGAGTCCAGAACAACATCTGCCCCGAGCAGCTTCAGGGTGTTGCGCTTGTCTTCGGACCCTGCAGTCGCAATGATTTTCGCACCGCGCCACTTGGCAATCTGCAAGGCGGCCAGGCCGACGCCACCGGCGCCTCCGTGGATCAGGACCGTTTCCCCTTCAGAGAGCGCCGCCAGATGCACAAGGGCATAATAGGCAGTGAGGAAGGTGACCGGTATCGTCGCAGCTTCTTCCGCTGAAACCGTGCTCGGCATCGGCGCACAGCCACTTTCGTCGACCGTGACATGAGATGCAAAGCAGGCCGGGGCGAAGGTGATGACCTTGTCACCCGGTCGGAAGCGGGTCACGTCCGGACCACAGCCCACAACATGACCACAGCACTCCATGCCGAGTGTCGGTCCGGCAAAGCCATCTTCGAGAGCTTCTTCCGGCAACAGGCCAAGTGCCCACATGACATCGCGGAAATTGAGACCGCTGGCTTCAACGGCGATTTCCACGTCCTTGCCTTCAAGCGGCTTGCGCTCAACGGCGTGCCAGGAGAGCTGGTCCAGGGAGCCTTGGCGCAGGATATCCAGCCGCATGGCGGGTTTGGCGCCTTCCGGCAACGTGACGCTTGATAGGACGCCACCTTTTACAAGGCGGATACCGGAACGGGTTTTGCTGTCGAGAACGATTTCCCGCTCGCAATTGGCTACCAGGATTTCGTCGGCCACACGTGCAGCAGCTATCCCTGGCTCCAGATCCGGTGAGACGTCGATCAGCTTCAGGTTCGCGTCCGGGTATTCGTTCATGACCACACGGCCAAACGCCCAGATCCCGGCTTGCTCGGGAGCGGCTGGCTTGCCACCGGCTATATCCTGCGCGCCGGCTGGTGCCAGAACCGTGAACTCGCCGCCGTTTGGTCCCAACGCCTTGAGAAGTGTCATCAGGCTGAAGGCACGACTATCAACAGATGCGAGAGCGTCGGCCGGGGCAGCATATGCACCGAGCAGGTGAACGACCCGGCCGTTATGTGCGGCAACAAGCGCGTTGAGCGCTTCGTCGGCCACCTGGGCATCAACTTTGTCGCCAAGCGCAACACTCCAGATGTCGTCGCCGAGCTGTTCGGTAACTTCACCCGGAACAAGAAGGGTGGCTGTGTGCCCTTTTCGGGTCAGGCAAGCCTTCAGACCTTCGGCGAGACGGTGTGATGCACCCTCTGAGCTGGTCAGGAGAAGATATTTTTTCTTCTCGGCTTCAGCTTCCGGTGCTTCTTCGTCGGTGTCCGATGCTTCCTCAGCGCGATCACCCGCACGCGCGCACAGGAGATCGGCTTCAATCAAAGTGCTCTTCAGCGGTACGGTCTGGACCTCGGCCAAACCGGCAGCTTCCAGCGTCTTGGTCCAGTCTGCCTGTTGCCTGGAAATCGGGAACTCGGCAGTTGCGCCTTCGTCCCACCAGGACGAGCCGACGCCCATGATTAGGTCGGTGAGCGGATGAGGCAGCGGTTCTGCGCCGAGCACCAGCCCGCCTGGAACGATGGATTTCGTAAAACGCTTCAGCGTGTCGGCATCGATTTCCGCAAGAGAAGTATCGAACAGCACGATGTCGAAATGCCGGTCGAAGTTAAAGGATGCCTCGCCTGGTTCAACAAACTCGGTCGCCGAACTGCCCTGCCACAAACGCTCGCCCCTGCCAACTGCGGAGGACGTTGCATCTGTTACGGTCAGCGCCATGTAGGTGGGATCAAGCGCAGCATCGATCGCCGCAGCGAGGCCACCGTTTGCCCCAACCAGAAGGACCCTTAGTGCCTGGTCACTTGGCCAGCTGGAAATCAGGCTTTGCACACCAGACTGCAGGGCCGACGACAGGGCCCGCTTGCCAGGAGAGGAGGAGCGGTAGGCGTCGAACAGGCTGGAAGAATATTCCTTGCCGGAAGCTTCCTGAAGGCCGAACTTCAGGATATCGGACAAACCCGTCCAAAGTCGTGCCAGCAATGCTGCCTCGGCGATATGTTCGCCGCCGCCATCGGTCAGGGCTTGCAGAAGCGCCGATGCATCTGGATTGCCAGACGGGTCCGTGAGTTCAAAACCTTCGTCACTTTCCGTGCACAGCCCGCTCTCGGCCAGCCAGCCAAAGAGACTTGCTGCAAGCGGCACTGCCGTTTCATGCAGATCGCCGGCCGCGACAAGCGACGCCAGTTCAATTTTCCGATCTGCGAAAAGATCGAAAAGAGTCTTGTGCGCAATCGTGCGACCCAGCGCTTCGATCAGAACACGGCTGTCGTCGAGTTCCTGGTCGTCGGCGCCCAGAAGGTCCAGATTGCCTGCCAATGAAGGCAACCCTTCGAAGGTTTCCTGAAGCGGCGAGATACGGTCCTGCGCAGGAAGAAGCGTCGCAATTTGGCGGTAGACTAGATCGTCGGGACGCGTGTCCTGTCCAAGAGTAACAGCCTTGAACCGGGTCTTGGTCAAGCGGGCGATCGTCAGGCCTTCGGCATCCAGGAACTCGAAGCTTGCTTCGATCGAGCGCGGAGACGCCTTTGTGACTTCGATACGCACGGAAGCCGGCAGGGTTTCCGGTGCCAGAAGACGCAAGGTGCCAAGTCGGATCGGCAGGAAGGATGTGTTTTGCGGAACATCCTCGACACCATCCAGGAGCGCAAACAGGCCATGGAAACCGGCATCCACCAAAGTCGGGCAGAGCGAGAACGAGTAATCCGCGAGGCTCTCGTCCTGCGGCAACAGCGTAACGGTCGCGCTGGTATTCGAGTGCTTGACCACTTTATCGGCACGGCGGAAAGCTGGACCGTAATTCAGGCCAAAGCTCTTGGTGACCGTGTAAAGCGTTTCGTGATCGAGTTCCGACAGAACGCTGTCGCCGGGTTTCGCCCATGGGGTCCTGGAAGTCGTTGAAGGCGTCAGGAATGTTCCCCGGGCATTCAAGGACCAGTCGTTGTCGGACAGGCGCGGTCGCGACAGGATCTCGACCACATGATCGTCAGGCGAGATACGGACCTGGGTTTCCCAGACTTCATCGCCTTCGATCACCAACGGACGAAGAATGTCGAAGTCGCGCAATTCGATCTGGTCGCTCCGGCTCCACCGGAGCGCTGCGCGCAGGCTCATCTCGATATAGCCCGCGGCCGGATAGACTATGCTTTCTTCGACCTTGTGATCCTGCAGGAAGGGCAGGGAACCGCTGTCGATGTGGTTGAACCACTCCGCAGTGTCCTGACGCAGACGGTATCCCAGCAGCGGCCAGGTTTGACCGAACATGAAATCGACGCGTTCAGGGCTGTTTTCCGGGCGATACTCGGAGTTCTGCCAGGGGTAGGACGGGAGCGGAACCAGATGACCTGGGCGTTCGCCGACAAATCGGATCAGGTCGGTCTGGCCACCATGCGCCACAACGGATGCGGCAATCCTGTCAAGCGGATTGCCTGCTGCGGCAGCTGCTTTCTTGGAAGGTTCCTTGAGCGTTTCAAGAACCTTGGCCTTCTTGCCTTTGGCCCGCAGGACGTCGTTCACATAGGTGCCGAGAACAGGCTTGGGACCGATCTCGATCAGGACAGAGAAATCATCTGCTGCCATGTTTTCCATGGCGGCAGCAAACCGGACTGGCTGACGAACGTTGTGCCACCAGTATTCGGCATCAACGCGGACATCGCGTTCATCCGGTGTAACCGTCGAATAGAATGGAAGCGACACGTCTGTGGGCGCAAGACCATCCAATGCAGCAAGCAGAGGCTTTTCGATCGGGTCAACCAGAGCGCTGTGGAACGGATACGCCAGGTTCAGGCGCCGCATGGCCCACTTTTTCTTGCGGGCAAACTTCGCAAAAGCATCCAGGCTTTCGCTGTCGCCGGAAATTGTGACGCTTCGCGGGCTGTTGTCGGCAGCGAGTTCAAGTCTCGGCAGTCCGCTTTCCGCGATGGCGGCAACTGCCTGATCTGCCGGCAGAAGCAAGGCAGCCATGGACCCGAGATCCCTGACGACTTCCTGTTCGCTGGAACGGGCACGGATGACGCGGACTGCTTGTTCGAGGTTCAGGGCGCCTGCACACCAGGCTGCGGCAACTTCACCGACCGAATGACCTGCGGTCCCGGCAGCAGTAATGCCGCGCTGGCGCAGTGATTCCACAATGCCGACCTGAATTGCAAACAGAAGCGGCTGCGCGATTTCGGAGCGCTCAAGATCGGCTTCAAGGTCTTCTGCAAAAAGCGTTGTGACGAGCGACCAACCGCTCAAACCCATGAAGATCTTGTCGACCTTGTCAAATGCGGTCCGGAATGGCGTGTCGGCCTGGTAGGCTTCCTGGCCCATACCAGCCCATTGAGACCCGTTTCCGGAAAAGACAAACCCGACCTTCGCGTTCGACTTGATGACGCTGCCAGACACGACATCTGCGTTTTCATCACCGCTTTCTGCGAATGAACGCAGCGCGTCGAGTTTTTCCGCCTTGGTCTTGCCGAGAACAACAAGACGCTCTGAAAGCAGATCGCGACCGTGGGCACTTGAGGCAATCACATTACCGGCTGTTTCATCCGCCTCGTTGTCGAGACGTTCGGCGAACTTGCCGGCAAGTTGCTGCAGGGCTTCCTTGGACCGGGCACTGATGACCAGCGGCGCGTCAACCGGTGCTGTCGAAGCTTCTGCGGTTTCGGGATCGGGATCGCCTATGACGGCGTGAGCGTTCGTGCCACCGAAACCGAAGGAATTGACCCCTGCAAGTCTGCGGGTGCCATTGCGCTCCAGGGAAACGGCTTCACCGGCAACCCTGAGGTTCAGCTCGTCAAACGGAATATCCGGGTTCGGATTTCTGAAGTGCAGCGACTGCGGCAGGAGGTCTTCTCGCAGCGCCATTACCGATTTCAGAAGTCCGACCAGACCGGAAACAGGTTCAAGGTGACCGACGTTGGTCTTGACGGACCCGATGGGCAGCGCCTTGTCGCGTTTCTGGCCGATAACCTTGCCAAGCGCATCCGCTTCTGCAGGGTCGCCAACGCGCGTACCGGTGCCGTGGGCCTCGACGAAGGCAAGATCCGTGGGGTTGATTTCAAGGCCTTCGTAAATTTCTCGCAGAAGGTCTGCTTGTGCATACGGGGACGGAAGCGACAGGCCGACAGTGCGACCGTCGGCATTGATGCCGGTTGCAAGCAGTTTGCCGTGGCTCTTTGCACCTTCCGGAATGCCAGCACGCGCAGCACGCAGAACGACTACTGCGCCGCCTTCGGAGCGCACGTACCCATCGCCATTGGCGTCGAATGCCTGGCAGAGGCCTGTCGGCGACAGCATTGTGGCGCGGGAGAAGCCGACAAAGGCAAACGGGCTGAGCAGAAGGCTGACGCCGCAGACGATCGCGGTATCGATCTGGCCGGACTCGATGGCGGAAACCGCTTCGTGCAATGCGACGATGGAAGAGGAGCAGGCGGTGTCGACCGTGAAGCTCGGGCCTCTGAGGTCGTAAATGTAGGAAATGCGGTTGGAAACGATCGACAGCGTGTTGCCGGTCATGAACTGCATGTCGGCCATGGCCGGATCGACCAGGAAGCGATGGTGGTAATCGAGAGACGACGCACCTACATAAACGCCGGTGTTCGAGCCGGCCAGGTCACTGGGGCGGATATTGGCGTGTTCCAGAGCTTCCCAGACCAGTTGCAGCAGCAGCCGCTGCTGCGGATCCATCTGCACGGCTTCCCGCGGAGAGACACCAAAAAAAGAGGGGTCAAAACCCCACACATCATCCAGCTGCCCGGCAGCCCAGGTGTAGGTCTTTCCAGACGTGCTTTGGACCGGGTGTCCGAAGCGGGCCAGGGGCCAGCGGTCTTTGGAGACAGACGTAACTGCGCATTCGCCGTTTTTCAACAATGACCAGAATTCGGCAGAATCGTTGGCGCCGGGAAGGCGGGTAGAATAACCAAGAATATCGATATTTGATGTAAGCGACGCCACAGAACAACCTGTTTTTATTAGTTGGGTACAGTCAAGCTATTGATTTTCATAAGAAAACTTACAGTTTATAAACAGTCATTTCCGCATGCTCCCTCGAGATAAATCGCAGACCGGCGCGACCCAGTCCCAGTGCTACCATGCGTAAGCTTATCCCATGCCAAACAGCGTTTCCAGCTACCTTGCAAACGCAGGGTTTGGCAACCTTTATCCCATGGAGAAATGCTGGAAAAGGCTAGATACATAAAAAATCGTATTTCTTCTGAGTGTTGTTAAGAAGCGTCGATGCGTTGCAAGAACAGATTTTGAAAATCTCTTGAAAAACAAACGCCCCGCACGAGGGCGGGGCGCTTTTTTTGGTGTTCGGCTGCGGATCAGACGTTGCTGTCCGGGAAAGACGCCTTGCGTTCGGTCATGAAAGCCAGCAGCGCCTCGTCGATGCCCGGGTCAAGTTCGGGGCCCGTGTAACCCGCCAATTGTTCCTTCCAGCGGGCATTGGCACGTTGTGCGGCATCCAGTTGCCCGTCTGCGAGCCATTGCTCGTAGGAGTTATTGTCGGCGATCGAGGACCTGAAGAACGCGCTCTCGAAATTGCGCTGCGTGTGCGCAGCGCCGAGGAAATGGCCACCGGGACCGACTTCCTGAAGCGCGTCCATCGCCAGAGTTTCATCAGAGATTTCGATGCCCTTGGCAAGTACATGCATCATGCCGAGCTGGTCGGCATCCATGACGAACTTTTCGTAGGAAGAGCACAATCCGCCTTCCAGCCAGCCGGCTGCGTGAAGGCAGAAATTCACACCTGATTGCAAGGTGGCCAGAATGGTCTGCGCGGATTCCTGCGCAGATTGCGCATCCGGGCTCTTGGATGCGGTGAAGGAGCCACCTGAACGGAACGGCAGGTTGAGCCTGCGGGCGAGTTTTGCTGCCCCGTTGAGAAGCAGGGAGCCTTCCGGGCTGCCGAAAGTCGGGGCACCGGACTGCATGGAGATCGAACTGACGAAGGCACCGAAAACGACCGGAGCACCCGGACGAATCAACTGGGTCAGGGCACAGCCGGCCAGAGCCTCGGCCAGCACTTGCGACAGCGTACCGGCAACGGTTACCGGGCTCATGGCACCTGCCAGGATAAACGGCGAAACGATACAAGCCTGATTGTGCTTGGCGTAAACCTTGAGAGCACCAAGCATGGTGGCGTCGAAAACCAGAGGCGAATTGGCGTTGATCAGCTGGATCATGACGCAGTTCTGATCGACGAAGTCCTCACCGAAGGTGATCTGCGCCATCTTCACGGAATCTTCGGCGCGTTCCGGTGCGGTGACCGACCCCATGAACGGCTTGTCGGAATATTTGATATGGGAATAGACCATATCGAAGTGCCGCTTGTTGACCGGAAGGTCGACAGGCTCACAGACGGTGCCGCCGGAATGATGCATCCACGGTGACATGTAGGCGAGCTTCACGAAGTTGCGGAAGTCCTCGATCGTGCCGTACCGCCGGCCCTTGTCGAGATCGGTGACGAAAGGGGGGCCGTAGACCGGAGCAAAGACAAGATTGTTGCCGCCGATTTCAACGTTGCGCGCAGGGTTGCGGGCATGCTGGGTAAATTGGGAAGGGGCCGTCTTTACCAGCTCCTGAAGCATGCCCTTTGGAAAGCGGACACGTTCGCCGTCGACTTCCGCACCGGCTTCTTTCCAGATACCGATAACTTCGGGGTCGTCACGGAATTCAAGGCCGATTTCAGCGAGAATGCGGTCGGTATTGGCTTCGATCCGTTCCGCGCCTTCATCGCTCAAAATGTCGAAGTTCGGAATGTTGCGCGAAATGTAGGGAATGGCCAGGCCGGCAGGTCCGGCTTGCCGGCGCTCGCGGCGGGCGCTTCTTCCTCGACGGCCAGATGGGGCGGCGTCTGACATCTTATGCTCCCAAGATGATTTTGGTTGCGCGTAGTCTTTATCAGGAGCCCTGACAACCCGGCTCCATAACCGTCGCACAATACCGTAAAAGCGTCATGGCGCTTTGTTGCTTCATTTTCGCCGGAAAGTCCATTGACTTCGCACAGTGAAAAGTGGTTTCGGAATTGGCGACCAAGCGAAGGTCGAGGTCACCTTGCCGTACAGAAATACCGCCTTTACGCCTAACCGCGCAGGCCAGGGCTTCGTAGAAGATAATTTGCGCACATGGATTTCCCGGTGCGGTCTGCTATTGCAGAAACAGGCCTGAAAACGGGCGAAGACGACACCAACAAGACGAAAGACTGCTGAATGTCCAAGCTGGAAGAGCTCCTTGCCCAGAAGGGGGCGTTGCTTGCCGATGGTGCAACCGGAACGAACCTGTTCGAAATGGGTCTCGTTTCCGGTGACGCTCCGGAATTATGGAACACGGATGAACCGGAAAAGATCACTGCGCTTCACAAGTCGTTTGTCGATGCGGGATCCGACATCATTCTGACCAATACCTTCGGCTGCAATCGTCATCGGTTGAAGTTGCACAAGGCGGAGGGGCGCGTCAGGGAACTCAACATTGCCGCCGTCAAGCTGGCACGCGATGTGGCCGAAGCTTCCGGACGGACGGTTCTGATCGGAGGTTCCGTCGGACCGACCGGCGAACTTTTCCAACCCCTTGGCGCACTCAGCTATGAAGAGGGTGTTGCAGCCTTCAAGGAGCAGATGGAAGGCCTTGTTGAAGGTGGTGCCGACATTTTGTGGGTCGAAACCATGTCAGCCGTCGAAGAAATGAAGGCCGCCGCTGAAGCAGCGCAGAATTTCGACTTGCCATTGGTTATTACTGCCAGTTTCGATACAGCCGGCAAGACGATGATGGGTCTTTCCCCCAAAGGGCTTGGCGACCTTCAGAGCCAGTTTGCCTGCACGCCCGTCGCGATCGGGTCCAATTGCGGTGTCGGTGCGTCGGATCTGCTGGCAGCGATCATGGACATCACCGAAGCCTATCCTGATGCGATAATCGTGGCGAAAGCCAACTGCGGCATCCCTCAGATCAAGGGCGATGAAGTGGTCTACACCGGAACGCCGGAGCTGATGGCAAAATACGCACATATGGCCCTTGATGCCGGTGCGCGTATTGTTGGTGGTTGCTGCGGTACGTCGCCGATCCATCTGGCTGCAATGCGCGCAGCCTTGGATGCCCACCAGGCGGGTGCCCGGCCGACACTGAACGAGGTGATTGCCGAAATCGGTCCGCTTGTTTCGCCTCCGAACAAGGAAGCTGATGCCGCCCGCGCAGAAAACGACGGTTCGGGCTCCGGTCGGCGCAGGGGTCGCGGGCGCAGCTAGATCTTGCGCTCAAGCCACAAGTCAGGGTTTTAAAAAGGCGCCAATAGGCGCCTTTTTTCGTCGAAAGTCCTGCAACAGTGTTGCAGCTGTCACGTAAGCCCTCTAACGCATCCCGACCGTTTTGCGGAAGGTCGGCAAGTCGCGATGATGCATGAGCAGGAACTGCGCGCCGTCCGATCCGCAAGCTAACGGAACCGCTTCGAGCCTGAAGCCAGAAACGGACACATGTTTTGCGCCCTGTTGGACTTGCACTGATTGCTCTGGCTGCCCTGATCCCTCTTTTCTGGTTCGCCCCGTTGGCTGCATCGCGAGATCCGGTGGCGCTTTTCAGCCAGTATCTTGGAACCGCTGCATTGATCGTGATGGGGATCAACCAATTTCTGGCGACGCGCATACCGGGGCTGGAACTGGTGTTCGGGCCGCTCGACCGGATCTACGTTTTGCACAAATGGCTCGGCATCATCGCGATGGTTGGCCTGGGACTGCACGACATCATTGATGCGGATATGGACGTTTTGCGTGGCGGGCCTCTGGCCGACGTTGCTGAAGACATAGGTGAGGTTAGCCTTTACGGTCTTCTGATCCTGGTGCTGGCATCCGTCATCAGCTTCATTCCCTACCACTTGTGGAAGTGGAGCCACCGGCTGATCGGCGTCTTCTTTTTCATGGGAGCATTCCATTACTTCGTCATTGAAAAGCCGTTTGCGAACGCGGACCCGCTCGGGCTTTACGTTTCTGCGTTCTGTGTGCTCGGCCTTGTTTCCTATGTCTGGATGTCTGTTCTGCGGCCGTTGGCACCACGTGGCCACGCCTACAAGGTTGCCTCCGTTCGTCACATCAATGGCCTGACGGAAGTGCTCCTGGAGCCCAGGGGGCGAGGGCTGAAACATGTGGCCGGACAGTTCGCCTTCCTTTCGGTAACGGGAGGAGGCTTGACGGAGGAACATCCGTTTACACTCAGTGCCGCGCCACGCGATGACAGGTCGCTGCGTTTCACGATAAAGGATCTTGGCGACTACACCAGCCGCCTGTACCGCGAGCTGAAGGTAGGCATGGAGGCTACGGTTTCCGGTCCTTATGGCAATTTCTCGATGCCGTCCGGACGGGATCCTCAGGTCTGGATTGCCGCCGGTGTCGGAATAACTCCCTTCCTTGCGTTTGCGCAGACGCTGAAACACCGGGAGAGCGGGCCGATAAAGCTCTACTATTGTGTGCGCGAGCGTGGCGACATTCCATATGTGGCTGACCTTCAGCATTTGGCCGAAGAAACCGGCAAGCTTGAGCTGATGATCGTCAATTCGCTTGAAGGCGTCAGGCTGACGCCCGAACGGATTGTCGAAGACCTGAAGGGCGATCTGCGCAATGCCCATGTCTTCTTTTGCGGGCCTGCGCCCCTTCGCAAGACACTGAAGAGCAGTCTCGTGCTGAAAGGCTTGCGAGCCAGCCGGTTTCACTTCGAGGAGTTTCAGATGCGAACCGGTATTGGCCTGGGCAGACTGGCGGTCTGGCTTTGGGATCGGGGAATTTACGCCATCGAAAAACGCCGCGCCGAAAAGACACAGCCAGCAGAATAGGGCCTCCGACCTGCGATAGCCCGCTTCGTGCGGGAAGGGCTTATTGCAGCCAGGGGGCTGACGCACTCCAGAAGATGATGTCAACGCCAAGATAGTCGGTTGCAAACTTGATAAATTCCGATCGGGTAAAGGTCTTGTCCGTTTCCGGATTGATGTACTCCAAAGTGGGCTCCTGGATCGCCATTGCTATGACCGGCAATTTGTCCTGGAATTGGTGAAAGAAGGGGTAGGAGTTCTTCATCTGGGCCTTTCGATGCGGAACGATATCGGGACCGCCCAGACCGATTCCGAGTTCGGCTGCCTTTTCGAAACTGCGCTGCATGTAGCCTTCACTGTTTTCCCACTCGCATGGCCAGAAGTTGACGTATTGAACGACATGGGACGCCTGGAACGCTTTGCGCGCATGGACCATGTTTTCCAATGTCGCTTTGAAATAGGCGTCGCAACTGAAGCCCGTCTCGTCCTTGCGTCTGTCAACGTCGATCGAGCTTTCCGGCAGGTTGAGGCCTTCGATGCGGCCATCGAACTGGTCCGCAAGGGCGGTCAATAGAGCCTGGTAACGGGAGCGAACCGCTTCATTCCATTGAACGGCTACCCAGCCTTCTGGTGTCGGGGTTTCGGCTTCACTGTCATCCACCTGCCGGGCAAGGCCGCCTGCATAGAGCGGATCCTTCAGCAAATAGTCCGGCACAAAGCGAGCACCTTCCCAGAAGAAGCGGTCCTGAAGTTGGAGAAAAAACGCCTTGTCGATTTTTTGGGCTACAGCGAGGTCCCGCTCGATTGCGGAAAAGTCATAACGACCTTTTTCCGGTTCCAGCATTCGCCAGTTGTAGAGGATCTGAACGCCGGAAATCGCTGGATTGTGCAATAGCTCACGTGTCTCGGAAAACGCACCTGCACTGGTGTAGAGGTAATGTTTGACGTCGGCCAGGGCGATACCGGGGAACGTCATTATCGAGGCAGCCGCTACAAGCGATGGCAAGGGGCGAAGGCTGCGAGCGGAAAATACTTTGCGCAAGGCTGCAATCAGTCTGATCAATTGAAGACCCTCACTATTCAAAAACGAAAACCTGACAGAGGACTGAAGTGAGGCCCTTGTGTGTCTGGATCCGCTTTTGCCCAAGAAACGAATTGACGTGAACGTAAGATGAAATCAGATTATGGATTGAAAAAGAAAGTGGTAGGGGAGGCTACATGACACCGGTTATGACTGAGACCGAAATCATGGAAATGCTGGACAAGGAATTTCCGCAAATCCATGCAGGTGGTCGTGTTTATGCGATCGACAGCGTCTCACCCGGGAAAGCGGTCCTGCGCCTTTCCGCCAACGAGCTGCACCTGCGCCCGGGGGGCACAGTCTCCGGTCCTTCCATGATGGCGCTTGCCGACCTGGCCGCTTACGTCGTGATCCTGGCTCATATTGGCCCGGTTGCGCTTGCCGTGACCACAAATCTCAACATCAACTTTCTGCGGAAACCTGAGGCGGGAGATCTTCTCGCCACGTGCCGCCTGTTGAAACTCGGCAAGCGTCTTGCCGTTGTCGATTGCGAAATTGCAGGTGAGGGACAGGAAGAACTCGTGGCTCATGCCACGGCGACCTATTCCGTTCCTCCCCGCTGATAGTATCCGGACTGGCGGCCTCGATGTCAGGCTGATTGCCTGCCGTCATCCTGCGCAAACAAGTCTTCCAGGTCGGTCGTGTATTCGACGACCTGTCCGCGTCCACGTCTCTTGGCAGCGTAAACCGCCAGATCCGCCCGGTGGATGGCGGTTTTTTCGGTGTCCTGATCTGTGGTCAGATAGGCCCCGACGCTCAGGCTTGGAACATACGACTTGTCTTCATAGACACAGGGTGCTTTTGCCCCTTCCATGACACGACCATAGAGTTTGCGAAAATTTTCCTGCGATATGTTGGAAGCGATGACCACGAATTCGTCGCCGCCGAACCGGCCGACAATGTCGTCCTTGTTACGCGTACTGGCTTGAAGAATGCCGGCAATATGTTTCAACAGGCGGTCACCGCACACATGGCCGAACTGGTCGTTGACTTGCTTGAAGAAGTCGACGTCGACGAAAAGGACACCCAAGCCCGCCGAACTGGCTGGTGTCGCGAATTTCTCCTTCAGGATTTCTGAAATGGAGTTCCGGTTAAATACACCGGTCAACTGGTCGTATCTCGTAAGATCCAGAAGCCGCTGGTCTTTTTTCCTGAGCTGGTTCGTTCGATAAACGTAGGCAGAAGCAGGTATCGCGAGCAGTACGGTCGTTCCGATGATCAGCACCCAGCTGATTTGTTGAAATGCATCTTCAAGCGCATCATTCAGCGGGCCGACGTCGACGTAGACTTCTATCGTGCCCAGCAGTCGGCCGTCAGGCGTCACGGCTGGCACATAGGATTCTATTATGGCTTCGTGCTGTTCGTTTTCTTCCTCTGTGTCGTCGTGATGGAGGAAGAATTGAGGTACTCCGGTCTGGAAGGTTTCCAGTGCGGTCTGGCTGAAAGATGTGTTTTCTTCAACGCGTCCATCTGTCGAAAGGAATGTCCGGTGACCCTCGGCATCGAATAGCTCGAAGTGTATGGTGTCGATCATCGCAAAGGAATCGGCCAATCGAGCAAGGTCCTCGGGCACAACGGTATCGGTGTTGAACATCTTTTCTGCATTCGGAATGGTGCGGAAGAAATGTTCAGACCATTTCATGGCCTTGACTTCGGCATTTTGCGTTATCGATCTGTGAACCTGCCAGTCCAGCAGAAAGTGCACCGCCGAAGCGATACCGGCAAGCAGGATCAGGCCGGCAAGAATGGCGGCACTCAGGGGTTTCGTCAGTGTCGTCCTGACTTTGGCAAACGTCATGTGCACAGCTTTTAAGTTTGGTTCTTTGCCGCCCATCATGGCGGTTCAGCTTTAAGCTGGCGTAAAATCGACTACAGAATTTCAGGGGTTTCGCCTTAACCAGCCGTATTTGGCGCGCGTTTGCCGGGTCTAATTTACGGTATTATAATACCGTTTTTTTAAGTTATTGAAAAATATAAAGAATTTAGAGGGGCGGTGAAAATATCGTGCTTGACGCTTATTCTGCGTGAGCGTATAAGCGCCCCCGAACGAAATTTCGGTCCGTTCGCTGGCTTGTTACAGGCCGCGCGGGCCTTTTCTTTAACCGACCAGTACGGATCAATCTCATGAAGACCTTCTCTGCCAAGCCGGCTGAGGTCGAGAAAAAGTGGATCTTGATCGACGCAGAAGGAATGGTTGTCGGCCGTCTCGCCGCATTCATCGCCAATCACCTGCGTGGCAAGCATCTGCCGACCTTCACGCCTCACATTGACACCGGTGACAACGTCATCGTCATCAATGCCGACAAGGTTGTGTTCACCGGCCGCAAGTACGACAACAAGAAGTACTACTGGCACACCGGCCACCCGGGCGGCATCAAGGAGCGCACCGCACGTGCAATCCTCGAAGGTCGTTTCCCGGAGCGCGTCCTGGAAAAGGCCGTTCAGCGCATGATGCCGGGCGGTCCTCTGTCCAACAAGCAGCTGAAGAACCTCAAGGTCTACGCTGGTCCGACCC
This sequence comes from Roseibium sp. ROS1, assembly GCF_054658215.1. Classification (NCBI taxonomy): domain Bacteria; kingdom Pseudomonadati; phylum Pseudomonadota; class Alphaproteobacteria; order Hyphomicrobiales; family Stappiaceae; genus Roseibium; species Roseibium sp. ROS1. The sequence goes on from NZ_BAAGIG010000002.1 coordinate 960,564, forward strand.
ACCCGCATGAAGCTCAGTCGCCGGAACTCGTCGACGTCAAGGGCCTCAACGCAAAGAATGACGGCAAGAGGGCTTAACGATGGCTGAGCTGCAATCCCTGGAAGAACTGGGCGGTGCGGTCGAAACCGCTGCCCCCGAAGCTCCGGTCCATGTCCAGAAGCTGGACGCCAATGGCCGTGCATATGCAACCGGCAAGCGTAAAGACGCTATTGCCCGCGTCTGGATCAAGCCGGGCACCGGCAAGATCGTGATCAACAAGAAGGACTACACCGAGTATTTTGCTCGCCCGGTTCTTCAGATGATCCTTCAGCAGCCGATCATGCTGACCGACCGTGCAGGCCAGTACGACGTTATCGCAACGGTTACCGGTGGTGGTCTTTCCGGTCAGGCTGGCGCTGTGCGTCACGGCCTGTCCAAGGCTCTGACCCACTATGAGCCGGAACTGCGTGCGGTTCTGAAGAAGAACGGCTTCCTGACCCGCGACAGCCGCGTTGTTGAACGTAAGAAGTTCGGTAAGCGCAAGGCACGCCGGTCGTTCCAGTTCTCCAAGCGTTAATCGCTGGATCTGGAAGTTACCAGTTCGAAAAACCCGCCGGAGCGATCCGGCGGGTTTTTTGTTGGCATCAATGCCTGCTAGGGCTTTGGCACGTTTGCAGCCACCCATGAGGAGGACAATCCGCTGAGTTCGAATGTGAAAGATCAGGCAACTGCAACCCAGGCAAAATTTCTGTCTGGAAGTCTGTTTCGCCATGTGACCGTGATGTCCCTGACCGCGTCTATCGGTCTGATGGCGATCTTTGCTGTCGACTTTGTCGACATGATCTTCATTTCCATGCTGGGCAAGGCGGAACTGGCGGCGGCAGTCGGATACGCCGGCGCGATCCTTTTCTTCACCACCTCCTTCAACATCGGTGTTGCCATTGCCGCCGGTGCGCTGGTGGCCAGGGCACTGGGGGCGGGGGACAAAGAGGAGGCAAGGCAACAGGCTTCCAACGCTCTTACGGCGGGGTTCCTTTTCAGCGCGGTCTTTGCACTGGCCGTCTGGGTTTCTCTGGGGCCGCTTGTCACGTTGATCGGCGCAACCGGTCAGACCCATGATCTCGCGGTACATTACCTGGCAATCATCGTTCCGACGTTGCCTCTTTTATTGCTCGGCATGGCAGGCGGAGCCGTGCTGAGAGCGCATGGCGATGCCCGGTGGGCGATGATGTCGACCATTGTCGGCGGGCTGGTGAATGCAGTGCTTGATCCGATTTTGATCTTCGGCTTCGACCTGGAACTGACAGGGGCAGCAATAGCCAGCGCAGCATCCCGCGTCGCCATTGCCGTATTCGCGCTGGTACCGATCTTCCGCTACCACGGCGGCCTGACATTGCCGCGCCCGAAGGCTCTTTTCAGGGACATGTCGCCAATTGCCGCGATTGCCTGTCCAGCAATTCTCACCCAACTCGCAACACCGGTGGGGCAGGCCTGGGTAACCCGGTCAATGGCCGAATTCGGTGAAGAGGCCGTCGCAGGCATGGCGGTTGTCGCGAGAATGTCGCCTCTGGCCTTTGCAACCATCTTTGCGCTGTCCGGAGCCGTGGGCCCCATCGTAGGGCAGAACTATGGGGCGGGACGGTTCGACCGGGTGCGTGACACGCTGCGCGAAGCGCTTCTGTTTACGGCACTTGTGGTCGGCCTGGCCGCGTTGGTCCTGTTCATGCTTCGTGAACCGATCGCGCATCTGTTCGAGGCCGAAGGTGTTGCTCTGACCCTGATTTTCCTTTTCTGCGGTCCCTTGGCGCTGGCCTTCTTTTTCAACGGCGCCATCTTTGTTGCGAACGCCTGCTTCAACAATCTGGGCCGGCCGTTCTATTCAACCATGCTCAACTGGGGAAGGCACACGGTCGGTACGATTCCCTTCGTCTGGATCGGGGGAGCGCTTTATGGGGCGCCTGGTGTCCTGATCGGTCAGGCAGCCGGAGGCGTCTTTTTCGGTGTCGCTGCCATCCTCATCGTGCGTGGTGTCATTCGCTCCGTCGAGGAGCATCATGAGAAACCGAGAGAACCGGGGCTCTTTCAGCGTCAGGCGCGTCAGGTTATCCTGTTCTTCTCAAGAAGGTAGCCGGTCAATCACATTCGACCCGGTTTGACCGGAGGCAACTTGTGTGTGACACGCTCACTTCGGCTTCTTCGACCACTGATACGGATCAGCTGCTGGAACTTCGGGCATTCCATGTGTGACGGTGCAGGACAGTCGGCGACGTGACGGATCATGTCGCGAAGTGCTTCCAGCGTGTGGATTTGCCTGTCGAGTTCATCTGCTCTCATGTGAAGGCTGGGCCGCGAGAGGGCGGGGCGGCCGTCGGAGCCGAACATTGACTTGATCTCTTCCAGCGAAAAGCCGCCCGTCTTGCCAAGCGTGATCAGGGCAAGCTGGTCCAGCACTTCCGGTCCGAACAGGCGCTTCAGCCCCCGGCGGCCGACGGACGTGATCAAACCCTTTTCCTCGTAGTGGCGAATGGCCGATGCAGCGATGCCCGTTTGCTTCGACACTTCGGAAATATCCATTAATTTCATCTATTGACCTCAAGTCGACTTGAATTTGTAGGCTGTGCTCCTGGCTTTCAAAAGGCAAGGAAAAACCATTATGTCTTCTCAACCTCGATCAACAGGTCGACCGCTCTGGCTGGAAACAGCAGCAATCGCGCTGCTGATGACGGCAACCTTGAAAATCATGGCAAATGCGACCATCAGCCCGGCGCTTCCGGCGCTCGAGGCAAGTTTTCCGGATGAACCCGCGGCGGCCTATCTGACCCGCTTCCTGGTCTCGGCGCCGTCGCTGTCCGTTGTTCTGATCGCACCGTTCGCCGGGCTGGCGGCAGACAGGTTCGGAAGAGGTCCGCTGCTGCTGGCTGGCGTTCTTCTTTTTGCCTTTGCCGGCAGCGCTGGAGCCTACCTGCCGGACCTGCAGTCGATCCTAGTGAGTCGTCTTTTGCTGGGTGTTGCGGTCGCCATGACCATGACTGCGCAGGTTGCGCTGGTTGGGGACCTGTTTTCCGGTCAGCGCCGAAGTGCCTTTATGGGATGGCAGACGGCGGCGATCAATTTCAGTGGCTTCCTGTTCATCGGCTTTGCCGGTTGGCTTGCAGGCCTGTCTCCACGTTTGCCGTTCCTGGTCTATATGTTGCCTGTTCTGCTGGTGCCGCTGTTGCTGCCGATCCTGCAACAGGAAAGAAACACTCGGCGCGAGAGTGCGGCCAGCACAGCCGCAAATGCAGACCTTGCCCCGCAAAAAGGATGGCTTGTTCCCGCACTGGCTGTTGGCCTGCTGACCATGGTCACCGTTATGTTCTTTTTCCTGATGCCCAGCCAGTTGCCGTATTATCTGGATGAAAACGGCATCGATAGCGCTTCTGGAACGGCAATGGGGCTAGGTGCATTGACACTGACCGGAGGCCTGGTTGCGATTGCCTACAAAAGGATCAGCTCCCTTGTCGGCCTGTCTGCGTCTTTCGGCATCGGCTTTGTGTTGATGGGGCTGGGGTTCGCCATTCTTTCGATAGACGCTCTCTGGCCGCTCATCCTCGGCGGTGCTGCGCTGGTCGGGGCGGGTTATTCTCTCGTGCAGCCGTCGTTTCTGCTGCTTGCGTTGCAAGTCGCACCGGAAGAACGGCGTGGCAGTGTTTCGGGCATCGTGACGACAGCAATGTTTCTGGGCCAGGTCGTTTCGCCGCTAGTCCTGACAATGCCCATTCAGGACTTCGGTTTTGCCACTGTCTACCGGGGAACGGCGCTGGCGTTGGTCCTGTTTGCCGCTACGGGGTTCAGCTTGTTGCTGTTTCGCCCGTTCAGGCCAAGGCACGCTGGCTGAGGCGGCCAATAGCCGGGGCATTTAGGTGTGCCCCGGCCAAGGTGTCAGGACTTCAAGGCTTTACCCGCTGCATAGGTTTCAACGACAGCACGATCATCGCCAAGGGTTTGCAGCACGAAAAGCTCTTCCGACAGACTTTCTGCAGTCTCCATTCGCAAGGCCATAGGTTGCGTTGCGCGCGCATCGAGCACGACCAGGTCTGCGTCGGTGCCCGGCTCCAGTGTGCCGATCCTGTCTTGCAGTGAAAGCGCTTCGGCGTTGCCGAGCGTTATCCAGTGGAAACAGGCGAGTGGGTGGAGGCGCTGGCGCTGGAGCTGCAGAACCTTGTAGCCTTCGTCGAGCGTGCGCAGCATGGAATAGTTTGTGCCACCGCCAACGTCGGTGGCGATGGCCGTGCGAACGCCAGCCTTCTCCAGCCCGGCCTTGTTGAAGAGACCACTGCCAAGGAACAGGTTTGACGTCGGACAGAAAACGGCAACGGAGCCGGTTTCCCGCATGACACCCAGTTCCCGGTCGTTCATATGGATGCAGTGACCGAGCAAGGTCTTGCGGCCGAGCAGGCCAAACCCTTCGTAAACGCCAAGATAGTCTGCCGCTTCCGGGTAGAGTTCCAGCGTGTAGGCGATTTCGTTGTGATTTTCGTTGATGTGGGTCTGCAAATGGCAGTCCGGATATTCCCTCAACAATGTTCCGGCAGCTTCAAGCTGCCCGGGTGTCGACGTGATTGCAAAGCGCGGGGTGACGACATAATGCGCCCGTCCGCGTCCATTCCATTTTTTCAGCAAAGCCTTGCTGTCGTCATAGGCGCTTTGAGCGGTGTCGCAAAGATCGGCAGGCGCGTTCCTGTCCATCATCGTCTTGCCACCCAGCATCAACATGCCGCGCCGTTCCGCCTCTTCGAAATAGGCGTCGACCGAGGCGGGGTGGCTGGAACAATAGGCGGAGGCCGTGGTGGTGCCGTGGGCAACCAGCGCGTCATAAAAGGCCTTGGCGATCCGTTCCCCATGAGCCTTGTCCGCAAACTTCATTTCTGCCGGGAACGTATAGTCGTTCAGCCAGTCCAGCAGTTGGTCCGCCCAGGACGCAATCACCTGTGCTTGGGGGAAATGGATATGGGTATCGATGAAGCCGGGCAGGATCAGATGTGGCCGATGATCGATGATGGCCGTTCCTTCATCTGCGGAAGCAGCAACGTCCGCAAACTTGCCGCAAGCAGCAATCTTGTCGCCACGAAGCAGAAGGGCACCGTCCTCGATATAGCTGTAAGCGTCCGTGTCATCCGGCCCTTTGGGGGCGGTGGAGAAAGAAAGCAGCCTGCCGCGCAGGATCTTCGGGGTCATGTCTGCCACGGCAGGAATTCCTCATGGAGATGGACCGGCAATTGCCAGTTTGTTCCTCGTTTTAGTCCTGGAGGCGCAAGGCGACAACGGTCCCGTGTCGGTATCCCGTGGATCGCCGCGCAATCCGAAGAAAGATGGGAAATAATCCGGAGGACAAAATATGTGTGTGAGGCAAGCCGACTTTATTGCCCGGATCCAGTCAGGGAAAATAGCGCTCCACCCAGGGCTGCCAGTGTGGCGAGAATGGCAAGACAGGCATAAAACGTGAAAATGGTGGCCGCACCTTCCGGAGGTGCGGTGTTTTCGTTTCTGGCGTTCCAGGCCGTTGGTGCCGGGTCCTGCGCCGAATTTCTGTCATAGCCCGCCATTCTGACTTCAGGCTAACCGGCAAGAGATAATCTCGCGTAAACGGTTGGGGACGTCAAAACAGCGGCAATGATCGGGAAGGGTGTCCTCAGAAATCTCAGAGGCTCAGGAGCCTTCAGTTACCTCGATCGTCACGTGGCCGATGCCATGCCTTGTCTTCAACCGCTCTCGGATTTGCTGCAAAACGGCATCCGGACTGTCTTCCGGTTTCAAGATGGCATGCATGGTGGCATTCACCTTGCCTTCGGCCAGCGACCAGAGATGGATGTGATAAACGTCGGCGAGGCCAGGGACTTCATGCAACAGATCGGTTTTCAGGGTATCCCTGTCGATGTCTGCCGGTGCACCTTCCAGCAGGATATGCGCGGACTGGCGCATTACCGCGACCGCAGAACGAACAATCAGCACAGCGACGAAAACCGACAGGATCGGGTCAATCGGATACCAACCCGTGAAATAGATGACGATAGCGGCCGCGATGGCCGCAACGGAGCCGAGAAGATCGCCGAGCACGTGCAGGATCGCAGAGCGCATGTTGAGCGATCCGTCACCGCCACGCTGCAGAATGAAAAAGGCGCCGATATTCACCAGAAGGCCGATTACGGCAATGATGAACATCGGGCCTGCAAGAACGGTCTCCGGCTCCATGAAACGCCCGGCAGCTTCCACGCAGATCCAGCCTGTCACCACCAGCAGGAATATGGAATTGGCGAAGGCAATCAGCACCGGCAACCGGTCGCGGCCATATGTTAGCCGGGCATCTGCAGGTTTCTTGGATTGCTGAAAGGCCCACCAGGCCAAACCCAGTGATGCGGCATCTGTAACCATGTGGACGGCGTCTGCCATCAGCGCCAGAGACCCTGAAAGCCAGCCACCGATCAGCTCTGCAAACATGAAGGCAGCAATCAAAAGACCTGCCCACGCAACAGCGCGCGCGTTCTTGTCCGTCACTTCAGGGGTGTGATCATGGTCGTGCCCTAGACCATGATCATGGTCGTGAGAATGGCCGTGCGCACCGCCGCCGGCATGGTCGTGATGGCCGCTGTCGCTCATGGCTGTGATCCTTCCTTTGCAGGGAGAGGTAGGCGACCCGATCTTTCGACATATCCCCACGGTTGACAAGAAGCGGAACAGGAACAGCACCAAAGAGATGGGGGACAAGTTCTGGTTCAGCACTCTGTAGCGGGCCTTGCGGCTCGGGATTGGCGGGGCGATCCATCACTGGTAAAACCTGAAAGACCGTCCTCGGGTGTCCGGTAAATGACACACCCGGCAGTCCGTGCCGCTTGATCCGGAGCGGCGCAAAAATCCTGCCACACCAGACTTCAAGGAAATTGTCATGTCAGCAGAATTGCCGCGGGAAACCGACAACGCATTTCTGGGTAAATCGGTCAAGGGCGGTTCGCATGAACCGACCTATGCAGGCGCGCTGTCCTTCATGCGCCGCCGCTACAGCCGCGATCTGACCGGGATTGACCTGGCGGTTTGGGGCATCCCGTTTGATGCCTCTGTTTCCAACCGTCCGGGGGCTCGGTTCGGTCCTCAGGGGGTGCGTCGCGCATCCGCCATTTTTGACGGTGACCCGCAATATCCGTTCGAAATGGACCCTTTCGAGGTTCTTGCCTGCGTGGACTACGGCGACTGTGTTTTCGACTATGGCCGCAACGCTGATATTCCCGGACACATCCAGTCTCAGGCCTCTGATATTCTGGCTTCCGGAGCGCATCTGTTTTCCATCGGTGGCGATCATTTCGTCACCTATCCGCTTCTCAAGGCGCATGTGGCCAAACATGGCCCGCTCGCCCTGGTGCAATTCGATGCCCATCAGGACACCTGGAACGACGAAGGCGACCGGATCGACCACGGCACCTTCACCGGACGCGCCGTGCGAGAAGGCCTTGTCGACCCAGACCGTTCAATCCAGATCGGCATCCGTACCCATGCTCCCGAAACCTGCGGGCTGGAAATCATTCATGGCTATGAGATGGACGAATTGGGTATCGGCGGCGTGATCGACAGGATCAAGGCCCGGGTGGGCAATGGCCCGGCCTATATGACATTCGACATCGATTGCCTTGACCCGGCGTTTGCTCCCGGTACCGGTACGCCTGTTTCCGGTGGCCTGTCCTCTCGCGAGGCATTGTCGGTCCTGCGTGGGCTGGGGTCATTGAACTTCGTCGGCGGTGATGTCGTCGAAGTTGCACCGGCTTACGACCATGCCGATATCACCTCGATTGCCGGCGCTAGCGTCGCGCTGACCTACATTGGCCTGCTTGCTGAAAAGCGGAAACAGGCAGGCTGAGGCCAGAACAGGGGCAACATGGAAACGAACCTTAGCTTCCGATTTGTCAAAACGCCGGGCAGCATGCCGTTGCCGCCCGGTGTCGCCAGGCAGTTCAAGGTGTTTGGCACCGGACAAAGTCTCGAGGAAGCACCTGCCATGGTGTTCGAACTGGACAAGCCGCACATGAGAGGCGTCACAAGCATCCGCATCGGCCCACAGACTGCCTGGGCACTCGAGTGCAGGTCCAGGTCCGGTACTGGCAGCTGGGAACTGAGGACCGATGCGGACGTCAGCATCGGACAAATCGGGGGACGAGGACCTTTGAAGCAGGGCTGGCAACTGGAGGTCCCAGGAGGCAATGTTCCGTTCAGCCTCGCCAATCCTGACAGTGTCGCCAAACAAACCGTCCGCACGATGCTTGGTGGCGACACGGAAGCTCTGGTGCTGTTGGCAGACGGCAATCCAGCGGGGACGTTGGTCCGCAAACATCGGGATCAGGCAGAAGGCAAGAAAGCCGGTTTGCTGTCAGGTTTGAAGAGATTCGTGACGGGCAGGGATTGGGTGCTCGACATTCACCAGGCGGATTTGCGCAGCAAGATCGCGGGTCAGGAGCAGCAAGTTGCGCTTGCCGCACTTGGTCTGGTCGCCATTGTGAGCCTGGAGTTGAGCACAGCCGACTGAACAGCGACCCGCTTCAGGACGACACGCAAAGGAAATCAGCCGTGTTTGCTGCGCGCTGCCTTCCCGGGAAGGTTGTCGTTGTGCGGAACAGCAGTCCAGAACCGGTAGAGCGGGGTTTTGTCCTTCATGGTCTGGTAAAGCTGGATCAACTTGCCGAAGCTGACGAATTGGGCTGCATACGCAACGGCCAGACCTGTCAGCGACAGGATTGGCGATGACAGGAAGCCGCCGAGCAACGCGATCAGCCCACCCATCCAGAAAACGAGATAAAGCGTTGTAATCCGGGCACTGTCGGTGGCGGGAACGGGGAGGAACAATCTGTTGAGCCAGATCTTTTCTCCAAAGCTCACGCGTTTGGCCCAACTGGAGGCCTTGCCGGTTTCCCCAACAAGCCTGGGGACAGCGATCACGCCTGCCAGTACCGCAAAAGCGAGCAGAAGTGCACCCCAGACACCAAGCCAGGCTTGCGTCCACAAGGCACCGGTCAACATGCCAGGTGCGAGTATCTTCATGAAAGTTGCCAGCGCAGGCGCTGGCTTGCCGGTCGCTGCTTTGGGCAGAAGAACGGGAGCTCTCAGGCCATTGGCATCTTTCAATGCCGGACGGGCAAGGGGGCTCGGGTGACGTTGCGTGGTTTGCATATGCAGAAGCCAGCCTTTCGGATATCCGGCAATCTTACCCGGCGAAACGGGGACTTGGCAAACAACATTCTGTCGCAAGCAACAGTAAAGATCGTGAAAAGTACCTAGGTCAGAGATCGGTATCACTAAGTATTTGAATCGATATCTCCTGGAGATTTTGGTGTAGTTTCAATGTGTTTGCCCGTATGGGCTAGTTCGTTCGATGAATAATAAAACACTAATGAGTAAAAAGGCCTGCATTCTGTTCAGTTCATTGTTTTTTAGTTTGAAATCGGCAAAGATGGCCAAATACTTGAGAGTGATAAATTCAATCAATTGGACTGGAGCATGGTCTTACAAACAAGCCAGGACGAAGGGGACGCGGAAAATAGCGAAATAGTCTCGTCCCTGGCCTCCGAGCTGGATCGGCTTAACCACATCACGAAGCTGTCAAGAAGTGACGAACTTCGCCTCAGCGGCGACTGGCTTCATACACTGCTTAACGAGGTTTCCGATTATCTCTATGTGAAGGACCGCAGCTCGCGCTTCGTCATGGCGAACTTGCAGGTCGCGCTTGATGTCGGCCTCGATGATGCTTCGCAATTGATCGGCAAGACCGATCTGGAACTGCATCCGGAGGAGACCGGGTCCAAGTTCCATGCCATCGAGCAGGAGATCATGGCATCGAATATTCCGCGTATCGATTTCGAGGAGCCGTCAATTCTGTCGAACGGCAAGCGGAAGTGGTTCTCTTCGTCCAAGTACCCGGTCACAAACAGCAAGGGTGAAGTGGTCGGCATTGTTGGCCTCTCGCGGGACATCACCGAGCGCAAACGGGCGTTACTGCTGCAGCAGGGGCAGAACAAGGTCCTTCAGGAAATTGCTGCGGGCAGACCCGTGAACGAGGTGTTGACGACACTCGTGTTGACCATTGAAGACCAGCTCGATGGAGTGATGGGGTCGATCATGCTTGTGGATGACACAGGCGAGCATCTCCTGGCGACTGTCGGTCCCAACCTGCCGCAAGAATACCTGGACATCACCGACGGTATACCTGTGAGCCCGAAAATGGGTTCATGCGGGACCGCTGTGTTCCGGCGCGAGAGTGTCATCGTCGAAGATATCCAGAAGGACCGACTGTGGGAGGATGTACGCGACCTTGTTGCTCCTTTCGAATTGCGGTCATGCTGGTCGGTGCCGTTTTTCGGCAAGGACAGCAAGGTTCTGGGCACGTTTGGGCTCTACACCAAGTCGACGCGCAGCCCGACGGATCATGAGCTGAAGCTTGCACTGGAAGCTGCCCGGCTTGCGTCCGTAGCGGTCGAGCGTGACCGAGCCGAACGCAAGATCCGCTATCTGGCCAATCATGACGTCCTGACAGGCCTGCCCAATCGGCAGGAGTTCAAGACCAAGCTGGAAGAAAAGGTGTCCGAAAGTGATAGGACCGGCGTGCCTGTTGCCGTCGTTTTTGTTGATCTCGACAATTTCAAGTTCGTCAACGACAGCTTCGGACATGCGATAGGCGACCAGGTGCTGATGATCGTCGCGGAACGGATCATGTCCGTCCACGATGGTGCACATCAGGCCATCCGCTTCGGGGGGGACGAATTTGTCCTGATTGTCGACCGTGACACGGCAGAGAAAGCCGCCCTCAACGAATTCATGGCAAGGCTGCGGGACGAGATCACCAAAACGATCCACATCGATGACCTGTCGTTCCATGTTACTTGCAGCATTGGTGCTGCGTGTTATCCGCAGGATGCAGACAGTGCAGCACAGCTTTTACGGAATGCCGACAAGGCGATGTTCGAAGCAAAGTCCGCAGGACGTGACAGCTTCAAGGTCTATGAGCAGACCCGTCCGGAACGTTCGGTCAACAAGCTGACACTTCTGGAGGAAATGCGGACCGGCATCGAGAACGGCGAGTTTTTCCTGGAATACCAGCCGCAATACAATCTGGTTAGCGGCCGTATCGTCGGTGCGGAAGCGCTGGTGCGCTGGCAACATCCGGCACTTGGTCGCATGATGCCGGGCGAGTTCATCACCCTGGCGGAAGAAAGTGGCCTGATCGTGCCTCTGGGCAGATGGGTGACACGCGAAGCCTGCCGGCAGAACAAGGAATGGCAGGAAAGTGGCCTGATGCCGATTACGGTTGGCGTCAATGTTTCCGCCCGTCAGTTCCGGGACGACGGTTTGATTTCGGATGTTCGCGATGCACTCGAGGAAACCGGACTTGCCGCGACCTACCTTGAGCTGGAGCTGACCGAAAGCCTGCTGATCAAGAATGCGGATCAGGCCGTTGGACTGATGGACGATTTCCGCCGGCTGGGCGTGAAGCTCGCCATAGATGATTTCGGCACCGGGTATTCAAGTCTCGCCGCGCTGAAAAGCTTTCCGCTGACAAGGCTCAAGATCGACCGCAGCTTCATCAGTGATCTGGATTTCGACGAAAGCGACCGGTGTATCGCAAAGGCCATCATTTCCCTCGGGCGGGAACTTGGGCTTTGTGTCGTGGCTGAGGGCGTGGAAACCGCAAAGCAGCAGGCTTTTCTTGCCAGCTGCCGTTGTGAAGTCGTCCAAGGCTATCATTTCGGCCGTCCGATGGCCGCCCGCAAGTTCGGCAAGCTGCTGGCCATGACATTGACGCCTCTGGACGCACATTTCGGTTGAGATATACGCTTCGGAAACAGCCGTAGTCAGCGCCGGGAGAATGGAGCTCGCGGGGATGTGTCCTGGCGCAGCACGTTACACCTTGGTCATCACATAAGAGCCGGGCGCATCCTCAAGGATCTTGACCCGGTTCGCACCCGGTTTGCGGGCCTTGACCTTGGCGTCGTCATGCGAACGGATCCACTGATCCCAGTAAGGCCACCAGGACCCAGGGTGTTCCTCGGCATTCTTGAGCCAGTTCTCCAGCGTTCCCTTGGCCTCCGCGCCTGTCCAGAACTGGTATTTCTTCTTTGCAGGCGGGTTGACCACACCGGCAATATGCCCGGAACCGGCCAGCACATAATCGACGGGGCCACCAAAACAGCCTGACCCTAGAAAGACCGATTTCGGCGGTGCGATGTGGTCTTCACGCGTTGCCAGGTTGAAGATCGGAATGGTCACCTTGGAGAGATCCAGGTGCTCGCCCGCGATTTCCATTTCGCCCTTGGACAGCTTGTTGTCCAGATAACAGTTGCGCAGATAGAACGAATGGTTCGCGGCGGGCATGCGCGTGGAATCCGAGTTCCAGTAGAGCAGGTCAAACGGGAAGGGGTCCTGGCCCTTCAGGTAGTTGTTGACCACATAGGACCAGATCAGATCGTTGGAGCGCAGCATGTTGAAGGCGGACGACATCTTGGAGCCGTCCAGGTAGCCGTGCTCGGCCATCCTCTTTTCAAGAACCGAGATCTGTTCTTCATCGACGAACACCTTCAGGTCACCCGCGAAAGTGAAGTCGACCTGTGTGGTGAAGAAGGTCGCGGTCTTGATGCGGTCGTCGCCGATCTTTGCCATATAGGCAAGCGTTACCGCCAGCAATGTGCCGCCGACGCAGTAACCGATGGAATTGACCTCTTCCTGGCGCGTTGCCCGCTTGATGACGTCGAGCGTATTGAGGATGCCTTCCTTCATATAATGCTCGAAGCTCTTTTGAGCCTGGCGTTCGTCCGGGTTGACCCAGGAAATGACAAACACCGTGTGGCCCTGGTCCACCGCCCACTTGATGAAGGATTTTTCCGGATTGAGGTCGAGAATGTAGAACTTGTTGATCCACGGCGGAACGATCAGGAGAGGACGCTTCAGGACCTCGTCGGTAGATGGCGAATACTGGATTACCTGGCAGACGTCGTTCTGCGAGATCACCTTGCCCGGCGTGGTGCCGAGGTTCTCGCCGAGCTTGAATTTTGTCGGGTCGGTCTGGCGGATCTTCAGCTCGCCCTTGCCGGTTTTCAGATCCTCGACCAGGTGCCGCATGCCCTTGACCAGGTTTTCGCCGTTGCTTTCCAGTGTCAGACGTAACAGCTCGGGGTTTGTAAGCACGAAATTGGACGGGGAGACGGCGTTGGCGATCTGGGTGACGTAGAATTCGGCCTTGTGGCGTGTGTGCTCATCCAGTCCCTGGGCGTCGTGGACCATGTCCTCCGCCCATTTGCTGGTGATCAGGTAGAGCTGCTTGATGAAATCGAAGAACTGGTTTTTTTCCCAGTCCGGATCGGCAAAGCGCTTGTCACGTGCCGGAGTTTCGATCGCCGGTGTAGACGGTTCGCCCATCATCCGTTTCAGCGAGGAATTCCAGAGATCGATATAGCCACTCCACAAGCGCGACTGGGCCTCGACGGCGCGCTGCGGATCGGACGCCCAGTATTCGCCAACCTGAGCGAGGGTCTTTACGACACCGGTCAGCTCGTCGGTCGAATCGTGGGTGATCTTGCCCTGTTCCCGGGGCTCGATATAGGCCGCCAGTGCCTTGCCTGCCTGCTCGAGCGTCTTTGCAAGATTCTGTGCAAAGGCTTCCGGGTTGTTGATGATATACTGCAACATGGGATGGTCGCGGTCATCAGCCATAGGCAGGGATTTCCTCCGGTTGTCTTGCCCCATTCAGCCCACGAAAGGCCTGTGAGCCCTTGTTGTTCAATCGCGTTATCTTGTTATTTTTTCGCCGATATTTTGAACTATCGGCTATTTATGACACAAGGTAACGTCTCCGTCGATTGGATTTCAATCCACGTTCAGGCCCTCTGGCTAGTGGAAATTTGTGACGATCGGATGGACGAGGAAACAAAGTGGTGGAGGATCGGTTGAGCTGCATGCGGAACGTGCTGGCACTGGGTGGGTGCCTGCTTCTCGCCTTTGGATTGTCGGCATGCGCTGTCGGGCCAGGGACACCCTTGCTTGATGCGCTGAAAACCGAGCCCGGGCAGGGGAGAGGCAACGTCCCGGCACCGAAAGGCTATGGTGCAATCGTCAATCCCGGCGAGTCTTCCGGCCTCATCAATCCGAAGGAGAGGCAAGAGACGCAGGCCTATCTGGAAACACTTGCGTCTGAGTGACGCAGGGGACGATGCCCAATACATATGCGGATGATGTGAGGTGGCTAAAGAAGATAAAATATTGATAAATATACGGATTAAATCTTTCCTTTACGACTGGCGGTCTAGGCTGCAAGCCTTGATCGCAAGGCCTTTGTTTTCATGACGCTCGATACACCGACACTGTTTACCTGCATTATGATTGCCGAGTTTGCCGGTAGCGTCATCCTGTTCCTTTTTTACATGTTCTGGCCCGGGCGGAGCGTTGCCTGTTCGAGAAGCCTCGCCCTGTGGTCTGCAGGAATGTTTCTGGCGGCTTGCGGGACGGTTCTCCTTGCATTTCGCGGGACAATTCCGGACCTTTTCAGTATCGTTGCCGCTAATTTCCTGGTCATTCTCGGGACCGGCCTGAGGCGAAGCGGCTTCGCCGTGTTCCTGGGCCGCAGCGGTCATGTCTGGGTGTTCGCAACGATAGCGTTGGCCTGGCTCGTTCTATGCCAGTTTCCCGAATTTCAGGACAACTTCCTCACCCGGGTGAATTATGTTCAGTCGGTGCTCATCCTGAGTGGTCTCTGGGTCGTTTGGATGGCGTTCTTCGAAAATCGGGAGAAACTCTATTCAGCACGTATGCTTGGCATGACAACGCTGGTCGAAACCGCGGGGTTCATGTGGTTTACCTTTCACCAGAACATACTGCTGTTCCCGTCCTTCCAGTCGACGTTCACGGAAGGGTTCATGAGCACCTACCTGATCACCGTTCTGTTTTCGATCATCATGACGATCGTCCTGCCGGCTTCCATGGTCATCGAACGATCCTTGCACGGTTTCAGGGAGCAGGCTCTTCAGGACGACCTGACAGCTCTGCCGAACCGCCGGGCGTTTCTCAACGATGCCGAGGACTGGATCGCTTCGAACTCCTCCCCAAAGGGCATTTACAGCCTCATCCTGTTTGACATGGACCAGTTCAAATCGGTGAACGAGCGTTTCGGTCAGGCGATGGGAGATGCGCTCCTGCAGCTATTCGCGCGCATCTTGAAGGATACGCTTGTCGAAAACGCCATTTCAGGGCGGGTAGGCGGCGCCGGATTCGCCGTGTTCCTGCCGGAGGGCAACAAGGAACTCGCCCATTTGACTGCTCAGAGAATCTGCAGGCGTTTCGGGCTGGAATGTCAGGAAGCGTCTGGCGGCCGGTTGATGGTGACCGCGAGCGTCGGTCTGGTCAGTGCCAGCGTTTCGACGCCGCTGGAGCGTGCGATGGAAGCTGCTGAAGGTGGCCTGCACAGGGCAAAGAAACAGGGCCGCGCACAAATCGTCACGATGGATCTTGCGCCCAATGGCCGGCTTATCAAGGACGCAAAAAGAACCGGTTTTTCCGTGCTTCGGAAAAAGGCGGCCTGATCTCTTCCTTTCTTTGATTGTCGCGACGCGCCCGGCACAATGGATTGATGCATCCGGCTTCGGAGGGCGGTCCGCTTACTGCTCCCTTGCCATTCATTCCTCGCCAGATTTTTGCTCCTGCACACCGCGATTTGTAGGACATTTAAGCCGTTAGTGGAGCTCGGGCAGACGAGGACTACTGCCAAAGCAATCATGTTCTAAAAAACGCTACAAATTTAGTCGGCTAGCGACGCAAAGACGGGTGCGTATTTTTATCCGGACTGCTAAAAGAGCCCCGCTGCGCCGTCGCCGCGCCCGGCAAGGGAGCGCAGCTGATACTGTCAACTCGCAAGGATTCGCGTCATGGAGGAATTCCATAAGATCAAGCGGCTGCCGCCGTATGTGTTCGAACAGGTGAACCGTTTGAAGGCGAAGGCGCGCGCGGCGGGGGCGGACATTATCGATCTTGGCATGGGCAACCCTGACCTGCCGACACCGAAGCACATTGTCGACAAGCTGACTGAAGTCGTGCAGGACCCACGCACGCACCGTTATTCCGCATCCAAGGGCATCGGAGGCCTGCGCAAGGCACAAGCGGCTTACTACGGTCGCCGGTTTGGCGTGAAACTGGATCCCGATACGCAGGTGATCGCGACACTCGGCTCCAAGGAAGGCTTCGCCAACATGGCGCAGGCCATCTCCGCACCCGGGGATGTGATTCTGAGCCCCAATCCCAGCTATCCGATTCACACCTTCGGCTTCTTGATGGCTGGCGCCTCGATCCGCAACATTCCGGCGGAACCGGGCCCGGCGTTCTTCGATGCGCTTGAACGCGCGGTGATCCATTCCGTGCCGAAGCCGATCGCAATCATTCTTTGCTACCCGGCAAACCCGACGTCCTATTGCGCGGATCTCGACTTCTACAAGGACGTGGTCGCATTCGCTCGCAAGCACAACATCTTCATCCTGTCTGACCTGGCTTACTCCGAAATCTATTTCGGTGCGACACCGCCGCCGTCGGTTCTGCAGGTGCCGGGTGCCATGGATGTCACCGTCGAATTCACATCACTTTCGAAGACCTTCTCCATGCCGGGTTGGCGCATGGGCTTTGCTGTCGGCAACGAGCGGCTGATTGCTGCGTTGTCGCGAGTGAAATCCTATCTCGATTACGGCGCCTTCACTCCCATTCAGGTTGCAGCAACCGCGGCCCTGAACGGATCGGATGACTGCATCCGTGAAACCCGCGAAATCTACAAGAAGCGCCGCGATGTGGTGGTCGACAGTTTCGGCAGGGCCGGCTGGGATATTCCGGCACCGGAAGCCAGCATGTTCTGCTGGGCACCGATCCCCGAAAAGTTCCGGGCGCTCGGCAGTCTGGAATACTCCAAGCTGCTACTGGAAAAGGCGGAAGTTGCCGTCGCACCAGGTATCGGTTTCGGTGAACACGGAGACGAGTACGTCCGCATCGGACTGGTGGAAAACGAACAAAGACTGCGTCAGGCAGCCAGAAATATCCGCCGCTTCCTTGAAACTGCGGATCAAAAGCTGCACAACGTCATCCCGCTCGGGACCAAAGGTTGATAAGAACTGGACTCATTTCCGTATGGCAGACGCATTGAAGGTAGGCATCGCTGGCCTTGGCACCGTGGGGGCGGCCGTGGTGCAGCTCCTTTCAAAACACGGCGGACAGATTGCAACGAAAACCGGGCGAGCAGTGACCGTGACAGCGGTCAGTGCACGTGATCGGACCCGTGATCGGGGCATCGATGTCTCGGCATTCGAATGGTTCACCGATCCGGTGGAAATGGCCCGGACGGCAGATGTCGATATTTTTGTCGAACTGATCGGCGGCGACAACGGCCCCGCTGAGGAAAGCGTGCGTGCTGCTCTGGCGCGTGGCATTCATGTCGTGACAGCAAACAAGGCGCTGCTTGCGCGCCATGGCGTTGAGCTGGCAGTGCTGGCGGAGGCCAACGACGCCTGCCTCAACTACGAGGCAGCCGTTGCCGGAGGCATTCCGATCGTCAAGACGCTGCGCGAATCCATGGCCAGCAACGACATCAGCCGCATCTACGGTATCCTGAACGGCACCTGCAATTACATACTGACCCGAATGGAGGCAGAAGGCATCAGCTTTCAGGATTGTCTGTCGGATGCACAGCGCCTCGGCTATGCGGAGGCGGATCCGACCTTCGACATCGAAGGCAACGACACCGCCCACAAGCTTGCCATCCTCACCAGTCTTGCCTTTGGCACGGAAATCTCGAGCGACGACATCTACGTCGAGGGCATCACCTCGATCACGACCGCCGATATTCAGGCTGCGGACGAACTCGGCTTTCGCATCAAGCTGCTGGGCGTTGCCCAACGCACCGATACGGGCATCGAGCAACGTGTTCATGCGACCATGGTGCCGAAGTCCTCTGCGATTGCTCGGATCGACGGCGTCCTGAATGCTGTGGCTGTCGACGGTGACTTCGTTGGTGAAATCGTGCTCGTCGGACCGGGTGCCGGCGGCAATGCGACGGCGTCATCCGTCGTGGCCGATCTCGCCGATATTGCCCGGGGCGACGAAACGCCTGTTCTTGGCATGCCCGCTGCAGAGCTTAACAGCTATCAACGTGCCCGCATGCGGCTTCATGAAGGCGGATATTACATTCGCCTGTCCGTATTCGATCGGCCGGGTGCTTTCGCCGAAATCGCCAGATGCATGGGCGATGCCGGCATTTCACTGGAATCGATTGTCCAGAAACGTCATGCAAATAAGGACGTTCCTGTGAAATTTGATGCGGACCTGCCTCAACCTGTCATCCTCATCACGTATGAAACGACTGAAGTTGCAATCAAAGAGGCATTGGACGTGATCATGTCCAAGGGGGTAGTTTCCGAACAGCCTCAGATGATCCGCATTGAAAAACTGAACTGACGAGTGAGTGCCCGCCGAGGCGTCCTGCGGAGGGAGAGACTGGAGATGTTGATGTCCAATACTGATAAACAACCGTCGAGCGGCCTGGACCGTATTCTGACGCTCGAGCTGGCCCGCGTCAGTGAAAGAGCGGCTGTGTCGGCAGCCCGGTTGCGCGGTCACGGCGACGAGATGGCCGCGGACCAGGCGGCAGTGGACGCAATGCGGCGCGAACTGAACCGCCTGCCTGTCGACGGTACCGTGGTTATCGGTGAGGGGGAGCGCGACGAAGCTCCGATGCTCTACATCGGTGAAAACGTCGGCACGAAGCAGGGACCGAAAGTCGACATCGCTCTCGACCCGCTGGAAGGCACGACCATCTGCGCCAAGAACCTGCCGAACTCCCTGGCGGTTATCGCATTGGCGCCGGCGGGCGATCTTCTGAACGCTCCGGACAGCTATATGGACAAGATTGCCATCGGGCCGGGTTACAAGGCCGGATTGATCGATCTGGACGCACCGATTGCCGAAAATATTGCTGCTGTTGCCAAGGAAAAAGGCGTCAAGGTCAGTGAAGTCACCGCCTGCGTGCTCGACCGTCCGCGCCACGCCCGCCTGATTGAAGAAATCCGGGCGACCGGTGCTGCAATCCGCCTGATCGGAGATGGTGACGTCGCCGGCGTTATTCACACGACCGATCCGGACGAAACCGGCATCGATATCTACGCAGGTATCGGCGGTGCCCCGGAAGGTGTGCTTGCAGCTGCCGCTCTTCGTTGTATCGGTGGCCAGATGCAGTCTCGTCTTGTGATCACGCGCGACGAGCAGGTCGAGCGTGCGCATCGCATGGGCATCGAGGACATCAAGAAGAAGTACACGCTTGAAGAAATGGCCGGGCCGGACGTGCTTTTTGCCGCAACGGGTGTAACCGACGGCAACTTCCTGCAGGGCGTCCGCTTCGGCCGTCATCACATCACCACGCACACCGTTGTCATGCGGTCCTCCACTGGGACGGTGCGCTACATCAAGGCCCAGCACACGGATCTTGAGAAGTTTCATCTGGACTAAGTACCGCTGAATGCTGGGACAATCCGGGGAAGACGACAGGCGGCTCGTACTTGGGGTCGCCCGTTCCGCAAACTACAACGCCTGGCGCGAGCGCCTGAGTGGCGCTGACCTGCGAACCGCGATGGCGATTTCGCAGGTTCACGGACTGCCGGACGTGCTGGCGCGTGTCATGGCTGCGCGCGGCGTTCAGGCCGACGAGGCAACCGGCTTCCTGGAACCGTCACTCAAGCTGCTGATGCCGGATCCTTCCGGTCTAGTCGATATGGACGCCGCCGTGGCAAGGGTCGCGGATGCCGTCCAGGCTGGTCGAAAGATTGCGATCTTCGGCGACTACGATGTCGACGGGGCGACATCCTCGGCGATATTCGCCAAATACCTGCAGTGGCTCGGCCTTGACCCTGTGATCCATATTCCGGATCGAATCATCGAAGGATACGGGCCGAATGGTCCGGCCATCGAACATCTTCGCCATGGCGGAGCTGATCTGCTGGTGACGCTCGATTGCGGCAGCACATCGTTTGAAGCTTTTGAAACTGCCCGGCAACTCGATCTCGACGTCGTGGTCATCGATCACCACCAGGTTGGCGAAACGCTTCCGGCGGTTGCGGCGCTCGTCAACCCGAACCGGCAGGATGATCTGTCGGGGCAGGGGCATCTGGCAGCTGTCGGCGTCACGTTCCTGTTTCTTGTCGGCCTGAACCGCGAGTTGCGACGCCGCGGGGTTTTCCAGGGCAGGCAGGAGCCGGATCTCATGGCGCTGCTCGATCTGGTGGCGCTTGGTACCGTGTGCGACGTCGTTCCGTTGCAGGGTCTGAACAGGGCCTATGTGACACGTGGCCTTGCGGTGATGCACCAACGCCGCAATTACGGGCTGACTGCGCTTGCGGACACAGCGCGCGTGAGCGGAAAGCCGGCGCCTTATCATCTGGGTTTCTTGATAGGCCCGCGGATCAACGCGGGAGGACGTATTGGCGACGCTGCACTGGGCGCGCGCCTTCTGACGACGGAAGACCCGCACGAAGCACGGGCAATCGCCGAGCGGCTGGACCAGCTCAATACCGAACGTCAGTCCATGGAAGCAGTGATGCTGGAACAGGCCGGTGCAGAAGCCGCAATGGCGATCCAGGCACGTGATCCGGCGGTTCTCCTGACCGGTTCCGACGATTGGCACCCCGGGATTGTTGGCCTGATTGCCTCTCGGCTCAAGGAGGCTCACCGCAGGCCCTCCTTTGCGGTCGCCTTTGATGAAACCGGCAAGGGGACTGGTTCAGGGCGCTCCATCCCCGGTGTTGACCTTGGCAAGGCCGTTCGCAGAGCGGTTGACGAAGGTTTGCTCGAAAAGGGTGGTGGGCACGCCATGGCGGCAGGGCTTACGGTTCTGCGGGAGAAGACCGCCGACCTGGAAGCGTTTTTCAACGATGTGCTGAAGGACGACGTCGAGGCGGCAAGTGCGAACCGGGAATTGAAGATTGACGCCGCGCTGACGGCAACGGGCGCAAATCTCGATCTTCTGGAATTGCTGGAAAAGGCGGGGCCCTATGGTGCCGGTCATGCTGAACCGGTGTTTGCCTTTCCCGCCCACCGGATTTCCTTCGCCGATGTGGTCGGTAAGGGACATGTCCGAGCCTCGATCACTTCTGGTGACGGGACTGCGTTAAAGGCAATCTGCTTCAAGGCGGACGACAAACCGCACGGTCAGATGCTTTTGCAGGGCCGGGGACAGTCGCTGCATGTGGCAGGTACGCTGTCAATCGACACCTGGCAGGGGACACCCAAGGTGCAACTGCGCATCCTCGATGTCGCGGATCCGCAGAAAACCCGCCTTTGATGCGGCGCAGGTAAACGTGAATTAACCAAACGCTAAGTCTCCGGGCATAAGGTTTGAACCCACGAAGGAATCGTGAGGATCAGGCATGCGTGCTCAGAATGAGCTTTCGCCCTATTTCGAAGAAATAGACAGGCGTACGGACCGGGCCCTGAAAGGGATTCGGGAAGTCAGACGTTCAGCAAAACTCACCGCCCTGCCGCAAGAGCCGAAAGCAGCCCTTGTCGGAACAGGATTTCTGATGGTCCTGGTAGCATTTCTCGGACTGTTCATCGACTGAACCTTCCGGAAATACCGGAGGAGCCACGTTCCGGTGAACGAAAGGCCGACAAGGGCTTGAAACGCTCTGCGTGCTGCCTTTAAGTCTTGCGTCTTAGTTTATCGAGACGTCGGGCACCATGACAGATTATCCCATTGCACTTTGGTCCTTTAACCTGAGCCGCGCTCCAGCTTCGGTGGCAGCTTTTGCTGCACAGATCGAAGAAGGAATGCAGCGCGCCGCGGGAGAGGGCGCAAAGCTCCTGATGCTTCCTGAATACCTTGTGGAATGCTGCCTGGCGTTCAAACCCGAAGGCCTGCCGCCTGAACAGGAAATGGCGTTCCTGGCGGACGTGGGCACCGACTTGCTCGCGATACTTGCGCCGCTACCTGCCAGGTATGGCGTGTCGCTGTTGGCTGGATCGATGCCTGTTCAGGCACCTGCGGGTTTCACCAACACAGCCGTTCTACTGACAGCCGACGGGCGCGAGATCCGTCAGGACAAATTGTGCCTTACACCGTTCGAGCAGGATCCGGAGATCTGGCATCTGGTGCCTGGAGCTGATCTGAAGACGTTCGAGCTCGACGGATTGAAGATGGCGATCCTGATCTGTCTGGATGTCGAAATGCCGGCGCTCAGCAGCCTGCTGGCGAAGCTGGATCTCGATCTTCTGCTAGTGCCTTCAATGACGGAAAAACTCTCCGGCTATCACCGTGTCTTCGGCTGTGCCAAGGCACGTGCGGTTGAGCTCATGTGCGCGGTCGCCGTTTGCGGTCTTGTCGGCACATCAAAGGGCACGACGCAGAACGACACCAACGTTTCCGGGGCGGCGCTGTATCTGCCGTGTGAAGAGGAATTCGGTTTTACAGGTGTTGCCGCAGAGGTAGCCGCGACCTCCGGAAGCAATGGAGAAGAACCGTTCCTTGTCGTTTCGGTCCCCCTCAACGAACTTCGCGACCTGAAGTCCGGCAAGGCGGAAGTTTGGCCGGGAGCCTGGACTGCCGATCACGTTTCCGTTTCGGCGGCCTGAAGCGGACTTGTAATATTTGTAATAAAAATGTGCGCGCACCGAGTGCACTTTTCTCTAGACGTCCCTAAGGGAACTCTCTATACACCTGCTGTTCCAGAACAACAGGTGTGGAGATGGGATTCGCTAAGGCACTGACAGCGCGGGATGCATCGTGGCTGCACGGAATTGCAGGTTTGTTTGTCAAACCGCTCCGTCTGCAGATCGCGGCTCTTTGTGTGCGTCCGGGCGAGGCGGAGCCTGAAATTCTCCTGGTCTCGACCCGCGAGACCGGCCGCTTGATCTTGCCGAAAGGCTGGCCTGAAAAGGACAAGCCCGCATTTGAAACGGCGTTGATCGAAGCCTATGAGGAAGCGGGAATTGTCGGCACGGCCGACCCGCGGGCCATTGGCAGCTTCCGGTCCTACAAGGGCCTTGCGGACGGATTGAAGATCCGCACCAAGGTGATTGTCTTCAAGATCCGTTTTGAAAAACAGTTGAAAGACTTTCCTGAACTCGGGCAACGCAAAAGGGTCTGGCTGCCCTTCTCGAAGGCAATCGAGGCCGCCGAAGAGCCGGCGTTGAGACGGTTTTTGCGGCAGCACAAATCGCAAATTTGCTAGACATTTCCTGAGGGATAGCGAGGCGTGTTCGGGTGCTCACCAACAAGGACCTGAAAAAGAAGGCTCTGGACAAGGATCTCGACAAGATCAGCTTTGTCAGTGAGGCGGCGGAGGCTATGGGCCGGCGTCTTGTCGGACCGGGTCTTGCCCTGGTGTTCCTGGTGATCTGCGCCTGCGTTGCCGCATTCCAGGTGTCTTCCAGCGGTTTCTCCAACATGCTCATCCTTGTGGCCGCCAGTGCAATTGGCGGCTACATGGCGCTCAATATCGGCGCCAACGACGTTGCCAACAATGTCGGTCCCGCCGTGGGCGCGCGTGTCGTCAGCCTCACCGGCGCCTTGCTGATTGCGGCCGTCTGCGAAAGCGCGGGCGCATTGCTTGCCGGAGCGGATGTCGTCTCGACCGTTTCCGGCGATATCTTGAGCCCCAGCGATGTCCGAAACAGTTCGGAATTCATGCTGGCAATGCTGACGGCCATGGCAGCTTCAGCTTTGTGGATCAATTTCGCGACTGTGATCGGCGCACCTGTTTCGACCACCCATTCGATCATTGGCGGTGTTGTCGGCGCCGGGATCGCGGCAAGCGGCTTTGCAGCCATAAACTGGACAACCATTTCGACAATTGCTGCTTCCTGGGTTCTGTCTCCGGTGCTCGGCGGTCTTGTTGGGGCCGGGATCATGGCCTTTATCAATTCAAGGGTCGTCTATACGCCGGACCGGCTGAAAGCTGCCAGATATTGGTTGCCGATACTGCTGGGCCTCATGGGGGCGACCTTCACCGGCTACATTCTGCTGAAAACGTCCGATCGGCTCATCTCTGTTCCTGAATGGCTTGCGATCGTGCTGTCGCTCACCGTCGGCTTCGTTGTCTGGCGGATCTATTGCCGGGTAATCCACGCTCAAACGCTTACGCTGGAAAACAGTGCGCGCGCCTTGCGCAACCTGTTTGCAGTACCGCTTATGGTCGCGGCAGGTTTGCTGTCATTTGCCCATGGTGCCAACGACGTTGCAAACGCCATCGGGCCGCTGGCAGCCATCGTTCTCAGCCAATCGAATGATTTTCCGGATCTCGTATTTTGGTATCTGGGGGCGCTCAATCCCGAAGTGCCGATCTGGGTGAGCGCAGTCGGCGCATGCGGGATCTCCGCCGGCCTTTTGCTGTTCGGAAGACGGCTCGTCACTGTTGTCGGCAAGAAGATCACCAAACTTAGTCCCGTACGTGCCTTTTGCATCACCCTGGCAACCGCCGCGACCGTGCTGACGGCTTCTGGTGCGGGGCTGCCGGTATCGTCCACCCATATCGCGGTTGGTGCGCTGTTCGGTGTGGGTTTTTACCGGGAATGGTATCGCAACAAGTATGTTGCGGAAGGCGGGGTCATGAAACCGCGCAAGATGATGAAAAACAGGGAAGAGCGTCGCAGACGCCTCCTGGTGCGTCGATCAAGCCTGATCACCATCATCGCAGCCTGGGTTGTCACTGTTCCCGCCTCTGCCTTGCTGGCCGCCGGCCTATTCACGGCGCTCAAGCTCGTCCTCTCATGAGAATTCCGTTCTAACCTAACAAGTTTGACGGATAACAAGCAGCACACAGTGCGCATTTTCTGGACAAGCCCGAGTTCCGGCCTTATCTTCCAAGTGTCACCAACATTTCGGAAAGGGCACCATGGCGCAGCTTTATTCAGCAATCGACACCCGGACTTCCTGGTTTCAGAACCTGCTTCTGTTGTTCAGGCGCCCTTCGAGATTGCAGATCGCAGCGTTGTGCCATCGTTTGCGTGACGGGGAGCGGGAAGTCCTGCTTGTGACGACCAAATCCACGCATCGCTGGATTCTTCCCAAAGGCTGGCCGATCATGTCGTTGAAAGCACACCACACCGCAGCGGTAGAGGCTTTCGAAGAGGCAGGCGTTATCGGAAATGCGCAGAAGAAGCCCTTTGCCAGCTTTCAGTCACACAAAGGTGGCGAAGGCGGCTTGCAGCTCAGGACGGAAGTTCTTGTGTTCCTTGTCGACGTGGAAAGCACGACAAGCAGTTTTCCAGACAAGGACGAGCGCGACGTCCGGTGGCTTCCGATACAGGAAGCCATGCGGCTTGCCGGCGATCCGGGCCTCGTGAAGGTGCTTCGCAAACTGGAAAATTTACCCAACTAAGAAATTTTGGCCAATGAGGGCCGTTTTGGTTGACCTTTTCGGACGATTGTTTAAGGCAGGCGCCAGATGACGCTTGGCTTGCAAGACTTGCCTTCAAAGGACTTCCCGACTGGAACGCCCATGCCGAATTTGAAAAAGCCGACCCTCGACAAGGATCTCGACAAGCTGAGCTACATGGAAGAGGCCGCCGGGTCTCTTGGACGTGGCTTGATTGCGCCGGGCATCGCGCTGGTCTTTATTGTCTTGTGTGCCCTTGGCGCCGGTGCCTCCATGTCGGGAGCACCGGGAACGGTCATCATCGTCGCTGCGGCAGCCATCGGCGCCTATATGGCACTCAATATTGGTGCCAACGATGTTGCCAACAATGTTGGCCCCGCCGTCGGTTCGCGGGCCATGACGTTGCTGACGGCGCTGATCATTGCGGCCGTCTTTGAAAGTGCAGGGGCCCTGATCGCAGGTGGGGACGTCGTCAGCACCATCTCCAAGGGCATCATTGATCCCGCTTCGGTGGCCGATGCCAATGTCTTCATGGCAGCTATGATGGCGGCTCTGGTGTCCTCCGCACTCTGGATCAACCTTGCCACCTGGATCGGTGCGCCGGTTTCGACAACGCATTCCATCGTTGGTGGCGTCATGGGAGCTGGCATTGCGGCGGCAGGCTTCAGCGCGGTCAATTGGGCGACAATGGGCGGTATCGCAGCAAGCTGGGTCATCTCGCCGTTCCTCGGCGGTCTGGTTGCTGCAGGTTTCCTGGCCTTCATCAAGACTTTCATCATCTATCAGGACGACAAAATCGCCGCTGCCCGCAAATGGGTTCCGGTTCTGATCGGTGTCATGTCGGGAACCTTTGCCAGCTATCTGGCTCTCAAGGGCCTGAAGAAGATCGTGCATATCGATATGCCGATGTCATTGTTGCTTGGGGTTATTGTCGGGCTTGCGGTCTGGGCGATCGTGCGACCGTTGATCAGGCGTCAGTCTGAAGGGCTGGAAAACCGCAACCAGTCTCTCCGCATCTTGTTTTCCGTGCCACTTGTCTGTTCGGCGGCTCTTCTGTCCTTCGCCCACGGAGCCAACGACGTTGCAAATGCTGTGGGACCACTTGCCGCCATCGTTCACACGGCGGAACTCGGAGACGTCGCAGCCAAGGTGAGCATTCCGCTCTGGGTCATGGCAGTCGGTGCTTTCGGCATTTCATTCGGTCTTTTGTTGTTTGGCCCGCGCCTGATCGAAATGGTCGGCCAACAGATTACCAAGCTCAATCCGATGCGGGCCTACTGCGTTTCGCTGTCAGCTGCCATCACGGTGATTGTTGCCTCGGGTTTCGGATTGCCCGTGAGTTCCACGCACATCGCCGTGGGAGCTGTCTTCGGTGTTGGGTTCTTCCGGGAGTGGTATACGGAACGCTCAAAGCGCCGCCTGGATTTCGTGAACCAGAAACAAGGCAATGGCAACGTGGTACGACCTGTCCGCAATCGCGAGGAGCAGGCACGCCGTCACTTGGTACGCCGGGCGCATTTCATGACCATCGTCGCCGCCTGGGTCGTCACCGTTCCGGCTGCTGCCGTCCTGTCCGCCGGGCTTTACTTCGTCATGGTCAAGCTGATTGCCTGATAAAGGCGATTTCTAACCGGGTAGATGTCCGGCCGGCTCCAGGGTGAGGTTGGCCCAGACCGGCAAATGGTCCGAAGCAACGCGTGCCGTCTTCGATTTATGGACGCCAGCCTGCCTGACGACGAATTCCGGGCTGGTTATGATCCGGTCCAGGCTGCCGACGGGAAGGGGACTGGGAAAGCTCCGTCCCGGCGTCGTCACCTCATAGCGTTCTTCAAACAGCTTGATGCTGCCCGCCGTGTCTCGCCATTCGTTCAGGTCTCCGATCAACACTGTCGGCAGGTAATCCAGATGCTCATGCAGCTGATGCATCAGCGAGGTTATCTGCTTTTTACGAAAGTGACCGATCAGGCTCAGGTGCATGGCTGCCACACGGATTTTTTCACCGGCAACTTCAAGGTCGACAGCAACCGCACCACGTGGTTCCAGCGTCGGCAGATCTAGCCGGCGATGGTCGAGAATTCCGATCGAGTTTCGAACAAGAATAGCGTTGCCGTGCCAGCCCAGGCTCTTGTCGCCCGTCGCGAACGGAACGGGGCGGTAATCCGTTTCCTGAAGAATCGTGTCTCTGTCGAGAGTACTTTCCCGTGGTCCGAAGCGCTTGTCTGCTTCCTGCAAGGCTAGGATGTCGCAGTCCAGTTCCTGGATAACCTTGAGTGTCCGGTCAGGCCGCCTGCGCGCATCGACGCCTATTGATTTTTGTATGTTGTAAGAACCGATTTTCAGCATGGGCGCAGAGTGAAGGCCTCACGTTAAAAGTTGCAAGGGGAATAGGTTGATTTGGCCGCCTTTGCGACCAATTTAGGCAGCCTTGGTCTGCTCCATGCGCTCCGTCGCCCGTTTGAGCGCAGCAAGACATTTTGCATCCAGGGCTGTGCCGGCTTCGCTTTCCATGATGCCGAGTGCCTTGGGCAACGGCATCGGTCCACGATAAGGCCGTTCTGCGGTCAATGCGTCGAAAATATCCGCCGTCGTGACAATGCGCGTTTCCATCGAAATCCTGCTTGTGGTCAGCCCGTCCGGATATCCGCGGCCGTCCAGTTTTTCATGATGCCCCCTCGCGATCGGCGACAGGTCCTTGAACGTATCGATCCTGGAGAGGATCTCGTCGGAGTAAACGGGATGCATGCGGATTTGTTCCCACTCCAGGTCATCGAGCTTTCCGGGCTTGTCGAGGACTGAGTTGCTGACGCCGAGTTTGCCGATGTCGTGCAGGAGAGCCGCCCGTCTCAGCAGCTGCCGGTCACGCATTCCGTAACCCAACTCTTCTGCGATCATGTCGGTGTAAAGCGTTACGCGCTCGCTGTGTCCGGCGGTGTAGGGACTTTTGGAGTCGATCACGAGCGCAAAGCCGTGGGCTATGTCGTCGAGCTGCTCCTCATCTGCAAAACGAATGTTCTGCGCGGGCTCGAGGCCGTAGACGATCTTGTCGAGGTTGTCCGATTTCAAGGCGTTCCAGAACTGGGGACTACTTGCGACGGTTTCTGCTGCGGCCACCAAGGCGGGGTCGAACCAGCTGCCGGCCCGTTCCTTCAATTCCTGCAAGGCCCCCTGTACGCCTGCATTGATCTGAAAGACATCCATGACCTGTGCCAGCAAGGCGATCTGGGAAAATACCGGGATGGTGGAGCCCACAATGCCGTGCGGCCGTCCTTTGCCGTCCCAATGTTCATCCAGACTGTAAATTCCGGATACGACAGTTTCCGAGAAATGCATCTGGCGGGCAATGTCGCCGCCGCGTGTGCAGCGTGTTTCGATCATCTCGTTTGCAATGTCGCCGCCATTTTGAAGAATGTTGACGATGGCGCGCACACGTTCTGCAAAGCCGTGCTTCAACCCGGTGTGAGAAAGCACGAAACGCAGGGCCGCAGGCAGGCTGTCGCTGATCGTCTTGAAGTCGTGTTTGAAGGTCAGGTCGTCGGTGAGATAAAGCTCGCAGATTCTCGCTGCATTGCTTGAACAGCCAAGGTCCTTCAAAAGCAGCGTGTAATAGAGATCGCTGAGTTGCTCTTCTGTCAGCCCGACTTGCCGTCCGATATGAATGCCGATCCAGCAACAGCGAACGCAGTGCCCGCGCGGCTGGCCTTCAGTGATGTCCAATGCGTGGCTGAGTGCGCCGAGCAGCTCCGCCAGCCGGAGTTTTCTGGAAACCTGTTCGGACATAAAAGCGAGCCTCGCGCAACGATGTGTTCCGCAAGGCTCGCAAAGCTTCGTTAAAATCAGGTGTTTTCACCGACCCCGGTCAGGCTGCTTCCAGCTCTGTAGCCGATTGGACAAGCAGACCTGCCACGTAGTCCATGAAGGAAACCCAGGCTTCCACCACAAAGGTGTCCGCACCTGTCCGCCAGATCATCACTGGCAATTTGTGAAACAGCGTCCTTGTCACAGTGCCGACCGGAAAGACCTCAAGCGAGAAATCGATGAAGACACCGGTATTGAGCAACCAGGCAGCCTTGTCGCCACTGACGATGATCGCTTCCGATCGGTCAGAGATATCAACCAGGGCATGAGGATGCGTTGAGAGCTTTTCCTCGATGCCGTCGAACACCGCCCTGAGGTCTTCTTCAGGTGCAAGCAATGTCCACTCGTCCGGCCCCATCCAGAGCGCTGCCCGCTTGGCGGAAGTGGAGTTCGACAAGGGAGAAAGCGGCAGTGAGGCGCCAAATGCCGTGCCGGCGTCCTTTTGCGCAGCTTCACGGCAACGCAGGGAAAGTCGCGTCATGGGCGCGGCTTTCAGGATGGAGACCGACGGTAGGCTCAGAAGCGGTGTTTCACCCGCGTCCGGCGTGATCAGATCGCTTGCCAGAAGTTCAGACATTGATCCGTGCTCCTTCCTTGTCATAGAACACCGTGCTCGTCACCTCGACCTGAATGCTTCCGGTCGGCATCGGCACATAGAGCGTTTTGCCTTCCAGCGAGTGGCCGTTCTTCACGATCGCGAGGGCAATCGTACGGTCGAGCGCCGGACTGTAGTAGGACGAGGTGACATGACCTTCCGCAGGCGTGCCGGTCGCGGGGTTCTCGGCAGTCGTGATCTGGGCACCTTCTTCCAGCTTCACTTTCGGGTCCTTCGTCAGAAGGCCCACGAATTGCTTCCGACCGTCTGCAACAAGGTCAGTACGGGCCAGGCCACGCTTGCCGACGAAGTCGAACTTGTTCTTGCCGATCGCCCAGCTCATGCCGGCATCCTGCGGGGTAACGGTACCGTCCGTGTCCTGACCGACGATGATGTAACCCTTCTCGGCACGCAAAACGTGCATGGATTCCGTTCCGTATACGGTGCCGTTGTGCTTCTCGATTTCCTTGGCGAGCGTTTCCCACATCATCTTGCCATGACGGCGGGGAACGTTGATTTCGAAGCCGAGTTCACCGGTGAAGGAAATCCGGAAAAGCCGGCAGGGAACGCCGCAGAAGGTCGCTTCCTTCACGCTCATGTGCGGGAAGGCATCGGCGGAAAGATCGACACCTTCAATAAAGGGCGCAATCACCTCCCGAGCCTTCGGTCCCTGAACCGCGGCGACCGCAAACTGTTCGGTGGTCGACGTGATCCAGACATCGAGATCCGGCCATTCTGTTTGCAGGTAGTCTTCCATGGTCGCAAACACGCTCGGCGCGCCGCCTGTCGTGGTGGTTACATGGAAACGGTCTTCCGCAAGGCGTCCGATAACTCCATCGTCGGTGATGAAACCGGCGTCGTTGAGCAGCAGGCCATAGCGGCAGCGGCCGGGCGCCAGCTTCTTCCACGGGTTGGTGTACATCCGCTCCAGGAATTCGGCCGCATCCGGTCCGACAATTTCGATCTTGCCGAGCGTGGAGGCATCGAACAGCCCGACACTTTCGCGGACGGTCTTGCATTCGCGAGCAACCGCCGCATGCATGTCTTCACCGTTCTTCGGGAAGTACCAAGTGCGCTTCCACTGGCCAACGTCCTCATAGACGCCGCCGTTCTCCACCACCCAGTCATGGGAAGGTGTCTTGCGAACCGGGTCGAAGAAGTCGCCACGCGATACACCGGCAAAGAGACCGAATGTCGTTGGAGTGTAGGGCTGGCGGAATGTGGTGAGCCCGACATCCGTTACCGGCTTCTGCAAGGCCCCTGATGCGATCTCCAGGGCGTTCATGTTCGAAAGACGACCCTGGTCGGTGGCCATGCCGGTGGTGGTATAGCGCTTGATATGCTCGATGGACTGCATGCCTTCGCGTACGGCCAGCTTGACGTCCTTGGCGGTAACGTCGTTCTGATAATCGACGAACGCCTTGACCCGTGAAGCGTTCCGATCGTGGGGCAGGGCGCCGAGGATGCCGCCTGATCCGGCTTCTCCACCTGTTGCCGTGACATAGGTCACCTTGGCGGACTTGCCGGTTGCAGCCCTGGCTGCTTCTTCACCGGCCGCATAGCCGTCGTGAAGCGTTGCCTGCAGGCCGTAGAGGCCTTTGGAGCCGCCTGCCGAACGTTCCTTCTGAACGGAAATACCGGGAACATAGGCCCCCTTGTCCGCGTCCCAGACGACCTTGCCGCGGGACTGGGAATACAGGCTGACGGTCGGAGTCCAGCCGCCGGACATCAAAAGCGCATCGCACGCAATCTGGCCACCGGAGGCAACCTGTCCCGATGTCATCATCCGGCCGAGCAAGGCGCCTTTGACACGCTTGCGACCGAGAGTTCCTGTTACAACGCATCCTGCCTCGACACGAATGCCCCTGGCTTCCGCGATTGCAACCAGGCTTTCAGGCGGCGTTTCGCGCATGTCCACGATGGCGGCAACGTCGACACCATGGTCTGCAAGGTCGAATGCTGCCTGCCACGCACTGTCGCAGGCTGTTGCCACCAGAACCTTGTGGCCGACTTTGACGCCATAGCGGTTGAGGTAGGTTCTTCCAGCTTCCGCAAGCAGAATGCCCGGTCGGTCATTCTCCGGAAACACCATCGGACGTTCTATCGCACCGGCTGCAATCACCACTTCCTTGGCGCGCACCTGCCACAGTCGTTCACGCGGCAGTTTGGGATCCGGGTTGGGCAAATGTTCGGTGATGCGCTCTGCCAGCGAAATGAAGTTATGCGCAAAATAACCGAAGGCCGTTGTGCGCGGCAGGAGTGTGACATTGTCCATCGCGGCAAGCTTGGCGATGGTTTCCGAAACGAACTCCGCAGGATCCTTTCCGTCGATGCTTGCGCTGACTTCAGAAAGCAGCGAACCGCCGAATTCAGCCTGCTCGTCGACCAGCATCACCTTCGCACCGGTCTCTGCCGCAGCCAGAGCCGCTGCAAGTCCGGTTGGCCCGGAGCCGACGACAAGAACGTCGCAGTGGGCGTAAATGTTACCGTAGAAGTCGTGATCCGGGTTTTTCGGCGGTTTGCCGAGGCCGGCCGCCGAACGGATGATCGGCTCGTAGACCTTGTCCCAGAAGGCATGCGGCCACATGAAGGTCTTGTAGTAGAACCCGGCCGGAAACAGCGGCGAAAGCAGATCGTTCACGGCGCCGATGTCAAACCCGAGCGAGGGAAAACGGTTCTGTGAAACGGCTTCAAGGCCCTGATAGAGCTCAACCTGTGTAGCGCGCAGGTTCGGCGTCTGATCGCCGTTGCGGTAAACCCCGACCAGCGCGTTCGGTTCTTCCGAACCGGCAGTCAGAATGCCGCGCGGACGGTGATACTTGAACGAACGACCGACCAGGTGAACACCATTGGCAAGCAGCGCGGAGGCAAGGGTATCGCCCTTGTGGCCTTGCATTTCCTCGCCGTCAAAGGTGAAGGTGAGTTGCTCGGCGCGGTCGATCCGGCCGCCTTTTTCAGTACGGAATGGCTGGCTCATTTGCCGGCCTCCTTGGCAAGCGCTTCAAGATCCGGTTTCGGTTCGCCGGTCTTGTAGATTTTCAGGAACTTGTCGCTGACGGTATCGCGGACAGCGTTGAAGAACCGTCCGCAGCCGTGGATATGGCGCCAGCGCTCGGCGGCTACACCCTTGGTATTGTCGCGCATATACAAAAACTCCACCCAGTCCTCGTCCGTGGCCTGGCTCGGATCGGCCGGTCGGGCGATATGGGCTTCACCGCGGCAGGCAAATTCCGTTTCTGCACGCTCGACATGGCAGTAGGGGCAATAAATCAGCAGCATTCTTGTGATCTCCCCTAGTGGGCCACGGCCGCTGCAGCGGCTTCGTCGATGAGGCGGCCGGTCCGGAACCGGTCGATGGTGAAAGGTGCGTTGATCGGGTGCGGCTCATCCTTGGCAATCGTATGCGCGAAGACATGGCCGGATCCGGGTGTCGCCTTGAAGCCGCCTGTGCCCCAGCCACAGTTGACGTAGAGCCCCTGAACCGGGGTTTTCGACAGGATGGGCGAACGGTCAGGCGTCGTGTCGACGATACCACCCCAGTTGCGAAGCATGCGCATGCGCCGGAAATGCGGGAAAAGTTCGCAGATCGCGTCGATTGTGTGGTTGGTGATGTGAATGCCGCCAGCCTGCGAATAGGACACGAACTGGTCAGTGCCCGCACCGATCACAAGCTCACCCTTGTCGGACTGCGAAATGTAGGCATGGATCGTGTTTGACATGACCACGCACGGGAAGGCGGGTTTCACGGGTTCGGAGACCAGTGCCTGCAGGGGGAAGGATTCCAGCGGCAGCCGGACGCCGGCCATGTCCATGACGACAGACGTGTGACCGGCTGCGACGACACCGACCTTCTTGGCCTTGATGAAACCTTTGACCGTTTCCACACCCTCGACGGCCCCATTCTGGCCGCGGCGGATGCCGGTGACGGCGCAGTTCTGGATAATGTCGACACCCAGGGCATCGGCACCGCGGGCATAGCCCCAGGCGACCGCATCGTGACGGGCGGTGCCGCCGACGCGCTGCAAGGCTGCGCCCATGACCGGATAACGGATGTTCTTTGAAATGTTCAGAGGCGGGCAATATTCCTTTGCCTCTTCCGGCGTCAGCCACTCATTTTGAACGCCTGCCAGACGGTTGGCGTGAATATGGCGTTGTGCCACCTGAACGTCGTGAACCGTGTGCGCGAGCATCATCACGCCACGTGCAGAATACATGACGTTGTAGTTCAGTTCCTGGGACAGGTTCTGCCACAAGCCCATTGCGTGATTGTAGAGCCCGGCGCTTTCCTCCCACAGATAGTTGGAACGCACGATGGTCGTATTGCGACCGGTGTTGCCACCGCCGAGCCAACCTTTTTCGATGACCGCGACGTTGCGGATGCCGTGTTCCTTGGCAAGGTAATAGGCAGTTGCCAGACCGTGCCCGCCGGCGCCAACAATCACGACGTCATATTCGGCCTTGGGTTCCGGAGCGCGCCACTGGCGGCCCCAGTTCTGGTGCGCGGAAAAGGCGTTTTTCGCCAGTTCCAGAAAGGAATATCGCTTCATGAAGCAGCGGCTCCGCACGTTGCCGGCAAGCAAATCGGATAAATCCGCTCGGCCGGCCGTCAGGGTCAATACGCAATTGAACGACGACTTTAGCGACACGGCCGGAGTCTCGTCCATTGGGAGGCATATTCGCGATTGGGGTCGAGGTTGCGTATAAGGTTTCAGTCGCATGCTTGTCTGAATGCGACATGGGTGTCTTACGGCCTGCGATGAATTGTGCCAGACTAACCAAACCCTCGGAGAAACAATGGATTTCAGCGCTTCCTGCAAGGTGTCGGGCGGGGTAGATTTCATCGAATAGCGCAATCCCGACAGCGGATGCCGCATCGGTTCTTGCATTTGCAGATATGGACGTTAACTCTCCCCGGGAAACACACATCAGGAGATCCTTCATGGAAGTTCGCGCCGCTGTGGCCGTTGGGGCCGGAAAACCGCTTGAAGTCACCACTGTAAGGCTTGAAGGCCCGCGCGCTTTTGAAGTGCTGGTGGAAATCAAGGCAACCGGCATCTGCCATACCGATGAATTCACCCTGTCAGGTGCGGATCCGGAAGGTCTGTTTCCCGCGATTCTGGGTCACGAAGGGGCAGGTGTCGTTGTCGAGGTTGGCCCGGGTGTGACTACCCTGAAGCCGGGCGACCATGTCATTCCGCTCTACACGCCGGAGTGCCGGACCTGCGAATATTGCCTCAATCCGAAAACAAACCTCTGCCAGTCGATCCGCGCGACACAGGGGCAGGGCCTGATGCCGGACGGCTCGTCCCGATTCTCGACCCTCGATGGTGACCCGATCCTGCACTACATGGGCACATCGACGTTCTCCAACTACACGGTCGTACCGGAAATCGCTCTGGCGAAGATCCGTCCGGACGCGCCATTCGACAAGGTCTGCTACATCGGCTGTGGTGTCACGACCGGCATCGGTGCGGTGATCAACACCGCAAAGGTGGAAATCGGTTCGCGTGCGATTGTCTTCGGCCTCGGCGGCATCGGTCTGAACGTTCTCCAGGGTCTGCGTCTTGCTGGTGCCGACCAGATTGTCGGCGTTGACCTGAACCCGGAAAAGAAAGAGATGGCCGAGCGTTTCGGCATGACCGATTTCGTCAATCCGAGTGAAGTAGAGGGCGACCTTGTTCCGTATCTTGTGAACCTCACCAAAGGTGGGGCCGACTATACCTTCGATGCGACCGGCAACGTGAATGTCATGCGTACGGCGCTTGAATCAGCCCACAAGGGCTGGGGCGAGAGCATCATCATCGGTGTTGCTCCGGCTGGTGCTGAGATCTCGACCCGTCCGTTCCAGCTTGTGACCGGCCGCGTCTGGAAAGGCACCGCATTTGGTGGCGCGCGTGGCCGCACGGACGTTCCGAAGATCGTTGACTGGTACATGGACGGCAAGATCGAGATCGATCCGATGATCACCCACACGATGCCTCTCGAAGACATCAACAAGGGTTTCGATCTGATGCACTCCGGTGAATCGATCCGCTCTGTGGTGGTTTACTGATCGAACGTCAGGCGTAACTCGCCGACATATTGCCAAGGCGTCGTCCCTGCGAAAGTGGGGACGCGCATGCTGCGTCTCTCCGGTCTGGCAAGGCAAGGCCGGAGAAGTCCTTTTGGATAGGCGGCTATTCAGAGATTGGAATTGACTGACAATGAAAACCCTTTCCGAAAACAAGTCCTTTGGCGGCACCCAAGGTGTCTATAGCCACATGTCGGAAGCCTGTGGTTGTGAAATGACTTTTGCGGTCTACATTCCGCCGCAGGCCAAGGACGGCCCCGTGCCATGTCTTTGGTATTTGTCGGGTCTGACCTGCACCCATGAAAACGCCATGACCAAAGCCGGGCTGCAGGCCCATGCAGCAGAGTTTGGTATTGCCGTCGTCTTTCCGGACACCAGCCCGCGTGGCGAGGGCGTTGCCAATGATGAGGCTTATGATCTGGGGCAGGGGGCGGGATTCTATGTCAACGCGACAGAGATTCCATGGGCGCCGCATTTCCAGATGGAGACCTACATTGCCAGCGAATTGCGCGATCTGGTGACCGAGAACTTCCCAGTTTCCGTGCATCACGGGATCACCGGGCATTCCATGGGCGGGCACGGCGCGTTGACGCTGGCAATGAAATATCCCGGGCATTACCAGTCGTTGTCAGCCTTTGCGCCGATCGCAAACCCCACGGCTTCCGACTGGGGCCGCAAACAGCTTGGGGCCTATCTCGGAGCTGATGAGACACTCTGGACAGCGCATGACGCGACGGTTCTGGTCAAGGAAAAGGGCTGGGCCGGTGATGTTCTTATTGATCAGGGTGCAGGCGATCAATTCTACGAACTGCTCAAACCCGCTGCACTCATCGATGCATTGACCGAAACGAAGACGGCTCACACCTACCGCTTGCAGGCAGGCTACGACCATTCCTATTATTTCGTGTCAACGTTCGCGCGCGACCACGTTGCCTGGCATGCCGAGCGACTGAAGGGATAATCTACCACTTTCGGGCTTGGTTCTTTTCGCTCAAGGCTTTCGCGTAGGCGCTTTGGGCGAATTTTCTGGGCAACCTCAATTCGCCCAACATGTACCATTCTTCGATGTGTTCGAGCACGATCGGTTCGAACACATCGTTCATGACCCGGACTGCTTCGTGTAGATCATAGCCGGTGGTTTCTTCCGGTCTTTCCAGAGGCGGCAGAATGACCATCCTGAAACGGGCCGGTCCCAGTCGCACAAGATATGTCGGGATAATTGTGCCGCCGCAGGAATTGGCGATCTTCACTGCGACGATAGCATTTCCTTTTTTCGGCAATGGTCGACCGAAACTGGGCAGATGGACCTGCTTGTCGCGAACTTCGTCCACGAAAATGGTCATGGAATACTGTCCGTTGTTCATCAACCGGTGCAGCCGATACGCGCTTCTTTGCCCCGGCGGGAAAAGATACTGGTTTCGCTCCTTGCGGATGGCATGAACAATGCGGTTCTTGAACCGGTTTGGTTCCGGTTGAAATGGACCGATGCTCGGTCCGGCGAGCCCCTCGTGTATCGCCACGAAAAGTGCTTCCCAGGTGCCAAGATGCATGGATGTGAAGATCACTGGTGCGCCTTTGGCCTGCGCCGCTTTCAGATGTTCCAACCCTTCAACTTCAATACGAGCACTTTTCCATAACTTGTTGACGATGCAGAACTCGGACATCGTTCGGCCGATGTTGTGCCACCATCGTTTCAGTCCCGCTTTCTGGCCCTTGTCGGTGTTCCAGCGGTTGACGGTCAGCGTTTCAAAATTACGGCTGATGCGCTGCGGAAACAGTTTGTCTCGATATGACCAACGCATTACCGGCACGAGCAGATTGCCGAAACCCGATGCGAATGCTGGTGGGCACAGTTTCAGCGAACGATGAAAAAGGGTGTTCAGGACACCGTCCTTGACATGAACGAACCAGTGAAGCCGAGCTGCCTCCCGCTCTGCCTCCTGTTGAGAAAAGAGATCCCGTAGACGAGGAGCGGCGGGCTCTACTGCAAGAGTTTCAGCGAAGGGAATATCTTCCAGCCGCGTCTGTTTGGTCATGAATGGCGCGGGTGCAGTGTCATTGGCAGGTTTTCACCAGGGCGCAAGGTCAACCGCGCTACTGGCTGGACGTCCGTACCGTCTTTCAGCTTCAGTTCGAAATCCTGGGCGAGAATGGCCAGGCTGAGAATTGCTTCTGTCATGCCGAATTGCAGTCCGGCGCAAATGCGCGGGCCGATGCTGAACGGGACATACCCGTATTTATTGGGTTTCTTCGATTTTGGATTGAGAAAACGGCCGGGATCAAAAACGTCCGGTTTCGACCATAGCACCGGATTGCGATGCATAAGCCATGGCACCACCATGACCAGCGAACCTTTTGGCACTGACTTGCCGCCGATGCTTGTGTCGGCCATTGCCTCTCGCGCAAGGATAGGGACCGGCGGATACAGCCGCAAGGTTTCCTCGATGACAGCCTTGGTGTAGGGCAGGTTGGGAACGTCCTGGAATGTCGGTGACCGGCCGGCGAGGACCGTGTCGAGTTCGGCCTGCAATTTTGCCCTGCTCTTGTCGCATTGGGACAGCAGGAACCAGGCCCAGGCCAGTGTGTTGGCGGTTGTTTCATGGCCGGCCATGAAAATCACGGCAGCTTCACTGATGATTGCCTCACGGCTCAGTGGTTCGCCGTTCTCGTCTCTCGCTTCCAGCAAACCGCCAATGACGGATGCTTCGCCTTTTTCCTTCTGCGCTTCGTAGTTGGCGATGATCTTGTCGAGCACCGTCATGATGCGCTCGACAGGTTTCTTAATCGCACGACCACGAAAACGTGGCAGCCATTCGGGCAGTCCGAAGAGGGAGAGGATGTCGACCTGGTCGATATGGCGCTGATAATCCGAAAAACCCTGAACGACTTCGGCAGCATGATCCTTGCCCAGCTGGCGCCCAAAAATGGTCCGGCAAATGATCTCTGCTGTCAGGTGTGCCATATCGGCGAGCGCATCGACCTCAGCGCCTTCGCCCTGCGATGCCCAGTCGGCTCGCTGTTCCTCGATGGTTTCGATCATGATCGGCGCGAATCCTTTGACGCGCGAGCCGTGTATGATCGGTGCTACCACCTTGCGGCGTTTCGCCCAGGTTTCGGTATCACTGATAAAAAGACCGTCGCCGAGAAGAGGCTGCAAGGCATGACGCATTTGCGGGCTTTTGCGCTGCAAGACCTCGTGATTGGTCTGGAACGCTTCACGAACCACGTCTGGCCGGTTGCAGATCACCAGTTCACGAGTGAAGATCTTTTTGCTTCTGAGGCGGCTTTGAAAATCATCAACGCCCCAAATAGATAGAAAATTGCGCTTGGCCATGCCGATCAGGCTCCAGACCGGCGGCATCTTTTCATAGCGGAACGGGTAGGGCGGCACGAAGTCTTCGGCCTTGGTGGCTGTCGGTTCGGCCTTTTGGGTGTCGCCTGAAATTTGTGCGGAAACAGTCACTAAAAATAATCCGAATTGGTTCTGGTTTTACCGGAATAACCTGTCAGATGGCTTTTAGTCACTTGGGCCGAACACGTAAAGCACAGAGCGCGAGCATCAGCCATCCGAGGATCACCATCATGCCGCCGATTGGCGCCGACATCGCAAACAGGCGCCTTTCCAGAAAAGCCCGCATCAACAGGTCACCACAGAACAGGGACAGTCCTGCGGCAAGGAATATCAAAACGACGGGAAGGAGCGGCACTCTCCGCAATTGGGCGAGAAGGCCGATGCCCAGGAACACAGGCGCGTGAAACAAAAGCATGTGTGCAGCGGTTTCGATCAGGCTTGACGCGCTGGCGTGCGCGGACAATGCCAGACTTACGACGCCGGCTGCACCTGAGACACCGGCCATGGCCATGCCCGTTCTGAGAAGAGGAGCGGTCGGGGTCGCCTGAGGCTGCATGTGGGTCATCCGGTTGTCCTGGAAACGTTTGACCTGCCGGCGTTAGCCGGCAGGCCTGGAGAAGGGGTCGGATCAGGCAGCAAAGCCGCGCTTTTCAAGAAGAGCATCGATCCGTGGCGCACGCCCCCGGAATGCAAGATACGCGGCTTCCGGGTCCTGCCGGCCACCGGCTGAGTAGATGTAGGTCAACAGTTTTCCAGCCGTTTCCGGATCAAATACGTTGCCCTTCTCTTCAAATGCCTCAAACGCATCCGCATCCATCACTTCCGACCACATGTAGCTGTAATATCCAGCCGCGTAGCCGTCGCCCGAAAAGACATGCTGGAAATGCGGGATACGATGACGCATCGTGATGGCTTGCGGCATGCCGATCTTGCCGAGTTCTTCCATTTCGAAGGCTGCAACATCTAGTTCTGCCGGATCTTCCAATTGATGGAGTTCGAGATCGATCAGTGCGGAAGCCGTATACTCTACCGTCGCAAATCCCTGATTGAAATTGGCGGCAGCAAGCAGCTTGTCGAGAAGCGCCTCGGGCATCGGTTCGCCGGTCTTGTAGTGAACGGCGTATTTTGAAAGCACTTCGGGTTGAGACAACCAGTGCTCATACAGCTGAGAGGGCAACTCGACGAAGTCACGCGAGACGCTGGTGCCCGAAATCATGGGGTAGGTCACATTCGAAAGAAGACCGTGCAGGCCATGGCCAAACTCGTGGAACAGGGTCCGGGCATCATCGAACGTCAGCAGTGTGGCTTCACCCTTGGCACCTTTGGAGAAATTCATCACATTGACGATGATCGGCGTTACGTCGCCTTCTAGCCTGTGTTGCGACCGGAATGCACTCATCCAGGCACCGGATCTTTTTGACGACCGTGCGAAATAGTCTCCCAGAAAGAGACCGACGTGATTGCCATCCTTGTCGAGAACTTCAAACACCCGGACATCCGGATGGTAGACCGGCATGTCCTTGAGTTCTTTGAAAGTAAGCCCGAAGAGACGTGTTGCCGTGTCAAAGGCAGCCTGGATGATGTTTTCAAGCTGCAGGTAAGGCTTCAGCTCCGTTTCATCCAGATCGTGTTCGGCCTTGCGGACCTTTTCGGAATAAAAGCGCCAGTCCCAGGCCTCGATAGAATGGTTTTCGCCGGCATTGCGCGCCATGTCCGCCAGCTTGGCTTCTTCTTCCCGCGCCTGAGCGACCGCCGGTTCCCAGACCTTCACAAGCAGGCCTCTGACGTTGTCAGGCGTCTTGGCCATCGTGTCGTCGAGCTTGAACTCCGCAAAGTTCTTGAAGCCGAGCATCCGGGCTTTCTCGTCCCGCAGTTTGAGGGTTTCGCTGATGATTGCCCGGTTGTCTGTCTGGCCGCCGTTTTCTCCCCGGGCGGACCATGCCTTGAAGGCTTCTTCACGCAAACGCCGGTTCGTGGAAAATTGAAGGAAAGGTTCAATCGAGGAACGGGAAAGCGTGATGACGTGCTTTCCGTCAAGCCCTCGTTCGTTTGCAGCTTCGGCAGCCGACGTCAGCAGGAAGTCAGGCAGGCCGGCACGGTCTTCCTCGGTTTCCAGAACAAGCTGATAATCCGACTCATCCTTGAGTACGTTCTGGGAAAAGCTGGTGCCGAGCGTGGCAAGTCTTTGCGAAATGTCAGCCATCCGCGCCTTGCCGGCATCGTCAAGGCCAGCACCGGCCCGCTGGAACATTTTCTGATACCGTTCGAGCACGCGCGCGTCTTCGGAATTGAGTTCAAGCGAATCCCTTTGTTCCCACAATGCAGCAATCCGGCCGTAAAGCTTGGAATTCAGCAGCATTTCCGAGGAATGTTTGGCAAGCTTCGGCGCCACGTCGCGCTCGATCTTTTGCAGGGACTCATTGGTATGGGCACCGGTCAGGTTGAAAAACGTCCTTGCAACCTTGGTGAGCGTCTTTCCTGACGTCTCCAGGGCAACAATCGTGTTTTCAAAAGTCGGCGCCACCTCCTGATCGGCGATCCTGTCAGTGTCCGCCTTGGCTTCCGCCATGGCGGCGTCGAATGCTTCCTCGAAATGCTCGGGAGAGATCGTCTCGAAGGGAGGCAGGTCGAACGGCGTGGTCCAGTCGGAAAGAAGCGGATTGACGGTCATTTGTGCCTCGGAAGGTATCTTGAAGGATGTCAGCGACATATGGCGCAGATTGGGATCGGTTCCAAGCACTCTGCGGCTAAATAGCGCCTTGAAGCCGGTCAGGCCGCAGAACGCGATATGGCAACCGGTGTTTCTGTTCGGCGGGCAAGGAAGGCAACGGCAATCGCTTGCCTCATGATGCTTTGTAACGGTCTTTCGATGTCATTGGCATCAATTGGAGACCGCTTACCACATCGAAGTCTTGGCACGCTCCGGCCATTCGCGGTCATAGGTTTCACCATCGAAACTTGCCTTGATTTCCTTCATGATTTCACCTGGTGACGGCAAGTCGCCCTTGCCGGTCCTGTTCTCGGTTTCCCAGAGGCCGGCACGCATGATGGCGCGCGCGCACTGGAAGTAGACCGAACCGATCGTGACCACGATCACCGAACGAGGCAAATGCCCCTCTTTCTCGAAGCTGGCAATAAGGTCCTGCTCGACGGAAAGTACTGCCTTGCCGTTGATCCTCAGAACGTTGTTCCAGCCGGGAATCATGAACATGAGTGAGACACGCGGGTCGCGAACAATATTGCACAGCGAGTCGATCCTGTTGTTGCCCCGCCGGTCGGGCATCAGCAGCGTCTGGTCATCCTGTATCCTGACAACCATGCCGTCGTCGCCGCGCGGAGAGCAGTCGAGCCCTTCTGGTCCACAGGTTGCAAGTGTGCAGAAGTTGGAAGCCTCGACAATCCTGCGATACGCGGGGCTCAGATGATCGATTTCCTTGATCAAGGACGCTTCTCCGGCAGTACCGTAGTGTGCGTGAAGGTCCTCAAGGGAAGTGAGGATGTTCATTGAAATGATTCCGGGCGGGTGTACGGGGACGAAGGCGAGAACCGCAGCTTATCCGCCCGTATCCGTCTCCGTCAATTTCGCCGCGGACGTCCTTTGAGCTCCGTCCGATCTTGCACTTTGGTCTAACGCTTTGAAATTCCGGATTTTTGAACCTTTACGTCAAGGTAACTTCGCGTTGCGGTATGCGTGAGAAGTAAGTGGCTGAAAATAAAAAAGAAACAAAATGACGCAATGCAATAAAAATCGCGAGGAAATTCGAAGATTAGCCGTGATTACTTCGAAAGTATAATGAGTTGGTGTGGGTGAGCGATCCGATAGTCGTATTGCTGTTTTGCAGATGATTTTTTTACAGTCATTGCAGCTTGCAGTTTTGGTGCGGAGGAGCCGGGATCCCGGACGGGGAACAAGCCGGAATTGCTTGCAGCTGTACAGCTATTGCAGGCGTGCCCGAGGTGGGTACGCGACGCCTTTCTGGGAGGAAAGTATGAGCTTAATTCGTAAACCCCTCAATCGTCGTTCCATTTTGCGCGCTGGCGCATTGGGCGGTGCCGCATTGGCAACGCCGACCATTTTCACCAGCCGCGCATGGTCTGCCGGTTATCTCAACGAACCGACAGGCGCTGAAGTCGTTCTGGGCTTCAACGTTCCGCAGACCGGCGCATATGCCGACGAAGGGGCAGACGAACTGCGCGCCTATCAGCTTGCCGTCAAGCACCTGAACGGTGAAGGCGACGGCGGTTTGTTGAACACCTTCTCGTCGAAGGAACTCAAGGGCAACGGCGTCAACGGCAAGAAGGTCGCCTTCGTGACCGGTGACACGCAGACCAAGTCTGATGCAGCCCGTGCATCCGCAAAGCGCATGATCGAAAAAGACGGCGCTATCATGATTACCGGTGGTTCGTCCTCCGGTGTGGCGATCGCCGTGCAGTCGCTCTGCCAGGAAGCCGGCGTCATCTTCATGGCGGGTCTGACCCACTCCAACGACACCACCGGCAAGGACAAGCGCAAGAACGGTTTCCGTCACTTCTTCAACACCGAAATGTCCGGCGCTGCGCTGGCTCCGGTTCTGAAGAACAACTACGGCACCGATCGCAAGGCCTATCACCTTACCGCCGACTACACCTGGGGCTGGTCTCAGGAAGAATCCATCAAGAAGTACACCGAAGGCATGGGCTGGGAGACGACAGCTGCTGTTCGTACGCCGCTTGGCGCTGGTGACTTCTCGCAGTACATCACGCCGGTTCTGAACTCCGGTGCTGACGTTCTTGTTCTGAACCACTATGGCAAGGACATGGTGAACTCCCTGACCCAGGCTGTTCAGTTCGGT
The DNA here is from genome assembly GCF_054658215.1 of Roseibium sp. ROS1. Lineage (NCBI taxonomy): Bacteria > Pseudomonadati > Pseudomonadota > Alphaproteobacteria > Hyphomicrobiales > Stappiaceae > Roseibium > Roseibium sp. ROS1. The sequence continues at coordinate 1,004,638 of NZ_BAAGIG010000002.1, forward strand.
CTGCGCGACAAGCAGGTCAACGGCAAGGACTTCGTAATCGTTGTTCCGCTGTATTCTCGCCTGATGGCACAGGGTGCCGGTGAAAACGTTAAGGGCATCTTCGGGTCCACCAACTGGCACTGGTCGCTGCAGGACGAAGGCTCCAAGGCTTTCGTGAAGTCCTTCGGCCAGGAATACGGCTTCCCGCCGAGCCAGGCTGCGCACACCTGCTACGTCCAGACCCTGCTTTATGCAGATGCCGCACAGCGGGCAGGCACGTTCGATCCTTGCGCGATTGCCGCAGCTCTCGAAGGCTTCGAATTCGACGGCATGGGCAACGGTCCGACCCTCTATCGCGCAGAAGACCACCAGTGCTTCAAGGACGTTCTGGTCGTGAAGGGTAAAGAAAACCCGAGCTCCCAGTTCGACCTTCTCGAAGTGGTGGAAGTCACTCCGCGTTCGCAGGTCGAATACCCGGCAGACTTGCTGGGTGGCGAACTCGGCGCGTGCAACAACGGCGCATAAGCTCTTGAACGTCGGCAGCCGCCGGAGGATCTCCGCCGGCGGCTGCTGCTTATCAGGACGCAAGTGACGCAGCAAATAGCGGCAAGACCATGGATGTGATTATTCTTCAACTGCTGAACGGGTTGGACAAGGGCGGAGCCTACGCGCTGATCGCCTTGGGACTGACCCTGATTTTCGGGACCCTTGGGGTCGTCAACTTCGCGCATGGTGCCTTGTTCATGCTGGGTGCGTTCTGCGCGGTGTCGTTCAACAAGCTTCTCAGCCTGGAGATCGTGACGACGGATCCGACCAAGACGACGGCGTGGGGAACTCCCCTCGAAATCCGTACACCCTACATCGAGGCATACCTCGGAGACTTCGGTCACTGGGTGCTCAACTATTCGGTGCCGGTTTCCATCCTGCTTGCCATTCCGGTCATGCTGCTTTTCGGTTTCATCATGGAACGTGGCCTGATCAAGCACTTCTACAACCGGGCGCACGCCGATCAGATCCTCGTCACCTTCGGCCTCGCTATCGTTCTTCAGGAAATCATCAAGTCGATCTTCGGCGCCAACCCGATCCCGCAAACCGCGCCAGATGCCGTACGCGGAGCAGCCGACATCGGAGCTGCCCTCGGCTTGGATCCTGGCGTGATCGTCTATCCGTACTGGCGCATGGTCTACCTTGCCTTCGCAGGCGCCATCATCGCAGCCGTCTTCGCCTTCCTGCAATTCACCACCTTCGGCATGGTTGTTCGGGCCGGCATGGCAGACCGTCATACGGTCGGGCTGCTGGGCATCAACATCGAGCGCCGTTTCACCATCGTTTTCGCGATCGCCGCAGTGGTCGCCGGTCTTGCCGGGGTCATGTACACGCCGATCCTGCCACCCGACTATCACATGGGCATGGACTTCCTCGTGCTCAGCTTCGTCGTGGTCGTTGTTGGCGGCATGGGGTCGCTGCCTGGAGCCGTCGCGGCAGGTTTCCTGCTCGGCATCCTGCAGTCCTTCGCATCGATGAATGAAATCAAGGCCATTCTTCCAGGCATCGACCAGATCATCATCTATCTCGTTGCTGTGGTCATCCTTCTCGTGCGTCCGCGCGGGCTGATGGGCCGCAAGGGCGTCATGGAGAACTAAAAAAATGTCTACAAAAACATCTCCTGCACGCGACTACATCTTCTTTGCGATCTTTGCTGTCGCGGTGCTTACGATGCCGATCTGGCTCGAGCCGATTGGTGCCGGTTATCCCGACCTTCTGCAGAAGTTTGCAATCTTTGGTCTCTTTGCGACCGGTTTCAACATTCTGTTCGGTCTGACTGGATACCTGTCATTCGGCCATGCCGCGTTTCTGGGTGTCGGTTCCTACACCGCAGTCTGGACGTTCAAGCTGCTTGGCATGAACCCGATCCCCGCCGTAATCATGGCAATCATCGCCTCCGGCATCTTCGCACTTGCCATCGGCTATGTGTCGCTGCGCCGGTCGGGCATCTATTTCTCGATCCTGACGCTCGCTTTCGCTCAGATGTCATATAACCTGGCCTATTCGGTTCTGACGCCAATCACCAACGGGGAGACCGGCTTGCGTGTTTTGCGCAGCGACCCGCGTCTGTTCGATGGCAATGGTGGTCAGGAAGGCCCACTGATCGCGAACCTGTTCGGCATTGAAATGACCGGGTGGGGCGGGTTCTACTTCTGTGCGGTCATCCTTCTGATCGGCTTCTTCGTTGCTCAGCGGATCTTCCGGTCGCCTTTCGGCATCATGTTGCGCGCCGTCAAGACCAACCAGAACCGTATGACCTACACCGGCCTCAATCCGCGTCCCTACACACTGGCGGCGTTCGTGATCTCGGGCATGTATGCAGGTCTGGCCGGTGCTTTGATGTGCATCACCGATCCGCTGGCAGGTGCTGAGCGCATGCAATGGACTGCATCTGGAGAGGTCGTTCTCATGACCATTCTCGGCGGCGCAGGCACCTTGCTCGGCCCGATCTTCGGTGCGGCGCTGATCAAGTATTTCGAGAACATCTTCTCTGCCTTCAACGAGCAGACCCTGCATGAGATTTTCGGTTTCCTTCCGGACTTTATCGAAGGCCCCGTCATCTCCGTTGCCGGCCTGTTCGTCGGTGAAGGCTGGCATCTTACGCTCGGTGTTCTCTTCATGCTGATCGTTATCTTCCTGCCTGGTGGCATCATGGAAGGCGTGTCCCGGATCGGTAAGCTGTTCAAGCGGTCATCCGGCAAGTCCGAACCGAACCGTGCAACTGCCCCTGCAGAGTAAGGAACAAGAATATGGAAATCCTACGTGTAGAGGGCGTCAACAAGTCGTTCGGCGGTCTGAGAGCCCTCAACAATGTCAACTTCTCGGTGGAGCAGGGCACTGTTCACGCGATCATCGGGCCTAACGGAGCGGGTAAGTCGACCTTCCTGAATTGCATGATCGGCCGGTTGATCCCGGATACCGGCACGGTGAAGTTCGGTGATATCTCGCTCACAGGCATGAAGCCCTACGAGATCAATCAGGTCGGCGTTTCTCGGGTGTTCCAGACCCCTGAAATTTTCGCAGAACTCACCCTGCTGGAAAACGTCATTATCCCCACCATGGCAAAGCGCGACGGACAGTTCTCACTGCGTCCGTTCAAGCGGCTCGATAGGGATGCGGAAATCCAGGACAAGGCACTTCACATGCTGGAGGACGTCGGCCTGGCGGAGAAAAAAGACGTTATTTCCGGTTCCCTGTCACGTGGTGACAAGCGCCGGCTCGAGCTGGCCATGTGCCTCTCGCAGGATCCGAAGCTGCTGCTTCTCGATGAACCGACCGCGGGCATGTCCCGCGCCGATACCAACAACACGATCGATCTTCTGAAACGGATTGCCGGACGCGGTATCACCAAGGTGGTCATCGAACATGACATGCATGTCGTGTTCTCGCTTGCCGACAAGGTCACCGTGCTCGCACAGGGAACGATCATCGCGGAAGGCAAGCCCGAAGAGATCAAGGGCGACCCGCGCGTACAGGAAGCTTATCTCGGAGGAGCGCATCTGTGACCCTACTTGACGATCAGTTCAGCGGCCGGTCCGCTCCCGGCGTCCCGCCGCGCAAATCTCAAGGCGGCGCCCCCGCATTTTTCTCTGCGTGGGACCTGCATGCCTATTACGGCGAAAGCTATATCGTTCAGGGTGTCAGTTTTGACATTCGTGAGGGCGAGATCCTGGCACTTCTGGGCCGCAATGGCGCAGGCAAGACATCGACGTTGCGCGCAATCGCCCGGATGGAGGATCCGCAGCTGAAACATGGCGAGGTGTGGCTCGATCACAAGCCGCTTCACACCATGAAGAGCTTTCAGGCAGCCCGCCAGGGCGTAGGCCTCGTTCCGGAAGACAGACGCATCATTCCAGGACTGACGGTTCAGGAGAACCTGGAGCTTTCGCAGATTGCCGAGCCGGTCGGATGGTCGATCGAGCGTATCTACGAGCATTTCCCGAGGTTGGCCGAACGACGGTCGCAGGACGCCATCACCATGTCCGGCGGCGAACAGCAGATGCTGGCTGTTGCACGTATCCTCGCGCGCGACATCAAACTGCTGTTGCTGGACGAGCCCTATGAAGGCCTCGCACCGGTGATCGTTCAGGAGATCGAGCGCATCCTCGAAGGCGTGAAGGATCTCGGCATCACGACCATCATTGTTGAACAGAACGCAATCGCGGCGCTTCACCTTGCTGACAGGGCGGTCATTCTGGACATGGGAGAGGTCGTGTTCGACGGATCGGCACAGGAAGTCCTCGACAATCCGCAGCTGCGTCAGGAATACCTGGCGATCTGACCCTGCGGACATTTCAGAAGTGGAAGGCCGGTGCCAAGCGCCGGCCTTTTTTGTCTGCCGGCATTGGTTGAAGGCGGCGGCGGCGGCCTATAGTCTGTCCAGACTGTTTTCATTTTTTTCGGGTTTCTTTGTGACCAGCCTCAAATCGGAATTGCCGAGCTTCACTGGATTTGCGGTCTTTGCCGCCTTCACCTTCGCGGGTGATGCCTTGAAACCGGAAACGATCGGGATTGTCCCGTCGCTGTTGCTACTGGCAGTCATATTCGTCACGGTTATGTGGTGCGCCTTTTCGGTTGTCCGGCACGCGGAATGCCTGGCAACCCTGCTTGGCGAACCCTTCGGTACCTTGATCCTGACCCTGGCGGTCATCGGGATCGAAGTTGCGCTGATTGTTGCGATCATGCTGTCGGGCGACGCCATTCCGACGATGGCACGCAACACGATGTTCTCGGTCGTGATGATTGTCCTGAACGGGCTGGTTGGCCTGTGTCTTTTGGCAGGCGGCCTGCGCCACAAGAACCAGACCTATAATCTGCAAGGCGCGAATGCGTTCCTGTCGGTGCTTGTGCCTCTGGCAATCTTTGCGCTCGTGTTGCCGCGCATCACCCACTCGGCTCCTGGCGGAGAGCTGTCTCCGCTACAGTCAGCGTTCGATGTCGTCATGTGCCTGCTGCTGTATGGCGTGTTTCTGGCGATCCAGACGGTAACGCACAGCGATATCTTTCGTCAGCCCGACGACGACGGCCATGATGAAGGGCATCATGGCGTAGTCGTTCGGTCGATGCCGTTTCACATCATTGGCCTGTTCGGGGCACTTCTTCCGATCATCCTCCTGTCGAAGAAGCTCGCACTCTATGTGGAATTCGGTATCGAGGGGCTGGGAGCACCGCTGGCCTTGAGCGGGTTCATTGTTGCGGCACTTGTGCTGATGCCCGAGGGGCTCAGCGCTTTGCAGGCTGCACGTGATAACAAGCTTCAGCGCGCTGTAAATATCTGCCTTGGATCTGCAGTGGCGACCATTGGTCTGACAGTGCCAGCCGTTCTTCTCGTAAGTTGGGTGACAGGACTCAAGATTGAACTCGGCCTGGAACCTGCCGACATCATCATGCTCGTGCTGACCCTGTTCATAAGCCTGTTGACGTTTGGCAGCAGGGCGACGAACTATCTCCAGGGCGCGGTTCATCTGGCACTGTTCGCCGCCTACGTAATGATGATCTTCGATTTGTCCTGAAAATTACGCTCTCCTGGAGTTTTTCGTCCGAGCAAATGCTTGGACTGCTCCGGGGAATATGATTTGTATCAATAAAGTTAACACTTAACAGATTGGCCCAACATGTTGCTTTTGACCGAAGACCAGACCCGCGATGCATTGCCACATCCTGATCTGATAGACGCTTTGGCAAAGATGTTCCGGTCTGGCTGCGTGATGCCAACCCGCCACCATCATGACATGGAAATACCCGGTGAGCCCGATGCGACTGTGTTGCTGATGCCGGCCTGGGTGCCGGGCGGATATGCGGGCGTAAAGGTGGTCAATGTGGTTCCAGGCAATTCGGAGCGTAATCTTCCCGCAATTTCTGCGCAATACCTTTTGTCGGATGCACGAACCGGAGAGATGCTCGCGCTTATCGACGGTGGCGAATTGACAGCCAGGCGCACCGCAGCGGCCTCCGCACTTGCGGCCAGCTACCTGGCTCGCTCCGACGCGCGGCACCTGCTGGTACTCGGCACCGGGCGCCTTGCTCCCAATCTGATCGCCGCGCATATGGCCGTTCGTTCCATTGACGAAGTCACCATCTGGGGGCGGTCCAGGGAAAAGACGGAAGAAGTCGTGCGCTCGCTTGCCGACCAGTTCCCGGTGAAACTGAAGTCAGCAACAAGTTTGAAGGAAGCGCTTGGGGAAGCGGATATCGTCAGTGCCGCAACTCTCTCTTCCGAACCCTTGATCAAGGGTGCCTTGTTGAAGCCGGGAACGCATGTGGATCTTGTGGGGGCCTTCAAGCCCAGCATGCGCGAGAGTGATGACGATCTTGTGAAGCGGGCAGAGATCTTCGTGGACACCCGCGATGGGTGCCTTTCCGAAGGTGGAGATATCGTTCAGCCGATCAAAGCCGGGGTATTGTCGCCAGGCGAAATCAAAGCAGATCTTTATGAGCTTTGCCGAGGCGAACATCCCGGCCGGCAGAGTGAAGAAGCCATCACCATGTTCAAGTCGGTGGGGGCAGCGCTGGAAGACCTTGCCGGCGCCATTCTTGCGTACCAGTCAGTCGAGCATTGATTGGAAACACACAGGGCGCGGGGCGGTCTGCCGCCTCAGCCCAATTCGAACGTTGTGATGCCGTAGAGCTGGTCCAAAGGCAGATCGGGTGCCAGGCCGCGATACATGCGGAAGGTTTCGAATTCCGGTGACAGCTCGTATTTTTCCGCCATCAGCAATGCTGCCGCATTGGGTTCGGGCGTGTCGAGGATAATGGTCTGCCCTTTGACCTGACCGGCAAGTGTGCGGAACAAGGTATCGGCAATTTCCGGTTCATCCGCGAAAAGGGGCCCGATCTTGTAGCCTTCATGGCACTGGCGGATAATGCCGTAGCCCCTGACATGACCATCTTCGACAAAGGCAAAGCCGCGGCGTGTTTCCAGCATGGGGGCGGCCCAGGTCTTCAGGAATTGCGTACGTTCAGCCGGAAAGAAGCGCTGGTCATAATCACGTATGCCGGGAAAAAGGCCATGACCAAGTGGCGCAAGGCGCGGATCCATGGGCGTATCGCACATTGCGATGCCGGCATGCCGGATGTTCCGGTAGACCGACTTGAACCCGTGCTGGGCATAACTTGCGGTCTGCTCATTTACCGCATCCAGACCGATGACCCGAGACCCCAGATATGCCATCGCGTGGTCCCAGATCCGGTGGCCGTATCCCATGGTCCGGAATTCAGGCTTGCAGATATAGAGCCCGATGAAGCCGAATGTATCTCCGTAGCGGACTGCCGAAATAACGTTGATCAACTTTCCGTCTATTTCGCCGGCAAAATACCCGTTCGGATCGGCCGTGAAGAATGCTGGGCCGTCTTCAATCCCGGGGTTCCAACCTTCCTCCATCGCCAATTCGAGTGGGATGTGAATCTCACTTTCCTTCAGCTGGCGAATCCTGAACGCGTCTGTCATCTGACCTCCCGAGCATTTGCAGGCTTTTGCAGCAGCGTAGGATGACTCGAAATGAAAAGAAACACTTGCCTGAGGCCGCATTCCTTGGGCATTGCCTGAACAGCTGACGCTTGCTGATGCTGTCTCCCTTGCGTCGGAACCACAAGTGTGCATCACTTTCCCTAAGGGTATTAGATCGACGGGGGCGCCGGACGCTTTGGAGCCGGAAGTGCCTCCGTGTGAGTTCCATCACAGACAGGCAGCAGCTCTAGCGCGATAGTTACACGCGGATTTAAGCGCTGAGGACGTTATGCAGAATCGGGATTATCGACCTCTTGCCACACGAGTTGGCAAATCTATGACCTCCACCAAGCCTGTTGGCAGGTTGAGGAAAGCTGTCAGGATGGGCCTTCTGAGCCTGCCGGTGGGTGCTGCTCTTGCATTGCCTTCCGCCCAGGCGATGGCACAGACCGAGGACGGGCGCAGGGTTGCGCTGGTCATCGGCAACCAGGAATACCAGTATGTGACCCCGCTGGAAAATCCCGTTACGGACACGACGGAAATCGCCAGGATCCTTCGGGAGGCTGATTTTGATGTGACGATCGGCACGGACCTCAACAAGAAGGATCTGGAACAGGTCGTACGCCGGTTCCTGCGGGAACTGAACGACGGCGACACGGCGCTGTTCTACTATTCCGGTCATGCGCTTCAGGTTGGCGAATCCAATTTCATTCTTCCTGTCGACGCCAAACTGTCCTCTCAATACGACCTGGAATTCGAAAGCCTCAAGGTGTCCCATCTGCTGGACTACATGAAGGCCGCTTCCAGCCTGCAGATCGTCATGCTTGATGCCTGTCGGGACAACCCGTTCGAAATCGCAAGCCTGTTTTGGGGCGAGGAAGAATATTCGCTCGGAAAGACCAGAGGGCTGCGCCGGATTCCGAACAAGCTCGGTACATTCATCTCCTATGCCACGCGTCCTGGTCAGGTTGCCTACGACGGCAAGGGGCCGATGAGCCCGTTCACCTCTTCTGTGGTCGAAAATGCTCTTGATCCGGCGCTCGAGATCAAGGACCTGATGACCAAGGTTCGCGATGACGTGGTTCGCAAGACCGGCGGCCAGCAGATCCCTTATGAGGATTCAACGCTCGTCACCAGCTTCTATTTCGTACCGCCCAAACCGGCTCCGATCGTGACTGCCCATCACAGGGTCAGTGTATCTGCATCGGCTGAATCCGTCCCGATCAGCATCCCCGAACCGGTTCAGCCAGAAGGTGGTACGCTGAAGGCGAAGCTCACCTTGCTACCTGAAAAAGGTACCTTGAAGCTGCCGGGAGGTCGGGCCGTTGCTGAGGGGGACGTGATAGATGCGGCAGAGCTTGCCAGTCTCGAGTTCTTTCCGGAAGGTTCCCAACCCGGCGACGTGGAGCTGATCTCCTACGAGGTAGAGGACCAATGGGGTGGTTCTGCATCCGCGATCGCCTCAATTACGGTCGCACAGGCCGAAGTGCCGGTGCAAAACGAGCAGGTGGAGGAAAACCGCACGAAGCGGCTTGAAGCTCTCCTGTCATGGCTGGGCAACACGGCCTCGAAGGGAGCGGTAGAAGCTGATATCGGCACCGGCCCCGTAAACGTCTATCCGGATGCGCCTGTCGAGGATCTGCCGGCAACAAGCGATTGGCTGAAGGTTGTCTCTGTCGATACGGACCTGCAGCTTGCTTCCGATAACCGCTTGCTGCAGGCCGGCGACCGTTTTCCTGTTTCTGCGCTCGCGACATTGACCGTCCGTCCGCAGATCGGCAGTGAAAGTGAAGCGCGGAAATTTGCTCTGGAATTGCCGGCTGTCGAAGGAACGCCCACCAGAACCATCACGCAGATTGTTCAACCCCGTGTAACGCAGTGCGATCGCCTGGCAACCCAGCCTTTCGATTTGCAGGCGGTTACGGAAGGAAGGCTCGCCAACGATCTGGATGCGGCGGCTGTGGATACGGCCTGCGCCGAAGCGATGGCTGCCTACCCGGAGATCGGCCGGTTCGTCTTTCAGCGCGGTCGTGGAGCATTTGCCGCCGGTAACCTGCAACAGGCAGTCGGTTACTTTGAACAGGCCTACCAGATGGGACATGTTCGTGCCGGCCAGGTGCTGGGACGCATGTATTTCCTGGGTGCCGGGATCGATCGTGACCGCGAGAAGGCTGTCGACCTGTACCGCAAGGCAGCGGAGCGGGGAGACGCCTATGCTCTGCATTCGCTTGGTATGGCCGAGATCAAGGGCGAAGGCACGGCCCAGAATGAAAAGGACGGCCTGGACAAACTGCTGCAGTCGGTGGAGGCAGGCCACACGTTCTCGTTCAATGCCATTGGTGGCTTCTACCTGAATGGCCAACACGTGGAAGAAAACATCGACCGCGCCGTTTATTACTACAATCGCTCGGCATCGCGGAACGACATTTATGGCTACCTGAACATGGGGACGCTGTACCGCGACGGCAAAGGTGTGCCGCAGGACTATGAAGCAGCTCTTGGCTGGTTCATGAAAGCACATGAAGGCGGGCACCCTGCCGCCGGCACGGCCATCGGACTGCTTTACTACAATGGCCAGGGTGTTGAGCAAAACGCGGAAGAGGCAACTCGCTGGTTCCGTGAAAGTGCCCAGCGCGGAGATCCCTGGGGTGCATTCAACACCGCGTGGATGCTTGGCCAGCAAGATGGCGATGCCGCAGGCCAGGACCGTGTTCGCATGCTTGCCATGGCTGTGGCTGTTGAACCGTCTTCGCAGGCTGCCGAGCAGGCAAAGACCGCTCTCGGCGATGCGCGGAAAAACCTCAAGGCAAAGGTGTTGCAACAGACCCTGACCGATCTCGGTTTCGATCCAGGACCGGTTGACGGGCAGCCGGGACGGAAAACCCGTGAAGCCCTGGCCGACTTCTTTGAAGCCTCTGGACGGGCGCCTTCCGAAGGCGATGAGGCCCTGATTGCACTGGTAAAGCATCAGTGGGAACAGAACCGTCCCAGATATGATCTGTTTTAATCGTTGAGGGAGATATTCAGATGAAATCGTTCTTGTACTTATTGCCAGTCACAGGACTGCTGACGCTGATGGTGGCAGGATGCCAAACACAGCAAAACCCGGCCCCGCAAGGTGTCAGGCAGCCTGCGACCACGAGCCCGACGACCAATAGGGCTTCGAGACCTGCCTATGATCCGATCAACGATCCTAGCGCTCAAGACCGCAACAACGGCAATAGCGGTGGCGGAAATAGCGGCGGCGGAAATAGTGGAGGCGGTGGCAACAGCGGCGGCGGAAGTGGCGGCGGTGGTGGCGGCGGCCCAAGTGGCGGCGGCGGCGGTAGCTGGGGCTAACTTCGCACAGAAAAGGTAACACCGATGAATGTTCCATTTGGCCTGGCGTCCGGACGATATTTCTGGGCCAGAATGTGCGGCCTGTTTCTTATCGCAGTGAGCTTTGGCTCGACAGCGGAAGCCGGACAGTGGCGAGCACTCGTTGTGGGCGTCGACGCCTATCAGCACGTTTCTCCCTTGAAGGGGGCGGTCAATGATGCGCGAGACATCGCCGAAACACTGACAGCTGCCGGTGTTACCGACCTGACCACGCTATACGATGCCGATGCGTCAAGGCAGGCAATCCTTTCGTCGTGGCAGGATCTCATTTCCCGCGCGGACGCTGATGATGTTCTTGTTTTGTCCTATGCTGGGCATGGGGCACAGGAGCCCGAGTGGGTAAAGGGTTCGGAAGAAGACGGCATGGACGAAGTCTTCCTTCTGGCCGGTTTCGATATTGCAGCTCCGGGTAATGGCGAGAGACTGCGAGACGATGACATCGCCGCAATGCTCCGGGCTGCCGGTGGACGCAGTGTTCTGGTTCTGGCAGATAGCTGCCACTCGGGCACAATGACCCGATCCGTGGACCCGCGTATCACGCGGCTGGGGACGCGGCTGGTTGGTTTACCCCCGTTCGAGAACGACGCCCTTCGCTCTCAACCTCTTCCGCCCATGCTGGCCGGAAACGCCCAGCAGACAGGCGACGTCCAGGACCTTCCCAACGTTATCTACGTAGGCGCTACTGTCGATGGACAGGTCATCCCGGAGCTTTTGATTGCCGGTGAACCACGCGGTGCGTTGAGCTGGGCCTTTGCGCGCGGTGTCGAGGGAAGGGCGGATCTGGATCGCGATGGCGGTATCTCCATGGATGAGCTCAGCCTGTTTCTCAAGGAAACCGTACGGGTCGCAACGGAGGGACGCCAGTCGCCCAGCCTGACCATGAGCGGTGACAGCCGCGCCGCTGTCCTGCCGCGTGTCAACGAGCAGATATTCGCACATGAAAACGGCGTCCTGACCCTGTCTGCGAGCACCAATGCTGCCACACCGGTATTGCAGCAGCTGGCCGGCAAACAGGAGGGCCGCCTGAAGGTCGTTGAAGATGGGACCGCGGATCTGTTCTGGGATGTGGAAGAAGGCGACGTCCTGACCAAATTTGGCGACGTGGTGCTGCGCGGCAAGGCGACCAACATCGACCGGTTTTCCGATGTCGTGACCAAATGGGGTTTTCTGACCGATCTTTATGCCTTGTCGCGTGAGCGCCAGCCTATTGAAGGAACACTCCAGCCGTCAGTCGGGCATATCCCCGAAGGAGATGCATTCAAGGTTGGTCTTAAATCGGACCAGGCAGGCAATATGGCCGTGTTTGCACTGGAAGCAGACGGCACGCTTCGTCTGCTTGCCCCCAACAAGAAGGCAGACCCGCTTGGCAAGGACACCACGGTTCAGGCAGCCAAGCCTTACGTGTTGAACTTGAGGGCTGCCCTGCCGTTCGGTGCGGACCATATCGTTATGGTACGGGCGGCCAAACCGATGCCTCAATTGGTCGGCGTATTGGCTGCACTCGATGGCAAACCTCTGAGCGCCGAGCTGACACCAAAATTGCTTGAGTTGATTGGCCAGTATGCAGATGCCGTGGGTATTGCCGGTGTCTACACGGAGCCCGCCGGCTGACACGCGAGGTCTCCTTCTATCTTGTTGCGCTTGAAAAGAATTTTTGTGACCATGGCCACACTCATTTCGCCATCCTCTGGTAATATCGAACCATAGTCAGCGCTGGGCTGCGTCGAAAAGGCCGGGCGTATTTGGAATGACCAGGGAATCAGGAGCCCTTCATGAAACGGATTTTGAAGCATGCCTGTTCAAGGCGAAGTTTGCAGGCCACGAGTGCTCTCGCGGGTCTGATGTTTGCGCTGTCCGCCGGATCTGCAGTAGCGGATCCGATTGCGCTGGTGCTGGACAAGTCGGAAGGTGTTGATGTGTCCGCGTTTACCGAGCTTATGCCTGGTGACGTAGTCGATCTCGGCGCTACCGGACATGTTGACCTGCTGGACTATTCCGCGTGTCAGGAAGTCAGGATTCAGGCCGGTGTGCTCAAGGTATCTTCCGAGGGATACACCGCAGAAGGTTCTGAACAGAAAGTTCTGAGAGCGGGTAACTGCTTGCAGGCAGACAGCGGAACCGACAGCGAAAAGGCTGACAAAGGTCTGACCGTCACGCTGCGTGGCCTTACACTGGAAAACAAGAAAGCTGCGTCATTGATGCTGCGGTTCGACAACAAGCTGCGCGATCAATACGACACGGTGTTTGTTTCCTTTGGGGGCGGTGAACCCAAGCGCTTCGATATGCTCGACAATATTCTGACCGACATGCCGAACCGTGAGCCGGAAGACGAGGCCGTTGAGGTTGAGCTGTTCCTGCAAGGCAAGGCGCCAGACTATGGTGTCGTCATGCGCACGATCACTATCGACCCGGTCCAGGTTGGACGGAAAACCGCTGTCGTCATCGTGAAATGATATTTGGCGGCCGGTTCGCGGACGCAGCCATTGGACGAAAACAGCTCATCTTGCTCATCGCACTCGTTGCGGTAGGGGCTGGGATCGCCATCGGTTTATCCGCTCAAAAGGCCATCTGGGAAGGGTGGGTGACAGACCGCCTGTTCCAGATCAAGGCCCTCATGGACAACAAGGAGCAGGCAGGTCCTGCACCTGTTGTCGTGGTCGGCCTTGATCAAAAAGCGCTTAACTCCGACCGGTTGGCACCAATACCGCGGGTTCTGATGACCCCGGTTCTGGCAGAGGCCGGACAAGCCATGCTGAATGCCGGCGCGGTGGCGCTGGGCTATGACTTTGTATTTGCCTATAGTGCGGACGGCTTTGTGGATCCCAGCACCGGCGAAGCCAGATTGAAAGGTTTTGACCTGGCATTTCAGCGGTTCCTCTATCAGAACCGCGGCAAGGTGTTCATTGCTCACACCGAAATAGGCGTACCTCAACGCATGTTTTCCGCTGCAGCCGGTGAGGGCGGTGTCAGGTCGGTTATCGTTTCAACTGACAGCGACGGTGTGGTGCGACGACACGAGCCGCATTCACCTCTCACCGCTTCGCCACATCTAATCGATGCGCTTTTGGGTATCGCAGGTGTCGAGGTCGCCGAAACCTACATTCCGGTGCCATCCGCCCGCCTCGCGACGTCCGTTCCGTATCTTTCGCTTATCGACGTTCTGCAGCTTCTGGAAAGTGAAGAGGGCAGGCAGGAGCTTGCCCGTTTTGCAGAAGGCCGCATCGTACTGTTCGGCGGGCTGTTGCCCTATGAAGACGAACATCTTTTTTCAGACCGTTTCCTGCCTCATCTGCCAGAACAGCTGGCAGAAACGGGGCCAAGCGGGCGACCACGCGTACAGCCGCAAACCGCCGGTGTATTTGTACTGGCCGATTTCATCGGCTCGCCTATCGCCGGAAGGATCGTGACCGAGCCTCCCGCTGGTCTCGTCCCCGCATTTGCGGTCATCTTTGCCGTGGTTGGCGCGCTCGCAGGTCTGTCGCTTCCGCTGGTCGTCTTACCTGTTGTGGCTGTCGGCGGAGTGCTTTGCGGACTGGGCGTGAGCCTTGGCAGTATGGAGCTCGGCATGTTTCCTTCGCCAGGCGTTGCTCCGGTTGCCTTCGTCACCGCGACAATCATCGCGGCTGTCGGGAAGGTCGGCATCCTGCAGCGCCGGCAGAGGTCTCTGGTAAGGCTCTTCGGTCACTACCTTGCCCCGGATGTCATCAAGCTGATGGCGAGTTCCGAACAATTGCCGGCGCTTGGTGGGGAAACCCGGCATGTCGTCGTGGCCTTCATCGATATCGTCGGCTTCACCAAGATGTCGGAAAAACTCGCCGATAAGGATGTGGTGCGCGTGGTCAATTCCTGTTTCGACAGGATCGGACAGGTGATCACCGCTCACCAAGGGTATATCGACAAGTATATCGGCGATGCGATCATGGCGGTCTGGAACGCACCCAATACGGTCGAGCATCCCGAAAAATCGGCCGTCGATGCCGCAACAGAAATCATAAATCTGCTAGACAGATTGCGCGAAATTACCGGACAACCACCGCTGGACCTGCGCATAGCCCTTAACGCCGGACCGGTTCTGGTGGGCGACATCGGTGGTGAACATCGCCGTTCCTTCACCGTCATGGGTACCACCGTCAACACGGCAAGCCGGGTCGAATCCGTTGCCAAGGACCACAAGGTTCGTCTCGCAGTCAGTCAATCGGTCGCCGAGAAACTGCCTTCGTCCTATCCGGTTGCTGAGATCTGGAAAGGACAATTGCGTGGTCTCAGTTCCGACATCACTGTTTACACTCTGGATCTACCTGAAATGTACATGGAGCCGGAAGAAAAACGGACGATCGCGCGGCAGGAACAGGACACGAGCAAGCTGGTCACGTTTCCGCGCTCCTGACGAAGCGCTTTCAAACACAGCATTTTTTGCATCTTTCCCAATCATCCGGCATGATCGGGATATTGATTTTCGGCAGCCTGAGCAGCTGCGACGCTGCGCTTAAGGTCTCACAATGGTCCAATGGCCTGACAACCAAAATCCGGGTGCTCATCGCCCAGAGTTTGACAGGACCGTGATCCGTCCGTCGCAAAAGGCGCCACAAGCTGGCCCTACCGCTACACCACCACCAAAGCCAGGAGCTGCGCCGGCCAAGGGGGCGGCTCCGAAACGGTCACCCATTGTGCTTTATGCTGCAATGGCCATCGGGTTCCTGGTGCTGGGCGGTGCTGCTGGCGGCATTGCCCATCTGATCTCCTCCGGCGCGATATCCCTGTCCCCCCCCGAGGAAATCGGGTTACAGGAGATCGCCGAAGCGGTGTCGGACAGCGCCTCTCCAGAAAATGCTCCGCAGCAAGATCCGGACGAAGCCGTCGCCAATAATCAAGGCCTGGAACAGGATGTTGATGACACTGCGTTGACCAACGAGGAGGATCTCGATGTTCCGGCCGATCCGTTTTTCGACATGGCCCTTTCTGCAGTCATTCCGTTGGCGGGCGACCCGGTCCTTTTGAAGGATGGTGCCGCCAATCGGCGGATAGACTTGTCGGAGCGTCCAGTGCCAGCCGCTGCGATCGGGGACGGTGCTGCGTCGGTACCGTCTGTTGCCGCATACGTGCTGGACAGCCAAATGCTGGACGATGACGGCAACCTTGTTATACGCGCACCGGGTAGTGAGGCGGACTTTCAGTTCGGCAATTTCGGGGGCGGGGATGAGGCCGAGGGCATAGTCGTTGAAGAAGATGCGCAGCCCGCGGACGATGGGTCTCCCGATTTGCCGGTGTTTCTGAAGCCGTCAACTGACACGTTGAACCTCTATCTTACCGAGCGTCCCATCGGTCAGGGGCCCAGCCGGGTCGAAGTACGCGAGGAGGTAGCAAAAGCGGCTCCGCTCAAGGATTTCCTGAAAGGCAAAGGGTTCGACGAGGAAGTCCTGGATTCACTGGTGGAATTCGTCAAGGAGAACTTTGACAAAAGCGATTTGATCGCGGGCGACAAGATCGCGGTGCGTGGTGTTCGTATGCCGAACAAGGTAGGCCGGATTGGCGACTACTATCGGCCTGTCCAGATTTCGATCTACGGCCGGGAAGGGTATATCGGTACAGCCGCCTATTCGGTTGGGAGAGACGGGGACGGGTATGTAGCCGGCGCCGATCCCTGGTTTGGCAAGACGATCGTGGAACAGAAGATCGCGGGTGAGGAGGCAACTCAACCTGCCAACTCGCATCGCTTGATCGACGGTGTTTATGCCACTGCAGTCCGCAATGCCGTGCCCGCTTCTATCGTGGGCGAGGCAATCGCATATTTGGCGCCCATGACCGACCTGAAGCGGTCAATCAAACCAGATGAGAGAGTTACTCTGGTATTCACGGACAGTGCTCGAGACGAGAAGCGTGGCGGTGGCAGGGTGCTCTTTGCCGGTGTTCGGCGCGGGGACGACTGGTCAGTTCGCTGCTACGTGCTGAAAGCTCCCGGTAATCGCGGTTTTGCCTGTGTGAACGAAGGCGGCAAGGTCAGTTTGTCCGGCGCCATGCTTGTCCCGGTCAAAGGTGTTCTGACATCGAAGTTCGGCATGAGATTTCATCCGATCAAGAAAACGGAACGCCTGCATGCCGGTGTCGATTGGGCGGCCCCCACGGGAACCGCGATCCACGCGGCCTTTTCAGGAAAGGTCACCTATCGCGATGTGCGAGGCGGGTATGGCAATTTCATTGAACTCACCCACAAGGACGGAATTACCAGCCGCTACGCGCATATGCATGAATACGCCGATGGCATCCAGCTTGGGTCTGTGGTTCAGGCAGGTGATCTGATTGGTTACGTCGGAACTACGGGGCTTTCCACCGGACCGCACCTTCATTTCGAAATCAGGCACAGGGGAGAGCCGACAGACCCGCTGGCCTTTGAAATGGAGACGGGAGCGGAAGCACCGCAATCTGTCGGGGGCAAGGATCTGCAGGAATACCGGACGGTGATTGCCGACATTTTGAGCGTGCAGTGAAACAGGACTTGCGGAAGCGCTGAAATACGCCAGACTGTGATCCAGGTCCCAGTATTTGTCGCAGGAACGTTCATTCTGGCAAGAGTGTAACAACGCACGAGGCTGCCATGACCAGACCAGCTGCCCGCCTGGGCGATTTTCATATGTGCCCGATGACACCCGTTCCGCCGGGGTTGCCAATTGCGCCGCCATGCAAGATCAATGTCCTGATCGGCAAGCGTCCTGCTGCGAGAATGACGGACCTTTGCGTGTGTGTCGGCCCTCCGCCGGCAAATGTCGACCCCATTATCATGGGGTCGCTGACTGTTCTTATCGGAAGTTTGCCCGCGGCCCGCATTGGCGATCCAACAGCCAAGGGCGGCGCGATCACGACAGGGGAATTTACCGTTCTTATCGGGGGCTGAGTCAGGACCAGCGACAATCAGGCAGATTTCCGGGCGGAATCGAAACGCCGGACAGGTGGGAGAACCTGTCCGGCGTTTTTGTTGGTTGATGTCAGCTGGCCGGCTCGATTTCGATACCGGTTTCCGTCGCTTTCAAGGTCACACACTTCAGTTCTTCGCCGTTCATTTGCGCCGTGAGGAACGCACGTGACAGCTTCGGCAGAAGGTCGTTGGTCAGGATGTTGTCGATCATGCGGCCACCGCTGTCCGGGTCGCGGCAGAGTGAAACGATATGGCTCACCACGTCGTCGCCATAACTCAGCACGGCATCCCGGTTCTGCTTGACCCGTTTGACAATACGGTTGAGCTGAAGCCGGACGATGAACCCGAGCATGGATGGTGACAGCGGATAGTAGGGGATGGTCACGATACGGCCGAGCAGGGCTGGCGGGAACACGTCGAGCAATGCCGGTCTCAAGGTTTCCGCGAGCTTCTCCGGATCCGGCGCGTTCGGGTCGGTTGCCGCGAGGTCCGGATTACTGGAAACCGGCGCGTCCAGCATGTGACTTGCAGCATTCATGATGATGTCAGTGCCAACATTCGACGTCAGCAGTATCAACGTGTTGCGGAAGTCGATCTTGCGACCCATGCCGTCTTCCATCCAACCCTTGTCGAACACCTGGAAGAAGATTTCGTGAACATCCGGATGAGCCTTTTCGACTTCGTCCAGAAGGACGACCGAGTAAGGCTTACGCCGCACGGCTTCGGTCAACCGGCCGCCTTCGCCATAACCTACATATCCCGGAGGAGCGCCTTTGAGACCGGAAACGGAATGTGCTTCCTGGAATTCGGACATATTGATGGTGATCAGGCTTTCCTCACCACCATAAAGGGTCTCGGCAAGGGCCAGGGCGGTTTCGGTTTTACCAACACCGGAGGGGCCGCACAGCATGAACACGCCGATTGGCTTGTCCGGATTGCCCAACTGGGCGCGGCTGGTCTCGATGCGCTTCGAGATCATTGCCAGACCATGGGCCTGACCGATCACGCGTTTGTTGAGGCTGTCGGTCAGCGACAGGATCGTCTGCATTTCGTCCTGCACCATCCGCCCGACCGGAATGCCGGTCCAGTCGGAAATGATGCTGGCGACGGCCTCATCGTCGACATAGGCATAGACCATGCGATCGTCTTCGGGGATTTCGGAAAGCTCCGTGCGCATCGCCTGGAGCGCTTCGCGAATGGCGTCTTCGTTGGTCAGGTCGACGTCAAGTTCAAGCTCGATCTCGTCGATCGGAACTAGAGCGGGCTTGTCGTGCTGCGGATCTTCGATTGCCTCGCTTTCCGGATGAGGCGCAGGATCAACACCGCGAAGCTTTGCAAGAGCGGCATTCAAACGCCGGATTCCGGCTACCAGTTTCCGCTCGTTTTCCCACTGATTGCGGACAGTCTCAATGTCGCTTTCGGTTTCCGTAATCGCGTTGGACAGTGCCTCGAGCTGTTCCTGATGCTCCAGGCCCAGTTCGGCATCGTTGGTCAGGGCCTTTTTCTCTGTCTCCAGAAAACCTTTTCGGGCAACCAGGTCCAGCAACCGGGCTGGCTGTGCTGCTTGCGAGATGTTGACACGTGCCGAGGCGGTGTCGAGAACGCTGACCGCCTTGTCCGGCAGCTGGCGTGCTGGAATGTAGCGATGTGACAAAGATACCGCTGACCGCACAGCGCTATCAAGGATGCGAACCTGGTGATGATCTTCCATCGGGCCAAGCAGGCCGCGCACCATGGCAAAGCACTTTTCCTCATCCGGTTCGTCAACCTGCACGGGCTGGAAGCGCCGTGTCAGGGCCGGGTCTTTTTCAAAATGCTGGCGGTATTCCGACCACGTCGTAGCCGCGACGGTCCTGAGTGTGCCGCGGGCAAGGGCAGGCTTCAGAAGGTTAGCCGCATCGCCCGTTCCGGCAGCGCCGCCGGCTCCGATCAACGTATGGGCTTCATCAATAAACAGGATCGTCGGCACGATGGAACCATGGACGGCATCAATGACCGCGCGCAAACGTTTCTCGAATTCGCCTTTCATCGACGCGCCGGCCTGAAGCAAGCCGAGATCCAGCGCACAAAGGCGGGTGCCCAGGAGCGCGGGCGGAACATCACCGGCAACGATTTTCTGCGCAAAGCCCTCGACGATAGCCGTTTTGCCGACGCCGGCTTCGCCGGTCAGGATCGGGTTGTTCTGGCGGCGGCGCATCAGAACGTCGATGACTTGCCGGATTTCTTCGTCGCGGCCGACGATCGGATCGAATTCCTTTGCCCGCGCACGAGCTGTGAAATCTACAGTGAACTGACTGAGTGCATCTTCCCCGGGGCCTCCTGCCGCGAGCGGCTCTGCGCCCGGTTCGCCTGCTGCGCTACCGGAGGCTGGACTTGAACCGTCGATGGGCCTCGCCCGCACTTCACCGGATGATCCGGCGATGGCGTCAAGGTTGTTCGCGATTTCATCGTGCTTGAGCTTGTTGAGAGCCTTGGACAGCTGGAAAAGCTGCGTGCGGGTGCTCTCTTCGCCAAGCATGAAAAGAAGGACATAGGCCGTGCGGATTTTGTAGTCGCCGTATGTCAGCGTGCCAACGAACCAGGCTCCTTCCAGCGCTTCGCGGAAAGGCTTGGACATGGACGGAAGTTCGGTCTGGTTGATCTTGAACTCTGCAAGCGCGGCCTGCAGGTCCTTGTCCAGGGTGCCGAGATCGACGTCGAAATGCCGCAGAATATGAAATACATCAGAATTTTCGTTGCGGATCAGATAGTAAAACCAGTGGACCAGCTCGAGATGCCGGTGGCCGGCATCCTTCGTAAGCCTCATGGCCTTGTCCAGGCTGTCGTAGGCAGTTGAGTTGGTCTTGTTGACAACTTTTTCAACCGTAATGTCATTCATAATATCGGTCCTTCAGACTTGAGACCTATTGGTAGACTGTGGTGTGGCGACGCACAGGCCGGAAACGGGTGTCGGTAAGCATTTCTTCTTCTTCGGCCTCCAGGTCAGTATCGTCGTCGGGGCCGGAAGCGGCAGGCTTCAGCCAGCCGATATGTCCAAGCGTTGCGGAGTTGTTGGCATCCATCCGGACAGCGGATGCGCATCTCTTCGGCAGCGCAAGTTCAATTTCATATTCAATTTCCAGACCCAGATAAAAATCGATGAGGTCGAAAAGCTTCTCTGTCCAGGGATTGGGTCTTGCCCGGGTTGGCGGGAGAAACTGCCGATATTCCTCCAGACTGCTCGTGAAAATCCTGATCCGGATCTTGTCACTCACACTATAGACCTTGGATCCAACGATCGTGTCGGCGCCAAGTTGCCCGGCTCCGCCTGGCCCGAAACCTCCAAGCTTGAGCTGATCGTCCTTGTCCAGATGCAGCCACGTCCCGACACATTGATCAATCTCTACCCGGACATCGAAAACGCCCGTGATGAGGGCCTTCAGACGAGCGGCGCTCTTTGTCTTGGGGGCCATAAGGCCCGCATAGAGCAGCTTGAGCCGATCGTCGATCCTGTCGAGGTCCCGGTAAAACGGGGTGCCGATGCCGATCGCCGACCCGAGATAGGCGAGAAACCGGTCGTCGTCTGGACGGTCATGTTGAACGATCGGTCTGGCATCGGCCCACGCGCGGTAGAACAACTGCACGAAGCGGTTGTTGAATAGGTCAAGGAATCTTGGAAAACTGTCATCGCCTCTGAGTCCGCGCATGATCGCTTCGTCGGTATAGGCGGATGGCAGAGCGCCTTGCGGTCCAAGCAAACCAAGGAAGCGTTCCAGCAAGACCAGGCCGCCGTCACCGTCCTTTGTCGCACGCTCAATGGTCGACGTGGCGAATTCGCTGGACGGGTCCTGACCGAAGCGAACGATGTCTTCCATCATGCGCCGGCTCTTGCCGATCCTGGGTGGAGCGGGCTCATCGGCGTTCTTCGGCTTAATTCCGCTTTCTGATATTCCCGGAGCGGTCTGGCCTTCGAGCATTCTCAGCACTGCCAGCAGATCATGTCCACCTGGATGCTTCTCGATGCGGTCCCCAAGGGCTGCAAGCAACGACGCGTATTGCTGCTGGACCGGCACCTCGATACGCGGGCTTTCCGGTACTGCGTCCTCAGCTGTTGGATCAGACGCAGTCTCTTCGGCCTGCGTTTCAATCACCTCTTCCGTAACCTCGGCAGGGGTCTCAGCTGGAGGATCGATTTGTGGGGCAGGCGTTTCTGGTTGTGTGTCGGCAGGTGAGGGAGCGGCGTGTTCTGGCGATGTGATCGCGGCAGATTCAATCGCGGGCGACTTGATGGCGGACGCTTCTGCCTCGTCCGCAGGTGTGTTGTTGTCCTGCGGTTTTACGGTCCAGATATCGTCAGCGTCGGCCTTCTGATCAGTTTTGACTGCCGTCTCCGTCTCCTCTTTGGTCGGCCATGCCGGGGCCTTCCGGGAGGATGAAGGCACAACGGTCTTGTCCCGTGCAACACGGGTTTTCGTCAGATCCTTGTCTGCCGGACCGCTCATAGAATTCCTTTCGCGCCGATCCGCGGAGGCCACTTCATGATAACGCCGCGCTCTGTCGTTGCGATCACACACTGCGTGAAGTGATTGATGGAGGCGTATTCGGCGACAAACCGGTCGAGGACAGCCCCCATCAGAAAGGCACTCGCCCCTTCAAAAGCCTTGTCATCGAGCGTGATCGTGATTTCGAGCCCCCTGGCGACACCTGTGCCGGACTTCTGTTGCAGGCGGCGCACAACTGGCCTTGTCGAAACCGACCGAACAGACTGGGCCTGCCGGTCTGCTGAACTGTCGGAAAGTGGCGCGAACACGCTCAGCACATCGCGGAAAGACCGACCGTCCTGACCTGCCGCATCGTGTACAAGGCCGGTATGGTTCAAGGCCAGAATGTTAATGAGCCGCCAGGCAATGGCGCCAGCGTGGCCCTGTTCGCCCAGCCTTTCATTGTAGGAAAGAAGCGGTGGCCTCGGGGACGTCGGTCCGGCGACACAATCTACCTTGAGGCCGATATCCTCCAGTATGCGAAAATCCCCAATCTCGGACTTGTCCGGGTTGGTTCCCACGGGGAGATCTGCGGCAAGCGATCGGTTGGATGCCAATACCTTCAGTGATAGTTCCGAAAGACGTTTCTTGCCGGTTTGCAGCAGGGCGGCAGCCTGCGCTCCGCTTGAGATAGAGATGAAGGTTTCTGTACCTATGTAGTGGCTCGGCTGCATGCGCCGGATTTCGGAAGACGACTGGCGTCGCGGCAAACGACGAATGGTATAAAACCACTCGTGACCGGCTTTTTCAGTGTCTGGTGCAACGCTGTAGAGCGGCTCAACCGGTCGTTTCTCGCCTCCTGAGAAGTGGGCGGAAACTTCAGTGACGGCATGCACTTCATAATCCAGTGGCCGTGTCCGGTCCGTGATGACAGCAAACTCGTGCTGCCCTTTCTTGATCGGCACCCGGTCAGTCTGCCTTTCGAACAAGTTGACGGCCGGTGCTGAGTGAAGCGCGAAAATCTTGCGTTCAACGTGAGCAGGCAACCGGTTTTCTGCTTCATCGAACACGAAGACCAGATCGAATGCTTTTGCCTTGACCCTATCCAGGTAACGGCGCAGTCCCGTCAGACGGAACCCGAGGAAGCTGCGCGGAAAGTTGAAATAGTCGCGCAAGTGATCAAAGCCGGTGAACAGGCGCAAGTCGTTGTGCAAGAGGGAATCTTCTTCATCGAAACCCAGCTGCTCGATGGCATCGACGGGCAGGCGCTGCAGGCTGGCCTGACCGAAGGCGTCTTCGGTACGGATGTAGAGCGCGATTGTATGTCCGAAGATCTGTTCATAGACCTTCGCAGCCAGATCCAGAGGTCCGATCAATCGGACGGGAAGTGAATCGATCCGACAGCCGGCCACCTGGTATTCTGGTTTCTTCAAGGCTTCTTCGGCTGAAACCTCGTTTTCCGGATCCTCGGACATGCGGTGTGTGAACGTGATGGACAGACCTGCGCGCGTGCGTCTGTCTTCAGCCATCTCCGCACCGAGACCGGAGACCTGCGCAGCTGAACTCAGGTACTTTGCAGCTGTCAGCTCCAGGGGCGTCAACGTAATAGGAGAGGTGAGAGTGAACCTGCAGCGAACCTCTCCCTGGCGTTCACGGAAGACGGCCTCCATGGGAGCATGGCGATCGACCTTTATGCCGTTGCGCAAATTCGCGTCGCCATATTTCGGCGTAACGCGGGCAAGTACCAGAGAGGGAATGGGCGCCAGCGCGGTTGGATATAGTTGTTCGAACAGGTTGGAAGTGAATTCGGCGAACTCATGCTTCATTTTCAGCTGCACGCGAGCTGACAGGAAGGCAGTACCTTCAAGCAATCCGGACAGCATGGGGTCGGAACGGTCTTCCAGAAGCCCACCCAGGCGTTCTGCTACAGCAGGATAGGCCTCCGCGAATGACGCCCCTTGTTCTCGCAGGTAGGTGAGTTCCTGATTATAGAGGTCGAGAAATTCCCGGTTCATGCAGTTGCCCCGATGATTTTGATACGGCCGAAAGCAGGGTCGACGTCGGCTACGAATTCACTCGCGACCCGGATCGGATCGCAGCGTATTTCTGCCTTGATGAGAAATCTTACCTTGAAGGTATCGCTTTCGACCTTGTCGTCCCGCTCGACCTTGAGCGTGCGCGGGTCCATGCGCGGTTCGAAATGGATGAGGGCCTGTCGGATGTCTTCGGCAAGTCGATCAATGCGAACGCTGTCAACAATATGGACAGAAAGGTCTGGCAATCCGTAATTGATGATCGAGCTCTCAACTTCCGGAAAATCGGAAAGGTCCTGAGTGGAATTGAGGTTGACCGTATTGAGAAGCGCCTGCAGATCTTGCCGGACTTCGGAAAGCAGCGTGTGTTCAGAGACACCGTAGGATCTGGAAAGCCGCCGACCGGACCTGAGGTTGGCGCCGTTCTGTGCTTCTTTTTGCCTGTCCTGAGCGGCCTTGTAGTCTGGGTCGTCCATTGCACGGAAGGCCCACATCAGCGGGGAGTGCATTTTCACATTTGATTTAGCCATCGGCCAAGCCCACGCTGACTGCTGCCCCGGAAATTCCTAAGTGTGACCGTGGCGGTGCCGCTTCGAAAGTTGAAAGTCTGCATCGCCGGTCCAAACCAAAGAAGGCTGCCGCGCCGAAGCGCGGCAGCCCTGCAGGCCGAAGCCTTATTTCTTTTCGTTTGCTGCAATGTCCCAGGCAAACTCAGGGGCTGCGCCCTTGGAGCCGTCCGGCTTCTGTTCGGTGTAGATGTACTTGTACTCACCGAAGTTCAGCGTGACGCTCTCCGTGATGCGATCGTCGGAGCCACTGCCGCCGGTCGAAACGTTGGTCACGATAATGTCCTTCATTTCGAGCTTGATGTATTCCAGCGGGTTATCACCGGCAGCTTTGCGAACAAAGAGAGTGCCTTTGGTGATATGCTTGCCGGTCGACACGTGCTGCAGAAGCACAGGGGTGGATTTGTCGACGAACTTGGTGATGCTCAGATCCTGGAAGTGTGCCTTGCCGGAGCCGGAGCCCGAACCCATGTGGGTGGTGCCGGACTGGGAAGCGCCCCAGGACCAGGAAAGGACGTCAATCTTGTCCTTATGGGTCTTGTCCTGTGCTTCGCCTTTGATACCTTCAAGTTCCAGATAAAAATCGACGGCCATTTTAATAGATCCTCTTGGTTGTTGAGGGCCAGGTAAATGTTCCTGGCTCAAACTCTGCTATTCCTGACAACTACCTCGGACCTCGCGGTCCAAACCCCTAGGCGCTTGCGCACCTTGTTTGTACCTCCGCCCGGGAAAACCGGGCTGCATCCCGTGGGATGCATGCCGGGGGGCAGGCTGCCGCCCCGCCGGCAATTTGTGAAATCAATTACCGTCTTGCGGAATGCGGGACGCCAGGCTCATGCCGATGTCCATGCCTTCCAGCTGATAGTGCGGACGAAGGAAGAACTGGGCCCGGTAATATCCGGGGTTTTCCTCGTCGGGCACGATAGTGACCTTGGCTTCCCGCAGCGGCTTGCGCGCTTTGGTTTCCTCGGTCGAGTTGTCCGGATCACCATCGACGTAGTCCATGATCCAGTCATTCAGCCAACGCTGCAGCTGCGCCGATTCCTTGGTCGAACCGATCTTGTTGCGCACCATCACTTTCAGGTAGTGGGCGAAACGAGTGGTCGCGAACATGTAGGGCAGGCGGGCAGACAGGTTGTCCGATGCCGTTGCATCCTTGCCGTCCGGTCCGGAGAACTGGCGCGGTTTGAAGACGGACTGAGCTCCAAGGAAGGCTGCCTGGTCCGTATTCTTGCGGTGGATCAGCGGGATCAGGCCCAGACGGGAGATCTCGTGTTCGCGCCGGTCGGAAATCGCGATTTCCGCAGGGCACTTCTGGTCCACACCGCCATCGTCGGTTTCAAAGACGTGGGTCGGCAGGTTTTCCACCAGACCACCGCTTTCGACGCCGCGGATGCGCACAGTCCAACCGAATTCCTTGTAGGCACGGTTGACGTTGGTTGCCATGGCATAAGCCGAGCTCATCCAGGCGTAATTCTCGTGGCTGTCTTCGCCGAACTCTTCTTCGAAGGCGAATTCTTCCACCGGGTCGGACTTCGCACCGTAGGGCTGGCGAGCCAGCACGCGGGGCATTGTCAGACCAAGGTAACGGGAGTCCTCGGATTCCCGCAGCGTCCGCCACTGGGCATGGATCTCCGTATCGAAGATCTTGGACAGATCACGCTTGGCCGGCAGTTCCGTCCAGCTGTCCATCTGCATCAGTTGCGGATTGGCCGCTGCCAGGAACGGTGCATGGGCTGCCGAAGCGATCTTTGCCATGCCGCGCAGCACGGTGATGTCCTGCGGGTCGTAGGAGAACTCATAGTCACCCACGAGACAGCCGTAGGGCTGACCACCCAACTGGCCGAATTCAGCTTCATAGATCTGCTTGAACAGCGGGCTCTGATCCCACTTGGCGCCGCGGTAGCTCTTGAACACGCCTGCAAGTTCTTTCTTGGAGATGTTCAGGAACTGAAGCTTGAGCGATGCGTCGGTTTCAGACTGGTGCACGAGGTAATCGATCCCGCGCCAGGCACTCTCAAGTGTCTGGAACTCCTCGGCGTGAATGATCTCGTTCACCTGAGCCGTCAGTTTTTCGTCCAGCTTTGCGATCATCTCATCGATCGTGTCGTAGACGTCTTCCTTGATAAGCGCCTGATCGGACAGGGCTTCGGCGAGGAAGGTCGACATGGCGTTGTCAACCAGCTGATTGGCCGTATCGTTTTCGTTCTTGATCCGGAAATTCTGTTTCAGGATCGAGGCGAACTCCTCGGGGCTCTTCTCAACCGCAACTTCGCCGGCTGCTGCGCCACTTGCCTGGGCGCTGGTATCGGTGCTGCTCATTTATGCCTCCTCCGTGCCGTCGCCGTCTGCCTGCTTGTCGGCGGACGATGCCTTGTCGGCTTCGATTTTCTGAGCAAGTGCCTGCATCAGGGCCGGGTCCCGGGTCAGCTCCTCAAGCTGGGAGATCGCCTGGACACGTCCGTCCATCATGGTGCGCAATGCAGCCAGGCTGCGGCGTGCATCGAGCAGCTTCTTGAGTGCCGGAACCTGTTCGGCAACGCGTCCCGGGGTGAAGTCGTCCATGCTCTTGAAACGCAGCTGGACGCTCATTTTGGAGTTTTCTTCGCCGGACAGCTTGTCCTTCACGGTGAAGGAGGTGCCAGGTTCAATTGCTTCCATGCGTTTGGAAAAGTTGTCCATGTCGATGTCGAGGAACTTGCGGTCATCGATATCGGCTTTTTCCACGCCAGGGTTGTCGCCGGAAAGATCGGCCATGATGCCCATGACGAATGGCAGTTCCACCTTCTGTTCCGCGTCAAACGGATCTTCATAGAAAATGTGGACCCGCGGAGGTCTGTTGCGCTTGATAAAGCCTTGCCCGCTGTTCGATGCCATTGTACTTGCCTTTCATTTTCATGACCCAGAAGAAAAAAGGTCAATTTTAGTCAAATACTAGCGCGTAACTCTTGTTTGCTAATTGCTGTACTTAGGTCGGCGCTGCGTTTCGTTGATATCTATGTACTGCGTTTCTGGGGAACGGGAAGTGATCACGGTCACATGATCGATGGTTTATTTTTTTCTCGAAATATTGAGGACCCGTTGGCCATTGGTGTCAAGTAAGAAGCTGAAAACCCTAGGTAACATAGGGGTTGTAATGGCAGTTGAATCAGTCCTCCTCCGGCCTCAGGAAGAGGTTGAGAAGACCGGTGAATGAACCGGAACTCATATTCTGCGCCTCGTCCAGCAAAAGGGGGATCGGGCTGGTGGGTTCATTGGAAGAATAGTAACCCTTGACCGCCGCAATACCCTTCATGGCGTCACTTCGGCTTTCGATCACCATCACTGCGAAATCATCAATTTCGCCCAGTTCCCGGTCACCACCGTCGTTCAGGTCGATGAGTCGGTCGTTGGAAAGCTGTAACCCGCTCGCACCCAGAATCAGCGCTACGTCGTCGAACCTGCGCGGCATCAGTATTTTCAAGGCATCCAGGTAGGACTTGCCGACGAGGCCGCGAGCCTCACGCACCAGAAACAGTGCCGGATGTGACGGTTCGCGGCTGGCGAAATAGTCTTCGACAGCATCCAGAATCAGTTTTGCCTGGGCGGCATTCTTGATTTCTGATTGAGACGCCTGCGACGTGTCGCCTGCTGCCGCCTCTGCTGCAGTATCTTCAGACGAAGAGACCTCCATCTCTTCAGGGGAGAGGCGTCCGAGCCGCTTGTTCAGTTCGGCATTCATCTCCTTCAGGAGAGTGGACAAGGCCTCATAATTGGGAGGAGCTGCTTTCGCACCGCTCTCCTTGAGCTTTTCGGTGCACAGCTCGGCTATGGTCTGAAGTTCGTCCGGCAGGTCTCCAAGGTCCTTGAGGATCTCGTCAATCGCATCCTGCTCGAGTTCACCCGATGTCAGTGCAGCCTCAATCGCACCAAGTGAGATTGTATGCTCATCCGGACGTGCCGTGGCATCGCCGGCCGCAATCTGGATGGCGCGATAGCTGATGGGCCCTGTCCGTCTGGTTTTGAGCAGGGGCGCTGCTTCCAGCGGAAGAACGACCGTGGGCCTGTTGTTGAGGGATTCGAGCGCTCCGATTCGTTCCATGTGGCCGAAGTCGGCATCGCTTGGATGGACGTCGTCCCAATGGTTCTCCAACAGTTTGCGAATGATGCGAATCGAGTTCGCAAACGTATGGACTTGACCGCTCAGCAGACCGAACTGCGCGAGAATGACAAGCAGTCTCAAGTCTCTGGACTGCTTCAGGAAGCCGTCCATCTGCTTGAAGAGGTCGGTAAAGTCGATCTCGGATCGGTCGAATTCGCTGAATCGCTCCGGCAGCAATTCCTCACACGAATCCAGAAGTGCGGCAAAGGCGGGTTCGGTATCGTAGAGGTCCGGCCCGCAGCCAGCACCCGGCGCTACTTCAGTGCCGTAGGTTTCCGGATCGAAATTCATTCGTGCTCCCCAGCCCGGTATGCATTCCGGTGGTATGTCCGGGATCGGTCCCGGTTATTGTTCAGGAGACCCGGACCGGGAAAAGTTCCGGTCCGGCATGTCTGATGTGTGAATTATTACTGCTCGAGTACCAGCTTGCTTTCAACGCGGCGGTTTGCCGGATCGTTGACATCCGCAACCTTCGGCCGGGATTCGCCGTAGGCAACAGTTTTCAGCCGGTCCCGGCTGACGCCGAGGTTGACCAGATACTGCGTAACCGCCTGCGCACGGTCTTCGGAAAGACGCTGGTTGTAGTTGGTCGAGCCAATTCCGTCGGTATGGCCTTCGATCACGAATGTGGCTTTGGCCAAGTCGGGATCATTGATGCCCTTGGCAAACTCACGAAGGTTGGCCTGTGCGGACGTGCTGAGCTTGGCCGAGGCATATTCGAACGAAACCAGCAGGTTGAAGGCAGCGTCGATGGCGTTGGTTTCCGGATCGACCACAAGGGTCTGTTCCGTTTCACCACCTTCGGTCTTTGCGCCGTCCTGGGAGACTGCGACCTGGCCGCCTTCCTCCGGTTTGGCGTTCGGATTACATTCGTCGCGAGTACCGATGCAAAGAGCTCGCGTTCCGCCAGCCGGCTTCAGTGAACGCGTTTTCAGTTGCTTGAAGTGCTTGCTGACTTCATCGGCCGAATAAGTGGCGTCCTGGGCAAATGCCGGAGCGGCTCCAAGTGCCGGCAAGGCAATGGCAAGAGAAACGGAAGCAGCCAGGAGGGCGCGGCGAAGGCCGGTCCGAGCGGCATTGTTCCGGTCGAGCGAAAATACAGTAGGGGTCACGATTTCAATCCTCCCTTGTGGAGTGTTCAAAAGCGATGTCGCTTTGGGCTTCGAAATGGATCGTGCCATATGGATAAGAATAATAGTGTGGCGAAAGTCACTAAAGTGCGATTTGATGTCAGTATGTCGTTTTATCGGCAATAAGCAAGAGGAGAGCTGTTGGGGTGACGTCGGTGAGCAGGGTTGGTATTTAAAAGCAGCAGGCGGTGTTTTTTAGCCGCAGTTGGGGAAGGGGCAAGTGCCTCCTCCTTCACAAAAGAGTTTGAAGTTCAAAGTATTTGCATCAAGTGTGTTCTTGAGCACACTATTTTTGCCGGAAACGCCTTAGTGTCTGAAACGTGGTAGCCGCCAGGCTGCCTTTTTGCAGAAAACCGCGTTATTTCCGAGGAGATCTTTCGTGGCCGAAGGACAACTTAAACAAGCTAACCGAATGGCCGAGCTGACATCGGTCTTTGGCAAGGATGAGCTTTCCGTTGTCACCATCGAGTGCGACGAGGGGCTCAGCGAAGATTTTGAGATCAGGCTTGAGGTTCTGAGTCAGAAAGAGGATCTGAATTTCGACCAGGCCATAGCGACTTCCATGACGGTGAAGGTTGTCACCAACAATGGTGATACGCGGCATTTCGACGGTCTTCTGACCGATGCGAAATGGATGGGCTATCGCGATTCCTATTACATCTACAAATTGACGCTACGCCCGTGGTTCTGGCTGCTCACCAAGAATTCAAATTGTCGAATTTTCAAGGACATGTCCGCGCCTGACATCATTAAGCAAGTCCTGGGGGAGCATGACTTCGCCGATTTCCAGGATAAGCTGACTGAGGCCTATGATCCGATTCATTACTGCGTCCAGTACAGGGAATCGGATTACGATTTCTGCTGCCGGTTGATGGAAGAATTCGGAATTTCCTATTTCTTCGAGCACAAGGACGGCAAGCACGTCATGATTCTGGCGGACGCCAAATCGTCCTACAGCCCGATCGTGGGTGACAGCTCCATTCCCTACATTGCGCTTGGCGGCGACAGTCAAAGGAATACGGAGCATCTTTACCATTGGATTCCGACGCGCAAGTTTCGGACCGGCAAGTTTGCAGTCAATGATTATGATTTCGAGAAACCGAGTGCTCTGCTGGAAGCAGAGCGTGATGCAGGTACTCAATATCGAGCCGGGTCTCTGGAAAATTATGACTATCCGGGAAGGTACACCGAAAAAGACAAGGGCAGCACTTTCAGCAAGATTCGTATGGAAGCCGAACAGGCTGCGGACAAGCGAATTGAAGCAGCCGGCGAAGTGCCGCGGTTCTTTGCAGGAGGGCTGTTCGCGTTAGTCAAACATCCACACAGTCCGCAGAACGCGGAGCACCTGATCGTGCGTGCAAGCCATCGGATCATCACCGAGGCATATCGATCCGGTGGTGGTGGGGCCCAGGGAGAAGCCTATACCGGGACATATGACGTTCTGCCTGCCAGTATAACGTACCGCACACCGGCCATCACCCGCAAACCGCGAATACCAGGCCCGCAAACGGCAAAAGTCGTGGGGCAAGGCGAAATCGATGTGGACGAATACGGTCAGATCCTGGTCGCCTTTCACTGGGACCGCGACAAGACTGCGTCTCGGCGGGTTCGTGTGGCGCAAGTGTGGTCAGGCAAGAACTGGGGCGGCATCTATATCCCGCGTGTCGGCCAGGAAGTGATTGTTCAGTTCCTGGAAGGCGATCCGGATCAACCGATCATCGTCGGCACAGTCTACAATGCGGAAAACATGCCGCCTTATTCTCTGCCAGGCGAGAAAAACAAAGCCGGCATCAAGTCGGATTCAACGGTAGGCGGCGGCGGTTACAACGAGTTCGTGCTCGATGACACCAAAGGGAATGAGCTTGTTGGGGTTCATGCCCAAAAGGACATGGAGACCGTTATCGAGAATAACGAAATGCTGCATGTCAAAAACTGCCGCGAGACCCAGATCGACGTTGACCGAACGGAATCGGTTGGCCGAAACACGACCGAAGATATCGGAATGAACTGGAAGGTAACTGCCGGAACGAAGATCGAGTTTATCTGCGGCGCCAGCAAAATCACCATGACGCCTGCCTCGATCAAGATCGAGTCGGTGAAAATCGATATCGTGGCTTCGGGCATGCTCAACGCCAAGGGTACAATGACCAATGTGACAGGCAGTGCGTTGCTGAAACTCAAGGGCGGCCTTGTACTGATCAATTGATGCTGCGGTTCTTGAACGAATGCGGCCAAGAGAAAAAACGGAGTAGAGCAGATGGGATCACGTATCCGCTTTACAAAGGCTAGACAGGTATTTGAAACTTTTCCGGAGTTGTCGGAAACGGTAAGCGAACCGGCCACGGATATCGCTCCGGACGCCTATGCTCTGGAATTGCAGAAAAGCGAGGCACCGCTGTCGGCGATTGCCTATTTCGCTCATATCCTGCCGAAACGGGAATCGGTCTGGTGGGGCATGAATTGCGTTGCCGGTCTGGATCAGGCCAAGAACGAGGATGACCGGCAGGTTCTTAAACTCAGCGAGACCTGGGTCCGCGAGGGGGATGAAGATGCCCGTGTTGCGGTTCACGCTGCGGCTGAGGCCGCCAAGAAGGACAGCGCGTCCGTCTGGATCGGTCTTGCTGCAGGCTGGTCTGGCGGATCCCTTTCGCCCAGCCCCGAGCACCGGGTGGACATGCCTGACGACCTAACGGCCAAGGCCGTGAATACAGCTGTGTTGATTGCGCTTGGAACACTTGAGCCTGCCAAACGGGATGAGGCTCTGAAATCTTGCCTGTCTGCCGGGCTGTCCTTCGCCGGAGGTGGGATGATGCCCGCGGTGACTGTCGGCAGCTCTTCGTCAGCCTTTACCTAAGCGCAAAGAGGAAATGTGGGAATGCGCATAACGCTCCAGATTGAAAATGTTGACCGGTTGGAGACCGGCGGTCAGCTGTCCTACAGCTGTGCCGACCGAGGCTTCGACATTGGTCGGCACGAGCATCTGGACTGGAGTCTGCCCGATCCCCAGCGGGTGATTTCCGGCAAACATTGCGAAGTGCGCTTTGAAAGCGGGAATTTCGTTCTTTACGACTATTCGACAAACGGCACTTTCCTTAATGGCAGCCAGACCCGCATGGACAAGGCACATGTGCTGCGCTCCGGCGATCGGCTGATGATTGGCGATTACATCATTGTCGTATCGCTGGAAGCCGTATCCGGGCAGCCGGCCATGTCCGCAGCACCAGTCGCTCCCGCTGCTCCGCAGCCTTGGGACGCACCTCAAACCTCGTCTATGTCCGGTGGTGGCTCCTCCTGGCCTACGGGACCAGGACCGGCGGGCGCGGCTCCTGGTCATTACCCAATGGAAAATCAGGGTGGGCCCTGGGCTACACCGGGAGCGGGCATGGAAGGGCGACACGCTCCGCCTTCCTCCAATCCAGGCATAGGCACGCCGGCAGATGATGTCTGGAGCCAGCAAGGACACGGCTGGGGTACGGCGGATCCTTCGCTGTACGATCCGAATGCGCACATCGGCGAACGGGAAGCGCCTCGACCGGCCCAAGCAGACCCGCTGGATCATCTTGCCCAGCAACCGCATCTTCAATCTGCCGGAGCCGCACCCGCAGAGCCGCTTTTTGGATTTCCGGAACCTGAAGCGCAATCTCCGTTTCCGGCGCTGTCTGAAAACCCGGCGCAGGAAAGTGCTGAGCCGCTTTTCCAGATGCCGGATCTTCAACCAGAGGCACCAACCCAGCAACCGGCGGCCGAATCTGCTCCGCCACCTGCAGGAGAGCCCACAGCGTCGCCGTTTCCCGAAGCGCCTGTCTGGAGCGCGCCAGAGGCAGAGGAAACACAGCCGGCAACGGTCCAGGAACCACAGCCTGAACAACCGGCTCCAGTGGAGCAAGCTGCACCTGCGGCCATGCCTGTTGTTGCCCCGCAAGAACCAGCGAAGGCAGACACAGCGGCGGTTGCAAAGGTTGATGTTGAGCCGGCTAATATTCCGGCGGCCAATGTTGATTTCATCAAGGCCTTCGCCGAAGGAGCCGGTATCCCGGCTGCAACGCTAGCCGGCCGCGATCCGGAAGAATTTGCCAGGGAAGTCGGCGCCATATTGCAAGGCATCACCGGCGACTTGATGGGTCTTTTGCAGGCACGCAGTCAGGTGAAAGCCATGACCCGGAACGCCAATCGCACGCTGATCATGCGTAGCGGGAACAATGCCCTGAAGTTTTCGCCGACACCGCAAATGGCATTGCAGACGATGCTGGCTCCAGGAGCGGAAGAAAACGGGTATTTGCCGATTTCAAAGGCCATGCAGGCTGCTTTCAAGGACATCCAGAAACATCATGTCTGGACCTATGCAGCCATGCAGAAAGCTGCAGGAAGATTTGAAGAAAAGCTTTCCCCCAAGGCGATCGAAGCAGAAGGCCAGGTCGCCAAGAGTACATTCGGTAACCAGAAGGCCAAGCTATGGGAGCGGATCGAGGAACGCTGGAGTTCCTTGTCCGGTTCGTACGACGATGGCGTGGTCGGGCTTTTCACGCAATACTTTACCGAAGGTTATGAAGAATTGAGCAGTGACGATCCGGAGCAGAGCTCCGGACTGATGAATTAAGACCTTTGCCAGTTTTAAGAGCGCGAAGGCGCGAAAGTGTTAAGGGAGCAGTACCTTTATGTCGTGGTATAGCAAGGTTGCATGGACCGAAGGCTTGTTTCTGCGGCCTCATCATCTCCAGCAGAGCGACCGGTACGCGGAGCATATGCTGGACGAACGGGTCCGTTTTGCCTCTCCCTATCCCTGGGGCTTTTCCGAGCTGGAAATAGATCAGGACGTAGGACAGCAATGCCGGTTCGCGCTTCGCTATGGCCGAGGCATATTCTCCGACGGAACGGTGTTCAACTTCCCGGCCGACGGCACACCGCCGCCTGCAATCGACGTTCCGGAGGACGCGGCAGGACAAATCGTCTGGCTGGGAATTCCCGAGACGACCGTCAATGCGGTGGAAGTCGCCAATGGCCGCGACGATGCCGCCACGAGATATATTCAGGGCAGGGAGACGATCATCGATTCCACCTCCACCATCCGCCAGGAGGAGGAGATCGATGTTGCGCATCCGCGCCTGCAGTATTCGATTCGCTCGACACCACATCCCGGTCAGGTCTGCCTGCCGGTCGCCCGTATCACGGAAATCAAGGATCGCATTGTCATAACCGATGGTTCCTTTGCGCCGCCGGTACTTGCCTGTCATGTGCATCCTGTCATCACCGGCTGGATTGACTCCGTCATTGGCTGGGTGGAGCGCAAACTGAGCGAACTGGCGCGTTACGCCGCCGATACGTCCGCCGGGGGCGGATTGCAGAATTTCGATTATCTGACGTTGCAGCTGCTCAACCGCACTTATCCTTTGCTGATGCACCTGCGCAAATCGGCTTATGTGCATCCGGAGCGGCTGTACATACTGTTCCTGCAGCTGGCGGGGGAGCTTGCAACGTTCGCAACGGAAGAGCGCCGAGCGCGCAACTATCCCGTTTATGACCACGACAAGCTGCATGATATCTTCAAGCCTGTCCTGGCCGACATACAGGCGTTCCTGTCGGCTGGCTACGACCGGCGGGCAATCCGCTTGCCTCTGGAACAGCTGGCGCCGAATGCGTTCAAGTCGACCATTGTCGATCGCAACCTGTTCTCGCAGGCGGGCTTTGTCATCGAAGTGGCTGCCCGCAGGCCTTTGACGGAAATTCAGAACGAGTTTCCAAGGCTCTTCAAGGTTGGCCCCTTCGGTCAGATGCGCCAGATCGTCTACTCCAACCTGCCGGGTATTCCGCTGATCCACATGCCGGTACCACCGGCACAGATCCGGGCTCTCACGGACCGTGTCTACTTCAGGCTGGACAAGACGACCCCGCTTTGGCGCGAATTTAGCCAGGACTCGGCGATCGGGCTGCAATTCTCCGGCAACTGGCCGGATCTGCAGCTTGAGTTCTATGCCGTCCGGGAGGGCCGCTGATGTCGGACAATGACGATCCCTTTGGCGTTTCCAAACGCAAGGGAAAGACAATTGTAATGCCCAATCCGGGCGGGCGATGGAGCGAAGGCCAGCCAGGACAACCCGGGCAGCCGCCTCAGCAACCTGCGCCGCCGCCACAACAGGTTCCCGGTCAGGCGCCTCCTGGACAGGCAGCTCCGCCACCGCCACACAATCCGCCTTCCGGTGGCTCGGATCCGTGGCAAAGCGGGGGAGGCGGCGGAGGACGTGATCCTTACGCTCCAACGCCAGCCGGGTATGAGTATGGCCAACAGCAGGCACCGGATCTCAGAACCCCGCCAGGCGGTTACCAGGCACCGCAAGGCGCTGCGCCACAGCCGGCGGCCGCACCTGCACAAGGTGCCGGTAAACTGGCGCATATGCCGGACATCAACCAGATCCGCGTTGCCAATCGAAATCCGATTTCTCGTGCGGCAGCCCCGTTGCTTCTGCTTTTGGGCCGTCTTCACCTGACAATGACGGACGCCCAGTTCGACCAGTTGATGCGCGATGTCTACAGCGCCATCAAGACGTTCGAGAAAGAATTGCGGAGCGCCGGAATCACGGACGACCAGATCCGTTCCGCCGCCTATGCACTCTGTGCGACATCAGACGATATTGTCCAGAACTTGCCGTCTGCCGGACGTCACCAATGGACGCAATACTCCATGCTGACCCAGTTCTTCGGTCAGGCAACCGGCGGTGTCGAGTTCTATCAGCTACTGGAGAAGGCAAAGCAGGATCCCGGTCGGAACTACGGTGTTCTGGAGGTCATGCATTCCTGTCTGTCACTCGGCTTTTACGGCAAGTACCGTGCGATCCAGGGTGGCCAGCAGGGCCTTGAGCGCGAACGACGCGACCTGCATGAAATTCTGCGTCGTGTTCGCCCGCGGCCTGGAGACGATCTCTCTCCCCATTGGCGCGGCTTGGAACTCCTGCAAAAGCGGGCAGGGTTCTCGGTGCCGATCTGGTCGATCGCGGCCGTTGCAGGCGCATTGCTTCTTGGGGGCTACGTCACCTTGATGCTTCTTCTGTCGAGCGGAAGCGAAGTTGTCGCTGGACGCGCAAGTGCGCTTTACCCGTCAGGCCCGATTGAACTGGCGCGCGAAGGCTACCAACCCAAACCGCCACCCGCGCCACCACCGCCGGAAGATGCGGCAATCGATACTGTCTCCGCACAGCTGGCAGGTATCGATGGCCTGGAAATTTCGCAGGCGGGACCGGCGATCATGTTGCGCATGCGCGCGCAGTTCGACGTCGCAGCTGCCACGCTGCGCCCTGAATTCCAGCTTCTTGTCGAGCAGGTCAGCCAGACCCTCGACCAGGTGGAAGGTGAAATTCTGGTCGTCGGCCATACGGACAGCGACCCGATCCGCAATAATCCGCGGTTCCCGACCAACTGGCACCTGTCCGTTGAAAGGGCAAAGGCAGTTGCTGCCGTCATGGAATCAGTCCTCCAGACACCAGGGCGGGTGCAGGTGGAAGGACGTGGCGCCGACGAGCCGATCGCTCCCAATACAAGCAGGGAAGGCAAGGCGCTCAACAGACGTGTGGAAGTCTTCCTGAAACCACCGGCCAAAGGGCTGGTGATAAACAACTGATATCCGGGGCAACCGCAGAACAAGGCTGTATCTATGAAATTCTGGCTCGGAATAACGGCAATCGTCATCGGCATACTCGCCCTGATCGGTCTGATCTGGTTTGGCGGGCCGTTCCTGTCGATCGCCGGTGTGAGGCCCTTCGAACCTCTCTGGGTAAGGTTGTCGCTGGTTGCGCTTGTCCTTCTGACCGTTGGCGGCTGGACCGGCTACCGGATCTACAAGCGCGTCAAGGCCAACCGGGAACTCGAGAGTGAGATCCTGCAACCCAAGGCAAGTGATGCCGACTTGCAGATCATGTCGGAGCGCATGAAGGACGCTCTGAAGACGCTCAAGACGTCCAGCGGAAACGCGCGCACCTATCTTTACGACTTGCCCTGGTACCTGATGATCGGCCCTCCGGGCGCCGGCAAGACCACGGCTTTGATGCACTCCGGTTTGAAGTTTGCCGGTTCGCGCGCAAAGGGAGAGGCCCAGAAGCTGGAGGGCCTCGGCGGAACCCGGTATTGCGACTGGTGGTTTGCTGAAACGGCTGTGCTGATCGATACGGCAGGGCGTTACACAACGCAGGATTCCGACGAAGAGCATGACCGCGAAGCCTGGCACGGGTTCCTCAATATTCTGCGCAAGGCCCGTCCGCGTCAGCCGATCAACGGCGTCATGGTGTCGATCAGTCTTGAAGACCTGATGACGCTGTCTGACGATGAGTTGAAACAGCATTCCGATGCGATCCG
Source organism: Roseibium sp. ROS1 (assembly GCF_054658215.1). Taxonomy (NCBI): domain Bacteria; kingdom Pseudomonadati; phylum Pseudomonadota; class Alphaproteobacteria; order Hyphomicrobiales; family Stappiaceae; genus Roseibium; species Roseibium sp. ROS1. The sequence continues at coordinate 1,043,067 of NZ_BAAGIG010000002.1, forward strand.
CACGCGCTTGATCGAACTTTACAAGACCTTGAAAATCGATTTCCCGGTCTATGTGATCTTCACCAAGGCAGACACGGTTGCGGGCTTCATGGAGTTTTTCGGCTCCTATCCCGAAACCCGTCGCAACCTGGTCTGGGGAGCGACCTTTCAGACACGCGAAAAAACCAAGAACATGGTGTCGGAAGCGCCCGCCGAGTTTGATCTTCTGGTGGAGCGTCTCAACGAGGAAATGGCGGACCGTCTTCAGGAAGAACCGGATCCGCGCGCCCGGCTGATGCTCTATGGCTTCCCGACACAGGTCGCTGCTCTGAAGGACCGTCTGACCGGTTTCCTCAATGTGATTTTCGAACCGAGCCGATATTATCCGAATGCTGTTCTGCGCGGTTTCTATTTTACCTCCGGCACCCAAAAAGGCACGGCAATCGACAGGGTCATCGGCTCAATGAGCCAGGCCTTCGGGACAGCCTATCAGGCGGCCGCTCTATCCGGTCAGGGCAAGAGCTACTTCCTGCGTGATCTTCTTTCCAAGGTGATTATCGGAGAAGCCGGCTGGGTAACCCATAACCGGCAGGCCGTCAGAGTTGCGACCGCAACCCGCATTGCGGCTTACGCAGCCATTGCTCTCGTGACCCTGGGCCTCGGCAGCTTGTGGGGGATCAGTTATCTCAACAACAAGGCCTTGATTGACGAAACCGCCAAGGCTGTGGACACGGTGCGCGTAAACGGCGAAACCGTTCTGGCGGAGCGGGTTGTACGTGACGACAATCTGGCGGATACCGCCTACATCCTGTCGATGTTGCGGGGATTGCCGGCCGGTTACGACAGCCGCGATACGCCAACGCCTGTCATGGAACAGTTCGGCCTCAGCCAGCGCGACCGTCTGGAAGCAGCTGGCGTGACGTCCTACAGAAGTGGTCTTGAAAGGTTGTTGCGACCGCGTTTGCTCTTGAGGATCGAAGAGCAGATGACCGAGGTGCTCGACAATCGCACCGGTCCGGGCGGACAGGACGTCGATACGCTCTACAATCTGGCAAAGCTGTACCGCATGGTGGCGGGGGATGCGCCGGAGATCGACAAGGAGCAGATCAAGAATTCGTTCCGTGCCGACTTCCTGCAAAGCTTCCCTGGACCTCAGGGCGAGATCTTGCGCAACGAGCTCAACAACCACGTTGCCGCGATGCTCGATCTCGATTTCGGTGGCAACGTCCTGACCGATCAGCTGGACGGCATTCTGGTTGCCGAGGTCCAGCGAGAGCTCGGACGTGTCAGCCTGGCCGAGCGTGGGTATGCGCTTCTCAAGTCTCGTGCCAAGGGTCTTGCCAGCGAAGACTGGATTGCGGAACAACGTGGCGGCTCCGACATGGAGACCGTTTTCGAAACGGAGAATGGCGACACGTTGGACACGGTCGCGGTCGACAAGTTCTTCACCTATCCGGGCTTCCACCTTTCCGTTCTGCCGAACCTTGCCGGCATTCGTGAAGAACTGGAACGGGACAAGTGGGTGTTTGGGGATGTCGGGGAAGCCGATGCCTTTTCCGACCAATATCAGTCGCTTCCCGGCGAGATCCTGGCGCTTTACACCAAGGATTTCATCGAAGCCTGGGAAGAGGCGCTCGGCAACTTGAAATTCAAGTCGATGCGCAACGACAAGCCGCTTTACACGACGCTTCAGGCCGTCTCGGCACCAACATCACCCGTCGTGCAGCTTCTTGAGAGCATTCGGCGCGAAACCCTGCTCACCCAGGATCTGTCGAGTGAAGGCCTTGCCGGAAACCTGACAGGTGGCAACGCGCAAGATGCCGGCACTGACGCTGCACAGAAGATCTTCCAGCGCTACGTGCTGGATTCGTCCGGTGGATTGAAACGTATCGGCCTTGAAGCCGGACTTCAGGCAATCGCGCCGGGAGGTTTGTCCAATGCGCTTGGAACTGCCGCTGGTAGCGGAGGTCCAACCATTATTCCGGGCAAGGCGATCGAGGATCACTTCCGTCCTTACCATGTACTTGTGGAAGGCGAGAACAGCCGCAAGATCGATGCCTTGCTGCTGAATTTCAAGAACATCCTCGATAACCTTCTGATCGTGGCCAACAACCCGCTGCAGAGCGAAACTGCAAATTCCAACGTGCAAATTCAGGCGTCTCTGCTGAGAAGCAACGCGACGCGGTTCCCGCCGCCTTTCGATAAACTGATTATCCAGGCTGCGAAGGAATTTGACGAGGAGTTCAAGGAAACCTCGATCACGCAGCTGAATGAGAAGCTGAGCACCCAGGTTGTTGGTGAATGCCGCAGGATCGTCGCCCGGAACTACCCGTTTGAAAACGGTCGCTCCGAAGTGCCGATGACGGAATTTGCCAAACTGTTCGCACCGACAGGAATCATGCAGCGGTTTTTCGATGAAAACCTGAAGCCGCTTGTCGATACCTCGACGCGCCCCTGGAACTGGAAGCCTGAGGTTTCTCAGGCGGACCGTCTGTCGAACGCAACGCTTCGGCAGTTCGAACGTGCAGACCTGATCAAGCAGGCCTTCTTCCCGACAGGAAACGCGTTTCCGTCCGTCGGACTTCAGGTGGTTCCGCGCGCCCTGTCTCAGCAGGCTGACGCGGCCAGCCTGGAAGTGAACGGCAATCTCGTACTGGTGACGCGTGGTCCCGGCTTCAACGCGGAAATCGAACCGTTGCCGGCCAACTTTGATTGGCCCAGCAACACGGCTACTCCGCGCGTTGTACTGGTGATTCAGCCGGAAGTGCCTGGCTACAGATCTCGTCGTGAAATCCATGGAGATTGGGCCTTCTATCGCTTCGTTCGCGATAACAGGGTCAGTTCCGGACAGAACAAGTTCGTCGTGCGCGAAACGCTTGGCGGCAGACAGGTTTCCTTCACGGTGACGCTTAGAACGAATCCGAACCCGTTCTTCCTGTCGGCAGTCGGCGATTTCAGTTGCCCTACGAGCTTCTAGAATGGGAACCGGTTATTTCGGCAAACTGCCGGCAAGAGCGGATTTTGTCATCGGGCAGTGCCCTGCCGGCTTTCTGAAAAGCTGGGAGGCCTTCCTGATGACCGGACTCGCTCAATCCCGTCTGGATCTGGGCGCGAGGTGGGAGGAAGCCTTCATGACAATGCCGGTGTGGCGATTCTGGCTATTGCACACTTCAGAGGGCGACGAACCTTTTCAGGCCGTCGCCGGTGCTTTCATGCCGAATGTCGACAAGGTCGGCCGGACCTTTCCATTGACACTTGCCTGCGACATCCGACTGGAAACGCAGAATGGTCGGCCGGAAGAGACCTGGTACGACCGTGCCGAGATAATCTTGCGTGACACCTTGCAGGAAGATGCCAGCCTGGAAGACTTTCAACAGGCTGTCGCAAGTCTGGAAACGCCACTTGCGGTGGAGGCAAGCGGCAAGAAGGGCAGGGATGCCGAATTACCGACGATGCCAGGAACGGATGTTCTGTCATCCGAATTCTGGTGCCGTGCAGGAGAAGTGGGTTTTGAGTTTTCGTGTGCAGGCCTGCCGGACGCAAGCGCCTTTCAATGGCTGCTGCTTCCGGAATCCTACGCCGGTTCGGAAGCTCGACAGGACGTGGCAGGGAATAGTCATGGGCGATTTCATCCGGAGGATCATCGAACATGATCGAACAAATGGAAGCCTCTATGCGTGGCTTTGCGATTGGACTGACCCATGTTGGCCGGGTTCGGCAACACAATGAGGACACGTTCTACGTTGACGAGGGCAAGGGCGTTTTCGCAGTGATGGACGGAGCGGGAGGCATGCATGACGGTGCGATGGCGTCCAGTCTCGTGCGTGAGGCCCTTGCCAGTATCGCGCAACCGCGCAGTGCGGAAGACCTTCTGGAGCAGTTCGAAAGCAGGTTGATTACCGCAAAGGACCGGATCGAACAGGCCGCGGCCAAGGCGAACGGTGCCGCCATGGGCACAACGATCGCCGCGCTTCTGATTTCCGGATCAAACTTTGCGTGCCTTTGGGCAGGCGACAGCCGTGTCTACCGTCTGCGCAATGGCCGTCTTGAACAATTGACGACAGATCATACCGAGGCGCAGGAACTGGTGGACCAGAACGTGCTGACGCCTGAAGAAGCAAGGACGTTCGCCCGCAGGCATGTCATCACCAGGGCGATCGGATCCGGGATCGAGCTTGAACTTGAACTGGTTTCCGGAAATCTGCGTCAGGGCGATCGGTTTCTTCTGTGTTCGGATGGCTTGACCGGACATCTGGACGATAGTGTGATTGGTACTTTCCTGATGAACGGCGCGCCGAAGCCGACGGCACAATGTCTTATCAATGGAGCGCTCGAAGAGGGCGGCTCGGATAACGTGACTGTCGTGATTGTCGATATCGATGCAATGTCTGCGCGCGAAGGAGTTCGCAACTGATGAACGTTGGTGCCCACCTGCTACCAGCCGGAACCCGGCTCAACAATCTCTATGAGATTGAAGAACATATTGCCGATGGCGGTATCGGGACGGTTTACAAGGCAAGGGACGTGGAAAGCGGGGATCCGGTTGCCGTCAAGGTCCTTCTCGCGACCTTCTCGCGCGACCCGATGATCCTGGATCTGTTCAAGCGGGAAGCAAAGATCCTTCGCAAACTCAAACACGATGCACTGACCCAGTACTACGTGTTCGCGAAAGAACCTACGCTCGGAATTTATTACCTGGCGATGGAGTTCGTCAGTGGCCCGTCATTGAGCACGCGCCTTGAATCCGGTCCGCTGGAACCGGAGGCGGTGGCACGGTTGATCAAGCGTCTGGCTGAAGCCCTGCAGGCGGTTCACGACCGGGAAGTGATCCACCGGGATCTTTCGCCGGACAACGTCATTCTCCAGAACGGAGATGTCGCGCAGGCCAAAATCATCGATTTTGGTATTTCGCGGGCAAACACAGGCGGGCCGACCATTATCGGTGACGGCTTTGCAGGCAAGGTCAATTATGTTTCGCCAGAACAGGTCGGCATTTTCGATGCCAAGGTGACTGCGCGCAGTGACATTTATTCGCTTGGCCTGGTCATTGCGGAAGCCCTGACCGGCAAACAGATCGACATGGGCGGCACGCAGGTGCAGATCGTCGACAAACGACGGCAGACGCCTCCCTTGGAAGGTATCGACAATCGTTTCCGTCCGTTGCTGGAGGCCATGTTACAGCCCGACCCGGCAAACCGTCCGGCCAGCATGAAGGAGATTGCGGACTGGACGCTAGGTGCTCCGATGGGGCGGCAGGACCAGGACCGCACGATCATTCGGCCGTCTTCTGCGCCACCGCCGGAACAATCCGCACTGGATCAACCGCCGCCTCAAGCAAACTGGGGCAAGCGCATTCTGGTTGCCTTGTCGCTGCTCGGTTTCGCCGGTGTCGGTGCCGGGGGTGTCTATTTCCTGGTCGGTCAATCCGTGCCCGAGCAGGACCAGAAACCTGTGCTCGTAGCACCGCCACGACCGAATGCGCCGGACGCACCGTCTCAGCAGACGAATGTGACACAACAAACGCAGACGCCAACGACCCAGCAACCGGCAACGCAGCAACCAGTGTTCCAGCAGCCAACTGAAACGCAAACAACTGCACTTCAGTCGCCGTCAACACAAACGCCGGAAACGCAGGCGCCGACGACGCCGGACAACACCGTGCCGACAATTCCGACCAAGCCTCCAGAGGAGACCGTCGACACGAAACCGGAACCGACCGAAACCGTTACCCGGCCACCGGTGGCAACCGATCCGCAAGAGACGCCTGAAAACGTGACCCCCGAAGACCGGATCCGGAATTTCGTGAGCAGTTACCAGGCGGGCGATTGCATGTATCTGCAACCGATAGAGATCGCGAGCCGTTCCGCAGAGATTGAGGGATTTGCTTCCAGGACGCCGCCATTCATCAGTTTCGACAGCGATTTCACCCAGTCTCAGGGGTTTGAAGCGAAGATCCAGGTCAACCTGGTGAGCGATGCGCAATGTCCGGCGATAGCTTTTCTGAGAGGAACACCACAGGGAAACGCCAAGACCGAATTGCGTCTCGACATGCAGCGGACGGTCGTGCCGAACGGCAGCAACATGGCTGGCCGAATTTCCGGTTATGAACCATCAACGGGCGGGCTCGGGCTTATATTCGTCAACAGCAAGGGGGAGACGGTCAATCTGTCCCCATATCTGCAGACGGACGACCGGGGCGCCGGTTTCGTTGTGCCGCTGACCTTGAAAACGTCTACTGAAGAAACCGGCCTGATCATTGCCATGGTGGGCCCGGACATAACCAAGACGCTTTCTGAGCGCCGCGAAAACGATCCGGAAGACTATTTCGAAAAGCTGATGCAGGATGGTCCGGTCTTGCGGGCAACGGCAACCACGGTCAAAGTGGTGCCCTGACCGGGAAGAGACCTGGCGCAGCGGATATTCTGGCCAACCATGAAACGCTACACCAAACCGATCCATTTGCAGGAGCTGAAACCGCACCGGCGTGCGGACAGCTCCCTTGCATTGATCAACGTGGTGTTCCTGCTGCTGCTGTTTCTACTGGTATCCGGAACGCTTCGGCCACCTTTGCCTGAAGGGTTCGACTGGGCGGAAACGCAACAGAACGATGGCAGCGGCAAACTGGAAGGCAGTCTTGTGCTGGACAGGGCAGGGACTGTCTGGTTCGACGGTGAAGTTTTGGCTTACGACGATCTGGGCCCATTTCTTGAAGCTCGGCAATCCGACAGGCCCCACATGGTGGTTCAGGTCGACAAGCGAACCAGAATGGAAGCCGTTTCTGCGCTTGCCGACAGATTGAAAGCTGGCGGTGTGAAACGCCTGACACTGATGACTGTTGAGGCAGGTGCACCTTGACCGTTGTCGCCTATAACCAGGACCGGCAATGGGATATCCCGGGGTATGTCTGGCCGGCTGTTCTGGGCGTTTCGGTTGCGTTGCATGTTTCCGCGCTGATCTACGGCCTGCCAGCGTTGCCTTGGACGGAAGAAGCCCCCTTGCCACCGGTCGAGACCGAAGTGATCCTGGAAAGTGGTGGTCTGCCATTTGAAGATCTGGCAAGTGTCGAAACTGAAATCACACAACCGCTCGAACCGGACACTCCCTTGCCCGTCGAGACTTCTGTGCCAGTGGAAACGGTTGTCAATTCCGAGACTGCGGAGATTCTGGAGCCGGTATTGTCTGAGCCGGTGGTCACCGAAAGCCCAGTCAATACACTGGTTGAAGCCGTGCCGGTAACCGTTCTGGATCAATCGCTTTCCGACGACACGCCTATCATTGAAGCGCAAGAAGTCAGCCCTGTCGAAACAAACCCGGTCACCGCAACGCCACCGGAGCAGCTTCAGGCGACTCAGCCTTCTGTTGTTCCGCAAACTGCCTCCACCGTTGTCGCAGCCACGCCTGTACCGGATGCGGTTGTCGCTGTGACGCCCGTCGCGCCAAGCGTTGTTGCCGGATCTGAAGTCACTCTTTCCGGTGCCGAAGTCCCTGACACGGTGGAAGTGGTGCATTCGGTCGCGGTTGCAACGGATATCGGTGAGGTTGCCGCCGCAGGTGAGACGCAGACAATCGTTTCGGCTGTGCAGGAAAGTCCTGTTCTGGCTCCGCTCGCAGTCGATCAGACACCTGCCGAACCCACTGGCAACGAAGTCGTGTCTGAGGCCTTTGTTCCACAAACGCAGCCTTCTGTCGAAAGCCCGGGCATTGTTGCGCCCGATACCAGCGTTACTGTCGATCCGGTGGTTACTGCGGAGGTGGATGCGGTATTGCCAGCGGAACAACAGGTTGCTGCCCTGCAGCCCACGGAAGCGGAAACGCCCGAGCTAGCGCCCAATGCCCCGGTCTCTTCAACGGTCCCCGCAACACAGCCACAGGGGGAGTTGACAGAAAACGTGCCGCCCGTCGCAGTTGCTTCCATAGATCCACTGGCAAAGGTGTCGGACTATGTTGCCGGTTACAAGTTCGGTGAATGCACACATATGTCTGTTCTTGCAGCTGGTGCGGATACCGCGGAAGTTACGGCCTTTGGCGCAGGCATAGCGCCTTTCGCTATCTTCGATCAGCGCTTCAAGGCGGATCAGGGTTTCGAGGCAAAGATCGAAGTCCGACTGGTGACGCGCAGGCAATGCGCCTTGCTGGATGCCCTTGGCGTTTCTGAAGGCATTGAAGCTGCCGGTCTGGTCGAATTGGACCGGACGGTCGTGCGCAGCGGAACTCCTGTTTCAGGAGTGATTCAGCGTGACTTGCCGATCGAGCGGATCGCAAGCGCGGAACAGTCGGGACTGGATCTCAGCGGCAAGGGGCCACCTGAACTGTACCTGATCGATGATGCCGGGCAGATCCATGATGGCCGGGAGTTTCTTCTGCCTGCATCGAACAGTCAGACGGCAGGCGGCTGGCGCTTCAAGGTACCGGTGACGATGATTGCCAGCGACAAGAGCGACGAGACAGCGCTCGTGCTCGCAATCTGGAACCGCCCTTCAGAGCGGCAGCCTGCTCGATTCGGACGGCTTCCTGCCGACCGGGTGGCCGAGATACTGGCAGAGCCTGGGGTTTATTCGCTGACGGCGTTCAAGGTGTCACGCTGAAGGTTGCGATGATGAAGCACCAGCAGTGAAGACGCCGGTGAGGAGGACTTCCAGCGCAGCCCGTTCCTTTTCCAGCCTCGTTTCGAACCAGGTGACGGCAATGGATACCGGCATTGCAACGGCAAGGCCGCAGGCAGTTGTCAGGAGCGCTACCCAGATGCCACCGGCAAGCGTGGCAGGATTGGCGGACGCACCCGATTCCTGAAGGGTCTGGAACGTTTCGATCATCCCGAGAACCGTGCCGAACAGGCCGAGCAAGGGCGAAATCTGCGTCACCAGATCAAGTGCCTTCAGCCAACTGGCGAGGCCGAAGAGACGGTCGGCAGCCCTGGCAGAAATTTCCTCACGTAGTCGTTCTTCCCTGATGTCGCGCACTTGAGAGGACAGGGGCTGCTGATCCAGCATCTGGATGGCATCCATGGCGCTGCGCACAAGTGCACCCGACAAGGACCTGTCCTTCAAAAGGTTTTGCGCGGCTTTGGTGCGTTCACCACTTCGCCATTGCGTGACAGCCTGACGAACAAGTCCGTGACGGCCAACACGGGCCGTGGAGAATTGAACGGTCTTGGCGAGGATGACTGCAAGCGCTGCAACGGAAATCGCGAGCAGGATGAGCACGACGGGCCCGCCAAGCTCCAGAAGGGAGGAAGATGTCTCGACCATGCGAAAGACGCTCCATCAGACGTTCAAGGGTAGGGTCAATCGCCGAATTCGATGGGTGTACGATTGCTCAGGTCCAGCAGATCCGGGCAATAGACATCGGTAATGCTGGAAGGCACACAATTCATGACGTCGTTGATGTGAAGCCGCGAAAGGCTGTCGCATGCCTTACCGGCAAGGTCGAATTGCAGGATCTTGGTTTTACCGGCGGATATGCGGGAGAACTGAAGACGCAGAAACTGATCCACCAGGCCGTCCTTGTTGAAGGCAACCATTTCCAGGCCGAGCTTGTCCATGGGGCGTTCAAGGCCATTGGTCGCGATGATCGAAAGGCGGCAGCCGCCGTCCGCTGTCGGTTGCAACTGGTTGAGTTCGAGGCTGATTTTACCCGTCACTTGCTGTGCCTGTGCGGGTGCCGCCAAAATGGCAACTGCAATCGCTATAAAAACTCTTTGAACCAATATCCGCATCTTGTTCCCCCGGTTAATGCGTCAATGAATGTTGGCAAGGGTTGTGAATGCCGGTCTTTGCTGTCCCTAATCGTAAGACAATAGGACCGTCCAATCCTGTTTTCCCTCGGTTTCGACCTGAAAGAAATCTGCTTCGATCAGCCCGCGTTGCCAGCACTGATCGCCATCGAAAAGAACGAATTTTTCCTCGCGAATACAAAGCGTGATATCGCCTCCAAGACGGCTTTCGCCAAAACCGTCTGCCACGTGCAGATAGTAGCGTGCTTTCTCGAGAGGTTCCTGCAGCACCTGGCTGCAGGCGTTGGCAGTGATTGTCCACCAGCCTTCAGTCCGCATGCCTTCGTCGGTTTCATAGCCGATCGCGACGTTCACGAGATCAACGGACCCGTTGCAAACACGCAGGCCTGCATGGGCAGCAGAGGTCGACAAAATTCCAGACAACGCCACCGCCCCGAATAACGCGATCCCGCGTAACCCGATCCGGCGTCTTTGCCTAACCTTGCCGCTGTCGCGGTCCGTTTTCATGCTCGTGTTTCCAGTTTGCCAACCTGCTAAATACGCTAAGGAATTGCGAACCCGCGGTCAATTTAGGAAAGTCGATTGAGCTGAAGTGGTATTTCGGCGAAACTCGATTTTCGGAATGACCTGAAGACCCGGGATGGCCTGAGCCATGATCTCCATCGAAACACCGCTTGCAAGGCGAAAGCGCATTCCGCTGACACCTCTGATCGATGTGATCTTCATTCTGATCATGTTCTTTCTTTTGTCTTCCACATTTGGTGTCTGGCGGCCGCTGGAAGTTGCGCTTGGTGGCGGTGCGCCGGCAGGGGGGGCAGAGGCACAATCGAACGCCAGCGTTCCCGCAGTCCTGATCGTTGTGAAGTCTGTTCCCGGTGAAGATCTGTCTGCCGTGACTGTCAACGGGAATGAACTACCACTTGCGGGATTGGCAGAGGAGCTGAACCGGTTGGCAGAAGCTGGTGCCAGGGACGCTGTTCTTTTACCTGGCAAGGGAACCGATTTTCAGCAGGTCGTGCGGATTTTGGACGAAGCCCGAACCTCAAAGTTGACAAGCGTTCGGCTGCATCTCGATTGACAGGAACACAAGGCGTTCCTGCAATGCAAACGAACCGTTCGTGCGCAAAACCTCATCTGTGGCTACAAAAACGGCCCGGTTTTCAAGACCGGGCCGTTCTGGTTTGGCATGTGACTACAGGTCGGTTGATCAGCGACCGATTGCACCGCCGATGATGCCACCCACAACGCCACCGATGAAAGCGGCTCCGGCCGGGTTGATGCCACCACCATTGTTGTTGTTGTTCGCACGGCGAGTGGTGGTGTTGTTGGTGCGGCGCGTGGAAGTCGCACTGCGAGAGGCACTCGCGGCAGCCTGCTGCTTGCGGTTTACTTCAGCCTGGTAGACCGAATACTGCGTCGCCGTCTGTGCAGTCAGCAAGGCGTATTGGGCGGCGGTGAAGTAACCCGTGGCGACGATGCCGTTGGCAGCCTGCCATGCACTTACACCGGCGCGGGTCTTCGGACCGAAGGCACCATCCGGGCGGCCGACATCCTGACCAGCCAGGTTCAGACGGGTCTGAACTTCGCGGCGGGCAGTACGGTTCCAGCCGAGTGAAGCTTCGGTCGCCTCGTTACCCGGAACGGCCTTTTGCGGGTCCGGCAGGGTCGCCACAACGCCCGTGGTGCTGGCGGCAGGAGCCGTTGCTGCACCCGGGACGACGGTCGGATTGACCGAAGCAACCTGGCTGCCGGCTTCGAGCCGCTTGATGGAATTGCGCGCAAAGTCCGCGAAGAGGCCTGAAGGGTAGGCATCCAGGTAAGCCTTGTAGTCAGCAACGGTGTTGCTGGACTTGGCAGTTTCCCAGATGAGCTTCTCACGTTCCCATGCAATTGCCGACTGGCTGGGGGAGGTCGTTGCTGCATTGTTGACAACCGGCTGCTGCGGAGCGGACGTCGCGGTGTCGCCAAGGGAGGCAACAGTGGTCGTCGCGGCCGGTGCGGCCTGCTTGTTCAGGAACACTTCGCCGATCAGAGATGCATTCACCCACGGGCGCTGTTTCTTTTCCGTCTCTTCATAGACTTCACCGGTAACGCGAGTCATGACGGTCTGGATGGAAGCGTTCGGCGTGTCGATATGTCTGATCAACGCAGAGGTGAAGGGCGAGTTCGCACCGTCTCCGTCCAGGGCAACATCTCCCGGGCTGGTCGCGAATGCGATCACGGAGCCTTCGCCGCCGGTTTCCTGAATCTTGATTTCAGCAAGACCTGCACCAATGCTGCCGGAGCGGCTCGGTCCCATGCGGCGTGCGAGGGTGCGGGCCAGCGGATTGTCGCGGCAGGCATCCAGGAACACCATCTGTACCTTCACGTCCTTGGACATCTGGCGCATGATGAAATCGACGGTAATGGTTTCAAAGTCGAGCGAGGTTTCATCCTCGATCGTGGCGTCGATAGGTACCAGATGATTCTGACCGGCGACCTGAAGGCCGTGGCCGGCGTAGAAGAGAATGGCGATATCCGCGCCATATGCCTTTTTCGCAAAATCCATGACGGATCTGCGCATTTCACCATAAGTCTGGTCCTGGCCGGCGACGACTTCGAAGCCGAGGGCCTTGAGTTTGGCGGCCATCTGCTCGGCGTCATTTGCCGGATTAGGAAGTTGTACTGTGTGCTCGTAAGCGCCGTTGCCGAGTACGAGGGCAACGCGCTTAGCCAGTGCCGGAGCCGTCCCTGCGAGAATTATTGCCAGCACGGCGATCATTCGTTTGAACATATCCTGTCCTCTCGTAGATCATGGTTGCCTGTCGGTTGAACCGATCTTTACACGAGGTCTTTGTCCTCTTGAGAGGAACAGGTACCCCGGATGGCACTATGTTTCTGTAATACGCGTCACAGGAACGTCAAATAGAAGAAGCTGTCCCTGCAACCAACTGAATCCGGACCGCAACGGTCCGTTGATGACCCCACTAAAATCAGTTGCAGACTATAGCCAATCCTTTTTCCAAAAACCACTTTTCAACAGACAGTTGCTGCCATTTTTTGAGTTACGTTAACACGAAAGGACGTTAGGGAAGGTGGTGGCGGATTTTTTGCCGGCCACAACTTGAAAACGGACCGGGTTTTTCGACCTGAAAAAACGCTTTGTGACTTGAATCACCGAGTTTGGGAGACTGTCTGGTAATCTGGTTTCATTGCAAATGCGCGTTTTCGCAGGCCCGATTGAAGCCTGCACTCAGCGGAGAACACATTATGGCCGGAAGAGCAGATATTCTCAAACATATGAGAGCCAAGCATGTCGGCGTATTTCAGTCCGCAGCCCGGCTCTACAACGTTGCGATTCTGGTACGACGGACAAACACTGCATCCCTTGAGCACGTTGGCGAACCCTACGCCGCGCCCAAGCGCCTGGATTGCAAGGCCAAGACTGCGGATTTCGATGTTAAGCCCGTCGGAAGCAAGTGTCCGGACGCGCAGCGCAAGAACTTTGCGGGCCTGGTAGTCGATCCAAAAATCGTTGGCGAAAAGGCCTTCAAGGCGAGCAAGATGGCAAAGGTGATCGAGGAATGGAGGGAATTTCAAAAACAGTTGCGACCTGAAATGGCAACCTTCGAACAGCAACGGAAACTGACCTACATTCCGCGTGGAGGCGTTTATTTCGTCGAACGCAATCCAGAAGACCCCTATTTCGGCTGTGTGAAGTTCTCGTCCAGTTCGCTTATCACCGCGGCCAAGTGTGTGCACGGAGACTTCGATCTCTACGGCATTGTCGATATGGACGCACCTGACCAGCTGATCCGCGTCAGAGAGGATCGCCTGGGTCAGAAGCACACGCGCTCGCCAAAGTTTTTTGACGTGCAGCATTTCGTCAACAACCGGCTCGGCATTGCCATGGTCTTGCACGGTTCGCAGGAAACATATGCGACGGAGCACAAGGATGACGACCTGGACATATTCTTCCCGAGCGGACGGATAGAGTATGCCGGCCCTGCAGCCGCAGATATCGAAGCATTCTACAAGAAGGAATTTCCGGGGCGGACTTTGTTCCGCAAGGACGAACCTGCCTTGGATATAAAAGGCAGTTACGTATCGCCAGGTGCACTTTGACCAGTAGCTTACGCGAATGCCAGGTGCCTGCTTCTGAACCGGAAGGGAAGAAGTTGGCACGCCCAACGGGACTCGAACCCGTGTTTCCGCCGTGAAAGGGCGGCGTCCTAGACCGCTAGACGATGGGCGCGCGGTCGACGCGGCTGCGTCGTGGGGAGGCTTATAGGCGGGATTGGAGCAGCCCGCAAGAGCCTTTGCGACAATTTTTTGCAAGCCCGGAATCCCGGGCCTGCGCCTGTTGAAAACTGTCCGGTTTTACCATTCGCCGGTATTGGGCATGGAGGCCCAGGGTTCTTTGATTTCAAGCGCTTCACCCTTTTGAAGCAGCTCGAAGGAGATGTTGTCCGGCGAACGGACGAAGGCCATGCGGCCGTCACGTGGAGGACGGTTGATGGTGACACCTTTGTTCTGCAGGTTCTCGCAGAATTCGTAGATGTTATCGACCTCATAGGCGAGATGGCCGAAGTTGCGGCCGCCGGTGTAGGTTTCCGGATCCCAATTGTAGGTCAGCTCCAGAAGCGGCGCAGCGTTTGCCTTTCCGGCTTCGACATCATCGGATCCGGCGAGGAAGATCAGGGTGAACCGGCCTTTTTCGTTTTCGTAGCGACGGACTTCCGTCATGCCCATCTTGTTGCAATAAAAATCAAGTGAGTCTTCAATGTTGGTCACGCGGACCATCGTGTGCAAATAACGCATGTCCTATCCTTTTCCTCAATCGAGGGATTTTCCAAACGGGCACCGGACCGGCCGATGAAGTGCATTGATACCTTGCCCGAAGCTCAGCGCTTTGTGGCACAGTTCAAGGAAGGTTCCTACCGGCAGATCGTTGCCCTGACCGGGGCGGGGATATCGACGGACTCCGGAATTCCGGATTTCCGTTCACCTGGCGGGATATGGTCCAAACGTCAGCCTGTTCAATACCAGGACTTTGTCGCCGATGAGGATAGTCGCCTGGAAGACTGGGGCCGCCGGTTCGAAATGATGGACTATTTCGCAAGAGCGGAGCCGAATGCAGCGCACCGGGCCATGACGAGCCTGGCGCAGGCCGGCAAGCTTCATTGCCTCATCACACAAAATGTCGATAGCCTGCACCAGCGAGCTGGGTTTCCGGAAGACCTGCTTGTCGAGATCCATGGCAATTCCACATTCGCAACCTGTCTTTCCTGCGGGGCGCGGGCTGAACTGGAAGCTCAGAGGCCGATTGTTGACGCCGGGCAAAGTCCGAGATGTTCAGATTGCAACGGACTGTTGAAGGCGGCGGTCATAAGTTTCGGGCAGCAGATGCCGGAATTGGAACTGGAGCGGGCAGCGGAGGCTGCTGCTGCTTGCGATCTGTTTCTGGTGTTGGGCTCGTCACTTGTTGTGCATCCAGCCGCACAACTGCCGGCCATCGCTGTTCGTGGCGGTGCTGAACTGGTGATTCTAAACGGCCAGGAAACGCCGCTCGATTCTTACGCGTCAACAGTCATTCGAACACCTTTAGCTCAAACATTTGCGAGATTTGGCGAATAACCGGCCTGATTTCCGTAAATGGTCTGTGGTTAGTCCGACAATTTCCCTTCTCGCCAGAAAGCACAATGTTATCCTTTTGTTAGGAATCAGCTGGCTGGTGAGTCGAATTTTGCCTTCAGCTTAATGATGCGGACCAGAGACGGGACAAATGGCTATGGGGGTTAAAACCGCACGGGAGCCCCGCGCACTCGAAACATTGACGGACGAAGTCGCCGTCGATGTTCTCGAGATTGCCGGAACGATTAAGTGGTTCGACGTCGGGAAAGGATATGGCTTCATCGTCCCGGACGACGGCGACGGTGATATCCTTTTGCACGTCACCTGCCTCAGGCGAGACGGGTACCAGACTGCTTATGAAGGCGCGCGGGTTGTTTGCGAAGTACTCGACCGACCGCGCGGTCTTCAGGCCTTCCGCATCCTGTCGATGGACGAAAGCACAGCGACCCACCCGTCACAGCTGCCACCGTCGCGCACCCATGTTCAGGTTGTCCCCGAAAGCGGTTTTGAAAAAGCGACCGTGAAATGGTTCAACCGCGTCAAGGGCTTCGGGTTTCTGACCCAGGGTGAAGGTTCAGAAGACATCTTCATCCACATGGAGACGCTGCGACGCTTCGGCATCACTGAATTGCGTCCCGGCCAGGATGTGCTGGTGCGCTTCGGCGAAGGCCCGAAAGGCCGCATGGCCGCTGAAATCCGGCCGGTCGGGACAGGCACCCATATACCTGCCTCTCACTGACCCCACTTTCCGTCATTCTGCACATTGACTCGGCCGGACATGTTCCGGCCTTTTTGTTTGTCGACCTTCAGGCAATCTTCTTCGGCAAACGGGAAGTGATATTCCGGCCTTGCCTTTGACTGCCAGTCTCCCAAACCGGTTCTGCCGGGTCTTTCAGGAAGTTTTCAGAATGCGTCCTTTCTTTCTGTGCCTCTCGCTTTTTGCCGCAACACTCTGGATTTCGCTCGCGGGTTCGCCAGGGCAGGCGCTGGCGCAGGACCCGCAGCTGAACCTGCCGGTGGAAGACCTCGTCATTCGATCTGGAGACAAGGAACACCAGTTCAAGGCGGAGGTTGCGGCAACGGACCGGCAACGGTCGATGGGATTGATGTTCCGCAAAGAGATGCCGGCGGAACGCGGCATGCTGTTCCTCTTCGAAGGGGAGGGCGACCGTTACTTCTGGATGAAAAACACGCCACTGCCGCTCGACATCATTTTCATCGACGCGAAGGGTTCCATCGTCAGCATCGCCGACAACACCACGCCTTTTTCCGAAGACGTCATTCCCTCGCTTGGTCCGGCGAAGTACGTGTTCGAAATAAACGCCGGTCTGGCGGAAAAACTCGAAATTTCGGCCGGAGACAAGGTCAGCAGCCCGTCCATGCAGCTGGAATGAAACCGAATTGCCCCTATTCCTGCCTGCCCGAAAATTCTAAAAACATGAATTATATGCGTTGACCGATGAGGCGGCCAGACTGGCGACCGACAGGACCAGCAGGACACCCGTTGGTGCAGACACGGCGGTGATTACCGCGGAAGCAGAAAGCTCCATCACCGCACCGATGCACTGAGCCTTCTTTTTGTCCCCGCCCGCAAAGGACACGATAATACCTGTCTTGTTGACGACTGTGGCACTGACAGCAACCATCGCGGCTCCTGGCGATAACCTGGTGACACTTGCTAGATTCGCTGTCTGCTGGAATTGGCTCAAAGCAAAGGATCCCGCGCGAACGGCATTCTTTGTCCGACGGTCGGCAGAGGAGTGTCCAACGGCCATATTGGCTACACCCGCTGCTGTATTCGCGATCGACAGCTTTTTTTGGAAGATTGACGAATCTTCTGCGACGGTGATCAGCAGGTCAAAGGTAGCTTGGTATGCTTGTGGATCCTGAAGTATTTTCTGGGACTCGGATCCACCGAAATCTTTTAATGCCTTTGTGAAGTCATCTTTGGTGATCATCTATTTCTTTTCCTGAAATCAATATCAAAAATTGTAATTTGGCTGATGGAAACGTTTTGGTATTTGATTCAATTGCTTGGATACTTTTCATGCGGGAGAATGCCGCCAGTAATCTGGTTGATCAAGCAAATATACTGAAGTTCAGTTTGCAATTTCAAAGACCGTGACGGCACGATGCCTTGGCCGTCGCGTTTACGAGGCTCGTTCACGGTCATCGGGCGTGCCGTTTTGCTTTTGTGTGCAAACTGAGAACAAAGTACGGGACATGTTTGTCAGGTTTTGCCCACAAAACTCGGATATTCTTGGTTTGTTCTAGCTTGACGATAGAGTCTGTGGCCTATAAATCCGAGCGCATTAACTGTTCGGGGTATAGCGCAGCCTGGTAGCGCATCTGGTTTGGGACCAGAGGGTCGCAAGTTCGAATCTTGCTGCCCCGACCATTCATTCTCCTGAAAATCGATGTGATGCGGTACGCGTGACCTGGGACTTTGCAATGCAAATCCATGCGCTTGCTGTGGTTCCGTGCCTAAAGGCCGGGATAACTAGGGCCAAGCTACGCAGGCGTCTTGTGCAACTTATCGCCGCATAACAGACTGGTCGGACGGGCGTTTCCAATGCCTGTGGGAGTGACGTCGCTTGCGACGGCATGCAGGCGGCGCCGGATGGGGCTGATGATACCGGATCCTGACGACCAGGCGACGCTGGATGTATCGGCGGCGATAGCCGTGCTGCAGTCCAGAATTGAAAAGGCCGGGCTTTCTCTGAAGGAAAGCGCGGATTTTGCGCTTTTCGAAAAGACCGTCCGGAGCACCGAAGACAAATACCTGATGGAAGATTTTTCACCGCGGTTTTTCGACCTGCACGGGACGACCGCGTTCTGGGTAGGGGCCGTCAACAGTCATGGTAACGTCGTGTCTGTGCAAGCTGCAAAGGTGGAAGACCTGAAAGACAGGAGCCTTGCCGAGCACTGGCATCAGCAACAACGCAGGATCTTTGTCGATCCAAACCCTCAGGTTCGCTTCGGGACAGAGCACGCGCATGACGCCTATTTCATGCGCGGGCGTATCGTTTATCACGGCAATCTCTGGCTGAGACGGGACATCCGGGGGCAGGGCCTTGCCGAGCCCTTGACCCAGTTGGGGTTTCTGCTCTCACTATTGAAGTGGTCGCCGGACTATCTCTATGGCCTGATGGCCGCAAAAAGCGCAGAAAAAGGCTTCGGCATCCGGGTCGGTTACCGCAGGTTCGTGCCACGCGGAACGCATTGGGAGATTGCGCCTGGACATATCAGGCCGGATGACTGGCTGGTCTATGCCACCAGAAGCGATCTACACGGCCTTGTAAAACTTATCCTCAGGACGTCCGCTGAAGATCCTGAATGACGCCCAGGTAGGCGCAGAAGCGAAGATCGGATTGCAACGAAGGTCGCACGGCGACGATCAACCGCTCGAACGCAACTTCATAGAGTTCGCCATTGACCTGAATTTTCGTGTGGGCGTAGCCGTAATAAGGCGTGCCTTCCAAAGCCTTGCGATAACCTTCCGCCGAAGCCTTCTCCAGGTCCGGATCAGGTGTGCGTAGACCGCAGACGGGTGTCGCTGGGCTTGCCCAGTCTTCGCCGAACAGGTGTCGCTGCCCACTTTCCTTACCGACATAGAAGATCGGAGGAGGAGCGTTTCCGGGCATCTTGTCCGAGCAAAGGCTCAAATGAGGCAGGAACGGTTTCAGGCATTGCTGGATCTGAACCGCATCGGTCGACATGATGCTGTCGTAGAACGCAGACACAGCCGGGTCGGCAAGCCCTTTTTCAATGGCCTGTGTGCCGAGTTCCGAAAAATGAGTATCAGGGCGTGTTAGCACGGTCCTCTCTCATGTTTTGATTTGTTCCATCCGGCAAAAATCGACCAGGGACATCACACATGTTTGGCCGTTTGCCAATAACCATTTCTACCGGTCGAAGGCTTTCAACAACAGCGACATGACATTCAGGAATTCGTCGCGTTTTTCCGGTGACAGATCGGTGGGGTCGGATACCGAATAGTCCAGCGTCAGGATCATGTCCCACATTTCAGTGAGATTGGCGTCGTCGATCGCCGCTTTCAGTTCGACCGGCGCAATTTTTTCCGGTGCTCTGGTGACCGGCCGAACATGTTCTGGAACATAGCCTTCCAGTCTTTTCAGAAATTCGTAATGCATGTCAAAGCCTTATCGTTTTGATCTTTGGATCGGCCCTTTCAGGCTGTCCGGCCCTGCGATTCTGTACTTTTTGAACCTGCACTGCGTTCCGAAAATCGGCGTCTTCCAGACAAGTTCACGTTAGGGTAGTTAATAGCATGAGTTGCGCCTCCATGTCATGTTACGTGAATGTCATAAATCGCCTCTCCACCAACACCGTTAATACATACTTGTGCTGTTAAATGAGTCGTCGCCGAACCGAAGATTGCGGGTTGCGGCCAATATCGGTGTTGACACCGGCGGCAAAGGCGGGAAAAAGCTGCTGTAAGGAATTGCATCTCACATATTCAGACTTGAGGGCACTGTCACATGGTTGCGCGTATCTACCGTCCGGCGAAAACCGCCATGCAGTCAGGCAAGGCGAAAACCCAGAGATGGGTGCTGGATTACGAGCCGGAGGTCGCCAAGTCCGTCGAACCTTTGATGGGTTACACGTCGTCTTCCGACATGAAGCAGCAAATCCGGCTCTATTTCGAGACTTCAGAAGAAGCTGTCGCATATGCGAAGCGCCATGGCATTCCGCACAGGGTTGAGAAAGCCCAGGAGCGCAAGGTGCGCGGGTCTGCCTATGCGGACAATTTCAAATTCAACCGGTCTGCGCCCTGGACCCACTGAACAAGAACGTTCGGCTCCTCTGACCTGTTCGGCAAGAGATCGGATTGTCTGTTGAAAGCGCCGATTTCGAATCGACACGAGCCGGGTTTTTGACGCATTAGGGCAGTGGAGGCGATCGCCGGATCGGGTTGCCTCCGGACGTTTGGTCTCGATCCAAGTTTGCATGAACGTCTGGCAGGCCTCAGAGATACTGCCTGATGGTCTCATCTGGGAACGGCTTGCGTTCCTGAGAAATTGGCTCCGTAGCTCAGCTGGATAGAGCACTCGCCTTCTAAGCGAATGGTCGCAGGTTCGAATCCTGCCGGAGTCGCCATCTCCTTCATTTTTTTGAAAAAAAACCTGAGCTTCGATGCCTCTGCCTTGCGTGGAAAGGCTTCCTGCCGTGCAGATGTCCCTAACTGGACGTTCAAGTGAAGTACTTGGAAAAAGCCTGCAAAAAACAAAAACCGCCGGCCCCTGCAATATAGGAGCACGGCGGTGTTTCTAGACCGCGATTCGCCTGAAGGTCAGAGCGTCTCGGACTTTCCCGATTCCACCTTCTGGCCAACCATGAGCGGCGTGATCTTTGTTTTCAGGATCATGTCCACGTCCTCGGAACCATCTTCCAGGGACTGAAGAGCCATATCCAGGAAATAGGAACAGAACGTACGGCCGTCCTTGTCCGATTCTTTTTTCGTGTAGCGGATCATGCGCTTGATCGCCTCGATTGCAGGCTCCTGCTCGAGTTCAGTGCGGTCCGATTTGCTAACGGTCTTAGACATTTTACTACCCACCAGTATTTGATTTGCCGATTGCAGCGTCGCTGCTGTGACCATCCGATTAAAGCATGCTGTTGCAGCGTGAAATGAGCGTGATAAGGTGCTGTTGTGTTTCAGGTTGCGTGATATTCGCGGTTGCGCGAAGGCGACGGCTGAAGCGTGCATTTCAATTACGGGGAATTGATGGCAATCGCGTCCTGCTTTGCATGCCTTGGGCGGCCTTTGCTCCTTGATAGCGACCAGGAACCTGTGGCGGTCAAGACCCGCAAGGCTCTGGCGATCATGGGCTATCTGAGCCGCATGAGCGGTATGGCGTCGCCCCGGGAAGCACTGGCGGATTTGCTTTGGAGCGGGACAGACCGCCACAAGGCAATGCAATCCTTGCGTCAGGCATTGCGCCAGTTGAAGAGCGCCGAGGAAACGGCCGGCATCGATGTAGTGCGCTCAGCGCCAGGTCACATTCAACTCGACCCATCGGCGTTTGCGTCTGATCTCATGGCCATGAATACGCTTCTGGAACGTGGGCAGGCAGCTGATTTCCGCAAGGCGGGGGAACTGTGGCGCGGCGAGTTCCTGACCGGCTACGACGATATCGATTCTGAATTTTCCGAGTGGCTGACGGTCGAGCGTGAACGGGTGCGCTCAGAACTCATCAGCGCCGCCTTCAAGCATCTGAACAGGATATCCACGGAAGACGGGGGTGTGCAGGCAGAGGCCGGGGCGCGTTTTGTCCTGAAACTCGATCCCGCGTTTGAAGCGGCCCATCGCGTTCTTATTCGTCTCTACATGAAGCTGGGACAGCGAGAACGTGCCGAACAGCAATTCCGGTCATGCGAACGGGAAATGCACCTTCATCTGGACGCTGAGCCTGATGACGAGACTCGGAAACTGCTTAGCGAGGTCGAGGTTGAGGCTACTGGGGAAGAGCTCTTCAAGCGCCAGGAAGCATTAGGTCCAATCGGGGGAGGACTTTCAAACAGCGACGAAGTTGTAAGGCTGCCTGAAATTTCGATTGTATCTTCATCGCTCCTGAAGAAAGGACTGAGCGACGCAGTTCACCTCAGAGAAGAAATCGTGTCAGGCCTATCGTCCTTTAGATCATTCGATTTATTTGAATCCGAATATTTCGGCGACGAGAATACCCCGAAGCCAACCCTTGTCGAAGGTCATGAATTGGGGGCTTATCTGCTTCGGTTCAGGCATGACGAACGTTCTGGAAAAATTGTTGTACAATTCGAAGATCGTACAAACGGGCAGATTGTCTTTAATGAGATTGTTGACCTGACGCTTTGGGAAGGCATCGTCCCTGCAGCTAGTCAGATTGTCGGTCGAATTCATGGTCACGCTACAGGTCGCTTGAGGAACCCTGCCAATACGTCGGCATTCGCGCGTTGGTGTCAGGCCGAGGCTCTACTTTGGGATTTTACGCCGCAATCCGATGAAAAAGCTATGCGTCTGCTGAACGAGCTGGAGCAGACGAATAAAACCTTCTCCATGATTTATGCCGGGAAGGCATCAATAATCATGAAGCAAGAGTTGCATTATCCCCTTAATGACAGAACGTCTTCAGAGGGAATGAGCAGTCTGCTTGATATGGCAGAGCGTGCAATCGTACTGGATCCTTGGCAAGCTGTGAATCAGCGAGTTTACGGCTGGTCCTTAATTCTTTCCAATATGCCTGAAGAAGCAAAACGCGCCTTCCAAAACGCGGGTCGCCTCAGCTCTTCCGATCCCGCTAACCTCATGTCGGTGGCAGAAGGACTTGCACTTTCGGGAGATGTCAACGAAGCCCGCGAAACGGCCGAGCGCGCGTTCCGCTTGTTCTCTTTCGTACCCAGGGTGTTCTACGAATACCTTGCAAATATCTTTTTTGCTGCTGAGGACTACGAAAACGCCATCGTTCAAATTGAACGGGGTACGGGAAGCAGTCTTGGTTGCCTGACGACACGCGTAGCAGCACTTGTTTGCTCAGGAAGAGAAGGTGAGGCAATCAATATTCTGGAGAGCTTCAACGAGAAACGAAATCATTTCTTGTTGCCTAACGATAACCTTAATGTTCAACCTGAGCAGTGGCGCCAGCGCATCAATTTTTTCCAGGATGCGCGTGTTCGGGCAAATTTTGATCGGGGCGCTCAGTTGGTCCAAAGGGTGTTGTTCAACAAGCCAGATTAACCTAGCTCAAGAGTTTCGCAACACTAGTGACATATGAGACATCCGCAGAGGACAGCTTAGCTGGATTGAGTTTGAACGGCAGAACACGAGCTTTGTAGCAATCACGCTCGTCAACAACCTTGAAGTCGATCAATTCTGTTGTTTGGGTAGGCAATCCGAGTTCTGCCAGCACAGATCGGGGGTCGCTTTTTAGCTTTTCTGCAAAATCTGGATTTAAATTCGCCTTAGCCAAAAGGCGTCCTAGGTCTGCTGTGTTTCTCCTGTAATATGGAAATCTCGCCATGGCTTTCCACCTTCCTGTCAATTCAGAATAGTCCAACTCAAAGATCTATTGAGGTGTTCGCAAACCATCCAACAACCGACCATAATTGTCTGAAGGGAATGGAAGTGTGTCTGCGGCGGATCTGGCAATGCCAAATGAAACGCCGCACGACGATTTTGTCGGGTTTGGGAACGTGTCGCCCAGAAAAAGTTATTCCGGCAGGTCGTCGTAAAAGCATGTCCCGAGCGCAGCTTTACCGAGTTCTTCGAAATAGCTTTCATCGCCAGCTGCAACGCGTTCAGCGTCGATTTGTGCAGGAATCACGAGATGGACGAGGTCAGCAGTGTCGGCGAAGATTGCGGCATCGGAGTCGATGCCAACTTCAGCCAGGACTTCAGCCGGGTTGGCAACCAGCCGCTCACGTGCTGTGGTGTTCTGAATGATCGCGCCAAGTTTCGCGCCAATTTCCAGTTCAGTCCGGGAAGTTGTGTCAGCGTGCATTATGAGCCTCCGATAGGTTGAGTTGCAATGTGTCCTGCCTGGTGGTGGGATGGTCACCTGGCTTTTTGAAATTCGGTCAAACTTTAGTAAATAGTTATGTATTGAGATTGTTTACTACTGATCGACTGCTTTCGAATATAATGTAGAACGAGGGAATGAACTCGCTCAATGGCAGTTTTGTTAATCTACGTTGTGTGCAATTGCAGGGTGAGGCGAAGTAAATTGCCATATCAAAACATAAGCAGCCGTCCCGCATCCTCACTGTTGGCGGCGGTGTCTCTTCTATGATCGTTGAAAGTGGATTTGCGGACGACGTACTTGCGGACCTGTCGCGTTTGGGCCTGATAGCGGTGGAGCCGGGCGTTGAGGGAGATCGTGTGCGCTTGCTGGAGCCGGACCTTCGTCTTTTCCTGAAGCTGCTTTCGTCATTCTCCCCAAGACTGGTCCCGATGACACGCCCCGGATGCCCGGTGCATTTTTGCACCGGGTTGCTCAAGTCGCCTGAAACTGATGCAAAAGAAGTACCAGCTGTGGGGGCACCAATTCCTGCCGGTGGACAGGGGGATATCGCATCAATTGCAGCTATTAGTTGTATTGGAGAGCTTTCCGAAAGGCTAACCCTTTGTAGTATCGGGATTAGTGACAATAGGGTGTTCGCTTACGACAAAAAACAACCGCAGGTAGATTTTGGTCGATTGCTTGGATTGAGTGAAGCCCAGGCAAGTGTCGCTCTCGGCAGGCTCCGTCTCGGGCGGGATCTTTCACGCGTCAACTCTTCAGACTGGTCATCTCTTTCAGACAGGCGTGTCCGGTTGCGGAATCTGCAGACTGATGAAGAGGCGCAGTGCCTTAGTTTGGGAATTTTGTTTAACGAAGCCGATGAGGCTACGGGCTTACGTTTGCCCTTTGCTTCGAGCGTAGGATGCGCTGTCTGGCATGACCTTGAGGGAGCGCGCGCGCGCGCGCTTCTTGAGCTTGTAGAGCGTGATGCAGTTGCGCAGGCCTGGTACAACCGCCTGGGGATAACTTCTCTACCTGAAGGCTATGTGAGGGAAATGCTCCCTCCTGATCTGGTCCAATATCTCGATGACCAGCCGCGGGAATGGGAGCTCTTGCACGTCGACACGGACCTGCCGGTCCAGGTGGTGATTTGTGTCTCTCATGACGTTTACGGCCGGGGGAGTGCGTTTGGATCATCCGCCGGTTGGGACACCGCACAGGCCTGCACCAGTGCAATTCAGGAAATGTTGCAATCGGAAAACGCGCTCTCTCTGATGGACAAATCCTATCCCGCCAGTCACGGCACAAAAGAAGCGCTGAGGTCTCTACCCAGGCAGCTGGCGTATGCCAGAGAGCGCGTGATTTTCGAAGATCTGCCGTTGCAGGGTGCGGTTGCCACGCGTCCTGAGGTTCTGGAGAAGACCTCAACTTTTGAAAGCCTGCTTCAGGGCTGTTTCGACCGCGAGATCAGCCTTTGGGAGTTTGATGCGACCCGCCAAGACCTTGCAATTCCCTGCATCAAGCTGTTGTCCCCCGAGCTTTGCAGTTGGGAGCCAAGGTTCGGCAAAAAAAGGTTGTTCGACGGGGTTGTAGAGCGTGGTTTGCGAGACATTCCTGCGTCCGAAGCCGAATTTGCCGCCCGACCATTTCCCTTTTGAACGATTGACAGGCTGATGCGCCGGCCTTAATAAAATATGAGCCGTGCATTCATGTTTTGTTTGCGAGGCGTCCGGATGACAACTGGGTCATTCGATCTCTGGAAGAAGCCTTTTGGCGGAGCTTGGCTCCGCCCTTTTTCCAGGTGCCTTGTTATCGGACGGTCGGTCGGCCGTCCGCATAGGGGCGGGACAGTGTCATCACCCAGAAATTGCGCCATTTGCCATTGTTGCGGTTTGTTCTGGCAATACCTACCCGTGTCACGTAGGGGTTGAGAAGGTTCTTGTTGTGGCCTTCTGAGCCTTGCCAGCCACGGAAGGCTGCTGCCAGATCAGCGTATCCCGCACCCAGGTTTTCCGCGCCTGCGTAATTTGCGTATCCTGCCTTGTCGAGCCGTTGTGACAGACCGAAGGCACTGTGAGCCCAGGTGTCCATACTGTCGCGCTCGGCGATATGGCGTGCCATCTTTTGGGAAACGACATCCAGTTCCGGGTCGTGGCGCAAAGCGGGCAAGCCTTTTTGTTGCCGGTAGGCGTTTATCATCGACAGCATCTGCGCCTTGTCGACCGGCTGGTCTGTCAGCACTGTCTTGTCTTCAAGGTCGCTTTTTCCCGGCAAGGCGCCGCAGGCGCTGAGGGAGGCCGCGAAAAGGCCAAGCAGCAACAGCGCCAAGAAGCGTTTGGGCAGGGCGATTACGGACATCAGGTTTCATCTCCCGGCCAGACGACGCCTTCGTCGGCGAAGAAATGGTACGGGCCAGGATACGCTTCCACGTAGGCCATATGTGACACCACTCCGGTTTTCAGCGAATGATAGTGGAGAAAATAGGCTGCGGGTTCGAAGTTGAACATGGCAGGGCCGTCTTCCGTCAGGTCGAGGACGACCTGGTGACCGGTGCTGGGAGCAAGCGTCATCACCTTTCCGGCAAAGCTCGCGATGATAGGACGGTGAAGATGACCACACAGGAAGCGCGCAACATGCCGGTGTGGCGAAACAACTTCTGCAAGCGCATCGGCATCCACAAGTCCGATGTCGTCCATGTGTCGGATCCCGGAAAGTGCAGGCGGGTGGTGGAGGGCGATCAGCGTTGTCTTGGCGCTTTCGCGCAGCCGGCTGTCGAGCCAGTCAAGCTGTGCCTGACCGAGCCGACCACGCGGATCACCCGGAATATGAGTGTCCAGCGCAATCAGGCGGATATCGCCGATGTCCGCCGTATAGCAGATCTTGTCTTCAAGGCTGCCTGAAAGACCCGGAAAGCTGCCGAGCTCGCGGCGCATGACTTCTGTGCCGTCGTGGTTCCCGGGCACAAGATAGACAGGCATGTCGACGCGCGAGAGGATGGAGCGGGCGAGCGCGTATTCCCTTGGATCGTTTCTGTCGGTTATATCGCCGGTTATAACGAGAGCATCAGGTTTCGGCGTGAGACTCTGCAGCGACTTGATCGCGCGCTCGGCGAGCATATTGGTGTCCGAAACGCGATAGCAGGGCAAACCTCGCGGACGCAAATGCAGGTCCGTCATATGAGCAATCAATGTCATGGAAAACCTTGTGACTCGTCAGGTGGATCATCTGCCCGGACGATAACCGTGCGTTCGAAGAGGGCAAGCACTAGTTTCCCTTTTTGAAAAGCTCATGTAGGAGAAGCGTTCAGAAACGGGCGGTCTGGGGCGACCGCCCAGACGCAGGACACCGGGCGCAGGACACCGGACGCAGGAACTGGACAAGAAAGTTGATGTCGGACACGCGCGACGATCAGAAGCCCGAGGCGGCAGGCAAGGCAACCGAGAAATCCGACCGCAAGGACAACGTGGACAGACCGTCGGCTGCCCCGGTTCGAAAACCGGTCTGGTTGCATATCTTCGGCCACGACATCACTGCCCCGTTCCTTCTGTTGCTCCTGTCGCTTGCCTTGTTCGTACCAGGTCAATGGACGGTACCTCCCCTGGACAGGGACGAACCGCGCTTTACCCAGGCAACCAAGCAGATGCTGGAAACGAACGATTACATCGACATTCGTTTTCAGGATCAGGCACGACACAAAAAGCCAGTCGGGATCTATTGGCTTCAGGCAGCTGCCGTAAAGCTGACAGGGCAGGGGGCGGACGCTCCGCTTTGGGCTTATCGACTGCCTTCCGTCATAGCCTCGATAATCAGCGTTCTGGCAACCTTCTGGCTTGCACGGGCATTCATGGGGCCTGCCGGTGCGCTGTTGGCGGCAGGTTTCGTGGCGCTGGCGATCATTGTCGGCGTCGAGGCGCGACTGGCAAAAACTGATGCCGCGCTGTTTGCAATGATCATAATAGCGCAAGGTGCCCTGGCGCGGATCTGGTTGAAGGATCCGGACAAACGGCTATGGGGTCTTGGGTTCCTGTTCTGGACTGCACTTGCGGGCAGTGTCCTCATCAAGGGGCCGGTTGGACCCATGGTGATTGGCCTTACGGTTGTTGGCCTCATGGCCATGAAACGGAAAGCTGCATGGTTCAAGGGAACGGCGCCAATCGCGGGTCTGCTGTGGTTCGTGCTGCTCGTCTCGCCCTGGTTTGTGGCAATCTGGATCGCGACGGACGGAACGTTCTTCACTGAAGCCATCGGCAAGGACCTCCTTGGCAAGGTCGGGCAGGGTCAGGAAGGTCATGGAGCACCCCCGCTTACCCATCTCGGGGCGATGTTCGGCATATTCTGGCCTTTGCCTGCATTCTTCCTGATTGCCTTGCCGCTCATCTGGCATGAACGAAAAAGTCCGCTGGTGACGTTTGCCGTTGCCTGGTTCGTCCCAAGCTGGATCGTGTTCGAACTGGTTGCAACGAAGCTTCCGCATTACACAATGCCGCTGCTGCCTGCGCTCGCGCTACCTGTTGCTGCTGCGCTGATGGAGGGGGCTGGCGCCACGACGAGAACGTGGCTGCGTTGGGTAGCGGCAGTGTTGCTGGCGGTGCCTGCGTTGGGGTTGGCCGTCGCCGCGTTTGCCGGTCCTTTTGCCCTGGGTGTCTGGCCGTCACCTCCCGGAGCCGTTCTGCTTGCAGTGGGAGCTGTTTTTGCGATTGCGGCAGCATCCCGGGTTCTGCGAGGACCGGCACTCTATGCTTTCCCCGCCATCTGTCTGACCGCGATCTGCGTCAGCATCGGGTTTTGGGGCTTTGTCGGCCCAGCTCTTACGCCGATCTGGGTCAGTCCGCGCCTTGTCGCGGCCATGGACGAAATCCCCGGTTGCGCAGACAAGTCGAACCGTCTGGTCGTGACCACCGGTTTTCACGAACCAAGTTTCATATTCCTGGAAGGCACGACGACAAAGATCGTTTCGGCGCAGGATGCCGCCGCCTTTCTTGCTGCCGATGAAGCCGCGAATCCAGCTACCTGCCGTATCGCGGCAATAGAAAACCGGGAAGAAGCCGCGTTTTTGGCCGCCGCAAAGGAGATTGGTCTTGTGCCGGAGGCTGTAAAAAGGGTAGACGGCCTCAATATCAATGGCGGGGACGATGTCGATATCGGGCTTTATGAGAAGTCCGTGCCGACGACGGTTTCAGAAGACGGCAATGAGCAACAGCAGTAAATTTGTCTGGCATGTTCTGGCGCGCATGCGCGGGAATTCTCGGCGGGCTGCAATACTGTTTTCCGGTCGCAGGGAACGTGCGCGCCACAATAGGGATCCGCTTCCGCCCGGGCAGCGGCCGCAGGATATCCTTGCAGTCCTCTTGTTGACGGTTGGCATTGCAGTCGTTGCGTTCGATGTTCCGACCTATCCGTGGTTGCGCTCCCTCCCGGGCGAATACCGGGCCGCCTTCCGAACCTTTACCGATATCGGCAAGGCTGACTGGATCCTCGTTTCTACCGGTCTATGCTGCTTGTTTCTGCTGGCGCTGGATGCCGGGCGCTACGCATTCCGCCTGCGCATGGCAATCGGCGCAGTGTTCACTTATGCGGCCTTCATCTTTTATTCAGTCGCCGCGACGGGGCTTCTGGCCATTGCATTCAAGTGGTCGCTCGGCCGGGCGCGTCCCAAGCTTTATGAGGAAGTTGGTCCGGTCCGCTTCGACTTTTTGGCCTTCGACGGCACCTTCACCAGTTTCCCCTCTGGTCACTCGACCACTGTCGCTGCGCTTGCAACTGCGCTGGCCTTTATTTTCCCGGCCTACCGGTGGCTGATCATTGTTGCGGGCTTCTGGCTTGCGTTCAGCCGCGTCATGGTCGGGGCGCATTACCCCAGCGACGTCATCGCAGGCACGCTATTGGGGATGACGTTCACCTTTTTCACGGTTCGTGCCATGGCCCGGCGGCGGATCGGCTTTCACCTGTCTTCCTCCGGAAAGATTGTACCCAACATGAATGTCCTGTCTGCCAAGGCCTGTGTGCGGGCTGTCTGGCAGGTTCTGCGCGGCCAGCGAGGCGCTGACCGTGTGGAAGCCGAGGCCCCTGCGGCAGACACGACAGAACGGACAAGCGCATGACAAAAAGCTATCTGGAAGCTGTTGCGGCCAGCAAGGGCGCGCTCGCCGTCACGGTCGTGGTTCCCGCGAAGGACGAAGCGGAAAACCTGCCCATCCTGCTGGATGAAATCGAGGCAGCATTGCAGGGCAGGCGTTTCGAGGTCATCGTCATCGACGATGGCTCGTCCGACGGTACGGATATCGTGTTGCAGGATTACGCGGCAACCCATGACTGGCTGCGGCCGGTCAGGCACGAGAAGTCCTGTGGCCAGAGCTGCGCGGTGCGTACTGGTCTTTTGAATGCGAGGGGCGACGTCGTCGCGACCATAGACGGCGATGGCGAAAACAACCCCGCCTATATTCCGGCGCTTCTGGACGCTCTCGACGCTGCCGGCCCGGCAGTTGCTCTTGCCGCCGGGCAAAGGCTTGGCCGCAAGGCCAGCCTGGCCAAGCGCTATGCGTCGAAGTTTGCCAACAAGCTGCGCGGCGCGATCCTGCGGGATAACACTCGCGACAGCGGTTGCGGCCTGAAGGCCCTGCGCCGGGAAGTGTTCCTGCAACTGCCGTACTTCGACAGTTGGCACCGGTTCTTGCCCGCACTCGTTATCCGCGAGGGTTACGGTGTCACCCATATCGACGTTCAGGACCGGCAGCGGCGCCATGGAACGTCTAAATACGGGATCTTTGACAGGGCGCTGGTCGGTGTGCTGGATCTGTTCGGAGTGTGGTGGCTGCGCCGCCGCCGTAAAAAAATTCCGGATGTTCGGCCACTGACCTGATTAATGCCCCAATCCGGGTGGAGAAGCCCGCCGACCTTTCAAAAACACTGACTGGACCTGAGACATGAGCGCTCTATACGAATGGATCCATGCGGTTTTCATCGCGCAATTGGACTTCTGGATCATTCTGGGTTTCTTCGCCCAGGCCATGTTCATGATGCGCTTCGTCATTCAATGGATCGCATCCGAGCGCGTCGGCCGCTCAATCGTGCCGGTCGCTTTCTGGTTCTTTTCCGTTGCGGGTGGGTCGCTGCTGCTGATCTATGCCATTCAACGACAGGATCCGGTCTTCATCGCCGGTCAGGGACTGGGTCTGCTAATCTATTTCCGGAACCTGTGGCTGATCTTCAAGGAAAAGCGGAACGACCCTACGATCTGAGCCGTTCCGCCCTTCGCTCGACAGTCTGTCAGCCGAATGCCTTCGTCAATGCCTGATCCAGATCGGCAATCAGATCTTCCGGGTCTTCCAGGCCGATGTGGAGGCGAACCGACTGGCGATCCAGGTTTACCGTGGTTGCCGTGCGGCTGCCCTTGAGGCGAACCGGAATGGCAAGGCTTTCAAAACCACCCCACGAATAGCCAAGACCATAAAGCGTGAGCGCATCCAGGAAGGCGTAGGCCTGTTCCTGTGTCGTGCTTTCACTGAAGTCGAAGGCGCACAGGCCTGAGGCTCCCGAAAAATCTCGTTTCCAGAGAGCATGACCAGGATCCGATTCAAGGCCCGGATAGCGGATGCGATCGATGTTGGGCTGGTCCTTAAGCCAGCCAAGCACGGCCAGCGTGTTGCGCTGGTGCCGTTCAAGGCGCACGGACAGAGTTCTGAGACCCCGCAGGCCGAGGTAGATGTCATCCGGCGCGACGTGACACCCCATGGCACCGCAGAACGCATCCAGTTTTGCCCAGGCGCGTTCGCTGGCAGCGACCGTACCGAGCATGGCGTCGGAGTGTCCGACAAGATATTTGGTGCCCGCCTGGATCGACAGATCGACCCCCATGGATAGTGGCTGGCAGTAAACCGGGCTCGCCCAGGTATTGTCCATCAGAACGGTTGCGCCGATGGCACGGGCCTCGGCGGCAATCGCCGGAACATCCTGCATCTCGAAAGTGAGGGAGCCGGGTGCTTCGGTGAACACGGCTGTCGTGTTTTCCTGGAACAGCGTCTTGATGTCGGCGCCGATCTTCGGATCGTAGAAGGTCACGGAAACCCCGATGCCTGGCAGAACAGTGTCGGCGAAATGGCGGGTCGGTCCGTAAGCCGTATCGACAATCAGGATGTGGTCACCGGATTTCACGCAGGACAGGATGGCCAATGCAATGGCATTCAAACCCGAATTCGCGATCTTGACCCCGGCTGCCCCTTCGATCTCCTTCATGGCATCTTCAAGGGAGTTCGTGGTCGGGTTGCCTCTACGGGCGTAGGAATAGGTCTGGGCACCCGTCACCATGGTTTTGGTGTCGGGGTAGAGAACAGTCGAAGCATGCACGACAGGCGGATTGACGAAACCGTGAAATGCAAGCGGGTCACGCCCAGCATGCGCCAGTTTGGTATCCTGCCTCAACGGCGGCTTGGAATTGGTGGAAGACATGAAGGCTCTTGGGTGTGTGTTTTGCGAGAGGCGGCGCGACATTGAACTGCCGAGCGCCGAGCGCTCACTTTAGTCATTCGCGTCATGGTCGCAACCGCCATTTCACGTGTTGTGCGCGGGTCTTTGTGTGGAGAATTTTTCGATTAGCGTTAACCTTCGCAAGGTCTCCGCTAAATGCATTGAACCCTTTTTAGGCATTGAATGAATTCGATTTAGACATGTTCGCTGTTTGTGCATCCAACCTGATGGCAAATGGCGGATAGCTCGAGAAATTTGACGAGATATCTGCAGCAAGTACTTGACCCGAACAGCTAAATGCCATCGTATGGAACCGTTGGGTGGGACGAAAGATATCTGGAGGAAGCAGCCGTCAAGGCTGGCATCCGTCCGGTTACAAGAGACGGAGAAGATGTCTTTCGAACAAACCCGGCATAATAAAAGTGGGTAACAAATAAAGGCTGCATATCCATGTCCAATAAATTCCTTCCGCTCGTAATCGGCGCTGCTATGGGAGTCGCCGCGACGACGGCTGCTGGTGCAACGACGCTGGAAGACGTCAAGGCAAAGGGCTTCATTCAGTGTGGTGTGAGCCAGGGTCTGCCGGGTTTCTCGAACCCGGATGCTCAGGGGAACTGGACCGGTATCGACGTTGACTACTGCCGCGCTATGGCTGCAGCAGTGTTCGGCGATGCGTCCGCTGTGAAATACACTCCGCTGTCCGCAAAAGAGCGTTTCACCGCGCTTCAGTCCGGCGAAGTTGATGTTCTGTCCCGTAACACCACCTGGACCATGTCCCGCGACACCCAGCTGGGTCTGAACTTTGCTGGTGTGAACTACTATGACGGTCAGGGCTTCATGGTTCGCAAGGACCTGGGCGTGACTTCCGCACTGGAACTGTCCGGCGCTTCGGTCTGCACCAACACCGGTACGACCACTGAGCTTAACGTTGCCGACTACTTCCGCGCCAACAACATGCCGTACGAAATCGTCGCCTTCGAAAAGGCCGACGAAGTTGTGGCTGCATACGACGCCGGCCGTTGCGACGTTTACACCACTGACGCATCCGGCCTGTACGCACAGCGCCTGAAGCTGACCAACCCGGGCGACCACATGGTCCTGCCGGAAATCATCTCCAAGGAGCCTCTGGGTCCGGTTGTCCGTCAGGGCGACGATGAGTGGTTCAACATTGCAAAGTGGACGCTGAACGCGATGCTCAACGCAGAAGAGCTCGGCGTGACCTCTGAAAACGTTGACGAGATGAAGTCTTCCGACAACCCGTCCATCAAGCGTCTTCTGGGCGTTGAGGGCGCATTTGGTGAAGCTATCGGCCTGCCGAACGACTGGGCTTATGCGATCATCAAAAACGTCGGTAACTACGAAGAGTCCTTCAACGCCAACGTTGGTCCGGACACTCCGCTCGGCATCTCCCGTGGCGTAAACGCTCTGTGGAACGACGGCGGCTTCATGTACGCACCGCCGGTCCGCTAATCCTCTTCTTTGATTGAGGATTGAAGGGGTTCCGGCGGTTGTTCTGCCGGAACCCTCAATAAATTCCACGCAATAAAAACCGGACAACATACCCGGCAACCGCGTGGGGGAACAGACTGCTTCCGTCGATAGGGGAGTGCCGACGAAGTTCGGCCAGGGAAGCAGGTCAGACACGATTGAGGAGAGGCTGCGTGCCGGGCTCTTTCGTGAAAACTTGGGCGAGGTTCTATGTCAGTAATGGAGCAGGACTCGGCGGGGGCGCCGGCGCGTGCTTCGCTGTTGAACGATCCCAAAGCGCGCGGCATCTTTTACCAGCTGCTGCTGGTCGTCGCGCTGGTGACTTTGGGATATGTCATCGTTTCGAACACGATAGCCAACCTGGAGAGGCAGAACATCGCCTCCGGTTGGAGCTTTCTAGAAAATACAGCCGGGTTTGGAACCAACCAGTCACTGGTTTCCTACTCTGAGACATCAAGTTACGGAAGAGCGATCTATGTCGGCTTCCTGAACACTCTGCTTGTGGCGGGCGTAGGTATCTTTTTCGCCACGATCTTTGGGTTCATCATCGGTATCGCCCGCTTGTCGAACAACTGGGTCATCAGCCGTCTGGCGTATTGCTACGTCGAGCTGGTCCGTAATATCCCGCTGCTGCTGCAGATCTTTTTCTGGTACTTCGCGGTGCTGCGATCGATCCCCGGCAAGCGTGAAAAATGGTCGTTGTTCGACACATTCCACCTGAATATTGGCGGTCTTCGGCTTCCCAAACCCATCATGGGGACTGGATCGGAATGGATCGGCTATGCGTTCCTGATCGGGATAGCAGCAGCGTTCCTCGTGGCACGTTGGGCGCGCAAGCGTCAGGAGGCCACAGGGCAACCGTTCCCGTCATTCCTGACGGGGGTCGGATTTATTATTGGCCTGCCTTTGCTGACGTACTTTGCAACCGGCATGCCGATCACTCTTGAACATCCGAACTTCGTCGAAACCGGGCCAATCCTGCGTCAGGGGTTCGAACTCAATGTCGGGCTCAATATTATTCCTGAGTTCCTGGCTCTTACCGCAGCCCTGGCAATCTATACCGCATCGTTCATCGCAGAGATCGTACGTGCCGGTATTCAGGCGGTGAGCCATGGTCAGACCGAAGCAGCGCATGCTCTTGGCCTGAGGAACGGACCGACGTTGAGACTGGTGGTCATTCCCCAAGCGATGCGCGTGATCATTCCGCCGCTGACGAGTCAGTACCTGAACCTTACCAAGAATTCTTCACTGGCAGTTGCCATTGCCTATCCGGACCTCGTCTCGATGGGTGGAACGGTGCTCAACCAGACCGGCCAGGCGATTGAAATCATCGGTATCTGGATGGTTGTCTATCTGTCGCTCAGCCTCATCACATCGGCCTTCATGAACTGGTACAACCAGCGCATGGCGCTCGTGGAACGGTAAGGAGCGCAAAATGGCTAACACTGATATGTTCCAAATCAGAACCGAGGAGGCGCCGCGACTGCCGGCGCCGATCTCGACCACTGGCGTCATCGGCTGGATGCGTCAGAACCTGTTTTCGTCCATCGGCAACACCGTTCTGACTGTAATCGGCATTCTGATCGCCTACTCACTTATCGCGCCTTTGATCCAGTTCGCATTTATCGATGCTGTCTGGAGCGGCGACAATCGCGAAGCATGTCTGCCGCAGGATGGCGGCCATAGCGGTGCCTGCTGGGCTTACGTGGAAGCATACTTCCCGCAGTTCATCTATGGCCGGTATCCGACCGAGGAAATCTGGCGGGTGAACATCGTCTATTTCCTGTTCGCGGTGTTGCTCGTACCGCTGGCAATCCCCAGCGCGCCGTTCAAGAAAATCAACGCAATCCTGTTTCTGGTCGTCTTCCCGATCATCGCATACTTCCTGCTGACCGGCCTGGTCATCGGAGATGCGGTTATCCTGCCGATCGTTGAAACAGCGGTTTGGGGCGGTTTGCTTGTTACGCTTGTCATCGCGGTCACGGGTATTGTGGCCTCGCTACCGCTAGGTATCGCGCTGGCGCTTGGACGTCGATCAAGAATGCCGATCATCAAGCTTGTCTCGGTTATCTTCATCGAGTTCTGGCGCGGTGTTCCGCTGATCACGGTTCTGTTCATGTCGTCGGTGATGCTGCCGTTGTTCCTGCCGGAAGGCGTGACCTTCGACAAGCTGCTGCGCGTTCTGATCGGCGTGACCCTGTTCTCTGCCGCCTATATGGCAGAAGTGGTCCGTGGTGGCCTGCAAGCCATTCCGAAGGGACAATATGAAGGTGCCATGGCGCTCGGGCTCCGGTTCTGGCCGATGATGTATCTCATCATTTTGCCGCAGGCTCTGAAGCTCGTGATCCCCGGGATCGTCAACACCTTCATCGGATTGTTCAAGGATACGACTCTGGTTCTGATCGTCGGCATGTTCGACCTTCTCGGCCAGATCCAGTCGTCCTTCACGGATCCGACATGGTCGACGCCCAGCACCGGTCACACGGGTTACCTGTTCGCTGCAGTGGTGTTCTGGACCTTCTGCTTCGGCATGTCGCGCTACTCCATCTTCATGGAGAAGAAGCTTCATACAGGACACAAACGCTAGCAAACCGCTTCCGGGGCGCGCGATGAACCGCAGCGCCCCGGCCACAGGACACTCTTGGAGTTAAAAACTATGTCTGAAAACGCTGTACGCGACGAGGAACTCGCAGCCGATCGTTCCAGAATGACCATCTCCGATACGGACGTGGCTATTGAAATCAAGAACATGAACAAGTGGTACGGGGATTTCCACGTTCTGCGCGACATCAACCTGAAGGTCATGCGCGGCGAACGTATCGTTATCTGCGGACCGTCAGGTTCCGGCAAATCCACGATGATCCGTTGTATCAACCGTCTGGAAGAACATCAGGCGGGACAGATCCTTGTTGATGGCATCGAGTTGACGGACGATCTGAAAAAGATCGACGAAATCCGCCGCGAAGTCGGCATGTGCTTCCAGCACTTCAACCTGTTCCCGCATCTGACGATCCTGGAAAACTGCACTCTGGCTCCGATCTGGGTTCGCAAGATGCCCAAGAAGGAAGCCGAAGACATCGCGATGCACTATCTCGAGCGCGTCAAGATCCCGGAGCAGGCCAACAAATATCCGGGGCAGCTGTCCGGTGGTCAGCAGCAGCGCGTTGCTATTGCACGGTCTTTGTGCA
Source organism: Roseibium sp. ROS1 (assembly GCF_054658215.1). NCBI lineage: Bacteria > Pseudomonadati > Pseudomonadota > Alphaproteobacteria > Hyphomicrobiales > Stappiaceae > Roseibium > Roseibium sp. ROS1. The sequence continues at coordinate 1,080,032 of NZ_BAAGIG010000002.1, forward strand.
TGAACCCGAAAATCATGCTGTTCGATGAGCCGACCTCGGCGCTCGATCCGGAAATGATCAAGGAAGTTCTGGACGTGATGGTCGGACTTGCCGAAGAAGGCATGACCATGCTGTGCGTCACTCACGAAATGGGCTTTGCCCGCAAGGTTGCAAACCGCGTTATCTTCATGGATGCGGGGCAGATCGTGGAGCAGAACGAGCCGGAAGAGTTCTTCACCAATCCGCAGCATGAACGTACCAAGCTTTTCTTGAGCCAGATCCTGCACCACTGATCGGCTAAAGACTACGGATGATGAAACTGCTGCGCAGGTTCCTGATTGGAATTTGCCTTGTTGTCTTCACTGCTGTTGTAGCACTGGGCCTCGGAGCACTCGTTCCGAGGCCTTTGTTCGATTCCAGGCCGGTTATGGAAGCTGCGCAAAGTTCAGCAGATAAACGGCGTATTCTGATACTCAACAATCCCATCCATACTGATATCGCCCTCCCGGCCGATCCGGACGTGCTGGAGGCGTTCGGATTCGTATCGGATGGCGGGCTGGAGCTGGATTATCCGGGTGTTTTCTGGATTGCTTTCGGCTGGGGTGGGCGGTCCTTCTATATCGAAACGCCAACGTGGGGCGATTTGAAACCGGGTCCGGTAATAGACGCGTTGACCTGGGATGCCTCGGTCATGCATGTCCGTCGCACCGGCGATATTCCGCTTGAGCAGGAAAGCGTCCGCGTAGTTGAACTGAGCCAGCTGGAATTTGAGGAACTGGTCAATGATATCAGGACCAGTTTCCAGTCAGATGGCACAACGCCTCCGACGGCAATTCCCGGAGTGGCGTACGACGCACACGACATTTTCTTTCCGGCAGTTGGCGGCTTCAACGCGATGATGGGCTGCAACACCTGGACGGCCGACATGTTGAGGCGGGCAGGGGTGAAGACCGGCATGTGGACGCCGCTGCCCCTGACGCTTGACTGGTCGCTGGATCTACATAACGGGCGCTGAAGCAGGGTCCGGTACAAGCCGGTCAACAGCAGCCTCTGCCAGTTCCACCAGGATATCGCGAGATTCCCCAGCGCGGGCGCGAACCGAAAGACCGTGCAGCATCAAAGACAGATGCTGGGCGGCGAACTGGACGCTTGCTTCCGGAACCGAGTCTTTCATCTCCGCGTAAATCAGACCGGCGAACCCTCGATCCATTCGCTCAACGACATGCGCCAGCATTGATCTGAAGTCAGGATCGTCAGCAGCTTCAGTCGTCAGCGTGGAGATGGCCAGGCAACCATAGGCCGCATCACCAAATGTCGACCTGCCGCAATAAAGATCGATAGCAGCGGTCAAGATGGCCTTGAGCCTGGGTTTCAGCCCTGTTTCTGTCTGTCCTGCCGCCTTCAGGTGGGCCTGCATCTGGTCCGCGAACCGTGAAATCACCTTCAGATACATGTCTTTCTTACTGCCGAATGCGGCGTAGAGGCTGGGTCTGTTCAGGCCAGTTGCTTCTGCTATCTGGTCGAGACTGGTAGCGGCATAGCCGTGCTGCCAGAACACCAGCATGATGCGGTCGAGCGTGATGTCTTCATCGAATTTGCGCGGACGGCCGCGTTTGCTTTCGGCTTTCATTTTTTACCAATTCGCACATAAATATCGACATGTCTATTTTTATGCGATACGGTACATAAAAATGGAGCAATCAATGGAGACGTTTTGGGAGATGCCGGAAAACACTGCAGACATGGGGACGGTGGCTTGGGGACGAAGGTCTGGTCAGTTCAGCAATGGGCGACTGACAAGAACTGAAAAGCTGAAGGTGCTTACAAATCTTGGCCGTATGGGGATGCTTGAAGCGCTGGATGCTTTCAGAGAAAAACTGGGCCTGATCAACACCTTCGGTGCAGACCTTGAAGGACTGCAGCCACCGGAGACCGCATTGGTCCGGGATGCGTTGGACTTTGCCGACGAAGTCCAGAATTTGGACCTGATGCGGCACAGTTGGCGCACCTATTACTTTGGCCTGTTGCTAGGTGGCTATCGTAAGCTCACTGTCGACAAGGAAATCCTCTTCTGTGCAGCCATATTGCATGACGTAGGCCTGGCGTCAGGCCGGACCAGTGAGCCGCGGGATTGCTGTTTCGTGGTCCATGGCGCGGAACGCTGCCAGCACCACCTTGTGGGCCAGGGACATGACCGGGCAAAGGTACATCGGATTGCCGATGCCATCGGACTGCACCTTAACGGGTATGTGTCTGCCAGAAGATATGGTGCAGAAGCACATCTTATTTCGCGTGGAGCAATGTGTGACGTGTTCGGAATGGGGCAGCGCAGGATCGCGCAGAACGTTCGCAAGGACATCTTCGCTCGATACCCGAAAGGGAAATTGAACGATGCTCTGGAAATCTGGCCTGGCCATCATCTTGCCGGAACACGTGCCGACTTTCTGATCAGTCTGGAGCCTTCACGCAAGAAACCGGAGGGGATGAAGGCAAGACCCCAGCCGGGTGAGTGATCCTTGTTTTGGACAACCGGAATACGACCAAAGTATCTCTGTCTGCGTTTTCAGGTTGTGTTTATCGCTCTCATCCGGAAGAATCGAGTGTGGCGTTTTTATTGCCTAAAAAACGGCCAAAAATCTAAGGATTGGTAATTATTCCTATTCCGTTTTCGTTGTGGCTCAACGCGCCATTGTCACTATGTCGTACGTAAAAATACAATTTATGGTTTATTTAGAATTGTCGGGTCACGTAGGGTCAGTTTTTATCAAGGTGACCTGCCATGAGCGATCAGGAATACGACTTCCAAGCCCGTTTGAAATTCGCCCAGATTGACCACTCGACAATCGAAAATCTCAGAAAGCTCTGGCCGGTAATCGAGCCCGTGTTGGACGATGTGCTGGCGGGTTTTTACGTTCACATCAACACCCAGCCAAATCTGGCTGCGCTCGTCGGCTCGCATCAGCCCCGACTTGTTTCAGCTCAAAAGGGCCATTGGAAGAAGCTGTTCACGTCGGGCTTTGACCAGAGCTACCAGCAGAGTATCAACCAGATCGGTCATGTGCATTGCCGCATCGGGCTGGAACCGCGTTGGTACATTGCCGGGTATCTTTATGTCCTGCGCCATCTGCATGCCCATCTGACCCGTAAATACAGACGGTCTTTTCAAAACCTTGCCGTCTTGTTGAACGATGTCACGGCGGCCGTCTTCCTTGACATGGACCTTGCCATATCAACCTACGAAGAAGAACTTCTTCTGGAGCGTGCAGCGCAGACGGAACGGTTGAACAAGGCTATCGAAAAGTTCCAGAGCAGCGTCAAGCAACCGCTGGCCGACGTTGAGGCCGGTGCTCGCAGCGTTGCGGGTGAAGCCGAGCATTTGACGAGTGTATCGCAGACCGCGAGAAGCCAGGTCGAGAACGCCGGTCATGTCTCAAAAGATTCCAGCGTCAGCGTCCAGACCGTAGCCTCTGCAACGGAAGAGCTGTCCAGTTCTATCCAGGAAATTTCGAAGCAGATCTCCGGTGCGTCCCGAATTGCCAGCCAGGCGGCGGGCGGCACAGAACAATCAAGCCTTCAGGTGGCGAGCCTGGCAGGTGCAGCCCAGAAAATCGGTGATGTGATCGGTCTCATTCAGGCGATTGCCGAACAAACCAATTTGCTGGCTCTGAACGCCACGATCGAGGCTGCCCGTGCCGGTGATGCCGGCAAAGGCTTTGCGGTGGTTGCAAGCGAAGTGAAAACCCTCGCAGAACAGACTGCAAAGGCCACCGAGGAAATCAGTCAGCAAGTCACCGAAATTCAAAGTTCGACGGACAATGCCGTGGCCTCCATCCAGTCGATTTCCGAAGTGGTCAAGCAACTTGACGAAATGACGTCGTCGATAGCAGCTGCGATTGAAGAGCAGGGTGCTGCAACGCAGGAAATTTCCCACAGCATCCAGACGGTCGCTTCGGGAACGCAGACCCTTGATGAGAACATTGGCGGTGTCGAACAGGCAATCACCGCAACCGATCAGGCGGCCGACAGTCTGTTGGCTGCATCCAGCAGAATGTCTTCAAGCACCAGTTCGATCTCGGATGAGATCCGGGATTTCTTTGAAACTTTACAGACTGGGACCTGATCAAGGCGCTATCTGATCTCTCAAGCTGGGCCGGTGACGACGTCCGTGTCGTCCCGGCTTCCCCATTCCGCCCAGGAACCATCGTAAAGCGCAAGATCCCGAGCACCGAGCACGGTAAGGCCAAGCGTCAGGATTGCCGCTGTGACACCGGAACCGCAAGAGGTCGTGACGGGCTTGTCGAGATCCACTCCAGCATCCTGAAAAGCCTTTGCCAGGTCTTCCTTCTGCAAGAATGTGCCGTCTTCCGCGATGAGCTGGGTGAAGGGCAGGTTGAGCGCGGTCGGCATGTGACCCGACTTCAGTCCGGCACGCGGCTCTGGCGCTTCTCCGGCAAATCGTTCGGCAGACCTTGCATCCAGTATTTGCCGTGAACCATTTGCAATGGTGGAGCGGATCTGGTCGAGGTCGGCAACGGCACCGTGGTTCAGACGGGACGAGAAGTGGCTTTGAACTCTGCGGGGCGTATCGTCGTCAAAAGCACGGCCTTCTGCCCGCCACTTCGGAAAACCACCATCCAGAACATAAACTCGTTCGGCGCCCATGCTGCGAAGCGTCCACCAGACGCGTGGCGCGGAATAGAAACCAAAATCATCGTAGACCACCAGTGTCTGACCGTCGCCTATCCCCATCTTCCGCATGGTTGACGAAAACACATGTGGAGCTGGCAGCATGTGAGGCAGATCGCTGGTCTTGTCACAGACCTCGTTGACGTCAAAGAAGACGGCACCCGGAATGTGCGCGTTCGGATAGACAGGCGGAGCATCTGGATGCGTGACCGGCGGCATCCAGGCATTGATGACAATCAGATCAGGCGAGGAGAGATGATCGTCCAGCCATTGGGTCGATACGAGGGGATGGTCGGTCATTACGGCTCCTTAGGTCTCCAGCAAGCCTTTGGACTTGTGCCAGTCCTCGATGGAGAGGTCCGGATAGTTCTGGAAATGAACGTGTCCGGGACCGCTCGGCACATCGATCCAGTCAGGCTTGAACGCCAGCATGATATGGACAATCTCTGGCGGTGTTGGCAAGGGGCTATCGACCGCTCCTGCATGTGGATGCACCAGTTCGGGCCAACGCGGATCCCAAAGCCACAGGTGAGATCCGCAAGCCTTGCAGAAATGGCGTTCCGCAGGACTGGTCTTTCCATTAATGACAGCGTTGTAGACCGACTTCGTCTCCGCACCCGATACCTCAAGGCTGCCGGCGTCTCCCATCAGATTGACTGCATAACCGCCGCTGCCACCTGTCTTACGGCAGATGGAACAGTAACAGCGCATGTAGGGGTATGGGGTTCTGCTTTCCACTTCGAAGGAAACAGCTCCACACCGGCAGCCACCTGACAGTTTCATTTCAATTTCCCCCGTTTGATTGTCAGTCGGTCAGGCGGATCCGGACGCGCCTGTTCTGCTTGCCCTTCTTTTCGATCTTGCCAAGTTCAAGCAGGCCGATTTCAGAGGTTCTCGTTACATGGGTACCGCCGCAAGGCTGCAAGTCCACATCATCGCCGATCCTGACCAGTCTTACCCTGCCAGACCCGCGTGGCGGCTTGACGGACATGGTCTTGACCAGACCCGGGTTGGCATCGAGTTCTTCGTCTGTGATCCATTGGGTGGTTACTTCGTGATCACCAGAAGCCAGCGCATTGAGCTTCTCCAGAAGCGCATCCCGGTCGATTGTGTCTTCGCCCATATCAAAATCAAGCCGTCCTTCGGGATCCCCGATTTGACCACCTGTAACGGGAAAGGGCAGGGCCACGGACAATAGATGCAAGGCAGTATGCATGCGCATCAACCGGTACCGTCTCGCCCAGTCCAAATGGGCGGTCACTTTTGTGCCGGCGGCAGGCAGGTGTTGTCCTTCTGAAGGGACATGGACGATGGTTTTCTTGTCGTCATCATAGACCGTGGTGGCAATGTCGATCTTCGTGCCGTCTTCCAGCTCCAATGTGCCGCTGTCGCCCGGTTGACCGCCACCGGTCGCGTAAAAAACCGATCTATCAAGCACGATGCCGCCACGCTCGTTGATGCCGGTCACTTCGGCTTCACATGTTCTGAGATAGGCATCGTCGCGAAACAAAGGCGTGGTCATCCGGAACTCCCTGAAACGAATAGCGTCGAATTGACCAACGAACAGCATGCGGTGCAAGGCCCTATTTGCAGGAAACCGGGGTCATGAAAAACAAACGCCCGCAATCCGGCCGGACCGCGGGCGATAACAATGATGTGGACCAAGTTCAGTCGGCGAAATTCAGATCCACAAAACCTTCTGACCAGTTCTGTGCGTTTGCCTTGCCTTTTGCATTTGTGAAGATCGGCTTGGCCGGGTTTTCGCGCGTCACCGTGAAACAGAGTTTGCCCCAGCCATCGCCGCTCCAGTCTTCGCAATATTGACCAGTCCCGTTAATTTCGACGGCTTCCCACGGAATGTTCCGGATCTTGTCGCCCTTGACCACGACAACGGCGAAGCCGTCGGCGTGGTTGTTCTGCTTGTACTCCGTCACGCCGTCGGGAAAGAAACCATGGATGGAGTTTCCCGACATCATGTCGTTGATCTCGTCTGCCGTCAGGTTGGCCGGATCAGCCAGTGCGTAAAAGCTGCCCGTCAGTGTTGCCAGCGACGTCAGTGCAAGAAGTCGTAGCTGAGATTTCAAGTTGCGCATGTTCCCCTCGATTTCGATGCTTGCATTTGCGCTAAACCCTTGGTTTCGTTCCAGGGCACACTTCATCCTGCAGCACGGTCGAAAGAAGACCTGTGAATATCGACGCCAAAATTTCCATTGAGCCGCAACAAGGTGCGGAGAACGTGCGTGTCAACGAGCCGCTCGGAGAAGCCTATTCGGCGTATTGGAACTGGTGGTTGAGGCATTTTGCGAAGCAGGCCGAGGCACGGTTTCCCGCAATTTATGGGAATTCCGTTTTGCAGGGCACTGAGGCGAGGGATCCGCTGTCGCGTATCGGAATGCTCTACGCTTCACGAGGATGCGGAGCGGTTTTCAATCTGGCGCGTGCTCTAGGTCGCCCAGCCGGTTTCGATGTGATCAGTCATCTCCTCACGAGTGCGCCGAGCATGCCTGACCTGGTGAACAGATGGTCGGGTGTCCTGGCACTGCAGGCGTCCTTTCGGTTTCACGAGAACGGTCAAGGAAAGGATTTTATTTCTTCCGTCCAGCGCAATTCACTGGTCTTGTCACCCTACAAGGTACGTCCCGCGAACCAGAAACCATTCGGACCGGCAATGCTGGCCGGTGTCGTGACCGGAACGCTTGAAAGCGCAGGGATACATATTCAGGACATTTGGTCGGTTAGCCGCGGCAGTGCTTCCCGTCCGATTTATCGGTTTGGCAATTTCGTCGAAGGCAACTTGGACTTCGACAGCGATATCCTGATTATTCCTGCAGAAGAAACTTCCGGGTTCAAATCCGAAATCAGAATGATGTCTTCTGCTTCAAGCCTGTCTTTTCGCCACCTGCTGAACAAGCCGCAGGGGCCGGGTACGAACCGACTTCTTGCGCGGGTCGTCGGCGTTCTCGAACTTTCAGTGGGGGAGCATCCTGGCTTGTCGTCAACAGCGGCGGGACTTGGTTTGTCGCCGAGAAGTCTGTCCCGGCGGCTATCGGAGGCGGGGTTGGGCTACGCCAGGCTCGCTCGTTTCGTCCGTCTGCGAAAGGCGACGCGTATGATGGCGTCGGGCGACTGCTGTCTCGATGAGATTGCCTACCAGGCGTCCTATTCGGACCGCCACCATATGAGCCGGGATTTTCGCAAGATGGCCCAAGTTACCCCCGCCGGTCTGAGGGAACTGCTGGCACGCTAGACTGGTTTTGGACGCTCAGTCACCACGGGTCACCGGCAGCCAAAGGAACCGGTTCAGCTGTTTGCCTTGGCCACCAGAAGCTTCAGGGCGAAGGTGCCCATAATGCCGGCAAAAGCCCAGTCGAAGGCTCGCATGAACTTCGGCGAGGACTTCAGGAAACGGGCAAACGCACTGGCTCCCAGAACCATCGCAGCGCAGATGGGCATTCCCAGAACGACGAAATAAAAGCCGAGGAACATCAGTTTTCCTGTCGCGTTCGGATCCGCCGCGCTGACAAACTGAGGCAGGAAGGTCACGAAGAACAAGACGATCTTGGGATTGAGGATGTTGATCCCAAGTGCCTGTAACCAGACCCGGTGAATAGGTTGCCTCTTCACGGAGGCTGCTTCCAGCGCAAGGCTGGACCCGTTCCTGACGGCCTGTACTGCGAGATAAATCAGATAGGCGGCGCCGACGATCTTCAGCACTGTAAATGCAAGTGCCGACGCTGAAAGCAGGGCAGAAACACCGATCGCGGCAAGCACGGTGTGCAGGATCAGCCCACAGGTTGCCCCAAACACAGCAGCAAGGCCGGCGCGCCGGCCTTGTGTCAGCGTCTTGCTCATGAACAGTGTCATGTCGGGTCCTGGCGTAACGGTCAGCACTAGTGCTGCGGCCGTGAAGGCAAGCAGGGTCGCGTAGTCGGGTATGTAAGCCATGGTTTGCAGATGCCGGAGGAGTTGGTCTGATAGAAGTTTAAATCATTCGCCTCGACGGCACCAGCCCGGAAGGGGGCGCTCTTCGTTCGATTTCACAAAACAGGCGCTGGATATTGCCTGTAAGCTGCACGAGGCGCTCTGCATGGCCGCGCAGTCAGGGACTGAATATGTCCCGAACACCGATCAAAGAATAGGAGACAGCAACCTGGCGCCTTGAGCCAGGACACGAAAAACATAACTGCGGGACTGGAACGCGTCCGGCCAGGTCAGGCGGGAGTTCTGGAAATCGGTCTCCAGCATGCTTTCGACGTTGTCGATCATGCGCGGATGGGTGAACCAGAGGGTCAGTTCAAAATTGATCTGGAATGATCTGTTGTCGAAGTTGACCGTGCCGATGGAAACGAGTTCGTCGTCCATCAGCGTAACCTTCTGGTGCAGAAAACCGTCGATATAGCGGTAAACCTTCACCCCGCGCTGCACCAGGGTGTCCTCGTAGGCGTGGCTTGCGAGCCATACAGTCCAGTGATCACGTTTTTCCGGCATCAGAACGCGTACGTCCACACCGCGCATTGCTGCCGAGCAAAGCGCTGTCTGGATGTCGAGAGACGGCACCAGGTACGGTGTGGTGATCCATAGCCGCTTTCGTGCCCGGGCTGCCGTTTCGACAAAAGCCAGTGCGCATTCTTCCAGCTTGTCTGCAGGCCCTGTCGGCATCACCAGAACGGCTTCGTCACCAGGCATCGGAATTTCGCCAACCTGAGGCAGTTCGATACGCTCACCGCTCGCCCAGAGCCAGTCTTCGACAAAGGAGAGCGCGCAAGCAACGGCTGCGGGCCCTTCGACACGGACATGGGTGTCGCGCCAGTGGCCAAACCAGTTGTCCCGGCCGACATACTGGTCCGCAACATTGTGCCCGCCGACAAATGTGACGCGGTAGTCGATCACGACTAGCTTGCGATGATTGCGATAGTTGAGACGCATCGGTCCAAGCAGTCGCAGGAACTTGTGGTTTTCGTTGAAACCGCAAACCTTGACGCCGGCGCTCTTCAAGCGGGTCAGATAGTCTTTTGACAGAGAATGGCTGCCGACATCGTCGTAGAGGAAATAGACCGTTATGCCATCCTTGGCACGGGCGATCAGGGCGTCGGCCATGTCACGTCCCAGTTCGTCGTCATGGATGGCGAAGAACTGGAAGAATATGACGTTTCTGGCCTTTGCGATATCATTCTTGATGGCTGTGAACGTCGCATCGCCATCGATAAGAAGGTCTGCCTTGTTGCCGGCCATGAAGGGAACCCCGGCAACGCGGGAAAGAACCGGCCAGTCTCTGGTTTCCTCGTGATCGGTCAGGCCAAGTTCGTCTGCTCGCCTTGCCCGTTCTGCCCGGCCAAGGGTCGCTTGAATCTTCTCGTAGTCGGAAAAGGATCGCCAGCCGAACACGAAATAGAGTGGCACCGTGAGATAAGGCAGAAAAAACAGGGACAGCAGCCATGCGACGGACCCCTGGGAAGTTCTTGAATTCATTACTTCGCGAACGGCGCAGATGCCTGCCGTCACGTACATGATCGCGACAAATGCTGCGACCAGTCCGAGATTGTTTGCCATGACATCCAGAACGCCGGCATCTGTGACGGCATCACGGATCACCGCTTCGGCCGCGTCACCGCCTTGCGCCAATGCTTGATCCGCTGAACTCATGTAATGCCCCCCGGTGTCAATCGATCAGGCGAAGGGTGGCTGGATCGTGACTTTTCGCTCCAGCCACTCCGGAACCGGCAAATTCTTTGATCTGAGGAAGTCCGGATTGTAGAGTTTGGACTGGTAGCGGGTGCCGTGGTCGCACAGAATCGTGACGATCGTCTTGCCTGGTCCAAGCTCGCGTGCGAGGCGCCGGGCGCCGGCCAGATTGATAGCGGTCGACCCACCCAGCAGTAGCCCTTCCTTTTCTGCGAGATCGAACACCAGCGGCAAGGCTTCTTCGTCTGGAATTGTGTAGGCGTGATCGATTTTAAGATCGCCGACAATCGCGGTGCTGCGGCCAAGGCCGATGCCTTCGGAAACCGATCCACCTTCGGAGGCGACAGCCTTGCCGGTGGTGAACAGCGATTGCATCGCAGCGCCACGCGGGTCGGCGCAGCCGATGACGACACCCGGCTTGTTTTCCTGAAGATAGGTTGAAACGCCAGCCAGCGTGCCGCCGGAACCAACCGCACAGATGAAACCGTCAACACGGCCACCCGTTTGGGCCATGATTTCAGGACCTGTGGTTACGAAATGAGCCTTGCGGTTATCGAGGTTGTTCCACTGATCGGCAAAGATAACGCCATTAGGTTCAGTCCGTGCCATCTCTTCTGCAAGACGGCGGGCGACGTGCTGGTAATTGTTGGGGTCGGAAAAAGGCTTGGCCGGAACTTCGACAAGTTCAGCACCACACAGGCGCAACATGTCCTTCTTTTCCTGGCTTTGCGTTTCCGGGATAACGATCACGGTCCGGTAACCGCGCGCACTGGCTACCAGCGCCAGTCCGATACCGGTGTTTCCGGCCGTACCCTCGACAATCACACCACCGGGCTTGAGATCACCGCGGGCTTCGGCTTCAAGAATCATCTGCCGGGCAGGGCGGTCCTTGACCGATTGACCGGGGTTCATGAACTCGGCCTTGCCGAGAATTTCGCAACCCGTTTCCTCGGACAGAGCTTTCAGACGGATGAGGGGCGTGTTACCGATCGCATCGACAACAGAAGCGGACACAGACATTTATTCTTTCCCGGCTGATCTGGTCCGGTGGCGCTGACCGGCCAGATGAAATCTGATAAGCCCCGGACGCTAAAGGTCTGAAGGGCCTTGATCAAGGTCGCAATGTAAGGCTTCAAATGGGGAATGCCAGCACCTGAGGCCAATCAGGTTCCTTTTTCCCTCTGGTGTCAAAAACACGCCATCAGTTGTTCCGTGAAATCAGCTCACTGAAATTCTATTTCTAACAATTCTGGTGTAATTGTTGATCCGATTTTTGTTGCCTGTCGTATCGCCGGTAAGGCAACTTGGGATTCTAAAGCCAAATGAGAGCGGTAATGGAAAAAAACGTGACCGGAATGGACGAGTTACTGGCCGGATATGCGGCCGGGACCTTGACCTATCCGGCGCAGGCATTGGTCGGTGCTCATCTCGAAATGAGCGACTGCAACAGGTCATATGTAAGCTCCCTTGAAACTCTTGCCGGCTTTGAGCTGGAAGATGCCGAACCGGTCTCCATTTCCAATCGGGACGAATTTCTCGGATCGATATTCAGTGGCGCCGTTGATGACCTGAACGATAACGCGCCTGCCGCCGAACTGTCTGAGAAAGGCGGACCGGCGGTTCCCGAATCGCTGCAGTCGATTATCGGTTCCTCGATGGATCAGCTCCCCTGGAAAACGCTTCTTCCAGGCGTCAAGGAATGCAAGTTCGGTGAAATTGACGGCTGCGCAAGCAGTCTCCTTTGGGTGCGGGCAGGTAGAGCAATGCCGTCCCATACGCACCACGGCACTGAGCTTACGCTCGTATTGACGGGCGGGTTCAAGGACGAAGACGGCCACTATGTGGCTGGTGACGTTGCCTTTGCCGATGGCGATGTGGACCACAAACCTATAGCTGACGAAGGTGAAGACTGCATTTGCTTCGCGGTGACGGCAGGACGCCTGCAGTTGACCGGCCCTGTTGGCCGCTGGTTCGCACCCTTTATCCGCTAAAATTCAATCCGACACCCGGTCTGTTTGCGTAAAGAGGCAAACGAACCGGGAGAATGAATTGCCCAAGACGAATTATGTTGCCCAAGCTGATCACGGTTGCGCCTGGATCACGGGAGCAAGTTCCGGTATCGGCCGGGAGCTTGCACTTGACCTCGCCCGTTCGGGCTGGAAGGTCATTGTAACTGCCCGCTCGGAGCAGGAATTGGCGGAGCTGGAGAACCAGTCCAGGGCGCTTGCCGGTTCAATTCATGCGCTGCCCGGGGATGTCACGAAGACGGACCTCATGGCCGAACACGTGAAAAAAATTCGGCAGGACTTCGGCGGTTTGAGCCTGCTCGTGGCTAATGCGGGCATTTATCTGCCGCAGGATGGCCTCGATGCCGATGCAGACGCCTTTCGCAAAAGCTTTGATGTGAACCTCATGGGGACGGTTAATGTGCTTCTGCCCGCAATCACAGCCATGAAGGCGGCGGGCAGGGGGCAGATCGCAGTGGTGTCGTCTGTGGCAGGTTATGGCGGTCTGCCGACGTCAGCTGCATACGGTGCCACCAAGGCGGGGTTGATCAACCTTGTTGAATCCTTGAAATTTGATCTGGACCTTGCGGGGATCCGAATTCAGATCATCAGTCCCGGTTTTGTCGATACGCCGGCAACAAAGTCCAATCCGTTTCCGATGCCTTATCTGATGTCTCCGGAAGGGGCTGTCGAGGAAATCAGGAAAGGCCTGTCCCATCCTGCCCGTTTCGAGATTGCATTTCCGCGTAAATTTGTTCGGCAACTGAAGCTCTTGCGCTGGTTGCCGTACAGTGCCTACTTCGCGCTAGTCGCCCGGTCCACGGGTTGGAACAAGAAAAAGGCCGGGTGATCCCGGCCTTTGAAATGTGTCTTCAAGATCAGTGCCTTGTCAGGCAGATTTGACGTAGACCATCTGGCGAACATCGATATTGCCGGACCGGAAGCCTGCCTCGCAATAATGCAGGTAGAACTCCCAGAGGCGCTTGAAGCGCTCGTCAAAACCCAGCGGACTGATCCTTGGCCAGGCTTGTCGGAAGCTCTGCCGCCATTCTGCAAGCGTTCTCGCATAGTCCTGGCCGAAGATCTTCTGATCCATAAGGTCCAGGCCCAGTGACTTGCCGATTTCCGCCAGACGACCGGGCGGGGGCAGCATTCCACCTGGAAAGATATAACGCTGGATGAAGTCTGTGCCTCTGCGATAGTCCTCGAACATCTTGTCCTGGATCGTGATGATCTGCAGGCCCGCCTTGCCACCCGGCTTGAGGCACTTCGACAATTGGCGGAAGTAGGTCGGCCAGTATTTTTCACCGACGGCCTCGAACATTTCGATGGAGGCTATCCTGTCGAATACGCCATTTTCGTCGCGATAGTCCTGGAAGACCACTTCAACCTTGTCGTTGAGGCCGGCCTTGTAGATCCGCTCGCGCGCGTAATCGAATTGTTCCTGCGAGATGGTCAATGCTCGCACGTTGGCACCAACCGATTTTGCGACATATTCGGCAAAACCGCCCCAGCCACACCCGATTTCCAGAACCTTGTGATCGGGAGTAATGCCCGTCTGCCGTACCAGAGAAGCATATTTCTCGGTTTGGGCCTGTTCCAGATTGTTGGTTTCGTTGCTGTAGATCGCCGAGGAATAGGTCATCGAAGGGTCGAGCCACTCCCGGTAAAATGCATTTCCGAGATCATAGTGCGCCGAGATGTTGCGCTTCGACCCGCGTTTGGTGTTGGAGTTCAGCCAGTGGCGTACCGACATCAGAAAACGTGTAAACGGCTTCCCCTGGAGGGCTTCCAGCGTCGATTCCTGGTTTATGCAGAAGACTTCCAGAAATGTGGTCACGTCGGGCGACGACCAGTACCCCGCCATGAAGGCTTCTCCGACACCAACGTCGCCTGCTTGGACGACCATCCGGAAAAACGCCCAGTTATGGATCTTGAGAACACCGTGTGGGCCATCTTCCTGCCCTTTGATATGGAACCTTCGACCGTCTGGAAATTGAACTTCAAGAGACCCGTAGCGGATTTTGAGGGCAAGGCCGGCCGCCATTTTGGCGAGGCGTGGAGTACCCTTCAACTCCGCGCGGAAGTTTTCCTTGGTCAGAACAATCGGCTCACTCATAGCAGAACCTCTTGAAACGTCAGTTGTTTGAAACTGGCAAGACAGAACCTGTTTGCCCAGGCAACCCGTCATTCCCTGCATCTTCTGCGGGTCGAGCGTGAAATGGTACACGCTTGCGCCAAATTTTAAAGGCTTCCCAATGGATGGCGCTGATGACCTTGAACGTCAGCAGCGGCACCTGAAGGCAGGCCTGCAGAATCGAGCCGTTGGACAGGGGGCGTTGTGTGCCGGAAAATGTCGCCGACAAAAGCGGGCCTTCGCAATCCTTTTCCAGAATGCGAACGCGGACGGTTTTTCCCGGCGGCATCATGCGGAAGAAATAGTGTTGTTCCATGCTGACGAAGGGCGACACGTAGAACAGCTTCTTCTGATCCTGGCGTATGCCTGCATCACTGCACTGGCCGGTTTTGACAGGTGCGACGTAGGTGTGGATACCGCCAAATGTGTTGCGCACCTCGTAAACGAGCGCAATCAGTTGGTTCGACCGGTCATAAGCATAATAAACGCTGAGAGGGTTGAAGCCGTACCCCAGCATCCGCGGATATGCGAGCAGCAGGACCCGAGCGGGTGCCTCTAGTCCTTCCTTGGCGAGCAATCGGTCGACATGGAGCCGCAAATCAGACCCGTCCCTTGGGCCATGGTCCTTCTGATGAAACGACAGCAAATTGAACCGGTTGACGGAGAAGAACAGGCTGGACTGCGCAGCTTCTTCAAGCCGATCCAGATCGAGCAGCACGGAAAAGACCTTATAGGAAAACCTGTGCTCACGGGGTTTCATGCGGTGATGCATGACCGAGCCCATGAACAGGGATGCCGCCAGATCAGGGGGCGGTCCATTGTCATGCATACAATTGCTCGGCCTTGCCTTCATTCGGCAGCCTCCAGATAGGTATCGCCAGCCACGTCTTTTTCCCATGGCAGCCGGGCACCGAGTGAACGGGCAACATCAAGTCCGGACGAAAGTCCATCTTCGTGGAAGCCGTGACCGCGCCACGCACCACAATACCATGTGTTGTTCACGCCTTGAATTTCCCCAAGCCGGTTCTTGGCCTGCTGAGCCATGGCATCAAACTGGGGATGATCATAAACATACTTTGCGAAGGTCTTGTCTTCCTGAGGTGGTGCATAGGGGTTCAATGTAACGAAGACCGGTTTGGAGTGATCGAAGTTCTGCAACCGGTTCATCCAATAGCTGACGGTTACGTCCCGTGTTTCGCCGGCTTCGCGATCGGACATGTAATTCCAGGAAGCCCAGACGTTTTTGCGTTTCGGCATCAGGGCCTCGTCACGGTGAAGGTAAACCTCGTTTGGACGATACCGGATGGATCCAAGAATATCGCGCTCCTGTGGTGAGGGATCACCCAACATGGCAAGGGTCTGGTCCGTGTGGCTGGCAAGGATCACATGATCGAAGACGTCCTGGTGGCCGGATGCGTCGCGCACGATGACCTGACCGTTTTGCCGAAGAACTTCTGTGACCGGCTTGCCAAGCCTGATCTTTCCCTGAAGCGGCGCCAGCAGCTTTTCCACGTAGTTGCGGCTGCCACCGGAAATGGTACGCCACAGCGGCCGATCGAATGAAAGCAGGCGATGATTTTCAAAGAAAGCCACGAAGCTTTCCGCAGGATAGTCCCGCATTTCGTTGATCGGCGTCGACCAGATGGCAGCGCCCATCGCCAGCAGATAGTCGTTTATGAAACCGGAAGAGTAGTGTTCACGCTCCAGGTAGCCACCGAGCGTTTGCCCGCTGAGGCGTCCGGCCTTCAGATCTTCAACGGCTTTGCCATTGAAGCGGAAGATATCCCGCAACATGCGCAGGAACCGCGGTGAGACCAGATTACGCCGTTGTGCGAAGACCGCGTTCAGAGAATGGCCTGACCATTCAAGCTTGCCGTTGTCCGCCGACAAGGCAAAACTCATGTCGCTTATCTCGTTGGCGACCCCCAGATGGTCAAGCAGCGCAGTAAAATTCGGGTAGTTGAGCTCGTTGTAGACGATGAAACCGGTGTCCACCGAAATCCGGGCGCCATCATAGTCGATATCCGCCGTGGCGCTGTGACCACCTGGCCGTTCGCGCCGCTCGTAGAGAACAACGTCATGAAGATCATTAAGGGCCCAGGCTGCACTGTTTCCGGAAATTCCGGAGCCGATTACGGCAATCCGCATATCATATCCTTCGGGGCGTCGGTGTTACCGCGGGAAACCTGGTCGGACGCCAAGTTTTCCAGTTGATGTGCAGCGGTTACGCCTCGCCTTGAAGGGCGGATCACATAGGACGATGAATTTTATGGATTATTTTTGACGCAAAACGATTGGCGCGACTTCAGCCAACGCCATCCGAGGTTTTGCGACCTCGGAAGAGCGGAAAAGCTCACACGCGCATCGCCGCTGCCCGGCAAAAAGGCCGGGCAAGCGAATGGCGTGTCGCAAGTCTGCAAGGCAATTGCGCCAAAACAAGCCTCAGGCCTGGATCGTGTCGACAATCCAGTTCCATGCGATTTCGACGCGTGTGCGTGCGGCATCGAAGAAGGCAACGACCTTCTGCCATACCAATTCGCCAAAATCTGCGACCTGCAGCATGGTGCCGCGTTTCTGCGAGGGTTGCTGGCCGGTTTCGATAAGTTCAATTGTGGTCGCATCAACACCTTCATTGACCACACGACGTGTGACCGTAAGGGTGCCTTCATTGACCAGTCTTGATTCATCCTTGCCGGCGACAACCGTATCCTGATCCATGGCGCGAACGACAACGGCCCGGCCATCTGGAAGCAGATGGGTTTCGTTGGTGTTCACTTCACTGTCATAGATAACTTCGCCGAAGGAATCGATCAGTTCTACCCAGATCGTTTTCCGGCCTTCAAGCTCGATTTCGCCCACCCATATCGTGAGCTCACTTTCCAGCGGATCGGCCTGATCCTGTGACGCTGACGCGACTGTGACCGCCAAACGATCCTCAGGCAACGTTATCGTTTCCTGAGGCAATGGGGCCGCAGCAGCGCTTCCCGCCAAGGCAAGGATGAGGCCAAGCGCAAGAGTTCCTGCTCTGGTATTCCGTTGCATGTACGCCTCCCAAGGCTAATACAACTTAATTTACCGCGCGTGGGGTCTGTAAACGGAGGTCCATTGTAGGACTTTTCAGGTCTTCCGCGCTTTTGCGCCCCGTTCGTGCGGTCACGATTTTGCCATTATCGCACCACAATCTCCCGAATGCGTGTAACAAAGATCACAAATCCGGGCTTTTTCAGTTATATTTCGGTAATAAATGTGGGTTGGACTACGAAGTTCAAGGCCAATCACCAGTTCGTGAACGCAAAGCCATCGTCATAACTAACAATGAACGTAGAGTAAGTTTGTTGACTGTGGTAATTTTGTCGATGTTTTTCGATGATTTTGATCGGTTTCCGCTATCGCCTGTGCACTTGCCTCGAACTCAAGGTCAGAAAGCTGGGTTGCTCAACGCGGCTAGAAGTAACTGCCTGACAAAAGCTCCAATTAAAAAGCTCCACCGGCAGAGGTCCGGCGGAGCTTTATGGGATCGGCACAGTTGATGGGGTACGTGCAAATCTCCCTACAGATCAAATCCTTGCAGCAATCAGGCCGTTTTAGTTTGCCGTTGGATCTGCAGATCGGGGCAGGTCCTGAAGGCTGGGTTTCGATCGTCCCATAAATTGATACTGACCGACCATTCACATTCAACCTTGGTAAAAATTACAATTGGTGTGTTTGAGCGCGCGCTGCTGAGCTCAAGATCCCATGTAAGACTATGATTGTTTTGAGAAATGCAAATGCAGGCGAATGACCGATTTTAAATTCGGTACTGAAAATAATAGAAATAAAACTTTGCGAGTGCTTGTATTTGCAAGCAAAATGCCAATTTTCCGTGCGTTCAGGACGCGCTTGGTAAGCAATGCATCCCTTTTAGTCGGCTGGATTCGTCAGTTACTCATGCCGCTCGAAAGAGCGCGCAATACTCAAGAGGACGCCCTGCGAGATAGACTTGTAACCGGGTTCCAATCGAAGGTCCGCTGAAAAGGGTAGCTCGGCACAGGGCGGTGTTGGTTTGTGAGCGCCTCAATGTCCTGGTTAACCGCACCATCCGTGAGGGCCATACGGGCGGGATTGGCGATTGGGGCCAGCTCTGGTGACAGGTATCCGGATTTCACGATCAAGAACCTTGCAGTGGATGGTTCAATGGCAAAACGCCGAAAATCCTCCAGTTGATGGAAGGGGCGTCTGCGTTCCGTCAGGATCACCAAATTACCTGCGATCCTGGTCAACACTTCCCGATTATGATCCTGTTCTCTGCCTAGTTTAGACAGCAAGACAGCTTCCGTGCTAACGACCTTGCAATCGCTGCCCAGGGCACCACCAATTGTGAGGCGGGACGAAGAGCCCTCTGGCAATGGCCAGAGTTTATCGACCGCAACCGGATCAGCGATCCCTGCAAATACACCACCAGTCAAGCCTCGCTCCAACCAGGCTGCCAGGACATCGGATCTGTCACCAACACCACCACCTGTCGGATTGTCGCCACTGTCGGCAAGGATGAGGGGAGACGAGCTTTCTGTTGCAGCATCGCCCAGGCACAGTTCGAGCGGCTTCGCGGGGACACCAAACTCGAAGTCTTGCCTTGCGGACCAGTACTGCGCAGCAATTTCGGAAGCCGCCTGTTGAATGGCATCCAGGTCTGTTCCCGTTACCACGGCAGCCGCGGTGGCTCTTGCCGTATCAGCCCAGACATATCCCACCATCAGATTGGCATCGGTCACCCCGGATCTCTGATCGAACTCCGGCAACCTTGCATAAAGCGATTTTGCCGGTTCGTCTTCCGTGCTGGTTCGTTCCCCGGGCAGGAGAACCGGCACGGGAGCCCAGGCCACATACCTCTTGGGACCGCTACCTAATTGATCGACAAGATTTGCCGCGGCACGTCGGTGGGTTTCGGTCACGTCGATATGAGGGGCAGTGCGATAAGCACAGAAGATGTCGATCTGATCGACAATGGTTTGAGTGACATTGCCGTGCAGATCGTAACTGACAGCGATTGGCACTTGCGGCCCGACAAGTTGGCGAACGGCAGAGATCCAGTCCCCTTCCGCATCGCTCAGACCGATCACATGCATGGCGCCATGCATAATCAAGAGAACACCGTCGCATGGCTTCTCGGCTTCAAGTTCGGCAAGAAAGGCAGACTTGAAGCTCGCATAGCAATCCGCAGACACCGGTCCGCCCGGAATGGATCTGGCGTGAAACAATGGACAAAAGGTGACGTCAGGAAATCTGCCGCCGTCGACGCCTGCCTGTGCCAGCAAGTCCTTGCCACGGGTGACCGTGAAGTCTGATGCGGTTTGCTGGACCGGTGAATAGGTACTGCATTCGGTATGAATGCCGCCAACTGCAATTTTCATCTTCCTGCCTCGTCACGCATTCAAAGCTGGGGGAAGAAGGGGGCCTGTGCTGCAAATCGCAGCCAGGCCTTGCTGGCGGGATCGGTCCAACCGGCTTCAGCGACCGCATAAAGCCGCGGAAAGACCATATGGTTGAAGATGACGTTGTCAGTCATGTGCTCGCACCAGATGCAGGCCTGCACCCCCTTGAGGCGCGCTTCACTGCCGGTGCTGAGACCGGCAGCTGCTTCATAGCCATAACAGTCTTCCGGTGTCGAAACGCCGGCCCAACCCGCACCCGGCTCATGCCAACCGGACGCCTGGACCATATCCATGTAATAGTGCTGTCCCGGGGTGCAGATGACATCGTAGCCCTGATCGATCAGGTCCTTGGTGACTTCCTGTCTTTGCCAGGCCATCAGAAGCACGCCATCCGGGTCGATGCCACCACCGTGTGAGACTTCGTCCCAGCCGGCAAGTTTCCGGTTGAGTTTTCTCAGGATGTCGCGCACGCGGCCCATGAAATAGGCTTGCACTTCCATTGTATCCGCAAGACCCTTTTCCTCCATGAGGCGTTGGGTCTTCGGCGAGGCAAGCCATGAATTGACGTCGACTTCGTCGCCGCCGATATGGATGAAGTCGAACGGAAACAGGCTTGCAACTTCCGCAAAGACCTTTTCCAGAAACTCGTAGGTTTCATCCATCGCCGGGTTAAGCGCGTTGTTCGGATAGCCCTGAATGGAATGGTAGCTCTCCGGGGTCTCCGCCTGATCGGTGAAGCGCGGGTAGGTCTTCAAAACGGCGGTCGAATGCCCCGGAACATCGATTTCCGGCAGGATATCTATGTTCAGGCTGGTGGCATGGGCGACAATCTCGCGAACCTCGTCCTGCGAATAGGCCCCTTCGTAGACTTCAGCGGCAAAGCCAAGCTGGGGCACCTGTTGGCACCCAGGGCCACGCCGCGCGCCGCCCACGGTCAGTTCGGGATAGGCCTTGATTTCAAGTCGCCAGCCTTCATCGTCTGTCAGATGCCATTGGAAGACGTTCATCCGACCCCAGGCGAGAATGTCGAGCAGGCGCATGATGTCTTTGGGGCCACGGAAATGTCGTGACACATCCAGATGCGTTCCACGCCAGGAAAACCTTGGGGCGTCTTCAATCACGCCCTGTGCAGGATACTTGAATGTACCGGGTGCCTCATAGGTGCCGTAGGCCATCTGGGCGAGTACCGTCAGGCCATAGTCACGGCCGACGGGGCCGCTGTAGTGCAAGACTGCTTTCGCTTGGGCAAATTCGAGCCGGTAACCGTCAGCTGCAAGGCTATCGTCCTGCTGGAACTCAATCGCGATTTGATGATGCGACTGAGTAAAACGGAAAGGATGTGGCGCTCCTGGAAAAAGCCTTGTTGCGAGCGCGTTGATCTTTGCCGCCGCCGCCTTTTCCTCTGCAGAGCCCTGGGCAACAAGAAAGCTTGTCTTGTCGTCCGCAAAGGCCGTTATTTCCACTTTCTGGGGCCAGGGAACGATATGCAGCGGTTCAGAAAGGTGCCCAGCCGGCATGCTGCGGCGTTCTCCGCTGTCCAGCTCTTCCGGCGCTTCAAGATCATTGCACAGCACCTCGATGACGCTGCCACCGGTGCTGACATAGGCGGACTTAGGACCATCAAGCCGGTGTCTTGCCACGTTCGCCAGGCCGGTGATGGCAAAGGTCCAGGTTTCGCCTGGTTCGATCGTTTCGCCAGTGTTTGGCGTGATTTCGTGAAAATTCGCAATCCGGCTGAAACTCGCCGCGTTTTCAAGCTTGGCATTTGCCGTGGCCCGGTTGACCGCCGTGTAGGCCAGCGTGAAATCCTTCAGGGGCCTGGAGCTTGTATTGGTCAGTGCAAACTCCTGACGAGACGCAGCAAGATCCTCCGCAGGGCGGTAGAAACAGTCGAGCACAAACTTGGTCATGACTTAAAATCCGTCGAAATCGGGAGATTGAGTGAAGGTTCGGGCAAGGGCAGGTGACCCGGCAGTGAGCCCACTGTCGACAGGCAGGCAAACACCCGTGATGCAACGCGCCGCCGGACTGATCAGGAATGAAACGGCCGAGGCAATGTCGTTCGGTTCTGGCAGGGATTTGAACGGATACCAGGACAGGGCCTCGTCAAAGACGTCCGGATTGGCAGCCTGCCGTATTTTCCAGGCCTGGGTCTTAACAGTGCCAGGCGCGATGGCATTCGATCTGATGCCATACTTCCCATATTCGACGGCGATGGACCTTGTTGCATGGATCAGGCCGGCCTTTGCAGCGCTGTAGGCTGGGTGACCGAAGACAGAAAGTCCGTTGACAGAGGCAATATTGACCACGTTGCCGGCACCGCTTGAAATCAAGGCTTGTTCAAAGGCCTTGAAGCAGTTGAGCGCGGCCTCCAGATTGAGGGCGAGATCCCTGGACAGCGTTTCGGCAGTCATCTGATGCAACGTAAGTGCCGCAGCGGCGCCCGCGTTGTTGATGATTGTATTGACCTGCCCCAGTCTGGCAGCTTCCTTGGCAAGCCGGGCTAGGTCGTCAGCCTTGGTCAGGTCGCATTGGATCGCAGCAATATCAGCACCGTGGTTTTCAAGACTTTCCACCGCGCCTTCGAGGGCAATCATGTCGATGTCGACAGCGGCGATGATGTGGGTTGCTGACAGCTGCGCAGCAATGGCCATGCCGATGTCGCCGGCTGCGCCCGTTACCACCGCAACGGGTTTCGGAGTTTGATCAGTCACCGAGGGCTTCCTTGTCATCCGGATCGCGCGTGTTGCTGAGCTGGTATTTGACGCGTCTGAGGTTTTCTCGAGCCTCGTCGCCCCGCCGCATGGCGACAAGCGTTGCCAAGAGATCTGTCACAAACAGGAAGGCATAGCGGCTGGTACTTGGCCGCAGGATGTTGTCACCTTCGGGCAGGTCGATGGCAATCGTGATATCGGCCAGATCGGCGACGGGCCGACCCGGGCGGGTGAGGGCGATTACGATTGCCCCGTAGGTCTTCGCTGCCTCCAGCGCACGTGCCATTTGCAGGTTCCGGCCAGAGACAGACGACGCAATGATGACATCGCCGGTCCTCATGGTGGCTGCCTGCATCAGCTGCATGGCATGATCCGTCACGCTCACCGTACGCAGACCCAGGCGGAAAAACCGGTTCTGCATTTCGTCCGAAATCATCGAGGATGTCCCGCCCGCACCGAACGCTGCCAGCAGATTGGCGGTCGAGATCGCATCTGCAGCTGCAAGCACCGACTCCATGTCCAACGCTTTGCGCGTACTGGTCGCTGCATCCTGAAACTGAGCCAGAAGACTGTCAGCAATATCGCGCGGCGCGTCAGAAGCCGCATTAGCGGTCAGGTACCTGGTTCCGGCGAAGGTGACCTGGGCAACCTGCACCTTGAAAGCGGTGTAACTCTCGCAGCCAAGCCGACGGCAAAAACGGGTAACGGTCGGCGGCGAAATACCTGCCCGTTCAGCAACATCCGTAATGCCGGCATTGACGATGAACTCGGCATCGTTGCGCAACAATGCAGCCAGGATCCGTTCCGACTTGGACAGCTCCGGCTCGATCTGTTGCAGAACGGACAGGATATCCCGCATGGGGTCAGGCCGGCTTCTTGTAAGCGACGCAATCAATCTCGACCTTGCAGTCCACCATCATGGTTGACTGGACACAGGCGCGTGCCGGTGGGTGTTCACCGAAATAGCTTTTATAGACTCCGTTAAACGACCAGAAATCGCGCGGATCATCGAGCCAGACACCGACGCGGACAACATGTTCAAGGTCGTACCCGGCCTCTTCCAGGATCGCGATAACATTCTTGATGGTCAGGTGGGTCTGTTCGACAATCCCCGTGCCGACAATCTCACCATCCTTCATCGGCACCTGGCCGGAGACATAAAGCCAGCCGTCAGCTTCAACGGCTCGAGCAAAGGGCAGATTCTGGCCGCCGGCACCTGATTTTTCAGCACCATAGCGCTTGATAGACATATTTGGCTCCAAAATGAAAATGATTTACATAGTGGTTTGACATTGGTTTTATTTCACCCTTATATTTTTCAAAAATCAACCGTCAAAATGAAAATGGTTTCCGATATGCAGGCCCTTCCAGACAGCCAGACAAATCCATTTGCAGGAAAAGACGAAGATCGCTCCGAGATCTGGGACATGCTTGTCATGCGGGACATCAATGCCTTCGTCGCAGCAGACTGGGAGCAGGTGGCCGATGATTTCGACGAACCAGCCTTTTTTGGAGTAGACGGCGGAAAGGTACCTAATCCCGACGACTGGAGACTCGGGTTTCCGGATCTCGGCTCCTACAGGGAACGCTGGTTGAGCCAGGCGGAAATTTTCAGAGCGACGGAATTTACCGAAGACGCGCGTGCCGCCATTTTCGACGCTACCCGCCTGACCGAGATTGACATCAACGGAAACCGGGCGATCGCGCACAAGAAATTCGACGGCCGCATTCGGAAAGCAGATGGTGGCGAGGACCGCTTGTTGTGGCAGACGCTCTATTTCTGTGTCCGAAGGGAGGGGCGCTGGAAGATCTGCGGCTTTGCCGGATATTTGCCCAATCCTCTCGGAGCCGCGTCCTGATCATGACGAAGCCCCGCGCTTTTACGGCAGCTCTGGCAACAGAAACCAACACGTTTTCACCGATCCGGATTGATATCAACGCATTCAGGGCGTCGCTGCTGGCAAGGCCGGGGCAGCATCCGGAAACTCCGACCCTGTGTTCTGCCGTCGTCACCGTGGGGCGCCGGTTTGCCTGTGAAAACGACTGGGAACTGGTTGAAGGTACCGCGGCGTGGGCAGATCCGGCCGGATTGGTTTCGCGGCAGACCTTTGAAGGCTTGCGTGACGAAATCCTGGATCAGATCGTGGCAGGTGGACTTTTCGACGTTGTCGTCATTGGCCTGCATGGTGCGATGGTGGCTGACGGGTATGATGATCCGGAAGGGGATCTACTGAGCCGAATTCGATCCGTGGTCGGCCCGGATGTCCCTGTTATTGCAACGTTTGACCCGCACAGTCATCTGACTGCAAAACGTGTTGCCGCGGCTGACGCGCTCATCGCCTTCAAGGAATTTCCCCACATCGATTTTGTCGATCGGGCCGAGGATGCATGGCGTATTGCTGGGCAAGCGGTTGCAGGCGAAGTCAAACCTGTAATGAGCGTTTACGATCCCAAGATGATTGACGTCTTCCCGACAACATCCGAGCCTATGCGCCGGTTTGTCGATGACATGATCCGCCGGGAGCAGGAAACGCCGGGCCTTTTGTCTCTCTCGGTCATCCACGGCTTCATGGCGGGCGACGTCCCCGAAATGGGGACCAAGTTGCTGGCAGTGACAAACAACGATCCGGCGCTTGGGTCCGAAGTTGCCCGTGACCTTGGAGAGGCCCTGTTCAAGCTGCGCGGCAAGGTGCGAAGTGCTGAACTTACTCCGGCCGAAGCCTACGCCAAGGCATTGTCCTGTGAAGGAGGTCCGGTCACGATCGCGGACATGTGGGACAATCCCGGTGGGGGAACGGCCGGGGATGCGACCGTTCTGCTTGCAGAAGCCATTGCCGGTAAGCTCGAGAATATTGCCTTCGGCTCAATCTGGGACCCGGTAGCAGTCCAGCTCTGTCACGCAGCGGGCGAGGGGGCTCGCATGATGCTGCGGTTCGGAGCGAAATCAGCACCGGAAACCGGTGACCCGATCGACGCCGAAGTTGAAATTCTCCGCAACATCCGGAATGCAGAGCAGTTTTTTGGCCAGAGCATCGTTCCCATCGGTGACGCAAGTCTGATCCGGATTGGCGGAATCGAAGTGATCCTGAATTCGACCCGCGCCCAATGCTTCGACACGAGCCTGTTTTCCAACTTCGGTATCGATCCGACCAAAAGGAAGATCCTGGTGGTCAAGTCGACGAACCATTTTCATCAATCGTTTGCCCGCATCAGTCCGTTGATCCTCTATTGCGCCGCCGGACGTCCCTATCCCAACGACCCGAGGGTAACCCCCTATAAGAAAGCGCCGACGGATATCTGGCCTATCAACGAGGCAGTTACTGCGAGCGGGCATGAAACCGATACCAGTGCCGGCACTGCCGGCAGCAAGGGAGGCTAAGCGATGAGTGTCGGGCTGTCAGTGCAGGATCTTCTGACCCCTGTCGCCGTGATCGATGAAACGGTCATGGAGACTAACATCAAGGTTGCACAGGAGTATTTCGACCGTATTGGCCGGAACTTCCGGCCTCATATCAAGACACACAAGATCCCGGCGCTGGCCGCATTGCAGCAGGCCTATGGCGCACGCGGTATCAACTGCCAGAAAATAAGCGAAGCGGAAGTGTTCGCCGACGCAGGCTTCACCGATATCCTGATCACCTTCAATATGCTCGGCAAATCGCGGCTCGACAGGTTGAAGTTGTTGAATACCAAGGTGGATCTGCAGGTTGTTGCCGACAATGAAGTTGTCGTCGACGGTCTGGCGAGTGCGTTTTCCGGGGATCAGCCGCTGAAGGTTCTGGTCGAATGCGATACAGGGGCCGGACGCAACGGCGTGCAAAATCCGGATGCTTCGGTCGCGCTGGCCAAGCGCATCGATGCATCGCCCGGACTGGTATTCCATGGTCTGCTGACCTATCCGAAGGCATCCTCCGAAACGGCGGTTGAAGCTTTTTTTTCTGAAACACTGTCACTTCTGAAACAGGCAGGTCTTGAGTGCCCCGTCGTCTCGCATGGAGGTTCACCGAGCCTGTTCGACAGTGATCTTGTGCCTAGTGCGACGGAGCATCGCGCCGGAACGTATATCTTCAACGACCGCTCGATGGTGCGCGCCGGTATGTGCGATTTTGACGATTGCGCCATGCATGTGCTGGCCACAGTCGTCTCCCGGCCGACCGAAAACCGGGCGGTTCTGGATGCGGGATCGAAAGCGTTGACGTCCGATTTGTTGGGTTTTTCCGACCACGGCCTGTTGATCGATTATCCGGAGGCATCCATTGCCGCGCTCAGCGAGGAGCATGCCGTCGTCGACCTGACGAAGTCTGGCAAAAAACCGCAGATCGGAGAACGGGTCCGGATCATTCCAAACCATACGTGCGTCGTTTCAAACCTGTTCGACCGCCTGGTGTTTCACAGAGACGGCGTGGTGACCCGCATCGAGACGGTCGCCGCCCGTGGGCAAGTCGTCTAGTCCTCCAGACGACTTGCCCGCCGTTTCCCGAAATTTCAAACGGCCGCCTTTCGGGGCGGCCGTTTTCATTCGGGCTATCTGATGCCAAGTGTCAGATATGCATGTCCGCAGCATCCAGTTCTTCAAGCGAAAGCTGGCGGTCAAAAGCGTTTCCGTTACCGTCGAACAGGTGGCAATCCACACCCTTCAGTCCCATGGAAACCGGCACACCAACTTTCGCCGGAGCGGATCCGGGCAAGACGCTGCAGAAGGTGGACTTGGCACCGGCAACCGTGCTGTAGGTGACGGTGTGAATGCCGAGATGTTCAACGACGGTCGGAACAATCTCTATGGAGGCATCGGCAGCGCCTAGTGTCAGATGTTCCGGGCGAATGGCGAGGGTAAGGCTCTTTCCTGCAACCTCTTCCGCGGCATCTACCTTGACTGTCAGGTCCTTGCCTGATGGCAAGGTGACGACAACGCCTTCAGGACCGGAACTTTTTCCGGACACCTCGATGAAGTTCATTTTGGGGTTGCCGATAAAGCCGGCAACGAAGGTGTTCTGCGGTTTGTGATAAAGCTCCAGCGGCGAACCGACCTGGGAGATGATACCGTGATCCAGCACCACGATCCGGTCCGCCATGGTCATGGCTTCAACCTGGTCGTGGGTGACGTAGATCATGGTCGCGTCAAGTTCCGTGTGCAGCTTGGCAAGTTCAACACGCATTTCCGCTCGTAGTGCCGCATCCAGATTGGACAGGGGTTCATCGAACAGGAAAACGGAAGGCTCGCGCACGATGGCCCTGCCGATGGCGACGCGCTGGCGTTGCCCGCCGGAGAGCTCGCCCGGTTTGTGCTGCAGTCTTTCCTTCAGTTGAAGAATGCCGGCAGCGGCTTGAACCTTCTCCTCCACCTTGTCCTTGGAAAGGCGTTCGACGCGCAAGGGGAAGGCGATGTTCTCGTAGACAGACATATGCGGATAGAGCGCATACGACTGAAATACCATGGCGATGCCGCGTTTGACCGGCGGCAGATCGTTGACGACCTTGTTCTCGATCGTGATATCGCCGCCCGTGATTTCCTCCAACCCTGCAATCATGCGCAGCAAGGTCGATTTTCCGCATCCGGACGGACCGACAAAAACAATGAATTCGCCATGGTCCACATCAAGATTGACACCCTTGATGACTTCCATATGGCCATAGCTTTTGCGTACGTCGCGCAGTTGCAACTCGCCCATGGTCATTCCTTTTTTGAAGAGGTGACCGGGCCCCCGAAAGTGGGAGAGGGGGCCCGGACAGTGCTCAAGGTGTTACTTGAATTCCTCAAGCTGTTCCGCGGCGATTTCGACGGCTTCAGCCGGATCGACTTCACCAAGGACAACACCCTGAACGGCTTCGTTGATCGAATCCTGAAGGCCGACGTAATCGGTGACGAACGGCTCCGGACCACCGGTCGGGATCGCATCGAGGAAAGCAGACCAGGTCGGGTCCTTCTCAACCAGCGCACGCACTTCCGGCAGATCGCGCAGCGGCGTGAACCCTTCAGCCAATTCGAAGGCCATCTGGTTCTCCGGGTTGGTCAGAAGCTTTGCGAGCGAAAGCGCCTGTTCTTCAACGCCGGACCCCTTGAAAACGGCCAGGGAGTCGGTGATCAGCAAAGTGCCCGGAGTGCCGGACGGACCGACCGGGATCGGTGCGACACCCCAGTTCACGTCGGTCACGCGGGTGCGCTCCCACGGACCGGAGATGAACATGCCGATTTTACCTTCGGAGAACAGCGGACGCAGCTTCGCGCGGTCATAGGCGATCGGGCCCGGCTGCGAGACTTCGGCCATCTTGCCGTAGAAGGCGAGGGCTTCAACGTTGTTCGGGGAATTGAAGACGATTTCGCCGTCTTCGTTGATGACCTGACCACCGTTCGTATAAACGTAGTTCATGAACTGGTGCATGGTGTTGTCGAAGGACGCGGCCGCGAGGCCGAAACCGTCAGAGTCGGTCTTGTCCTTGATAGCCTTGGCGAAATCGTACATTTCGTCCCAGGTCTTCGGCGGCGTATCCGGATCCAGGCCTGCAGCCTCGTAGAGATCCTTGTTCCAGTAGAGTGCCTTGGTGGAGAAGGCGCGCGGCAGACCCCACTGCTGACCGTTGGCAGTGATCGTTGCCAGGATCGGGGCCGCGTAGGTGGCCTTTTCTTCTTCTGTCATGTTGACCGGAATGATCAGGTCATTCGCCGCGAGCTGCTTCAGCGTGCGCGAGCCCATGTAGGCAACAGCCGGCGGGTTCCCGGCGGACGCGAGCGTCGTGGATTTTTCCTGGCACTGGCCCCAGGGAACGAACTCGAGCTGGACCTTGTAGCCCGGATTTTCGCCTTCCCAACCCTTGATCAACTCATCCTGCAGCGGAATTCCGGCGCCGGTGTTGTCGCCGCAGTTGATCATGTGAATG
The DNA here is from genome assembly GCF_054658215.1 of Roseibium sp. ROS1. Classification (NCBI taxonomy): domain Bacteria; kingdom Pseudomonadati; phylum Pseudomonadota; class Alphaproteobacteria; order Hyphomicrobiales; family Stappiaceae; genus Roseibium; species Roseibium sp. ROS1. The sequence continues at coordinate 1,109,523 of NZ_BAAGIG010000002.1, forward strand.
ACCTTGTCTTCTGCCTGGGAGGCTCCGACGAGAGAGAGCGCGAAGACCCCTCCCAATAGCACTGATTTAAGTGTCATCTGTTTTCCCTTTTCTGGTTGGTTTCTTCTTTTTGTTATTCTTTGACAGCGCCTGCCGTGAGACCGGCGACGATGAAACGTTGCAGGAACACATAGACGAACAGCACAGGGAGGATGCCCACGAGGCTGGCGGCCATGAGTTCGTTCCAGACCACGGTCTGGCGTCCGAAGAACTGGAACAGCCCCACAGGAAGCGGGTTCAGTTCGTTCACGGAGTTGAAGGTCAGCGCATAGATGAATTGCTGCGCATAAGCGGTGATGAAAGCGGTGATCGTGACCACCACGATGCCCGGCAACGCCACGGGAATGATCACGCGCCAGAGCGTGTAGATCTTGCCGGCGCCATCCACCCAGGCTGCTTCCTCAAGCTCCTTGGGGATCCGGATCAGATAGGAGCGCAGAAGCCAGATACCGGTCGGAATGACGAAGGCCGTTCCAGGCGCAATCATCGCGAAATAGGTGTTCAGCAGCCCGTATTGCTGCATCAGCTTGAACAGCGGAATGATCAGTACGGCACCGGAGAACATGTTCACCGCTATGAAGATGCCGAGCAGCGAGTTTCGCGCTGGAAACTCGAACCGGGCGAAGGCATAGGCAGCCGGGATGATGCAGAACAGGCCGAGGACCGTCACCACCGTGGCGATGAAGAACGAGTTGAGCATGTAGACCCACAACAGCGGCACGTTCTGCCACATGGTGATGTAGGCATCGAAGCTCATCTTGTCGGTGATGAACTTGTAGGGGATCGAAAACAGGCTGCTGAGCGGCCTCAGCGACACCACGAAGGCTTCGACGAAGGGAGCCAGGACGAAGGTCAGAAACACCGCGAGACCGAGATAGATCAGCACATATTCGTACCAGCGATACTTATGCAGCATTGTGCGGGCTCCTATTGGCAAGGCGCGACAGCAGCATGAAATAGACCAGCATGAACGAGCCCAGGAACACCACGATCATCACCGTTCTGGCGGCGCCTTCGCCGTATTTGAAGCGGCTGATCGCGGTCTTGTAGGTGTCGATGATCATCGTGGTGGTTGCGCCGCGCGGACCGCCTTCTGTCAGGATCCAGATGATGTCGAAGGAGTTGAAGGTGGCGATGGCCGACAGAAGCGCCATCGTCGCGATCGAGGGAATGATCAGTGGCAAGGTAATGCGGCGGAACCTGTAGAGCCGAGAGGCCCCGTCCACCCAGGCCGCTTCATAAAGGTCCTTCGAAATGGACTGCATGGCGGCCAGCAGATAAAGCGTCACCATTGGAACACCGATCCACACGTCCGTCACGATGGTCGACATGAAGGCGGAGTTCTTGTAGGCGAGGAATTCGAACGGCCCGCTCAGAATGCCGAGCCGTTGGGCCATTCCGGAAATCATTCCGAACTGACCGTTGTACATCCATCCCCAGATGAAGACGCCAATGGCAATCGGGATCACCCACGGCGGCATGACCAGCACGCGAAACAGGGTGCGACCCGGCACCATCGCGTTGAGAAGCACGGCTCCCAGGGTTCCGATCAGCATTTTCAGCGCTACAGAGAGAGCCATCCAGTAGAAGGTGCGCGCAATCACTTCCGGAAAGCGGCGTGACATGAGCTTCTCGTAGTTTTCCAGCCCTACGTATTCGTAGTTCGGGCTCATGCTCGTGTTGGTGAAGGAAAGCCGGAATGTTTCAAAAAGCGGATAGGCGACGATAGCCAGCATGACGAGGGACGCCGGCACCAGAAGCAGATAAGGAAAATAGTCGGTCTTCTTTCGCGAGTGCGCCATGGTGCCTCCTATGCCACGCCGTAGCTGTCGAATTGCTGCCAGGTTTCGGCAAGGTCGATGACGCTGCGCGTCCGGCGCGCTTCGTCCAGCTTGATCGCCGTCAGACCGGCCTCAAGCGCATCCAGAACGCTGACCGGCAGATGTCCGCCGTTGCGGAAGTAATGGTCGAGGTCACGCGCCATGGCTTCATCGGCGCCATAGTGGCCGTGCCGACTGGCATCGACGACCTGCGGCTTGTCGATCAGGCAGGCGGATGTCAGGGCGTCATGCACCCGGTAGTAATTCCGAATGAAGTCTCCTTCCGCCATGCCCTTGGTCCCCATGACGGCAAAGCGCCGGAATTCGTCCGGTACATACATGTTGGTGTGAAAGCAGAGGTTCGCGCCGTCCTCGTATTCGATCAGCGCTGTCTGGTAGTCGATGATGTCGCCATCACTGTCGAAGTCGGCGTTGCCCCCACCCCAGCGTGGTGTGAACGGATCGACCCTGCCTTCGATTTTCGGTGTCGGAAAGGTATGGTCCTGATCCGGTCGGTTCTCCGGAACAAAACTCTTGCGTCCGCCGAAGCTGGAAACGAAACGCGGCCGACAACCTGTCACACCTTGGTAGAGATCCAGATCGTGGCAGCACTTCTCCAGCATGAAGCCGCCGGAATTCCGGTCATAGCGGCGCCAGTCGCGCATGAAGAAGGAACCGTGGTAGGGACCGATATGCTCGGACGCCTCGATCGAGACCACTTTGCCGATCTGGCCGGACTTGAGACTTTTCTGAAGTTCGGTGTAGAGCGGCGAATATCGCAGCACCAGTCCGACAAGGACACGTTTCGATCCACCATGTTCCTTCATCAGAGACAGGAGTTCGAAGGTTTCCTCTTCGCTGACGACAACCGGCTTTTCACAGAAGATGTAGCGTACATCGGATTTGAGCGCGGTTCGCAGATGATCGAGGTGCATGAAATTGGGGGACCCGATCATCAGGAGGTCTAGTTTCTCCTTTCGGATCATCCTGTCGAGATCGGTGTAGGCGGTCAGGCTGTGCCCGCATTTGGCCTCGACATGCTTGAGGCCGGCGGGTGTCGGGTCGACGTAAGCGCAGGGATCAAGATCTCCTGAAACCTCCTGCAGGCAGTTGCTGACATTGGCAATTCTCGCGCCCAGTCCGACATAGCCGGTCTTCATGCTGCGGCCTCCGTAAATTGGTCCATGGCACGGCGAAGTGCCTGGACGACGTTTCCATCGGTGTCCTTGATGCCTGCCTCGGAAACGAAGCCGAGGCGCGTTTCCAGGTCCTGCCGCTCCAGCAAGGGCTTCACGGAAGAACAAGACGCATGCAGTTCCTGCACGCCGGATCGTTTGAGAATTTGGGACGCATTGGCGGCGGTGACACCCGATCCTGCCATGATGGAAATCCGCCCTGCAGCGACATTGACCGCCTGCTGAAGCAGTGAAAGGCCGTGTTCTGCTTTGCTGGCCTGTCCAGAGGTCAGCACGCGTTCGAAACCGAGCGTGATCGCGTCTTCAATCGCTTTTTCGTAGTCGCGTGCGGTGTCGATGGCCCGGTGCAAAGTTGCCGACAGTCTGGTGCCGTTCAGGGATGCAGCCAGAAAGTCTCGATCGAGATTGTGCTGGCTGTCGACTGCCCCGATCACGATTCCCGCAAGACCTGCTTTTTCAGCCGCGTGGATGTCGCGCAGCATCAAGGCCTTTTCCAGGTCCGAGTACTCAAAATTACCGGATCGGGGGCGGATCATCGCGTAGACGGGAACCGGTAGTCTGGCCGCGGCCACCATGAACCCCTGGGAAGGGGTCAGGCCGCCTTCGGACAGAGCTGCGCATAATTCAATTCGGTCAGCGCCGTTTTCGGCTGCCGTCCAGGCGCCTTCGAGGGTGTCTACACATACCTCGAGGGGGATCCTGGTCACCGGGCCGCCTCCTTGATGAGCGTACGGGCCACGATGCCGGCACCATGCAGGCCGCCATTGGCGGCAAATTCGCCTTTGATGACGAGTGGCTCGCTATAGTCGGCAAGAACAAGGTCACGTGTCTTTCGATCGATCACGTCGAGAAGAACAAGATCGTTCGAAAGGCCACCACTCACCGGTATGACATCCGGACCAAGTGTGTTGACGAAAGCGGAAAGCGCACGCGAAAGCAGAGTGGTGAAGGCGTCGAGCGTTTGTGTGGCTGCTGCATCACCGGCATGCCAGGCGGCAGTAATATCCTTGCTTGCCAGATCCAGCCCATGCAGTGACCGATGGATCTTCTCCATGCCACGGGCCGAGCAGACCGCGTCGATGCATCCTGTCTGGCCGCAGCCGCAGGGATAGTGCTCAATACCTTTCAACTGGCCGCCAGCTGTCGGGTCCATGATGGGGCCGTGACCCCATTCACCCGCGATGCCGCCATAACCGGTAACAAGCGTGCCATTGACGACAAGCCCGCCACCGACACCAGACCCGAGAATAATACCGAAAACGACCGGCTTGCCCCGTCCGGTGCCATCGACGGCTTCGGCAAGCGCAAAAGCATTGGCGTCATTTGTAATGGCGACAGGACGTTTGAGGGCGGTTTCCAGATCCGATTGCACGGGTCGTTTATGCAGGCAGGGGATGTTGGCCACATCCGCGATGCCGCTGCGAGTATCAAAGGCGCCTGCAAGCGAAATCGAGATAGGAGATCCATCCGGCCCGGAGCAGTCGGCAATCGCGTCTACAAACGCCTGCCAGTCAGATCCGGGTGTCGCTACCCGGCCTTTTTCCGCAACGGTTCCATCCGCTTGGAGCTCTCCATGTCGGATGAAGGAGCCGCCAATATCAAAACAGGTGGTCATCGCCTGTTCAAACGCCTCTGGGTTATATTTGTTAACGTCCAGTTATAATACCAATATGCAACCAATCGCATTTGTAGTAAACCAAAAAAAGAAATTGGCATCATTTTTTCAAGGAATTGGGCGGCTGACACCTGTCAAAAACAACGGCTACATCGCGCAAGCTCAATAGTGCCGTGAGAAGGCCCAGCCTGCTGTTTGCGGACGAGATTATGTTCGAAAATGTGCCAGGTGTCTGTTGGAAGCGCGGGCACGCGTCAAAGGAAAGGACGCAAGTTTCCGCTGTGTTCGTTGAGCGACATTTCGGCGCTTTCAGCGTCGAGGCCTTCTCGAATCATGAGAACCGCAACCTTCACTCTGCCTTGGGCCTGCTGGAGCTTTTCCGCTGCAGTTTCTGCCGTACAGCCCGTCAGATCCTGAAGGATGCGATAAGCGCGCTGGCGCAGTTTTTCATTGTCCGCAACCAGGTTGACCATGTGGCCACGAACTGCGTGTCCAAGCCTCAGTGCCACCAATGTAGAGATCATGTTGAGTGCGGCTTTTTGGGCGCTTGCCGCCCCGAGACGTGTAGAGCCTGCGATGATTTCAGGAGGTGTTTTCAGGAAGATCGGAAAATCCGCCTGACGGAGGAGGGGAGTGTCAGGATTGTTTGCCAATGCAACGGTTTTTGTGCCTGCCGACTGTGCACCTCTGAACGTGCCAAGAGTATAAGGAGTTGATCCACTTGCAGAAACTGCAATCAGGATATCTCCTTCTCCAAGGCCTGATTTTTGAAAGTCAGCGAAGCCGGCTTCCTCGTCGTCCTCATATGTGCCGGCAAGGTGAAGCAGGTTTGCAGCCCCCCCGGCATAGAGCATGCGCATGCGCTCAACGGGAAAGCCGAACGTTCCCGGCAATTCCAGGCAATCCGCCAGGGCTGTCAGTCCGGCACTGCCGGCGCCGGCATAACCGATTTTTCCACCTGAAACAGTGACTGCCTGAAGTGCTTCGGCGGCTTTTGCGATCTCCGGAATGGCCGTTTCGGTGGCATTCAGCGCATCTTTCTGCCGTTGCAGCAGCAGCGACAGGACGTCTTCATCAGACTTTTTGGACAGGCCAATGGAAATCGGATCGCGGTCTTCGGTCGTCGGCAAATTCATGGTTCAGGAACTCGGAGGCACACCAAGTTTCGTATCGCGGAATTAAGTTTCTCAAGGCAATCACGCTCCGGGAACGTTTCCGTTGGGTGCTCCATCGGTGGTGATGCGGGTTCGGAAATTGTTTTAACACTTGATTTTCGGTTTCGATAGAGTTTAAATTGGTATCTGAAAGGTATTATTTTCATCTCCTAAGGCGCCCCTTTTCATGACTGACTTCATTTCCTTGCTGGAAAATGGTGACTGGTTGGCGAATTCCAGCGGTCCCCGATACCTGCAGCTGCGGCGGCGCATTCAGCAGGCTATTGACGACGGCGTGCTGAAGGAGAATGAGCCGCTTCCGTCTGAACGCGAGATTGCCTCCATTACGGATCTGTCCCGTGTGACGGTGCGCAAGGCAGTTGCCGGACTTGTTGAGGATCAGGTCGTTGTCCAGAAGCGCGGCAGCGGATCCTTCGTTGCGCCCAAGGTGCATAAAGTTGAACAGCGCCTTTCCAGCCTGACGTCCTTTTCCGAGGATATGGCACGCCGTGGTCTTTCCGCCAGCAGCGAGTGGCTGCGCCGCGGACTGTTTCCAGCTTCGCCTGAAGAAATGTTCACGCTCGGTCTCACGTCCGGTCAGCGCGTTGCCCGCGTCGACAGGCTTCGCAAGGCAGACGGCACCCCGATGGCAATCGAGCGTGCCTCCCTTTCCGAGAGCGTCCTGCCTCATCCGGAGCGGGTCACCACGTCTCTTTATGCGATCCTGCGCGCGGCCGGCTTGCAGCCTGTTCGCGCTATCCAGCGCATTTCAGCCCGCAATCTTGAGCCTATAGATGCCGACATTCTCGGTGTGCCGGCCGGGTCTGCCGGGCTGAAAATAGAACGTGTGTCCTATCTCGCGTCCGGAAATGTCGTCGAATTCACCCGTTCCGTTTACCGCGGCGATGCATATGACTTCATCGCTGAACTTCAGATTTCGGAAGACTAATCCTGATGATTGAAGCAAGTACCATGGCCACGCCGACGCACATGCGCCGGGAAATCGAAGAAATCCCGGACGCTGCGCGCCGTCTGTTGGCCGATGGACACCCGTTGATCCGCGACATTGCAAAGAAGGCAGGCGCGCCGGTGTTCCTGGCAAGCGTCGCTCGCGGTTCTTCTGACCACGCTGCGACGTTTCTCAAATATGCCTCGGAGATCTACCTTGGTCTTGCCATGGCATCTCTCGGCCCATCCGTTTCTTCGGTTTATGGTGGCAAGGTCAAGCTGGGTGAGGCTCTTGTGATTGCAATTTCCCAATCCGGCGCCAGCCCGGACAGTCTCTCGGTTGTGGAAAGTGCAACCGCGCAGGGGGCTTTCACTGTAGGCTTTACCAACACGTCGGGAAGTGAACTGGCAAAGCTTTCCAGCGCCGCGATCGATATTTGCGCAGGTCCTGAGCGCAGCGTCGCAGCGACCAAGACCTTCGTCAATTCCGTCTTGGCGGGCCTGCTGCTTTTGGCGGAAATCGGAGCTGACAAGGAATTGCTCGACGCGTTGGCTGCCTTGCCGGATCATTTTGAAAAAGCAATCGACAAGGACTGGCGCGCGCTTGCCGAGCCGATCGAGCAGCGGGGTTCGCTTTATGTCATTGGACGCGGACCTGGTCTGGCTATCGCAAATGAAGCTGCGCTGAAATTTAAGGAAACCTGCCAGATCCATGCGGAGGCTTATTCGTCCGCCGAGGTAATGCACGGTCCTGTCTCGATCGTCGAAAACGGTTACCCGATCCTGGCGCTTGGTGTGCGCGATGCAGCCGAAGAGGGGCTAGCCCAGGCTGCGGATCGCATGGTGGACCAGGGCGGAAGTGTTTTTGCAACGACCGACAAGGTGGAACGGGCGGAAAAGCTGGCGTTCCAGGCAACCGGGCATCCATTGACCGACGCCTTGGTGCAGATTGTTTCTTTCTACGCCTTCATCGAATGGTTTGCACGGCAGCGCGGTTTCAATCCGGACGTTCCCAAGCACCTGAAGAAAGTCACCCAGACCGTATGACCTCCACAACCGCCTATCTCTGCAGCCGGGTTTTCGATGGTGAGAAAATCCATGCGAATGCTGCCCTGCTTGTCGAAGATGGCAAGGTGGCTGGCCTTCTTTCTGCCGATCAGGTGCCCGTTGGCGTAGAGACTGTCGATCTTGGCGACGGCATTCTCGCACCGGGATTGATCGATCTGCAGGTCAATGGCGGCGGTGGCTTGATGCTGGGGGATGCGGAAACAGTCGACGATATCGAACGTATTTGCGCCGCCCATGTCAGCCTCGGGACAACAGCCCTGACACCGACTTTGATTACGGACACGCCCGACGTGACGCGCAAAGTCGTTGATCTGGCAATTGCCGCATGGTCGCGGGGCGTGAAGGGGTTTCATGGTCTGCATCTCGAAGGGCCGCATCTTTTCGCGGGGCGCAAGGGGGCGCATGACCCGAATCTGATCCGGCCTTTGAACCGCGAAGACATGGCGCTTTATCTGCGCGCGGCGCGGGAATTGCCAAGCCTCATCATGACTGTGGCACCGGAAACGGTGCGGCCAGAACAGATGCGGGAATTGGCTGATGCGGGAATTCACGTCAGTCTTGGCCACAGCGGAGCCACATACCGGCAGTGCAAGACAGCGGTTGAAGCGGGTGCTTCGATGGTCACCCATCTTTTTAACGCCATGAGCCCGTTGCAACACCGCGAACCCGGCCTTGTGGGCGCCGCGCTCGATCTGGGCGCGCTCAACGTGGGCATCATTGCTGATGGTGTCCATGTCGACCCGGTCGCGATGCGGGTCGCGCTCAAGTCAAAGACTGGCCCGGGCAGAATCTTTATCGTTACCGACGCCATGTCTCAGACCGGCACCGATGTTACGTCCTTCTTCCTGGGCGGGCGAGAAATCTTTCGCCGCGATGGCACATTGACCCTCGAAGACGGCACGCTTGCCGGCGCCGATATAGATTTGCCGGCGTCCTTGAAGTTTCTCACCGGCACACTCGAGCTTCCGGTCGAAGCTGCTCTTGCAATGGCAACCAGTGATCCTGCGGACGTTCTCGGGCGCCCACTCGGTCGTTTCGAAGAAGGCTATCCGGCTGACTTCGTGCAGCTTGGCAAAGCCTATGAGGTCGAGGGCGTATGGATTGCGGGGGAGCAATTCTCGAATACGTAGCCCGGCATATACGCTGGTGGTCTACATACTGCGCCGAACTTGTGGGATTGGCAGCGCGTTCGCCGGTTAGGTCTTGTCGACCTTTTTCAGCGTTGAGCGAACGTTTGGAAGTGTCAGCAGCGTATTCGGTATTTGCAGCAATTCCTTGAAGAAGCGGTTGACCAATGCTCCGCGGCTTGGCGTATAGGGCGATGAAATGAACGATTTCAGACCCCAGCCAATACCGCCAACATTTGGAAGGGCGCGGATAGCGGTTTCGTAACAGCGCCGAACCAGCGCGGAATCACTGTTCTTGAATGAATGCAGCAGGCCGCACCGCTCCATGTCACGCTTGAATTCTTTCGAGATGACCGAGGTTTCGCGTTTCGTGAAAGTCCAATTGATGTTGATGTTCTCGTCTTCCTTGGCAACCACCCGGTGGTACCAATGGGGAGGCAGATAGAGAAGATCGCCTTCCTCCAGATCGAATTTGTAGAACCGCTTGTTCCTCAGCAATCGCTCTTCGTCTTTCAGTAAAGAGAAGTTGGTGAACGGGTAGCACGGTAGCGGTGTTTCGGGCGAAACCAGTACCCATTCCTTACGGCCCTTCACCTGAACTGTGATGACATTCTCGGCGTTGGTATCGTAGTGGAACTCTGTCCGGTTGTTCCTGCTGTTGATCCAGAACCTCCAGGCAACGGAATCTTGCATTATCCGATCGGACGCGAGGATTTCCTTCAGGAAGTCCGGCATCTCGATATCTTGTTCGAGTACGGGGGAGCGGCTGACGAAAAAGACACCTCTGTCGCGGACCTTTGGCAGCGTATGGAGTTCTGCTCGTAATCGGCCGGATTGCCACCTTTCCCGCGCGGGCCAGTTTTTTGCTAGTCCCTTGATCAGCAGGGGCTGTTCCTTGTCGCAGTAGGCTTCAAGAAATTCGGCATAACCTGGTGCTGCGGTTACGGTGGCAATGGTGTGTGTGTTGTCGCCGCTCATAAAAGGTACCACGCATGTGAAGATTTGCGGGTTCAGGGGTGCTGGATTTAGCTGCGATTTTCCATGATGCTCCCTTTGGAGAAATCACGATAGGAGCAACCTGGAGCTTTATCAAGAAGCGCTATTCAACAACACAGAGCCAATGGAGGCGCGATCTTCGTTAAAAACGTAGCCAGGAAATGTTGTTTAGGAAGATGGTGCGGAACGTTACTACTGCGAAAGACGCGCTCGCATCAAATGGCTGTCGTTTTTTGAGGCGGTGCAGATTGTTGCAAGATCAAACGCGAATAAGATCAACCCGGACACTGAACGGTGTCCCAGCCTTCAGAATTGCAGCATTCGGGAGGATTAAGAAGAGGTGGTGATGGCTCCCCAGGCCGGACTCGAACCAGCGACCCAGCGATTAACAGTCGCTTGCTCTACCAACTGAGCTACTGGGGATCACCACGCTCGGGGCCAGCGCGTTGCCGCCCCGTCGATGGAGATGCGTATATCAAAGGCTTGATCCGTTTGCCAAGCCCCCGAGGGCGTTTTTTTCATCAAGCCGTCATTTTTTTGATCTCGGTGTGGAAAACTCGATATATTTCAGATGGCTAGGCGTTCTGTCGAGCTTGGAAAACCCTACGTTTCGCGACGATTGGAACACCCCGGGCAGGCTAAATCGGCTGTGCCTTTTTCTGACTTTGTCGCAAGAAGGCGTCCGTGTTGACTGCCTGGCCGATTTTCAAGGTTAGTCGTCAGCGACTTTCTGCTGCTTGTGTCGGCCTCAAGATACGTTTAGGAAGAAACCGACGGTTCCGGAAAAGGCCTTGCCTGATCCGGATGAAACGGGAATCCGGTGCGGTCTTTTTCAAGTCCAGATCCGGAGCTGCCCCCGCAACTGTGAGCGGTGAGTGGCTGTACGAAAACCACTGGCGTCCTGATGGGGCCGGGAAGGGGTACAGACCGCGCTGAGCCGCAAGCCAGGAGACCGGCCGTCACATTGTCAACCCTATGGCGCTGTCGGGCGGACGGCTGGGAGAAGGAATGACGCATTCAAACGGCGAGAGGACGACGCTGGTCCTCGGCGGTGCCCGCTCCGGAAAAAGCCGGTTCGCGGAAAAGCTTGTCCATGAAACCGGTCTGCAAAAAATCTATGTCGCGACTGGTGCTGCCCACGACGATGAAATGGCCAGCCGGATCGCCGCTCATAAAGATCAACGCGGCCCGTCCTGGCTCACCGTGGAAGAACAGCTCGAACTTGCGGCCGTGCTTGAAAACGAATGCAGGCAAGACCGGGTGGTTCTTGTTGACTGCCTGACCCTGTGGCTGTCGAACCTGCTGTTTGCAGACAAGGACATCCCCGCCGAAACGGCGCGGCTTTGCGCGGTTCTGAAGGGTCTTCAGGGGCCGTGCGTTTTCGTTTCCAACGAAGTTGGTATGGGGATCGTGCCGGAGAACCGTCTGTCGAGGTCGTTCCGCGATGTGCAGGGACGACTGAACCAGGATATGGCGCATAGGTGCCAACAGGTCGTCTTCGTTGCTGCGGGCCTGCCGATACTTTTGAAACCCACATCACAACCGGATATCAAATTATGACCAATTCATCCCTGCAGCCGGGCGCAAAAATTCCGGCAACGATCGTCACTGGGTTTCTCGGAGCAGGCAAGACCACGCTGATCCGCAATTTGCTTACCAACGCCAATGGCAAACGCATTGCCCTTATTGTCAATGAGTTTGGGGACATGGGCTTCGACGGTTCCCTGGTGAATGGATGCGCTGATCCCGATTGCGCCGCGGAAGAGGTGGTTGAGCTTACCAATGGCTGCATATGTTGCACCGTTGCCGACGATTTCCTGCCAACCATGGAAATGCTGCTCGCGCGGGACAATCCGCCGGAGCATATTGTTATCGAAACCTCCGGCCTGGCTCTGCCGCAGCCGCTCGTTCGCGCCTTCTCCTGGCCGAGCGTCAAGCCGAAGGTAACGGTAGATGGTGTTGTCACGGTGCTGGATGCTGCAGCACTCGCCGAAGGCCGGATCGCACTTGATGAAGATGCACTTGCCGCGCAGCGTGCCGCCGACGAGGCTCTTGATCATGACAGTCCTGTTGAAGAACTCTTCCACGACCAATTGCGTTGCGCAGACCTCGTTGTTCTGAACAAGGCTGATCTCGTCTCCGAAGACGCTTTGAAGCAGGTGCATGAGAAGATCGCCGCCGATGTTCGTCCGGCGGTTCACGTGGTGACATCCGAAAAAGGCACGCTTCCGATTGAAGTTCTGCTCGGTAGGGGCTCTGCTGCCGAGGACGATATGGCTGATCGGCACGAGCATCATCACCATCATGATGACCACGACCACGACCACGATGATGATCATGATCATCACCATGACGACCATCATCACGATCATCACCATCACGATGATTTTGAAAGTCACGTGCTGGTAGTCTCGTCTTTCGCCAGCCTGAAAGATGCAGAGGCAAAGGTTCTGGAAGCCATGGCGCAAAAAGGCGTCCTGCGCATCAAGGGGGCTGTAAAAATCGAGGGCAAGGCTACACCTGCAATGGTTCAAGCTGTCGGACCGCGTGTCGAAACCTGGTTCGCCGCCGGCGCCGAGAGCAGCGGCAGATTGGTCGTAATCGGTTTGAAAGGCCTCGACCTGACTGCGGTTCGTGGCCTGCTGGGTGAATTGACGGCTGCTGCCTGACACGCTGGATAGAAGCTGGAAATAAAGACCAAGCATGCACATTCTCGCCAGCCAGACGCGCCGGATCGATGACGGTGGGGACGCGGTCGATCTCGGCCAGTCTCCAGCCGACATTCTGTTCCTCTCCGCTGCAGACACCGAACTGGGAAGCTTTGCCGCTGCGCAATCACGGCTTGGAACAGGCCGGGCAGGCCTGCGGCTCGCCAATCTCATGGCCCTGTCGCATCCCTATTCGGTCGATCTTTATGCCGAACAGACCGTCCGTGGGTCTCGGCTGATCGTTCTGCGAATTCTGGGTGGAGTGGAGTACTGGCGCTACGGCCTGGAAAGGTTTGAAGAAGAAGTCCGCGCGAATGGCATCGATCTGATCGTTATTCCGGGCGACGACAAGTGGGACGAAGAACTGACGTCTCGCTCCACCCGATCACCAGCGGAAGTGCATCGCTTCTGGCGATACTGTGTGGAAGGCGGCGCAGAGAATTACGCAAATGCCTTGAGATATGCAGCGCACCTGATCGGAAAGGGAGAAGAGCCAGCGCATCCGGTGCCCCTACCTCGCGCGGGTATCTATCTTGCTGGCACGGTCGCCCCCGATATAGCGCAACTGAAGGCCTCCTGGCGGGATCCTGAAAGACCTGTTGCAGCGATCACTTTCTACCGTGCTTTGGTGCAAGGTGCCCAAACCGCACCACTGGATGCGTTGATCGCTGCTCTCGACAAAGCCGGTGTAAATGCACTGCCGATCTATGTTTCCAGCCTGAAGGAAGCGGAATCCGTCGCCGTTCTGGAAAGCCTGTTCGATGAGGCACCGCCTGATGTCGTGTTGAACGGTACTGCCTTCGCCGTCTCGAAGGCCGGAGCAGCCCATCAGCCGACGCCGCTCGATCGACCCGGCAAACCTGTGCTGCAGGTCGTCTTCTCGTCTTCCTCCAAAGAGGGCTGGGAAGACAGCGATCAGGGCTTGTCGATACGTGACCTCGCAATGCATGTCGTCTTGCCGGAGATTGACGGCCGGATCTTGTCCCGTGCTGTCTCCTTCAAGGAAGAAGGGGTCTTCGATGAGGCCACCCAGTCGACGCCGGTTGCCTTTACGCCTGTTCCGGATCGGATCATGTTTACCGCGGCGCTTGCGGCCGCCTGGGGGAAACTCGGTCGGAAACCGGCTGCAGCCAAGAAGTCGGCCCTTATCCTGGCAAACTATCCGAACCGGGACGGGCGTCTTGCCAACGGCGTAGGGCTCGACACGCCTGCGTCATGCGTTCATTTGCTCAAGGCCATGGCCGCCGCGGGCTATGACGCTGGCAAGGTTCCAGCAAGCTCCGCCGATCTGATGGAAATCCTGACTTCGGGCGTAACCAATGCCCTGGATGGCCGATCAGGCAAGGACGAATATCAGGCTTTGTCGCTTCAGGACTACGAGCGCTCATTCGACCAGTTGCCCAATGTTGTTCGGTCAGCAGTTGTTGATCGTTGGGGAGCACCGTCGGACGATCCTCATGTAACGGATGGCCATTTCCGCGTGGCCCTGCACCGGTTCGGCAATCAGGTGGTCGGTATTCAGCCGGCGCGTGGCTACAACATCGATCCGAAGGAAACCTACCACGATCCGGCATTGGTGCCGCCGCACCACTATTTTGCCTTCTACATCTGGCTGCGGGAACAATTCGCCGTCGATGCCGTCATTCACCTCGGCAAACACGGCAATCTGGAATGGCTGCCCGGCAAGGCGCTGGCCCTTGCTGAAAGCTGTTTCCCGGAAGCCGTTCTGGGGCCAATTCCGAACATCTACCCGTTCATCGTCAATGATCCAGGCGAGGGGGCGCAGGCCAAGCGACGGACCTCGGCCGTCATCGTCGATCACCTGACACCGCCTTTGGCCCGGGCGGAGAGCCATGGCGTTGCCGAAGAGCTGGAGACGCTGCTTGATGAGTATTATCTGGCGAGCGGTGTTGACCCGCGCCGCCTGAAGGCATTGACGCGGGATATCCTGGACACCGCTGCGCGGCATGGTCTGGACAAGGATATCGGTATTACCGAGACCATGGACGAGGAAACCCGCCTTGCGCGCCTCGACGCTCACTTGTGCGACCTGAAGGAACTGCAGATCAGGGACGGGCTGCATATTCTTGGCGAAAGTCCCGAAGGCGATCTTCTGATGGATCTGCTGGTTGCGTTGGCAAGGGTACCGCGCGGCAACAGACCGGAACAGCAGAGCCTGCAAAGGGCTATCGCTTCGGACCTCGGTTTTGATGGATTTGATCCACTGGATTGCGATTTCGCTGCCCCCTGGCAGCAGGGTCGACCGGAGCTCCTTGCAAATGTTCTGGAGGCTCCCTGGAGATCGCAAGGCGATACGGTTGAACGTATCGAGCTTCTTGCCCGCGAAATCGTTGCGGGTAATCGCGGAGTGCCTGAGGCGTGGCAATCGACCCTTGCTGTTCTGGATGATCTAAACCAAGTTCTGCGACCGGCCGTAACCGGCTCCGGACACGCTGAAACAAGCGCAGTGCTGACGGCATTGGAAGGTGGGTTCGTTGCCCCCGGGCCGTCCGGCGCGCCTTCGCGTGGGCGTCCGGATGTGCTGCCCACTGGCCGGAACTTCTACTCCGTCGATGTACGTGCAGTGCCGACCGAAACCGCATGGCGGCTCGGCTGGCAATCCGCATCTCTCGTTGCGGAACGATACTTCCAGGAAGAAGGCGAATGGCCGAAATCGCTGGTCCTGACATGTTGGGGCACTGCCAACATGCGAACCGGAGGTGACGACATTGCCCAGGCGCTGGCGCTTATAGGGGCGCGTCCGGTGTGGGAGCAGGGTTCGGGCCGTGTCACCGGGTTCGAAATTCTGAAGCTTTCAGAGCTTGGACGACCGCGTGTCGACGTTACCTTGCGGGTTTCCGGGTTTTTCCGTGATGCCTTCCCGCATCAAATGGATCTTTTTGACAGCGCCGCCCGTGCGGTCGGTGCGCTTGAAGAACCGGACGAAGCCAATCCGATTGCCGCACGAATGCGATCGGAAAGTGCACGGCTTCAGGCTGAAGGCCTGGACAAGAACGAAGCCAAACGCAGGGCCGGGTTTCGTGTCTTTGGCTCAAAACCGGGTGCCTATGGTGCTGGTCTGCAGGCGCTGATTGACGAGAAGCTTTGGGAAGAACGTTCGGATTTTGCCGATGCCTTTCTGACATGGGGTGGTTACGCCTACGGTGGCGGTGCGGAAGGCTCCGTCGCCAGGCACGATCTCGAAACGAGGCTGAAAACCGTGGACGCAGTCCTGCACAATCAGGACAACCGCGAACACGATCTTCTGGACAGTGACGACTATTATCAGTTCGAGGGCGGACTGGCAGCGACCGTCGAAGCACTGAAAGGCGAAGCACCGACGGTCTACCACAACGACCATTCGCGGCCTGAGCGTCCGGTGGTCCGCACCCTTTCGGAAGAGATCGGCCGCGTGGTGCGCGCTCGTGCGGCAAACCCGAAATGGATCGCAGGTGTCATGCGGCATGGCTACAAGGGCGCGTTCGAGATGGTTGCGACGCTCGACTATCTGTTCGCATTTGCCGCGACCACCCGGGCCGTGGGAGATCACCATTTTGACCAGCTGTATGATGCCTACGTGGATAACCAAGAAGTTCTGGATTTCCTCAAGGACGCCAATCCGGCGGGTCTCAACGAAATGCTGGACCGCTTTCATGAAGCAATTGAACGCGGCCTCTGGACGCCGCGGCGCAATTCGACCCATGCTGCACTGAATGATTTGAAAACAAGACTGGAAGGGACGGACGCATCGTGACCGCCGACAAGGACAAGCCGGAACTGACCGAAGAAGAACTCAATGCCCGCCATGCCGAGAAGATGCGCAAGAAAAAGGCCGCACGTGACAAGATCATGGCGACCAAGACCATCGAAAAGGGCTTGCTGATCGTCCACACGGGCAAGGGCAAAGGCAAGTCGACAGCCGGTTTCGGGATGGTGTTCCGTTCTCTCGGTCACGGCCACAAGGTGGGCGTGGTGCAATTCGTGAAGGGGCGGATCGAAACCGGTGAGCGCATGGCGCTGGAACGGTTCTCCGACCTCGTCACGATCAAACGGATGGGTGAGGGGTTCACGTGGGAAACACAGGACCGGCAACGGGATATCGATGCGGCGAACGAAGCTTGGCAAGCCGCCAAGGACATGATCACATCCGGTGAATTTCGTCTGATCCTGTGCGACGAGCTCAACATCGTTCTGCGCTACGATTATCTGGACATCGCCGAAGTGGTCGATTTCCTGAAGAACGAAAAACCGGACGATGTGCATGTCGTCATCACGGGGCGCAATGCCAAGGACGAGCTGATCGACATTGCAGATCTTGTCACCGACATGACCCAGATAAAACATCCCTTCCGGTCTGGTGTGAAACCACAGGAAGGCATCGAGTTTTAAACCCGGGCACTTGGATCACGAAACCCAGAGGTAATCAAAGGGGATCGAGGATGAGCAAGCTATTCGACCACAGTCTTCGCACGGCCTCGCAGGCGCATGTGGAAACGGTCCGGAAATACGAACTTTACCGAACCGTTGTCGAATTTCTGGCTGCATTGACGTTTCTTGTCGGCAGCGTCTTCTTTTTCTACGACAGCCTGATGTACGCAGGAACGTGGTTGTTCGTGATCGGATCCGTTCTCTTTGCCGTTCGGCCGACGGTTCGCTTGATGCTGGAACTGCGGCTCGCCAATCTTCCGGTGCCAAGCGAATTTCGGCCATATGGCGCAGCACCATTCGGCAATGATTGACGTTGCATGGTTGAGACAAAAGCGGCCGGCAAGGTACCGGCAATCATGGTCCAGGGCACAGGCTCGAATGTTGGCAAAAGCCTGATCGTCGCCGGTCTGTGCCGTCTCTTTGCCAACCGTG
Source organism: Roseibium sp. ROS1 (assembly GCF_054658215.1). Lineage (NCBI taxonomy): Bacteria > Pseudomonadati > Pseudomonadota > Alphaproteobacteria > Hyphomicrobiales > Stappiaceae > Roseibium > Roseibium sp. ROS1. The sequence continues at coordinate 1,127,054 of NZ_BAAGIG010000002.1, forward strand.
GCCTGAAAGTTCGCCCCTTCAAGCCGCAGAACATGTCAAACAACGCTGCCGTAACAGCCGACGGCGGCGAAATCGGCAGGGCCCAGGCGCTTCAGGCCATGGGCTGCCGCGTTCCGTTGAGTGTTCACATGAACCCCGTTCTGTTGAAGCCCGAAACCGACACCGGGGCTCAGGTAATCGTGCAGGGCAAGCGATATGGCACGATGCGGGCGCGCGAATATGGAAAGCAGAAAGCTGAATTATTACCGAAGGTTCTGGAGAGTTTTTCGATAAACGCCTCAGGTGTTGATCTGGTGATTGTCGAGGGAGCAGGAAGCCCTGCGGAAATCAATCTCCGCTCTGGAGACATCGCCAACATGGGATTTGCCGAGGCGGCGGATCTGCCGGTGATCCTGTGTGCGGATATAGATCGCGGCGGGGTTATTGCATCAGTCGTCGGAACGTGTGCTGTGCTGGAAGAAAACGAACGGCAGCGCATCAAGGGCTTCTTCATCAACCGGTTTCGGGGAGACCCGAGCCTGTTCGACGAAGGCTTGCGAGAAATCGAGCAGCGCACCGGTTGGCAAGGTGTCGGTGTTGTCCCGTGGTTTGCGGATGCTGCGAAACTTCCGGCAGAAGATGCGCTCGGTCTGGCGGACGGATTTGGTGACGGGGGGCTCAAGATCGTTGTTCCCGTGATCTCGCGGATCGCCAACTTCGACGACCTGGATCCGCTCCGGCTTGAACCGGGTGTTACGCTTGAGCTTGTTCAACCGGGCACCCCGTTGCCGGGAGACGCCGATGTCGTGCTTTTGCCCGGGTCCAAGTCCACTGTTGGTGATCTCGCCTTTTTCCGCAGACAGGGTTGGGACATAGATCTCAAGGCACACCACCGGCGGGGCGGGCACATCCTGGGCGTCTGCGGTGGATATCAGATGCTGGGCAAGGTTATCTCGGATCCGGACGGTATCGAGGGATCCCCCGGAACGGTCGAAGGCCTGGGATATCTGGATGTCGAGACCATCCTGACGGCAGATAAATCGACCGTTGCCGCACGCGCGACCCATGTTGCCAGCGGAGCCCCTGTCTCTGGCTACGAAATTCATGTCGGCCGAACGTCCGGGCCAGACTGTGCCCATCCCATGATGCGCCTTGATGATGGTCGGTCCGATGGTGCGGTCTCAGCGGATGGCCGAGTGTACGGAACATACATTCACGGCCTGTTCACCGCCGATGCGTTCCGGACGGCATACCTGAATGCCTTCGGCGTGCGCTCAGACATCAGTTATGACAAGGACATAGACAGGATTCTGGATGATCTTGCAGGGCATCTGGACAGCGTCCTCGACGTGGAGGCCATCCTGAAGATCGCACGCGGCGCGGCTTAAAACGCCTGACCTAGAAGGCCAGCAATAGCGCCAGACCTGCAATCAGCAACGCCTCGAGTGCGTAGCAGCCAATGAGGATCCTCAAGGCGCGCGAAATATCTTCTGCCCTCGCATCCTTTCGTCCACTCGCATTCAGATACCGGTCATTGACGGTGTAACCCGGATAGATCCGAGGTCCTGCAAGAGCCAGGTTCAATGCGCCTGCCATGGCAGCCTCCGGCCAACCGGCATTTGGCGAGCGGTGCTTGCGGGCGTCGTCCAGAATACAGGCAATGCTCTTGCGGACCGAGCCTCGGGACAAGGGCGCACACAGGGCGATAAACAGCCCTGCCAGGCGCGAGGCGGGCAGATTGACCAGATCGTCGAAACGGGCAGCCGCCCAGCCGAAGTCGGCATAAACCTCGTTCTTGTGGCCAATCATGCTGTCGGCTGTATTCACCGCCTTGTAGACGATCAATCCAGGCAGGCCGAGCACGGCGAACCAGAATACGGGCGCCACGATACCGTCGGAATAATTCTCGGCGCAGGATTCGATGGCTGCCCGCGAGACACCGGCTTCGTCCAGCCGGTTCGGGTCACGTCCGACAATCATGGAAACCGCCTTGCGGCCACCTTCCAACCCGTCCTTCAACAGGCCATCCCGCACGGCTGCCACGTGACGGTAAAGACTGTTTTGGGCGATAAACACCGCAGCTACGACAGCTTCAAGCACTCTGCCATATGGCAGCCACTTCGCAACGGCCTCAATGACGACGCCGGCAAGTCCGGCGCTGGCAAGCAACGCCAGGAGTGTCAGCACGCCGCCGAGCTTGCGTGTCGCCGGTGCGAATTCCGTTTTGTTGAAATGCCGGTCGAACAGGCCGATCAACTTGCCGATCCAGACAACCGGATGCGGCAGGCGTTGCCACATCCAGTCGGGATCACCGATCAGGGCGTCCAGCAACAGCGCGGCGAGAAGCAGCCAGAGAGCGTGGTCGTAAAGCAGCATCCCGGTCCGTCAGACCTCTTTTAGCGCTTCTGCAAGAGCGTCTGTCAGACGTTTGAGATTTTCCGGTCCACCTGGAAGGCCAAAGCGGATCCAGGTTGGTGCGTAGTCGAAGATCCGCGTCCAGATCCTTCTGCGGGCAAGGGCCTCATGCAGGCCCTTGGGATTGCGCAGACCGGCAAGCGCATAGAGAGGCGTGCCGCCGAAGACACTGAGACCTGCTTCGGAAAGCGCGACTGTCAGGTCCGCCATGTCTTCGATCAACTGCCTGGTTGTCCGATCTTGCCAGGTGCTGTCACGCAGTGCCCTGGCCCCGATTTCCAGTGCCGGTCCGCTGAGGCTCCAGCTGTCGAGCAGGCCGGACATTCTGGAAATGGCGGTTTTTTCGCCTGCAAGAAAGCCGATCCGCAGTCCCGCAAGACCGAAGAACTTTCCGAAGGACCGCAAAACGACAACGTTTTCGGTTCCGATGTGCGGCAGCAAGGTCGCGCCCGGTACGACATCGGCAAAGGCTTCGTCCACCACCAGATAACCGCCGCGTGCGCTCAGTGTCCGCGCGATTTCGATCAAGCTTTTGACATCTATCAGACGTCCGTCCGGATTGTTCGGATTGACCAGAACCACGATCTTTGCATCAGCGGGCAGGGAGTAGACGCTGGATACTTCGATAGGTGCTCGGCTTTCCCGCGTCCAGGCATCCCTGTGGCTGGTATAGGTGGGCGAGGCGAGAACGACCGGCCCTTCAGGAAGGATGGTCGGTAGAAGCGACAGCAGGACCTGTGTTCCAGGCGCTGCACAGACAGCGAGATTGTCGGGAATGCGATAAGCTTGGCGAGCAGCTGCAATCAGGTGTTCTTCGGCGCCGCGTGCCGGCAGGCTGGTCCAGGTGGACAGCGGCAGGTCGTCAGGCACGGGATAGCTGTATGGATTTATCCCGGTTGATAAATCCAGCCAGTCGTCATGCGTTCCGCCAAAGCGCTCAATCGCAAGGGTCAAATCCCCGCCGTGTTCCATGAAAATGCCTCTTGCAGTTGGCAGGTCGGCCGATCTGCCTTTCGTCACTCATCTAGCCGGTAGGGAGACAAAAAGTACAGACGGTTCCCGACATGCGTTGCCGCAAGAACGTCCTGCGCTTTTGTTCGTCCTGTCCCAAAAGCTGTTATGCGCTGTTGCCTGCCTTTTCAAACATTTATCCGTGTTCGGTACCGCGCTTCTGTCATTAGGGTGCAAGTGAGGCGGGTAAGGACGAAGGCGACGCAACTTTGGGCGCATTGACAGATCCGTCAAAGTGCAGAAAAAAAGAACAAAAGAAGAACAATGTGCACCGAAGGACGCCTCGATGGCAAAGACCAGCCACCATTCACCATTGCAGGACGTGGAACGCGACGCCCTGCTGGCTCAGCTTGCGCTGGCGCGGCAGGCCTTGATCAAGGCGCAGCGCGGCATGCGCCCCAGATCCGGACTGTCACGCTCTGCCGCTGCGGTGATAGAGGAAATCGACGAGTTTGCCTTTGTGCTGACCGGTTCGACCGAGTTTTTTCACACAGACGCTCACGGAACGCCGCCAAGACAACCAGGTTGATCGTGGCGAGAGCCGACCCACGATTGGATTGATCAAAGCCCTCGTTGGGTCTCGGAAATCAACTGGTCGACAATCCTGTCGAGAGTGTCCTGGGGCAGGTGACCGTCTTCAGGAATATCACCAGCCAGTTCCAGCTGCCGTTCTGCGGAGGTGCCCCTGACGGCGATTTCCCTCAAATGGTTCACGTCGGACACGCAGTCAAAATGAACTGCGTCCGGAAGAATGAGTTCAATCAGTTCCTCGATCATGTCCGGAAAGGCTGCCGTTTCGTTGCGGCCGAAATCGATCAGTTGTGCATTTGTGCCGTGTCGTTGTGCCTGCCAGCGGTTTTCCGCCAGGAGAAACCGTGAATATTGCCGCCAACCCTGATTGGCGCGCCGCAAGCGGTAAAGCATGCGGCACAGGCATCTGAAAGTCGCCGCTATGGCGACGGCGTCGTCAAGCAACGGGCAGACATCGGTAATGCGCATTTCCAGTGTCGGAAACCGGTCGGACGGGCGCAGGTCCCACCAGATCTTGGTGGCATCTTCGATGACACCGGCGCGAACGAGAATGTCGACCGTGTGCCGATAGTCGAAATAGCTGTCGAATCCGGGTGGCAGGCCGGTCCGCGGCATTTCGTTGAAAACCGATAGGCGATAGGACTTCAGGCCGGTGTTCCGACCACGCCAGAACGGGGATGAAGTGCTGAGTGCGAGCAGGTGCGGCAGGAAATAGGCCAGCTGATTGAACAGCTCGATGCGCAGTTCTTCGTCTTCGATACCGACATGAACATGCATTCCGCAGATCACCATGCGCTTGACCACGAGCTGCATGGTCCTGGCGATCTCGTTGTAACGTTCCTTGTCTGTGTGCGGCTGGTCTGTCCAGTCGGCGAACGGGTGGGTTGAAGACGCAATCGGCGCCAGGTCGAACACTGCCGCCTCGCGCGCAATGGTCTTGCGGAAATAACCGAGTTCCGTGCGGACTTCCTGCAGATTGGAGCAAACCGGTGTTCCAACCTCGATCTGACATTTCAGAAATTCAGGACTGACCCGTCCTTCGAGGGCGCTTTCGCAGGCCTTGAACAGTTCCGGTGGCGGCGAACTCGCCAACATGCGGGTCGATCTGTCGACGAGGAGATATTCTTCCTCGACGCCAATGCTGAAACTCGGTTCCTTCATGCTAGGCAGCTTCCGTGCTGTTACAGCGTTCGGTCAAGGCAGCATAAATGCGGATGGAGCACCTGAGAAACGATCGACACCCGGATCCTTGCCAAAAACTACCAGATGTTACCCGCGCCAGGCGTATAGGCAGCACCCATCACCGTGTTCGCCTTGACGATGTCGCACTCAAGAATGCCGGAAAACCTGGCGATGGGTGTGCTTGTCTCGGTCATGCTGGCAGAAACCTTGAATTTGCTGCCGGCCGAGATCTCGACAGTGTCCATGCCCTGGATGAGCACGCTTTTAGGCGCACTGATGATGACATCCTGGTTCTGTAGCGAAATCACGCTTTCCAGATCAGCTATTCGGTTTTCCAGGTCATTGATGCGCTGGCGCAAGGCTTCCACAAGAGCCGCGGTATTGTCGCTGGCGGAAACCGCTTGCGGTGTCTTGCGCGGCCGGGGCGGTTCAACGCGTTTCATGGTTGATGTCGTGATCACTCGCGCCGGTTTGCCTGGCGCTGGCGGACTTCCACCTGGTGTTTTCATGGCACATCCCCTTTTTCAAGGCTTCTGGACAGAAGCTAACATGACGCAACGGAAAGATGTAGCATCGGCTTCGTTCAAGACAACGAACGCCTGAAAACGTGCAATGATCTGAAAAAGTGTCTGGAGGCCCCGACCGGAATCGAACCGGTGTACACGGATTTGCAATCCGCTGCGTCACCACTCCGCCACAGGGCCCCTAGGTGGTGTGCCGCGCCTTATCAAACAGTTGCGCGATTTGGTCAAGCCCTGTTTTCAACGTCGTACACATTTCCACCGTTGCCGATTATCGATTTGAGGAAAGCCATGAGTTGCTGCTTATTTTCCGCAGAAACCGGGTGCCATCGCAGGATCTGCTCGCGCGGATACTTGTCAGGCAGCCTTTGCATCGCTAATGAACGTTTCTCAAGAGGCGCCGGTAATCCGGCATGTCAAAGTGAGGGCCGATATGACGGACTTTAATCAGTCCCGCCGCAAGATGGTGGATAACCAGCTGCGCACCAACGATGTGACCGATCACCGGATCCTGGACGCAATGGAAGTGGTGCCGCGCGAGCGCTTCGTTCCCGCATCCAAACGTGCCGTTGCCTATATCGACGAAGATCTGCCGATTGGAGCAGTCGAAACCGGCCGGATGCTGATGAAGCCGCATATTTTCGGAAAGCTGGTTCAACTGGCGGATATCCGGGAAGGCGATGTCGTTCTGGTCATTGGAGCTGGCACCGGTTACAGCGCTGCAGTCGTTTCCAAACTTGCTGCTTCCGTCGTGGCTCTTGAGGAAAATCCGGACCTTGCCAAGACGGCAACCGAGGTTCTGGTCGATCTCGGCATCGAAAATGCGGTTGTCGTGGAAGGTGCGCTGGCAGCGGGCTATTCTTCCGAAGGCCCTTACGACGTCATTTTCGTGGACGGAGCCGTCGAGGTGCTGCCAAAGGCCCTGACTGACCAGCTGAAGCCGACAGGACGTCTGGCGGTGATTGAAGGACGCGGTGGTGCTGGCGTCGCCAAACTCTTCCAGAAATCGGGTTCTGCGGTGAGCAGCCGATTCGGTTTCAATGCCTCTGTTAGCGTGCTTCCTGGCTTCGACAAGGCTGACGAATTCGTTTTCTGAGCGATCAATTTGGTCCGGACTGACAGAAACCCGCCGAATGATGGCGGGTTTTTGCTTTAAAAGCGGAGAAATGGCTTAACGCAGCGATAACTTGTTGCCATTAAGCCGCACTCGCGGAAATTCGCAATTATCCGCTCTCAAACGGTTGAAGAATAACACCCATCAGTTTACTCAACAGGATCAAGTAGGTTGACCCGGAAGGAGTGTGGGGTGTCTGGTCGTTCAACTCTAAAAGTTTTGACCATTGCTATTGGCCTGTTGGGTGGCGTTTCCGCCACCGCCTTGACCGGTGCCTCCCTGTCTCCCGCTGATGCTGAAACCATCAGAGAATCGCTGGCGCTTGCCTATTCGAACAATCCCACCTTGAACGCGGCGCGTGCGCAGCTTCGTGGTGTGGATGAGAATGTGCCTCAGGCACTGACGGGCTGGCGGCCAACCGTGACAGCATCCGCAGCGGCCGGACGCCTCGCAGCCGGGGCCGACTCGGCGATCGACTATCGCAACAATGCGTCGATCTCGCTGACGATCAGTCAGACCCTGTTCCGCGGCTTCCGGACGATCAATTCCACCCGTCAGGCAGAAGCTGTCGTGCGTGCTCAGCGTGAAAGCCTGATGTCGACGGAGCAGGACACGCTGCTGGATGCGGCAACGTCCTACGTGGATGTGATCAGGGATACGGCTCTGGTATCGCTTCAGCGCAGCGACCTTGCCTTCCTTCAGGAACAGGTAAGAGCCGCACGTGACCGGTTCGACGTAGGTGAGGGCACCCGGACGGACGTCAGCCAGGCGGAAGCCCGCGCTGCCGAAGCCCGCGCCAGCCTCAACACCGCGATGGCCAACCTGAATACAAGCCGCGCCATCTACCGTCAGGTGATCGGAGTTGAGGCACGCAGCCTGTCGGCGGATACGTCAATCAGCCGTTACGTTCCCAAGTCCATTGACGAGGCGATGCAGCTGAGTGAAACACATCAGCCGTTGATCCGTCAGGCGCAACACCTTGTCGATGCCGCCATTTTCAACACCAAAACGATCGAAGGCGAACTTCTGCCGACCGTCACCTTGGATGGCAGCATTTCCAGATCGTGGAACCCGTCTGCAACGACCGACTACAGCGATAATGCGCAGATCTTCGGTAACGTCAGCATTCCGCTCTACCAGGGTGGTGGCGTGTCGTCGCGTGTGCGGCAGGCCAAGGAAGAGCTGGGTCAGACCCGTCTGCAGCTGGATGTGGCGCGCGATCAGATTCGCGCCAACGTCATTTCCGCCTGGGGTAACTACCAGGCGGCAGAAGCTTCCATCGTTGCAGCCCAGGCCGCCGTCGAAGCACAACAGCTGGCTCTGGAAGGCGTTATTGAAGAGCAGCGCGTCGGTCAGCGCACCACGCTCGACGTTCTTGACGCTCAGCGCGAACTGGTCATTCAGCAGTCCAATCTCGTAACAGCGCAGCGCAACCGGATTGTCAGTGGATATCAGCTGGTTGCTTCGATTGGCCGGTTGGACGCTGAATCACTTGGCCTCAACGTTGCCCGCTACAATCCGAAGCAGCATTACGAGGCTGTGCGGGACCAGTGGTTTGGTCTGCGCACGCCGGATGGCCGGTAAGAAACTGGTAACTTATATTCTTCACGATGGCGGCTGACGGTCGAAAGATCTTCAGCCGCTTTTGTTATTCGGCTGAACATCCTGACAAATTTACGAAGGATGACGTGAAACGCCTTGCCGAATTCCACCCTTGATCGGTAATTCCCGACTAAAAAGGGGATAAGGCGATGCTTCGGGGCGCGTTCACTTTGCGCGTTTCTTATTGACCCGCATAATTTCGGTTAACGAATCATTTTGATGGAACAGACTGTTCCTGAGCGTAGCCGGTAAGTACGGGGGAAGTCATGGCGCAGGCGAAGAAGGCTGATGAGCCGTCGATGGAGGAAATCCTCGCGTCGATCCGCCGAATCATATCCGATGAGGACTCCCAGGGAGCCGAAGACGGCGAAAGCGGCAGCAGCGAACCCGTAGAGACACCAGTAGAAGAAGAGGCGGCGGACGATATGGGCAATGCCTCCGAAATGTCCCAGGACGATCTCGACAAGCTGTTCGACATGAGCAGCGACGATGATGAAGACGACCTTCCGGTAGAAGACGACGACGCGGATGACATGGCTGCAGCCATGGCTGCGGATGCCGAAGAAGACGAAGGCGAAGACGTTCTGGAGCTGACCGAGGAACTTGCGATTCCTGACGATGATGCGATGGACATTGTCGAAGGAATGGCAGAGGACCTGGACGGCGACGAAGGAGACATTTCCTTCGCGGCTCCACCTGCTCCTGAATTTGACCCCGAACCGGAACCTGTTTTCGACCCTGAGCCTGTGATGGCCGCTCGGCCGGTGCCTGACGATTTGCCGAATGTGGCGGACGATGCCCCTCTGACATCGCAGAACACCGGTGAAGCCGTTCACGCGGCATTCGACAACCTGTCGAACATGTTTGTTGGCTCGCAGGCGCAGACTGTTGAGGAGCTGGTCAAGGAAATGCTGCGGCCGATGCTGAAGGCATGGCTGGACCAGAACCTGCCTGGCATGGTCGAGCAGATGGTTCAAAAGGAAATTCAGCGCGTGACGCGCCGGCGCTAGGCCGGATTTGTCCGAAGATTTCAGTCAGGGGGTGTCAGATGGCATCCCCTGAATTCGTTTCTGGCAATCGCTGAGCACATATTCTGCCATTCGCAGCCTTGGCAAGCCTTGCGGATTGAACCGTTTGAGAACGCATCCCTCAGAAAAGACAGGGTCTGTCGGTCCAAAATGATGGAATTGCCCTTTTCAAGAGGGCGTCCGAGCACCAGTGCAATATCAGCGGCCGCTGTCCGGTCCCTGTTGCGAACGCTTTCATTTCGACAATGGCACCCCGGTTCGTCCAACATTGGCTGGCACAAGGTGTCTGGACCTTCTACCAGCTCAATGGGTTCACCTTCATTCAGGCGCTGAACGATTGTGCTGTAATTTTGGACAAAGGCCGGCGTATAACCTTTGCCCAGATAGGTCAGCATGCAAAGCAGGTGGTGCGGACGGATTGAAACGGTCATGACCCGCTTATCGCAGCAAACGTCATTCAACCCAAGTTCTGATCGGCAGACCGGTACTTCACCTATCAAAAGCGCTACCGAGCAGCAGGTTTGCCCCGCATAGGCGGTTGACTTGCGGCAGCGCATCCGATTTACACGGTGCTTCACGAAAATCGAAATTCATTCTCCCATTGAGTGACCCTGATGCTGGATAAGACCTACGATGCGGCCAGCGTTGAGCCGCGGATTTACGAAACCTGGGAAAAGGCGGAGGCCTTCAAGGCCGGAGCTGGTGCCAAAGAGGGCGCAGCCTCCTTTTCCATCGTAATTCCGCCGCCGAACGTAAACGGTTCGCTGCACATGGGGCATGCTCTCAACAACACGCTTCAGGACATCCTGATCCGCTGGAAGCGCATGCAGGGCTTTGACACCCTTTGGCAGCCGGGCACCGACCATGCGGGGATCGCGCTTCAGATCGCTGTCGAAAGACAGATGGCCGAACGCAACGAGCCGAGCCGCACAGAGATCGGCCGCGAGGCATTCGTGCAGCGTGCGTGGCGCTACAAGGGAGAAGTCGGCAGCGCGATTATCGCTCAGCTCAAGCGTCTGGGCGCATCATGCGATTGGTCACGTGAGCGATTCACCATGGACGAAGGCCTGTCGGAGGCCGTCCGCAAGGTTTTTGTCGACCTCTACAACGAGGGCCTGATCTACAAGTCCAAGCGGCTCGTCAACTGGGATCCGAAGATGGAGACAGCCATTTCGGATCTCGAGGTCGAGAACATCGAAACCGACGGACACATGTGGCACTTCCGCTACCCGCTGGCCGGTGGCGCGACCTATGAATACGTCGAGAAAGACGAAGAGGGGAACATCACCCTTCGCGAGACCCGTGACTATATTTCGATTGCCACGACGCGGCCGGAAACCATGCTGGGTGACGGTGCCGTTGCCGTTCATCCGGACGATGAGCGTTACAAGCCAATTGTCGGCAAACTCTGCGAAATCCCGGTCGGGCCGAAGGAACATCGCCGTCTGATCCCGATCATCACCGACGAATATCCGGATCCGGATTTCGGCTCGGGGGCGGTCAAGATCACCGGTGCACATGATTTCAACGACTATGGTGTCGCTCAGCGCAACAAGATCCCGATGTACCGCCTGATGGACACCAAGGGTGCGATGCGCGCCGATGGTGCGCCTTATGTCGAAGAGGCTGCCAAGGCCCAGGCAATCATCGATGGTGCAGAGATGACCATTCAAGAGGTCGATCTCATCAACATCGTTCCGGACGATCTGCGCGGACTTGACCGGTTCGAGGCGCGCAAACGCGTTATTGAACAGATCACGGCGGAAGGTCTGGCAGTTACGGCGCCGGCGGATCATCCGGACGTTGCCTGGATGAAGGGGCAGGCCCCTGAATGGAACACGCTTGGCCGGGCCGTCGTTCGTCCGCTGGAGGAAGGCGCGGAAGCACCGGAGCGGTTGCCGCTGGTTGAATCCAAGAAGATCATGCAGCCGTTCGGAGACCGCTCCAAGGTCGTCATTGAGCCTATGCTGACGGACCAATGGTTTGTCGATGCCAAGACACTGGCGGCTCCCGCCCTGAAAGCCGTTCAGGACGGCACGACCAAGCTCATTCCCGGCAACGCCGACAAGGTCTATTTCAACTGGCTCAACGACATTCAGCCCTGGTGTATTTCCCGCCAGCTCTGGTGGGGCCATCAGATCCCTGTCTGGTACGATGAAGATGGCAAGGAATACTGCGCGCATTCCGAGGAAGAGGCCGTTGCAATGGCAGGCGGCAAGGCGCTGACGCGCGACGAGGACGTCCTGGACACGTGGTTCTCCTCTGCGCTCTGGCCGTTTTCGACGCTTGGTTGGCCACACAAGACGCCGGAACTCGAGCGCTACTACAAGACGGATGTGCTCATCACGGGTCTCGACATCATCTTCTTCTGGGTTGCCCGGATGATGATGCAGGGCATTCATTTCATGGACGAAGTGCCGTTCCACACGGTTTACTTCAACTCGATCGTTGTTGACGGCAAGGGCAAGAAAATGTCCAAGTCGACAGGCAACGTGATCGATCCTCTCGATCTGATCGGCCGTTTCGGCGCCGATGCCACCCGGTTTGCGCTTGCGAGCCAGGAGGTTCAGGCCCGCAGAATGCTTCGGATGTCCGACCAGGCAGCCGAAGGCGGTCAGCGCTTTGCCACCAAACTCTGGAACGCTGCCCGGTTCGCCGAAATGAACGGCTGTGCCCGGATGGAAGGGTTCGACCCGGCAGCAACCAAGCACACGCTCAACCGTTGGATCGCAACGGAAGCAAGCCGCTGTATCGCCGAGGTGACCGCGGCACTCGAGGACTTCCGGTTCAACGATGCATCCGGTGCTGCCTATCGGTTCACCTGGAACACGTTCTGCGACTGGTACCTGGAACTCGCAAAGCCGATCTTCAACGGTGATGATGAAGCTGCCAAGGCTGAAACCCGGGCAACGGCAGCATGGGCGTTGGACGAAATCCTGAAGGTCCTGCATCCGATCATGCCGTTCCTTACGGAAGAACTGTGGGAGCGTCTCGGAGACGAAGGCAACGCGCATGATGGCTTGCTGATGCTGACTGCCTGGCCGGAGCCCAAGGTTTCCGATGAGGCTGCGGCAGGTGAGATCAACTGGCTCGTGGATCTGATTTCCGAAATCAGATCGGTTCGCGCGGAAATGAACATTCCGGCAGGTGCGAAGGTCTCCGTGGTCGTCACAGGGGCCAGTGAACAGACCAAGGCTCGGCTCAAGACCCACGAATCTGCCATTCTTCGTCTGGCAAGGGCAGAGACCGTTTCCCTGGCTGATGCAGCTCCCTCCGGAGCGGCCCAGATTATTGTTGGCGAAGCCACGGTCTGTCTGCCACTCGCCGGGGTCATCGACCTTGGTGCAGAAAAGACCCGACTTCAGAAGGAAGCCGGCAAGCTGGAAGGAGAGATCTCGAAGATCGAGAAGAAGCTTTCCAACCCGGCATTCGTTGCCAAGGCCCCCGAAGAGGTTGTTGACGGCGAACGCGAAAAAGTTGCCGAATCCAAGGAAAAGCTGGAGAAGGTCCAGACGGCGCTCGGTCGTCTGGCGGAAATCGGCTAGATCATTTCTCGGCCCGGAACGAGCTTTGTCTTTTCCGGGCCGCAATTCGGTGCTAGCGCCGCATAAAAGAACACACGTATGCTTAGCACCTGAGGAATCGAATTGAAGCTGATGGCGGACCAGTTTGACACGATGAAAGCGGTAAAGCGCCTGGGCGCAGGCCTTGGAATCGCGGCGATGGCGATGGTCATGCCCCTGGTTTCTGCAAACGCTCAAAAGATCGAAAACCCGGTCGCCGTCTTTTCGGGCCTCGACAAGATCACCGGACGTATCATCTCCTTCGATGTTTACATTGGTGAAACGGTCCAGTTCGGTGCGCTGCAGGTCACACCAAGGGTCTGTCACACGCGCCCTCAGACAGAATCGCCTCTCACGACCGGTTTTGTTCAGGTCGATGAAATCACGCTCAACAACGAAGTACGGCGGATCTATTCCGGCTGGATGTTTGCAGCCAGCCCGGGCCTCCACGCGGTTGAGCACCCCGTGTACGATATCTGGCTGACCGATTGTAAACTTGCCTCAAGCGTTCCGCCGCCAGAAGATTATGCCGGCCCTCCGATTAAAGGCACCGTTGCAGAGGGCGAAGACCCATTGGCTGGACCTGACGACGGTCTGGATACTGGTCCGGGCGTGCCGCGTCCGAAACCCTTCCAGGGGTAGGCCAAAGTCGGAAAACGGCTTTGGGTCTTATCGCGTAAACCGTTCTGCTCCCCTGGTCGCGAGCCCGGAATAGAGTTCTTGCGACAAAGACAGCCCGCAACCTTCGACCATTCGGCGTGATGTTGTGTTCGTTGCCGCTACCAGTTCATAGACATGTGTCGCTGAAAGTCGTGTCAGTGCTGCGTCCGCCATCAGCGCATTGACGTAAGTGCCGAGCCCTTTACCGCGATGTTCAGGCGCAACGGCAACGAGACCACCCCAAGCATAATTGTAATAGGGGCTGTGATGATTGTGTGGCAGATAGGCGTGGGCACAAGCAGCAAGGCAACCTGCGTCATCCATCAAGCCGACGGAAACAACCGCACCATGATCGCCATTCAGGAACGATCCTGAGAACGGAGCGATTCCAGCCGTTGCCATGAATTCCTGGAACGAACGCGTCAGCGGACCCTCTGCGCCGTCAAGCTCTGAAAATGCGCGAATGCCGCCTGGAAGGGCGGTTGAAAGGGTCGGCCTTGTTGCGTCGCGGATCGCATTTGTGTCGCCCACGAAGACATCCCAAGTGTCCAGCCGGTAGCCGTTTTCTGTCAGAGCGTTTTCCAGGTCGGGCTGACGGGCTTTCTCAAGCAGGCGAAATCCGAACACGCCATCTTCTGCCAGTACTTCGAAAATGGTGTCGAGCCCCAGGGCATCAGGGTCGTCCGTACCGAGCGTGCGTACATTGCAGCAGGCTCCGGGCGTCTTCATGGTCCAGCCGTAACGTTCTTCCGCTCGCTGCTGGAGCTTAATTTGCTGTTCCGTCCCGAAGTAGCCGGCCATCGTGTTCACGCCTCCCGGTTCTCAATCTGGGAAATCAAGGCAGGCAAATACCGGTCTGTCCAGTCTGCTAATTGTTACAGGGACTTGGCGGTTGCTCTCAATTGCGTGCAGGGTACCCTGGAGCGCGTAATTCAAAGCCAGTCTTGGAGGTGGTGAACCCGAGGTTCTCGTAGAACCGATGAGCGTCCTTGTTGGCTGAACCCGACAGCAACATCACCTTGAAACATCCGGCCGAAAACGCCTTGTCGGTGGCAGCACGAAGTAGTGCCTTTCCAATTCCGCTCCCCCGCCAGTCGGCATGTGTAACGACATTTTCAACAAGGGCGAATGGTGCGCAGCCACGCGTCAGATTAGGCACGACAATCAGCATGCAGGTCGCAACCAATGTGCCTGCCAGTTCTCCGACAAGCAAATCGACACCTTGTTGCGTCAGGATCTGGTGAAAAGTTTCGAGGCGAAAATCATCATCAGCGGCAATGTCGTTGGAAATCAGTTGGGCATAGAGCGCGCAAAGTCCCTGGAAATCTTCGGACTTTGCCGAGCGGATGACGAGACTGTCTGTTGAGGCGGGCATGAGAACCGCAGGCGTTCGGACAAATGAAAAGCCCGCCGGGTGGCGGGCTTCGGTGTCGTGTCAGTCGATGTCGACGTAATCGGATGGCGTCAGCCCAAGCCGCCCATCCACATATGTGCCGCAACGCTGCATGAGCTCGTCCATATCGTTTTCGAAGAAATGGTTGGCTCCCGGAATGGTCTCGTGATCGATCACGATGCCTTTCTGGGTTTTCAGCTTGTCGACCAGCGTCTGCACATCCTTCTGCGGAACGACCTTGTCGTTATCACCATGAATGATCAGGCCGGAGGACGGGCAGGGGGCCAGGAAAGAGAAGTCGTGCAGGTTTGCTGGTGGGGCGACCGAGATGAAGCCTTCCACTTCAGGGCGGCGCATCAGCAACTGCATGCCGATCCAGGCACCGAACGAGAAACCGGCAATCCAGCAGGCGCGGGCGTCTGTATGAACGGTCTGCACCCAGTCGAGAGCCGCCGCTGCATCGGACAGTTCGCCCTGGCCATGGTCGAAGGAGCCTTGCGAACGGCCGACGCCGCGGAAGTTGAAACGCAGCACTGCAAATCCGCGCCGGGCGAACATGTAGTACATCTGGTAGACGATCTGGTTGTTCATCGTGCCGCCGAATTGCGGATGCAGATGCAGAACCAGAGCAATGGGCGCGTTGCGTTTTCTGGCGGGATGGAACCGGCCCTCAAGCCGGCCGGCGGGACCGTTGAAGATCACCTCAGGCATGAAACGCTATGTCCTTGTCATTTTGTCGCGCAGAAGAAGATCGCGCGGTAATTTGGGCTCACGATACGTGGTTTCCCGTAAGTCTAAACTTGACTCTTTGTCTCCGAGTTTCTAGAACCCTGTTTAGAATTATTCGAAAGTTCGCACCATCCCTCAACAGGCAGACGATGCTCGGTTCGACCGGTTGGGGGCAGTTATCGTCATCATGGCGGAAAAATTCAAGGTTTTTCGCACATGTGACTGATAATAAAGCGGAAATTCGATTCTTTGCGAAACTCGAGTTCAAGCGTAAGAGGCGCTATGCAGCAGCAGTCAGCCCCGATCTATCTGGACCACAACGCCGGCGCGCCTCTGCGCGAAACCGCGCGTGAGGTCATGATCGAGGTGCTGAATGATGCAGGCAACGCATCCTCCGTTCACGCTCACGGCCGCAAGGCGCGTGGACGCATTGAAACTGCGCGCGAACAGGTCGCCCGTCTTTGCAACGCCAGGAACCGTGCTGTGACATTTGTGTCCGGCGGAACGGAAGCGAACATGACGGCGCTTTCACCGGCCTGGCAGGACCAGGGAGCGCCCGTTTACCTCGACAAGTTGTTCAGGAGCGCTATCGAGCATCCTTCCGTGATGACTGGCGGACGCTTTGCGGTTTCCGATCAGGTGGTCATACCTGTCGACAGCGATGGCCGTGTTGAGCTCGGTGCCCTCGAACTGGCTGTCAAGGACGCCGGGCCAAGCCTCATTTCCGTGATGGCCGCCAACAATGAAACCGGTGTCATCCAGCCTCTTGCCGAAATCGGTGCCATTGCCGAAAGACACGGCCACTTCTTTCACGTCGACGCGGTTCAGGCTGCCGGCCGGATGCCGATCGATCTGGAAAGCTGGAAGGCAGATGTCCTGACGGTGTCTGCTCACAAGTTCGGTGGTCCGCAAGGCATCGGCGCGGTTGTGGTGCGCTCAACAGCCCGGGTTCCTGCGCCTTTGATGGTTGGTGGTGGACAGGAAAACTGGCGCCGTGGCGGCACGGAAAACGTTTCGGCAATCGCCGGCTTCGGTATTGCCAGCAAGGCCGCTCTTGAAGAATCCGCCGATACGCGCCATTTGAGCGATATGAAGGCGAAGCTCGAAGCCGGGCTGTGCGCGATTTGTCCTTCGACAGTTATTTTTGGCGACAAGGCTGAAAGACTGTCCAACACCTGTTGCTTTGCCGTTCCTGGCATTCCGGCAGAAACCGCGCTGATCGCCTTCGATCTCGACCATATCTCGGTTTCATCCGGTTCAGCCTGTTCTTCCGGCAAGGTGTCCGTGTCTCATGTGCTGACAGCCATGGGCGTTCCGGAAGATCTTGCCCGCTGCGCCTTGCGTATCAGCATGGGGTGGAATACCAGCGGCGCCGATATCGACAGGTTCCTTGAGCTGTGGCCGAAAATCGTCGGCAGGCTCAATCCGCAAGCACGTCATCAGGCGGCTTGACGACAAGATTTAGGCAGCTTCGCTGCCAGACATGGCGCAGGTGACAAGGTCCCTGCAGGAAATAACAAAAGCAGGCACGAGGCCTGTTGAATGGAGGCAAGACATGCCAGCTGTACAGGAAACCATCGATACGGTGAAAGCCATCGATGTCGACCAGTATAAATACGGCTTTGTGACCGATATCGAGTCGGAAAAAGGCGCCAAAGGCCTATCCGAGGAAACCGTTCGCTTTCTGTCGGCTAAAAAGAACGAGCCGGAATGGATGACGGAATGGCGCCTTGATGCGCTCCGCCGCTTTCAGCAGATGGAAGAGCCGACCTGGGCGCGCGTTTCCTACCCGAAGATTGATCTCGACGACCTCTATTACTGGGCGTCCCCGAAATCCGTCGAAGGCCCGAAAAGCCTGGACGAAGTCGATCCGGAACTGCTGGCGACCTACGAAAAGCTCGGTATTCCGCTGCGCGAGCAGGAAATCCTGGCCGGTGTCGAGCCGAAGAACCGGGTTGCGGTCGACGCTGTGTTCGATTCCGTTTCCGTCGTGACCACGTTCAAGGAAGAGCTGAAGAAAGCCGGCGTCATCTTCTGCTCCATTTCCGAAGCACTGCGCGAATATCCGGATCTGGTGAAGAAGTATCTCGGTTCCGTCGTTCCGGTGACCGACAACTACTACGCGACCCTGAACTCGGCTGTCTTTTCGGACGGATCCTTTGTCTATGTGCCTGAAGGCGTTCGCTGCCCAATGGAACTGTCGACCTATTTCCGTATCAACGAACAGAACACCGGACAGTTCGAACGTACGCTGATCATCGCGGAGAAGGGCGCCTACGTCTCCTACCTGGAAGGCTGTACGGCACCTCAGCGTGACGAGAACCAGCTTCATGCCGCTGTCGTTGAACTGGTGGCCCTGGATGATGCGGAGATCAAATACTCCACCGTCCAGAACTGGTTCCCGGGCGACAAGGACGGCAAGGGCGGCATCTATAATTTCGTCACGAAGCGTGGCGACTGCCGCGGCAAGAATTCCAAGATCTCCTGGACGCAGGTCGAGACCGGATCAGCGATTACCTGGAAATACCCGTCCTGCATCCTGCGCGGCGAAAATTCGCGTGGTGAGTTCTATTCGATCGCGGTTTCCAACGGCTACCAGCAGGTCGACAGCGGCACCAAGATGATCCATCTGGGCAAGAACTCTTCCAGCCGGATCATTTCCAAGGGCATTTCCGCAGGTAAGTCCCAGAACACTTATCGTGGCCTGGTCTCCGCTCACCGGAAGGCCTCGAATGCGCGCAACTTCACCCAGTGTGACTCGCTCTTGATTGGCCAGGACTGCGGTGCTCACACCGTGCCTTACATCGAGAGCAAGAATGCCTCGGCCCAGTTCGAACACGAGGCGACCACCTCGAAGATCTCGGACGACCAGATGTTCTATTGCCTGCAGCGCGGCCTTTCCGAAGAAGAAGCCGTGGCGCTGATCGTCAACGGTTTCGTCAAGGACGTCATCCAGCAGCTGCCGATGGAATTCGCCGTCGAGGCACAGAAGCTGATCTCGATCAGCCTGGAAGGATCCGTGGGCTAGAGGGCCTGCAAAGTTACGAATTGATTTGGGCCTTGAATGCCCGCCGAAATACGAGGAACAATCTCAATGCTTGAGATCAAAAACCTGCATGCCCGCATTGCGGAAGACGAAACAGAGATCCTGCGCGGCATCGATCTGACCATCAATGCAGGCGAAGTACACGCCATCATGGGCCCGAACGGTTCCGGCAAGTCGACGCTGTCCTACATCCTGGCCGGCAAGGACGACTACGAGGTTACCGAAGGCGAGATCCTGTTCAACGGAGAAAACCTCCTTGAGATGGAGCCGGATGAGCGCGCTGCTGCGGGCCTGTTCCTGGCGTTCCAGTACCCGATCGAGATTCCAGGTGTTGCCACCATGGAATTTCTCAAGACGGCGATGAACGCACAGCGCAAGGCACGCGGTGAGGACACGCTGTCGATCCCGGACTTCATGAAGCGCGTCAAGGAGGCTGCCGGCCACCTGAACGTGTCCATGGACATGCTGAAGCGCCCGCTTAATGTGGGCTTCTCCGGTGGCGAGAAGAAGCGTGCGGAAATTCTGCAGATGTCCTTGCTTGAACCGAAGCTGTGCGTGCTCGACGAGACCGATTCCGGCCTCGACATCGACGCACTCAGGATCGTTTCCGAAGGCGTGAACAAACTGCGCGGTCCGGATCGTGCCATGGTGGTGATCACCCACTATCAGCGTCTGCTTGACCACATCGTTCCGGATGTCGTCCACGTTCTGTCCAAGGGCCGCATCGTCAAGACCGGCGACAAGGACTTGGCGCTGGAGCTGGAAAAGAACGGTTACGCCGACTACGTCGACACGGCCGCCTGAGGGAGCAAAGCGATATGAACGCCAGCGCACCCATCAAACACACCCAGGCGGAAAGCGACCTGCTGGAGCGTTTCGACAACGCGAAAGACGGTTTGGCCGGCTCGGTTGCCGTCAAGGCTCTGCGCGAAGCGGCGCTCGGCCAGATTCGGGACCGGGGACTGCCGCATCGCCGTGTAGAGGAATACAAGTATTCCGACCTGCGCGCCTACATGAAGTCAGCAGCCCCGCTCGCAGGATCGGCTGATGAAGCTGCGGCCAGAAGCCTGATCGAGACACAGGACGGTTTCGGAGATCTCGACCGCTACCGTATCGTCGTCGCCAACGGTTCCTATCTTGCCGCGCTTTCCGACGTCGAAGCCCTCGCCAGCGAAGGTGTAAC
The DNA here is from genome assembly GCF_054658215.1 of Roseibium sp. ROS1. Classification (NCBI taxonomy): domain Bacteria; kingdom Pseudomonadati; phylum Pseudomonadota; class Alphaproteobacteria; order Hyphomicrobiales; family Stappiaceae; genus Roseibium; species Roseibium sp. ROS1. Next base: position 1,147,011 of record NZ_BAAGIG010000002.1, read on the forward strand.
CCTGACAAGTGTTGCCGAAGCCCTTGCCGGCGAAACAGGCACCCAGTTGATTGCGTCGCCAAAGACGGGACCGTCCGACGGTGTCGTTGCCTTGAACACTGCCTTCCTCCAAGGCGGCGTCGTCATGACAGTCGCGGCGGGCGTGGAAGTGTCCAAGCCGGTCGAGCTGGTTCAGGTGGCGACTTCCACGGGCGCGCAGGCCGTCCGCAACCGCATCGAACTTGGCGAAGGCGCAAAATTACGTCTTCTGGAAACCTTTGTCGGAGATACCGGTGAAGGGGAACTGAACACGGTGTTTGACTACGATCTCGCCGACAAGGCAGCGCTTGCTGCCACGCGATTGATCGTCGGCAAGACGGACGCCGCGCAGCTGTTTACGACAATCGCAACGCTTGGCGCTGAAACCGAGCTGAAATCGCTTGGCTTCATCGCTGGACCGCAGTTCACGCGCAACCAGCAATTCATCAACTTTACCGGCGAAAATTCGGAAGCGAAAATCTACGGCGTGACCATGGCTGGCGGTAAATCGCTGGCTGATCAGACGCTGATCGTCGATCATGCTGTGCCACACTGCAACAGCCGCGAGTTCTTCAAGACCGTGCTGGACGGCGAGGCCAGGGGGGTCTACCAGGGCCGCATCAACGTCGCCCAGCATGCGCAGAAAACCGATGGCGAGATGATGACCCAGGCTCTGCTCCTCTCCGAGGATGCGGAAATGGCGAACAAGCCAGAGCTGGAGATTTTTGCGGACGACGTATTGTGTGCTCATGGTGCGACCAGCGGACAGATAGATGAAGACCTGCTCTTCTACCTTCGTGCCCGTGGCATTCCGGAAGACGAGGCAAAGACCCTTCTGGTACTCGCTTTCCTGTCCGAAGCGATTGAAGAATACGGCGAGGACGATGTGACCGAAGGCCTGGAAGCGCGCGTGCGTGACTGGCTTGCCAATCACTGACATCTGAAGCGAACGGGAATAAGGAGCAGCGCCGCATGACGGTCGCGACCGCAGAAGAAACAGCCGGCAACACCGGTTACGACGTCGAAACCATCCGTCGGGATTTTCCGATCCTGTCGCGGGAGGTTTACGGCAAGCCGCTGGTCTATCTGGATAACGGTGCTTCCGCCCAGAAACCCCAGCAGGTGATAGATGCGGTGACCAAGGCTTACTCGGAGGAGTACGCCAACGTTCATCGTGGCCTGCATTTCCTGTCGAATACCGCAACGGACAATTATGAAGCCGCGCGCGAGAAAGTGCGCCGTTTCCTGAATGCCGGATCCGTCGATGAGGTGGTTTTCACCAAGTCCACGACCGAAGCGATCAACCTGGTGTCATATGGCCTCGGGCCCGACTATTTTGCCGATGGCGGTGAAATCGTTCTGTCGATCATGGAGCACCACTCCAACATCGTGCCTTGGCATTTCCATCGGGAGCGTCACGGTGCGAAGTTGAAATGGGTCTATGTTCGCGAGGATGGCTCGTTCGATCTCGATGCCTTTGCTGATACCTTGACGGACAAGACAAGACTGGTTGCGCTCACGCACATGTCGAATGTTCTGGGCACGGTCGTTCCGGTGAAGGAAGTTTGCCGGATCGCGCATGAACGGGGCATCCCGGTGCTTGTGGACGGAAGCCAGGCGGCCGTACATCTTCCTGTCGACGTTCAGGACATCGACTGCGATTACTATGTCTTCACGGGACACAAGGTCTATGGGCCGTCGGGCATCGGGGTCTTGTGGGGCAAGCCGGATCGGTTGAAAGCCTTGCGTCCCTTCAACGGTGGCGGCGAGATGATCCTCGACGTGACCGAGGACCTCGTTACCTATAATGAACCGCCGCACAGATTTGAGGCCGGTACGCCACCGATCGTGCAGGCAATCGGTCTTGGCGCGGCTCTCGACTATATGGATGCGATAGGCCGTGAAAACATTGCACGCCACGAAGCTGATCTGAAGGATTATGCCCACCGGAAGCTGCGCGAGATCAATTCGCTGCGGATTTTCGGGGATGCGCCGGACAAGGGCGCAATTGTTTCGTTCGAACTGCAGGGCGCCCACGCACACGACGTTGCCACGATCATCGACCGTGCAGGGGTCGCCGTGCGGGCAGGGACCCATTGTGCACAGCCGCTCTTGGCAAGATATGGTGTGACCTCTACATGTCGGGCAAGCTTCGGGCTTTACAACACGCGTGCGGAAGTGGACGCGCTGTATGAAGCCCTGTTGAAGGCTCAGAGCTTTTTCGGGTAAGGACGGACCCCATGGAAAACGCTACCACAATCGATACCGGCGCGGACGGCGAAGAGTTGCAGACGGAAGTCTCGGCCAAGAGCGCCATTCCGGCAAATGAACTCGACCAGCTGACCACCGATATCATCGGTGCTCTGAAGACGGTCTACGATCCGGAAATTCCGTGTGACATCTATGAGCTTGGCCTGATCTACAAGGTCGATATCGAGGACGACAGGTCGATCAACATCGACATGACCCTGACGGCCCCTGGCTGCCCTGTGGCAGGTGAAATGCCGGGCTGGGTGGAAAATGCCGTTTCTGCTGTCGCCGGGGTGGGGCCGGTCAACGTCGATATGGTCTTCGATCCTCCCTGGACACCCGATCGCATGTCTGACGAAGCGAAGGTTGCGCTCAACTGGTATTGAGCTTCAAGCCTTTAATCGGATAAGCTGAAACCCCATATCAGGTTTAGCATTTGCTGCACTGAACGAGGATCATATGGCTTCCGCCGCTAAATTCCAGGTGATGACCCTGACTGACGCCGCCGCCGAGCGCGTGAAGGAACTTGTCGAGAACTCCGACAAGAATGCGATCGGCTTGCGTGTCGGTATCAAGAAGGGCGGCTGTGCCGGTATGGAATACACCATGGAAATGGTGGATGCGGCGCGGCCAGGTGATGATGCCGTTGAAGACAAGGGGGCGAAACTCTTCGTGGATCCTTCTGCCGTGCTCTTTCTGCTCGGCACGGAAATGGACTTCGAAGTGACCAAGTTCCGTTCAGGCTTCATCTTCAAGAACCCGAATGAAGTGTCCGCCTGTGGCTGTGGGGAATCCGTTTCGCTTCAGGCTGCGGACCTGAATGCCCTGGCACGCTGATCGCGCCTTTCTATCTATTCGATGAGATTTTCATGAGCCTTTTCGAGCGGCTGAAGGCCGACGCCGGTCCGCAATGGTCCGACTACACCCGTCACGCATTTGTTCAGCAGCTTGGCGCGGGAACGCTGCCGCTATCTTGTTTCAAGCACTACCTGGTTCAGGACTATCTGTTTCTCATCCAGTTCGCCCGCGCTTATGCGCTTGGCGTCTACAAAAGCCCGTCAGTCGCCGACATGCGTCAGTCACTGGACGGGGTAAAGGCGATTCTGGATGATGAACTCGATCTGCATGTCGAGATGTGCCGCAGTTGGGGCATGGAGCGTGACATGATCGAGCAGGCACCAGAAGACACGCCCACAATGGCTTACACGCGCTTTGTGCTCGATGCCGGTATGGCTGGTGATCTCCTGGACCTCCAGGCAGCTCTTGCACCTTGCGTAATTGGTTATGCGGAAATTGGAGCCAGGCTGGCAGCGGAAGGTTGCGACACCGATGGCAATCCCTACGCACGCTGGATCCGGGAATACGCCAGCGAAGGTTATCAGGAACTCGCAAAGGGCTTTATCGCCTGGCTCGACGGAACTGCAGGCCAGACGTTGACGGAGCACCGCTATCCGCGGGTCCTGTCCATATTTGAGAAGGCCTGCCGCCTGGAAAGTGATTTCTGGCAGATGGGGCTGAATGCAAAAGACTGAGACAGTTTTCTGCTCAGCCCCTGTTTTTCCGATGGATTTTGAGACCCGATACTTGATCGGGGACGATGCCTTGGATCAGGCAACGTCTTCCCGCTGATCCACTCCTGCAAGATCCTTTTCAGTCTTCACAAGGTTTCGACCGGCATCTTTTGCAAGGTAGAGCGCTTCGTCCGCGCGCGAAACGATGGAATGGACCGTATCGATGTTCTCGTAGGTTGCGATGCCGACAGAGATGGTCACACGGCCGAGATTTTCTCCCGTTGAACGTTTCACGAGTTCTTTGGACATCACCGCATTTCGGATGTTCTCGCCAATTTCGGCGGCATCTTCGAGCCCGACATGTGGCAGAATGATCGCAAATTCCTCACCGCCATACCGGCAGGCGATGTCCTGTGCCTTGATGTTCTGTTTAACCGCAAGTGCGACAAGTCGCAGAACCTGGTCGCCAGTCTGGTGGCCATAGGTGTCGTTGAACTTCTTGAAGTGATCGATATCGGTCATCAGCAAGGAGAAGCCACGACCGCTCTCCTTTGATTGATCGATGACACGTTCAATCGAGTTCTCGAAGTGCTTGCGATTGTTGAGTGTCGTCAGCTCGTCCGTCAGGGATTCGTAGCGGATCGCTTCCAGTGACGACTGCAGGTTCTCAATGTGTTTCTTGGACTCAAGCAGCTGGCTCTCCAGCTTGCGGTTGGACGCAACTGCATTCTGGGTCGATTTCACCAGATGTGTGACATAGTTCTGTAGTTTCTCCGGATCGGAAACCGACCTGATCTTTTCGCCAGCCTGCTCGAGCGCGGTGCCATAATCGGACGTGGCGTCGGCACTCAGCTTTAGCGTGTCGACCAGTTCTTCAACTTCCCGGGAAACCTTGGAGCCAACTTCATCCAGACGATCACCGAGCCGTGTCGGCGACAGGAAACGGCCATAAAGGGTCAGCATCTCGTCGGTGCTGATCCTGCCGTTGGATTTTATGGATTCATTGACGGCCCTGTTCAGGCCTTGATTGTATCCAGCCGCGTAAGTGTACCAAAGCTCGTAGGAACGAGGGTAGGCTGGCAGCACATTCTTCTTGATGTAACTGATTGCGGACTCTCCATACTGGATAGTCCGCTTATGGTCGTCTTCATCCGCCATCAAGTTTCTCTCACCCATGCCTTGCGAATCCGCCCCACACGGACACAAGAACTAGGTTTTAAACTCGGCTGGAAGGTTTAAGGAGCCGTTAAGCTTAAAGCAAAACCTGGAGAGAATTCGGCGTTACGAGGCCTTTTTAGGCCGCGGCTCACGCAGGAGAAACGCAGGAATGTGAACGCCAGCACCGAAGGCAGGTTCCAGTTTATCGTTTCTGGAGCGCTTGCCAGTCTGCCGTTGCGGCAGGTTTGAGACCGGTGTCGGGTTCAGCATTTCCGGGAGTTCCTCCATCTGCTCTTCCACGACTTCGCGTGGCTTGCTCTGCGACCGGCGACGATTAGAAGGCTTGGGTTGTTCTGCAGCCTCGTTGTCGTTGCTCGACCGTGCGTTCCTGGAAGGCTTGCCGGCCTTGCGGCGTGCCTTGCGTTCCTGTGCTGCAGCTTCGAAGTCGATCGCATCGCCCAGCCAGTCGATGTCCTTCTTGATCAATGTCTGAATGGCATCGAGGTATTTCTGGTCTTCACCGGTTACGAGCGTGAAGGCTGTGCCCTTGCGTCCGGCGCGGCCCGTCCGGCCGATCCGGTGGACATAGTCTTCGGCATTGCTCGGAACATCGAAGTTGAAGACGTGGCTGACCTCGGGAATATCGAGGCCACGCGCGGCAACGTCACTTGCGACGAGGAGCTTGATCGTTCCCTTCCGGAAATTGTCCAGCATCATCATGCGTGTACGCTGGTCCATGTCGCCATGGAGAGCGCCGACGTTGTATTCATGACGCTCCAGAGACCGGTATAGCGTCGTCACGTCCCGTTTGCGGTTGCAGAAGACAATCGCATTCTTGAGGTCTTCAGCACCTTCCAGCAGTTCGCGCAGGGCTGCGCGCTTTTCGTAGTCCTTGGACTCGGCTGCCTTCAGAAACTGAGCGACGTTTTCAGCCGTCGACGAGGTCGGGGCGACTTCGATACGGGCCGGGTTCTGCAGGAAAGTTTCTGTCAGACGCTGGATTTCCGGTGGCATCGTCGCCGAGAAGAAAAGAGTCTGACGAGTGAACGGGATCAGTTTGCAGATCCGCTCGATATCCGGAATGAAGCCCATGTCGAGCATACGATCGGCTTCGTCGATGACGAGGATTTCAACGCCCTGCAACAACAGCTTGCCGCGCTCGAAGTGATCAAGCAGACGGCCAGGCGTCGCAATCAGAACATCTGTGCCACGGTCGAGCTTCTTGTCCTGGTCGGAAAAGGAGACGCCGCCGATCAGCAGGGCGACATTGAGTTTATGGTTGGTGCCGTATTTGGCGAAATTCTCTTCAACCTGCGCAGCGAGTTCGCGCGTCGGTTCCAGGATGAGCGTACGCGGCATCCGCGCACGAGCGCGGCCTTTTTCGAGCAGCGTCAGCATGGGCAGTGTGAAACTTGCGGTCTTGCCGGTTCCGGTCTGGGCAATGCCAAGGATGTCGCGGCGCTCAAGCACCTGCGGAATGGCTCCCGACTGGATCGCCGTGGGTTCCTTATAACCTGCTGCTTCAACTGCAGCGAGGACCTTCTCGCTAAGACCGAGAGTATTAAATGCCATGGAGCGCTTTGCCCGAATGTTGTGATTGTTGATCGGCGGCGCCGTGGGAACCGCCGGTGCCAATGTGCGCACACCCTACATTCATGCGCTCAGGTGTCAATGCGCTTGAGAGGTAAAATCTCAAGAAAATCGAGTAATTCTGAGTACGATTTGCCATCTCAGTTAATAGTGCAGCCAAGTTGGTTCATGAAATCGGCTGGAAAATCAGTATGCGTTGCCCAAAATGCAGGCGCAAACGAAGGTATGTGTTTCCGAAAGTATCGCTTCAGCCGGTATTCGTTACGTAAAATTGCGCAGCGTCAGGCAGAAAGAGCCGCCGGTTTGTAGAACAGGTCGTAGTCTGACTTGTAGCGCCGCCGCAGCTGCTGAACCAGGCTGTCTTCGGTAAAGGAAAGCAACGTGTCCCTGCCGACAAAATTGTCCACGTGATACGCGACAGGAGATTTCGTGCGGAACCTGAGAGAGCTTTCCGAAAGAAAAGTTGCGAATGACTGGTCGAAATCTTCAAGCTGCAAGATCAGATCGGCCGTCAACATACCTTTGTAGGTGAGGGCAGCTGTCTGGCTGCGAAACAGATTGTCTGCTTCCAGGTCCGAGATCGATGCAACGTGTGACACGAACTCCTGAGGTGTCATGTCCTGATTGAACTGGCGCTCTTCATAATAGGCCGGAAGCGGATCGGCACTCAGGATGACTTTCTCATAACAGTAGGCCAACCGATGCATCGGATCCTGGACCCAGGCCGCGACTTTCATTTCGGGATGCCGCCGCTTGAGTTCGCGTGCTGTCAGTAACTCCACATTCCCGTGGAAGAGCAGCCGTTCCGTGGCGGCGGTCCGAAGATCAAAACCGGAAAGGGCCTTGAGCTTGTCGGTACCGGCAAGGCAATGAAGAACCGGGCGCAGAAGTTGAAAAGCAGGTTCTGCGATACGGGCAAAGGCGATCTTGTGCTTGGGAAAAGCCAGGAAGACATGATTTCGCAAGGGGCGAAGCCGTCTGTCCAGTATCGAATACATCCGGTTTAACATGCTACGTTTCCGACCGGTCAAATAGGCAGTACGGGCAAAAATATACGCCCGCCCAACCTCTTCAAAAAAAGATATAGATCAAAATACCTGCTGTTGCGGCTAAATATCAAGATCCTCAGCGAATTCAGCGTTGTCCTGAATGAACCGGAAGCGCGCTTCCGGCTTGTTGCCCATCAGCCGTTCAACGGTGTCGTTGGTGTCTGTTACAGCTTCTTCTTCTACAACGACCTTCAGCATGGTCCGCTTGGACGGATCCATCGTCGTTTCCTTCAACTGAGCCGGCAACATTTCACCCAAACCCTTGAAACGGCCGATTTCCACCTTGGATTTACCCTTGAAGACGGTGTCCATCAATTCGTCTTTATGGGCATCGTCGCGTGCATAGAGGGTCTTCCCCCCCTGGCTGAGACGATAGAGTGGTGGCACGGCCAGGAAGAGATGGCCGCCACGGATTAGCTCCGGCATTTCGCGGTAAAAGAAAGTAATCAAAAGTGATGCAATGTGGGCGCCGTCGACGTCTGCATCCGTCATGATGACGATCTTCTCGTACCGCAGGTCACTTTCCCGGTATTGGGAGCGCGTGCCGCAGCCAAGGGCCTGGATGAGATCGGCGAGCTGCTGGTTGGCAACGAGTTTGTCGCGGCCGGCGTTTGCGACGTTCAGGATCTTGCCGCGCAACGGCAAGACGGCCTGGTTGGAACGGTTGCGCGCCTGTTTGGCCGAGCCACCTGCCGAGTCACCCTCCACGATGAAGAGTTCGGTGCCATCGGACTGGTTTGCCGAGCAGTCGGCAAGTTTGCCCGGAAGGCGCAGCTTGCGCACGGCTGTCTTGCGGGCGACGTCTTTTTCCTGGCGACGGCGCAAGCGCTCATCCGCGCGATCGATCACCCACTCCAGAAGCTTGTTTGCCTGGTTGGGGGAGGCCGTCAGCCAATGGTCAAATGCATCTCGGACAGCCGTCTCCGCAATGCGCGTGGCTTCGTTGGTCGCCAGTTTGTCTTTGGTCTGGCCGACGAATTCGGGCTCACGGATGAAGACGGACAGCATTCCGCCGGCTGATGTCATCACATCATCGCCGGTGATGATGGATGCCTTCTTGTTGTTTGTCAGTTCGCCATATGCCTTGAGGCCGCGCAGCAGGGCATATCGAAAACCCGCTTCGTGAGTTCCGCCTTCCGGTGTCGGCACGGTGTTGCAGTAGGAACTGACAAAGCCATCGCCGGCAAACCAGCTCACTGCCCATTCCACGGATCCGTGTTTGCCGGCGTTGTCGGTGCGGCCGAAGAACACGTCGTCGACGACACGGCGTTCCTTGGTCAGTCTCTCGTTGAGAAAGTCGCGAAGACCGCCGGGGAAGTGAAACACGGCCTCGGCCGGTGTCTCGTCCTTTTCAGACAGTAATTCAGGTGCGCAGTGCCAGCGGATCTCGACACCGCCAAAGAGATAGGCCTTGGACCGTGCCATCTTCAAAAGGCGCGCCGGGACAAATTTGGCGCCTTTGCCGAAGATTTGATCGTCTGGTTTGAAGCTGACCTGGGTCCCGCGTCTGTTCTGGGTGTCGCCAACCAGCTCGAGAGGTCCCTGGGCGTGACCGCGGCGGAAAATCTGGCGATAGAGCTTGCGGCTGCGTGCGACCTCTACAATCAGTTCCTCTGACAGCGCATTGACCACGGAAATGCCGACACCGTGCAGACCGCCAGAGGTCTCATAGACCTTGCTGTCGAACTTGCCGCCCGCATGCAGCGTCGTCATGATCACTTCGAGTGCGGACTTGTCCTTGAACTTCGGGTGAGGGTCGACAGGAATGCCGCGGCCGTTGTCTGTGATCGTCAGATAGCCATCACCGGAAAGCGAAACGTCGATCCACGTCGCATGGCCGGCAACCGCTTCATCCATGGAGTTGTCGATCACTTCGGCAAAGAGGTGATGCAACGCCTTTTCGTCAGTGCCGCCGATATACATGCCTGGCCGGCGCCGAACCGGCTCGAGCCCTTCGAGAACCTCGATGTCGGCCGCTGAATAATCGTCGCTGACCGCGACAGGCGCAACGGGACGCGGCTTTTGCGGAGCTGGGGCGGGCTCATCTTGTGTCATTGGGGCAGAGACCGCCGCGTTGCCTGCAAACAGATCGTCTTTTGCGCTCATTCCGTATCGCCTGATGGGTCTTGGGTCACAGTTTCTACAAACTCAGCGCTGTTACCTACACCGAATCATGTCTCAGTTTGAAGGACAAAGATAGAACGGCAAAGGTAATTGGCCAAAAGCCCCCGTTTTCAACAGCCAGGGGCCCAAAAATCCGACCTGGAAACACATCATCAACCCGCCTGTGTTGAAATAAGGGTCTTGAATGGGAGAGGGGCGGTCACAATATGTGCCAATTCCGCAACAGTTACTGACAGAGTCATTTGCAGGGCCCCGGTTTGCCACCGTTGCCCCTGTTCGGCCATGTTTGCCCGTCACCCGTTACGCTAATGTCTGGGACGACCAGATCGGGTTCAACACCTGAAGTGGTTCACAGTCCGGACAAAAGTGTCAGGAAATGGTCTTATTTCGGCGTCGTATGGCCCAACTTAAGACGAAATGATCGGCCAATTTAGGCCACTCCGAAACAGTGGGTCCTGCTGGCATATGCTTTGGGGCCGAAGAGACAGAAAATGCGCTTGGCGCGGACAAAAAACAAGAAAGTCCGTCGGGGATCTGTTTCGTTGCCGACGGATAATAGTGTGACTGGGATGCCTAAGAACAGCACAAAGCTTCAACGCATGGGAAGAGCCGGAACCGTGCTCGGTGCGTTGATCCTGATCGGCCTGACAGGGCCTGTGGCCGCCTTTGACGGTCAGCCGGCGCCTGCACGGGCGATCGGTCCGAACGATCTGTCCCCGTCTGAAGCACTGCGGGCCGGTGCCCGCCAATATTATTCCGGCGACAAGGCCGCTGCGCTTGGTTCGCTGCAGTATGCCGCCGAAAACGGTCAGCCCATGGCCGCCTGGAAGCTGGGTGAAATGTATGCCTCCGGCGACGGCGTCAAGGAAGACGACCTCAAAGCCTTCGAATATTACAGCCAGATCGTTCGTGAGCACGGTGAAGATCGTCCCGATGCACCGGATGCTCCCTTCGTCTCAAGCGCCTTCGTTGCGCTCGGTTCCTACTATCTGAACGGCATCGACGGCGCTGTGCCCAAGAATGAATCACGTGCCCGTCAGATCTTCACGCATGCCGCGTCCTATTTCGGCGATGCCGATGCCCAGTATGAACTTGGCCGCATGTACCAGGAAAACAACAGCCGCATGGCTGTTCGTTGGTACAATCTTGCCGCGCTCAAGGGTCATGTGGGCGCCCAGGCACGCCTTGGTGAAACGCTCTATGCACTCGGTACGTCGGACAAGAAAAAAGCTCGCGGCCTGATGTGGATGACCGTTGCCCGGGAACAGGCCAAGGGAACGGATGCCAGCTGGATCCATTCCATGCACGAGCAGTATTTCGCGGTTTCGCCCGAGCCTGTCAGGCAGATGGCCAGATCAATGGCTGACGGATGGTTGAAGCAAAATCGCCCGGACGTGCTCACAGCACAGCAGTTGCCCGCACAATAACCTCAAGCTCGAGAGCCCGATCTGAGCACTATGTGGGTGTGATCGTGCGTCTTCGATGGCTTTCGCACAAGCCGTGCCAGCTCTGCTCGGGTTCGAAGCAGGAGCGTGCCAAGGCTGCAGAAAATCAGCTTTATCTTGCGAGTGGGTCTTCAACCTGACGGATGAGTTGGTGTCGTCGGACGACTGGTCGTGAATTTATCGATCGCAGGGCTTTGAATTTGGGTCAGTGGGCAAGGCGCGTTGCTGATCTGCCAGGACGTGTTGTTCAGCACCATTTCACATGTCGCCATTCGCAGCCCGGATGGGCTCTTCAGGCAGATAGATTCACCTACGCCGTATTTCACGCCCTTGTATCGGCAGGTACACGAGACGTCCTGCGCCCGAGCTGTGCTGCCTGTCCCAAGAACCAGACCCAAAATCAGTCCGGAAAACAACAAGGCGGTGACCGTAAAAACCGAACGCCCGGCAATCGAAGTCGTTACCGGTGTGTCTGTTCCGCATGTCGCCGTCGCGGATGTTGGTCGGCTGAGCGTCATCCCATGATGGAAAAAGCTTACCATGACGTCAGCCGACTGCAAGCCCGGTTTCCGGGCACGCACCGCGCTTCACGTCTGCATCAGCGATGGAGTCGGATTTTTGGAGGCAGTTTCAGTCTCAAGCGGCCAGCTTTACCCAGACGGGTACATGATCCGACGGCTTTTCCCAACCGCGCACGTGCTTGTCTATACCGCAGCCTGAGAACCGGTCTGTCGCCTGCGGCGACATCAGAATATGATCGATCCGAATGCCATTGTTCTTTTGCCAGGCACCTGCCTGATAGTCCCAGAACGTGAAGGTTTCCGGCGCTTCGCTGCAGGACCGGACTGCTTCGGTCAAGCCGAGGTGGGTGAGGGCACGGAAGCGTTGCCGGCTCTCAGGCTGAAAGAGAGCGTCTTCCAGCCAGTTCTGCGGGTTCTTGGCATCCACGGGATCGGGGATCACATTGTAGTCTCCCAGCAGCAGGAATGGCGTTTCCTCTGAAAGACGCATTTGAGCATGCGCAATCAAGCGGTCCATCCACTCGAGCTTGTACGGAAACTTTTCTGTTCCCAGCGGATTGCCGTTGGGAAGATAGAGGCAGCCGATTCGAACCTGGCCGCTTTCCGTCGACAGACTGCCTTCAATATAACGGGCCTGTTCGTCCGCATCGTTTCCCGGCAAGCCGCGCTGAATATCAGTCAGCGGCGTCTTGGACAGAAGCGCCACGCCGTTGAAACCCTTTTGGCCGTGCGTTTCGACCACGTAACCGAGGTCTTCAAACGGTTGACGGGGAAAGTTCTCGTCGACGGACTTGATTTCCTGAAGGCAGGCGACATCCGGAGACGCTTCCTTGAGCCACTCAAGGACAGTGTCGATACGTGCCTTGACGCCGTTTATGTTCCAGGTCGCAATTTTCATGAGCGCGGTTGCCTCAATTGTTCGAAACTGCCGGGGCAACCGGCGTCAATGCGGTATCGCAACAGTGTCAGATCGTGAAACTGGTTCCGCAGCCACAACCGGCGACCGCATTCGGGTTGTTGATCTGAAAAGACTGGCCAATCAGATCATCGACGAAATCGATTTCCGATCCGCTCATATATTGAAGGGAAATGGAATCGATCAGAACCGTTGCCCCCGGCTTTTCGATCACCAGGTCGTCGTCTTCGCGGCTGTCGACCACGTCATATTTGTACTGCAGTCCGGAACAGCCGCCACCTTCCACGCTGACACGCAGCATGCTGCCGCCCGGTTCCTTGGACAAAATCGATGCAATGCGCTTGGCAGCGCGGTCGCTGACTGTTACGCCAATTTCAAGTGTTTCGGTCATCTTTCACCGACTCGCTTAGTTCCGGCAATGTGCGGGAACGTTAAACCTGATTTGTTCAGATAAGTATGTTTTGCGACCGCCCGCGTCAATGTGTTGCCCGCGGCCCGAGCAACAGCAAACGCGGACCGCTTCTGTGAAGGATGGCTGGAAACTGATGAAAGCGGATATCGGATTTGGGGGACAATCCCGCGCAATCTACGCGGAAAACCCTCTGGAAAGCCGGGGAAGGCTTTTCCCCGAGCCTGACAGCCCGACGCGGACACCCTTCCAGCGGGATCGGGACAGGATTATTCATTCTTCCGCGTTTCGCAGGCTCAAGCACAAGACGCAGGTTTTCGTCTATCACGAAGGTGACCATTTTCGCACACGGTTGACCCACACCATCGAGGTATCGCAAATCGCGCGCTCGCTGGCGCGCGCTTTGCGGCTTGATGAAGATCTGGCGGAATGCCTGGCCTTGTCACATGATCTCGGTCACACGCCGTTTGGGCATGAAGGCGAAGACGTCATGCATGAGTGCATGGCACCCTTCGGCGGGTTCGATCACAACGCGCAATCACTGAGGGTCGTGACCCATCTGGAGCAGCGCTATGCCGAATTCGACGGTCTGAACCTCGCCTGGGAAACTCTGGAAGGGTTGGTCAAGCACAACGGCCCCCTGATTGATGCCAGCGGTGCGCCGCTTGGAAAGTTCAAGGACAGCCAGTTGCCGTTTGCGATCCGCGACTATGCCAGGAAACAGGACCTCCTGTTGCACACCTGGCCTGGTGCAGAGGCACAGGCCGCTGCCATCGCCGATGATATTGCCTATGACGCGCATGATCTCGATGACGGATTGAGGGCAGGGCTGTTCGCGATCGAAGACATGCGCGATGTGCCGTTCCTGGCCGACATCCTTGCCGAGGTCGATGGCAAATATCCGGGTCTCGAAGAGAGCCGACGTATCCACGAGATCGTCAGGCGATCGATCACGCGCATGGTCGAGGATGTCATTCGCGAAGCGGTGCGCAATCTGAATGACGTTGCTCCGAAAAGCGTCCAGGAGATTCGCATGGCGGGGCGTTGTCTCGTGGGTTTCTCTGCGGACATGACGGCTGCGGAAAAGGAAGTGAAACGGTTCCTGTTCGCCCGGGTCTACCGGCATGAAGATGTTCTTGCAGTTCGAAAGCTGGTTGCCCGGGTTGTGCGGGACCTGTTCACAAGGTTCCTTGCGGAGCCGGACCTCATGCCGAAACCATGGAATAGTGGTCTTGGCAATCTGGGTGAAGCGGAAGTCGCGCGACTGGTTTGCGACTATATCGCCGGAATGACCGACCGATACGCCATCGAAGAGCACCGCAGACTGTTTGACGACACTCCTGATTTGGGGTAGGCGCAGAGGCGACTTTACAGCCCCGTGGCGCCGAAGGCTTTTCCTTCGCAGCGCGCGGGGGCTTTGTGTTTGAAAACCAAAACCAGACCGGTGTTCTATGAATATCTTCGCGGACTTCACGCTACGCGTCAAAGACGCTCTCCAAAGCCTTGATTTAAAAGATGCAAATGGAGAGGCGCCGGATCTTTCGCGAGTCGTCGTGGAAGCGCCGCGTGATCCGGCACATGGCGATCTTGCCACCAATGCTGCAATGGTGCTTGCAAAACCACTCGGCATGAAGCCGCGCGATCTTGCCGAGCAGCTTGTTGCCAAGCTCAACTCCGACCCTGAAATTACCGAGACGACGATCGCCGGCCCTGGTTTCATCAACCTGCGTGTCGCCCAGGGGGTCTGGCACAAGGTTCTGGCCAGCGTATTGGATCAGGGTATCCGCTTCGGAGCCCAGGAACGTTCTCCTGCTCCGAAGGTCAATGTCGAATACGTTTCCGCGAACCCGACAGGTCCGATGCACGTCGGTCATATCCGTGGCGCGGTCGTGGGTGATGCTCTGGCGAACATTCTGGCATTTGCCGGCAATGACGTGGTCAAGGAATATTACATCAACGATGCTGGCTCGCAGATCGATACGCTGGCTCGTAGCGCCTTTCTGCGTTACCGCGAGGCACTTGGCGAGGACATCGGCGACATTCCGGCTGGCCTTTATCCGGGAGACTACCTGAAGCCTGTCGGTGAAAAACTGAAAGCGGAGTTCGGTCCGTCGCTGGTAAGCAAGGAAGAAAGCGACTGGCTGCCGCTGGTAAAGGAACGCGCGATTGCCGCCATGCTCGAGTTGATCCGGCAGGACCTGGCAGCGCTCGGCGTGGAACACGAGGTGTTCTATTCCGAAAGAACCTTGCATGATCGCGGCTCAGGCAACGGTTCGAAGATCGATCACATGCTCGAAACTCTCCGGAACAAGGGTCTGATTTACGAAGGCACGCTTCCGCCACCCAAGGGTCAGGTTCCTGATGACTGGGAAGACCGCGAGCAAACACTGTTTCGCGCAAGCGACTTTGGTGACGATACCGACCGGGCTCTCAAGAAATCCGATGGCTCCTACACGTATTTCGCTGCCGACGTCGCCTATTTCCAGGACAAGTTCGAACGGGGTTTTTCCGAAACGATCTACGTGCTTGGTGCCGATCACGGCGGTTACGCCAAACGCCTTCAGGCAGTCGGGAAGGCGATTTCCGACGGCAAGACGGAAGTTATCGTCCGGTTCTGCCAGCTTGTGAAGCTGATGCGTGACGGCGAACCGGTCAAGATGTCCAAACGCTCCGGTGATTTCATCACACTGCGCGATGTCGTGGATGAAGTCGGGCCGGACCCGGTTCGCTTCATGATGCTGTTCCGCAAGAATGATGCACCGCTGGACTTTGACTTCAAAAAGGTTACGGAACAATCGAAAGACAATCCGGTCTTCTATGTTCAATACGGCCATGCGCGTTGCTGTTCGGTGTTGCGGCAGGCGGCCGATGAACTCAAGGAAGCCGGCTATGCGGTTGATGATCTTGCCGGGGCCGATTTCACCTTGCTGGATGATATCGGCGAGCAGGAGCTTATCGCCAAGATGGCGGAATGGCCGAAAGTGGTCGAAGCAGCTGCAGAAACACATGAGCCGCACAGAATTGCGTTTTATCTACATGAACTCGCTAGTTCTTTGCATGGCCACTGGAATAAAGGCTACGAATTGCCTCATTTACGTTTTATTCAGGCCGGTAACTTGAAATTAACCCTAGCGCGTCTTGCTTTGGTTCGTGCAGTATCTTTGGTGCTCGCTTCAGGTCTAACGATTCTCGGCGTGAATGCTCCTGAAGAAATGCGCTAGTTTTAATGGCCGCTGGGAACGACTAAATGGCTCGCCAGCGACTTGAAGTGGACCGGTTTTCGTAAAGCTCATGTCACAAGACTACGAAACAAAGCGATCAGATTTGCGCGCCTCGCAAAACGAGGCGGGCGGCGAACGGCCGGCCGCGGAGGATCCGCTGGTTGAATTGGCCCGGATTGTCCACAAGAACAAGCAATCGGGGGCAAATGTGAGCAGCGGCCGCGTTGGTAGTACAGATTATTTTGCGGGGCTGGACGATGTGGCAGGCGATGCGCCTGCACAATCCACCCCGGCGCCGTCGCGCATCGAACCTTCGTTTTCAAATCTACGTCCGGTGTCGAATACGCCTGAAGCCACTGCTGGCGCGGACTTTGCGGAAGAACCTGAAGGAACATACAGCGCCTCCAGGAATGATTTCTATGCGGCGACACCGCCGTCCAGCTTCGAGCAGTCTTTCCAGCTGGAAGAGCCGGTTCAAACAGCCCCTGTGACGCCTTCTTCACACGTTTCTTCGCTTTGGCCGAGCGAGCCGGAGCAGGCCGCGGAACCTGTACAACCAGTCGCTCCCCCGGTTGGCGTGTCACATGCTCCGGTGGATCATGTCGTGCAGTTTCGCACGCCGCAGGCTGCCCCAGTGCAGGCTGAGCCAGAGGGCGCAAACGACAAGTCTTATCTCGCACCTTCCGTTGCCATGGATCTCGAACAGAATCTTACGGCAGAATTGGAAGACGAGTTGATCGGCGCCTTGCGTCAGTCCGTTGACGAGACACATCCGGCAAGCGCGCCTGATATGGGATATGCAGACGAGGTGGAAGAGGCTGCTCCTCAAACTCCCTCAATTCCTGTGATGCCAACGGCATCTTCATACTCCCGCGACAAAACGGATTTTGCCGTTTCTGACAGCTTGACCCGCGCAACCCAGGTACCGAGCGCGCCGTCCGTGTCTCCCGCCATTGGGACCGCAGCGTCCAGCATTTCGAAGCCAATTGATGCGCCGCGTCCCTCGGACGACTACCGGATTGGTGGCGTGCAACACGATGAACCGGTTGAGGCAGTTGCTGGAGATGAGGAGGTATTCGAAACCTCCAGCTACCAGCAGCCGGTAACCGGGCAACGTCCGCAGATTGACGAGAATGACTTCTTTGCTGCGCTGAACCCGGTTCAGTCCGAACCGGCGGCGCAAAAGGTGGAAGCCGCGCCGGAACAGGCAGGAGATCCTGCCGGCATTGACGCCCTTTTTGCCGATCTTGACTTCCCGGCTCCAACGTCTCGGAAGCCTGTTGGTGGCTCGATCGACCCATCGTCGCAGGACACTCCATCAACAGAGCCGGACCTGGACGATATGGCTTGGCCTGCTGCAGCTGCAGCGGTTCCTCAATCGGAAGACGACGAAACGCCGCCACCGCCGGAAGGCTATGATCTTGATGCGGTTGCACGGGCAATGCAGGAAAGCGATCCAAGCCTTACCGGTGCTGGTGTCCTGCCGCCCCACTCGGCAGCCGAACGCAACGCGATACCGCATGCGGGCGAAAAATCCCGGAAAGGCTTGTTCGTTGCAGCTGGAGTGCTTGGCGTTGCTGTCCTGGGCGGCGCAAGCTTCTTTCTGTTCGATAGCGACGCCGTTCCTGTACCCAGTGGTCCGCCACCGGTCATCAGCGGTCTGCAGGAGCCGCTCAAGGTATATCCGGAGCAGAGCCAGGCTTCGGCAAACGATCAGGCCGGCAAGCTTATTTATGATCGGGTCGACGGCACTGGTGTAGCCGGACCAGACAGGCTTATCCCGACAGAATCTCCGCAACCCGCAGAGTTGCCGCCGGCACCTGCAGGCACCAATGGCGACGCCGATCTCGTTCCCGGAACTCCGAAACGGGTAAGGACTGTGGTCGTGCGACCGGACGGAACCATCATTCCTGAAGGTGAAGAACCTGCTGTAGCGACACCGGCGAAGCCTGAACCGGCGGCACCGGCGCAGCCTGATGCGGCTTCCGGCGAAAACGGTTCGCGGGTGGTTTCCACGTCGCCCGTCGTGACCGGTGCGGATGTCGCGCCTGCAGTTCCGTCAGCCACTGCACCGGAACCGGCTCAGCCCGATACACCGGCAATCGTAACCGGTGCTGACGTAGCGCCGGAACCGACTGCAAGTGAACCTGCTGCACCGGTGCCGTCTGTTGTGCCTCGCAAGAAGCCGGATGCTCCTGTTCAGGTTGCCAGTGCCCCAGCCGCCGTCACGACGCCGGTGCAGGCGCAGCAGAACGATAGTCCTCTTAACCTGACGCAACAGCCTGCCGCCCCGGCAACAACTGCGCCCGCAGCTCCGGCGCCAGTTGCCAGCACCTCCGGCGGCAGCATCCCGTCTGGAACCTATATCGTTCAGGTAACGTCGCAACGTTCTGAAGCTGCTGCAAGCGACGCATACTCTGGACTGCAACGGCGGTTCCCGGCTGTATTGGGTAACCGGAACGCAGTGATCGTTGCAGCGACTGTTGAAGACAGGGGTGTGTTCTACAGGGCGCGGATCCCGACCGGGTCGCGCGATGAAGCAATAAGCTTGTGCGAAAGCCTCCAGGCAGCCGGTGGCGACTGCTTCGTTCGCAGACAGCCATGACGACGGACTACAAAATTTAAAAGCGTAAGTGAGACGGTCGGGAAATCCCGGCCGTTTTATTCTGCTGCTGCGACGGGCTCGTTCAAAGAGGCGCCGCGCAACTGCGGTCCCATGTGACGGAAGACCTCGGCGATGGCATCCATGGCCTGACGCACGGCGGGTTCGCGGCGCAAGTCCCGGTGAACGATGATGTGTTCGACGTTCGTGAGTTCCGCAAGCGGCTCAGTCAGTCTGACGAGCTCACGATTACTGTCGCCCATGAAAACCGGCAAGAGACACAATCCGGCTCCCGATGCGGTCATGTTCATGAGAGTCGTCATGGTATTGGAACGCAGTTTCGGCATCTGAGCCAGCCGGGTTTCCAGCCAGCGCATCTGCGAGGGATACCAGAGGTCGTCTGGAGCAAAGCCAAGCCACGTACAAAGTTTGTAACGGTCCGGTGTTCTGGCGGCAGGGTGTTCTGCGACGTAATCGGCCGAACCGTAAACCGCGTAGGCCAATTCACCGATTTTCCGTGCAATCAACGTGTCGGTTTCCGGAAGGCAATTGCGGATCTGCAGCTCAATACTGCGTGACTGGTGATTGACATGCTGGTGGCTTGATATCAGTTCAAGCTCAACACCGTCGAGCAGGCCCGTCAGCAGTTCAAACCGGTCAGTCAGAACCCGCGCACGGACTTCGTCCACGGCGACACGAACAACCTTCAGTGCCGATCCGGACAGATCGGGCAGGATCCGTGCGGCCGCCTCCGCCTTCTTGCGCATGTCATCTGCCAGTGGGATCAGCCGCAGCCCGGCATCCGTCGGTTTCAGTCCTGTCGGCGTGCGGTCGAACAGTCTTGCGCCTATCCGGTCTTCAAAGCTCTTCAGGCGGCGGCTCAGTTGCGGTTGGCTGATGTCCAGTGCCTTTGCCGCCCCGGAGAGAGAGCGCATGCGGGCAGCCGCATCAACCAGTTTCAGATCATCCCAGTTCATGGGCGGGTTATACCAATATACAAGGCGAGGAGCAACGTGATGCGTATACGCATACCCGTTATGGGGTTTTCACGACTGATTTGGCTGCCGGAGCAGTGATAAGACTCTCTTGAAATTACCTGGAACCGTTGAATGTCACAGAACTCCGTCTATCACCGCCCGGATAACACGTTGCTCGCCCTGTTGCTTGCACTTGCCGGTATGGCTGCTTTCACACCGATATTTGCCGCAGGCAAACTGTCTGGAGGTTTGTTGCCGGTTGCTGTGCTGGTTTGGCTTCGTTTCATTGGGGGAGCTGCAACGATCGTGAGTGTTGCGGCCGTCAAGCGTGTTCCGGTGTTCACACGTGTCAGCCCGCTCTGGAAACTGCACCTCATGCGAGCGTTTTGTGGTGTTGGCGGACTTGCCTGCTCCATCTACGCCGCAAGTGTTCTGCCCTTGGCGGACGCAACCGCGATCGGCCTCACAAAAGGTATCATCGCCATCGTGTTGGCTGGTCTTGTCCTCAAGGAGGTGATCACCGGTCGCCATTGGGTCGCAGGTGTGTTGTGCGCTGCAGGGGCGTATCTCGTGGTCCGGTCTGCGGAAAGTGCTGCGGGTTATGACGAGCTTGCACTGGCTGGCGTCATGTCAGCGCTCATGGGCGCCGTGTTCATGGCCTGTGAAGCCCTGATCATGCGCTATATTGCCCAGCGCGAGGACACCATCACCATCCTGGCATATGTCAATGTCTTTGCCGCGGTGCTGTTGAGTGGGCCGGTCCTTTGGCTGATCGTCAAAGAGGGAGTTTCCTGGAGCGATCTGCTGATTTTTGCCTGGATGGGTCCACTGGCAATTGTCGGCCAGTCCATGAATATTTCCGCCTACAGAAGAGCAGGGGCGGCAACACTTGCCCCCGTGTATTACGGCACAGTGGTGATGTCGGCTGTTTTCGGTTTTGCAGTCTGGGGAGAAATTCCCACTCGCGTTGCTGTCTTTGGGGCCGTTCTGATTGTGGCAGGAGGTGCTATTCTGACCCTGCCGAACCCTTTCAGAAAGTTCCGCCAGGCTTCCTGAGATGCCTGGCGCCGAAGGTCAATGACTGAGCTTTTCTGCCAGAAACGGCAGGCTCTCATCCAGCCGGTAGTCCACTGAGGAATGATTATCGCTGAATTCCTGATAGACGTGGTCAACGCTGGCTTCGCTCAGTTTCCTGTGCAGGCGGCGCGCACCATAGACCAGGTTGTATTGATCGACGTCGCCGCATTCGATCCATAGCCCCTTCAAGGATTTCAGCGCATCGATGTGATGACCTACGATATGCACAGGGTCCCACTTCAGCCAGGCATTCCAGCGTTCTTCAATGAGTTCGCATGTTTCCGGATCGACAGGCAGCCGGATGCCGCAAAAGACCTCCGGATCGGGATCCGGATCGTAGGTCGCAGCCATGGCAAAGGTCATCAGGTCATGAAGTGAGTTGCCCGGATATTTCGGACCCTTTTCAAAATCCCGGACGAAAGCTTCGATTGAGCCCGCTTTTGCAATTGCCCTCAATGCGCTTGGCATTTCGGGCAGGTAACAAAGATCAAACGCCATGTCACCGGAATGGCAGGCGGCGGCAGACCAGACGTCTGAGTGTTTCATCGCGTGAATGATCGCGCCGTAGCCGCCTGAGGATTTTCCGAAGATACCGCGCTTGCCGGTGCCGCCGCACTTGAAGCGATTTTCAACATCTTCCAGCATTTCGGTTGTCAGCCAGGTTGCCCAGGGGCCCATTGCGTCGCTGTCTATGTACTGGTTCCCGCCAAGACGCGTGAAACAGTCGGGAAAGGCGACTGCAACAGGTGGCATGGCACCGTCATGGATGAGCCGGTCGAGCCGCTCCGGTACGTTCTCTCCGAAATTCTTCCAGTTTGTGTGAGCCGGGCCGCCGGCGGTAAATCCGACGATATCCACCAGAAGCGGCAAGCCGCTGCCGTCATGACCATGCGGGGTATAGACGTGGATCTCGCGCGTTGCCGTATCTCCCAGCCGGTTTCGTCCAAGGATTTCAGATCTATGGGAAAAACGGTGCAGGGTGCCGGCAGGAATGTCGAGACGCGCGCGCATGGGGGCTCCAATCAGATCTGGGACGAAGGTCGTCTAGATTGCAAGATAGTGACAAGGGTGCAAGAGGCAGCACTTGCATTTCTTGACGGCTCCCGGCGCTGCGGCTAAGCCGGATCAATGACCAAAGCCTTTGTATCCGGGTGTGCCGGACCGACCCTGACAAGTTCCGAAATCGACTTTTTCCAACAGGAAGACCCTTGGGGACTGATCCTGTTCGCGCGCAACATCGAAACGCCGGAACAGGTCAGGATACTCACGTCGGCTTTTCGGGAAGCTGTAGGTCGGAGCGATGCACCCGTTCTGGTGGATCAGGAAGGTGGCCGGGTGCAACGGTTGAAGCCACCTCATTGGCCAAAGTATCCTGCACCGAAGGCATACGGTGATCTGTACGACCGGGACGCTGCAGCAGGACAAAGAGTTGCCTGGCTTGCCGGGCGGCTGATTGCAGATGATCTCAACCAGGTTGGCATAACGGTCGATTGCCTGCCTTGTCTGGATGTCAGGTTCCCTGAAACTGTCGATGCTATCGGAGACAGGGCGATTTCACAGGATCCGGAAGTCGTTGCAATACTCGGCAAGGCGATGGCGGAAGGTGCTTTGGCAGGTGGCGTGTTGCCCGTGATCAAACATATTCCGGGCCACGGACGCGCACGTGTCGACAGTCATTTTGAGCTGCCGCGTGTCAATGCGGCCATTTCTTCTTTGGAAAGCGTGGATTTCCGGCCCTTCAAGGCCCTTTCTCACGTGTCATTGGGGATGACAGCCCATATTGTGTACGAGGGGATCGATCCGAATACAGCTGGGACGCAAAGCGCGAAAGTCATTCAGGAAATCATCAGGGGTGAAATCGGCTTCGACGGCTGTCTGATGAGCGACGATATTTCCATGAAGGCGCTCGGAGGCAGTTTTGAGGATCGGTCCGGCAAGATCATTGAGGCAGGGTGCGACATCGTTTTGCACTGCAATGGTGATATGGATGAAATGATTGCAGTCGCGAAGGTGGTGCCCGAGCTTTCGGGTGAAGCCAGGCGGCGTTGCGAGACGGCCTTGAGCGGTTTCCAGGTTCCCGATCCGGAATTTGACAGGCTTGCGGCCTTTGATGAATTTCACTCCTTGACCGGCTGGCAGGGCGTTTGACCGGAGCGGCAATGGCGGAAATGGAAAACAGCTCGAAGAGACAGCAGGATGGTTCCTATGATCTTCTCAGTTCTGTCAGCACTCCCGAGGAGCGTGCGAGTTCCGATCCGCAACTTGTTGTCGATGTGGAAGGTTTCGAAGGCCCGCTCGACCTCCTGTTAGGCCTGGCGCGAACGCAAAAGGTAGATCTTGCGCGTATTTCCATTCTCGAACTCGTCGAACAATACCTGGAATTCGTGGCCGAAGCCCGCAGGATGAGGCTGGAGCTGGCCGCGGACTATCTGGTCATGGCTGCATGGCTTGCCTTCCTGAAGTCCAAATTGTTGCTGCCTGAGCAGAAGAATGAGGACGAACCGACAGGTGAGGAACTTGCCGCGGCTCTCGCATTCCGTTTGCGGCGTCTGGAGGCTATGCGGGAGGTTTCCGAAAAACTCCTGACCCGGAACAGACAGGGACGGGACGTGTTCCATCGTGGTGAACCTGAAACCATGTCGGTGCAACACAAGAGCATCTGGGACGCTTCCATCTATGATCTGCTGTCTGCGTATGCCACGCAGCGCCAAAGGCAATCCGTAACCTCCGTCCGTGTGTTGCGCAGGACGGTATGGTCGCTGCAGGAAGCGCGCGAACTGCTCACCAAACTGGTTGGCCGGGTTGGTGAATGGGCCCCGATGAATGCCTATCTGCGCGATTATCTCTACGACAACAAGGATTGGGCGACGATTGTCGCAAGCACCTTCAGCGCCAGTCTCGAGATGGTGCGCGAAGGTCAGGTCGAAATCCGGCAGGGCGAACCTTTTTCCCCGGTCTATATCCGTGCCGTCATGAAGGAGCCGGATCATGGCGTCTGATTTCGATCTTCTGGAGTTGGAAAACGACGAGGAAACCGCTCCATCAAAGCCCCTGGATCCGGCCGGCCTTCGCATGGTCGAAGCGTTGCTGTTCGCCTCGTCAGAGCCGCTGTCGCTTGAAGAGCTGACACTACGTCTGCCTGAAGGCACGGATGTGTTGAGCCTTCTCGAGCAGTTGCAGAACACCTACGCCTCGAGAGGCGTCAATCTGGTGAGGGTCGCGGGGAAATGGTGCTTCCGAACGGCTGAGGATCTCGCCTATCTGATGCACCGGAACGTCGAAGAGCAGCGCAAATTGTCGCGCGCAGCACTCGAGACGCTTGCGATCATCGCCTATCACCAGCCGGTCACACGCGCCGAGATTGAAGAAATTCGAGGCGTTTCCACCTCCAAGGGAACGCTTGATGTTCTGCTTGAAACGACATGGATACGAATGCGTGGACGCCGCAGAACTCCCGGCCGTCCGGTCACCTACGGAACCACCGATCATTTCCTGATCCACTTCGGTCTGGAGAATGTCCGAGACTTGCCGGGACTTGAGGAGCTGAAGGGGGCTGGGCTTCTGGACAGCGCCGTGCCGGCCTCGTTCCTTGTGCCGACACCCAATGACGATATCGCATTGACGGAAGATGAGGATCCACTAGAAGACGGGTCTCTGTTTGACGATGATGACGCGGACGAGACCGCCGGATCCTGATGCCCGATCGCAAAAAGCCGACTTCAACCAATGGCAATGGCCATACGCTGAGCTGGGGTGCGCCCGGAACAGCCGGCGCAACCATCGCCGCAGGTCTGGTCTTTGAGAATGTGTCTCACGATTATGATGGCGTGACATCGGTTCAGGACCTGAGCCTGTCCATCGCACCGGGCGAGATCCTTTGTCTGCTTGGTCATTCCGGCTGCGGCAAGACCACATTGATGCGTATTGCCGCAGGCGTTGAGCGTCAGAGCAAGGGCAGGGTGCTGATCAACGGCCGGGAAATTGCCGGCGATGAACTGTTTCAGCCTCCCGAAAAGCGCGGTGTCGGCCTGATGTTCCAGGATTACGCGCTTTTTCCGCATATGAGCATTCTGGCGAATGTAATGTTCGGCCTGACCAACATGCCAAGACGGGAAGCCCAGACCGCCGCCCTGAGTGCTCTCGGCCGCGTCGGTCTGGCGGACTATGCAGCCGACTATCCTCACGCGCTTTCCGGTGGTGAACAGCAGCGTGTCGCGCTGGCCCGTGCACTGGTTCCCAGGCCCGGCATTCTCCTGATGGACGAACCATTCTCGGGGCTCGACAAACGTCTCCGTGACAATGTGCGCGATGAAACGCTCGCGGTTATTCGCGAAACGCGCGCCACCTGCATCATTGTGACCCACGATCCGGAAGAAGCCATGCGCATGGGCGACAAGATCGCGCTGATGCGCCAGGGCCGCCTGGTTCAGCACGGCACGGCTGCAGACCTCTACAAGGCGCCCGTCGACCTGTTTGCCGCCAGGTTCTTTTCGGAACTGAACCAGTTGGAAGGTGTTGTGACCCCGGCAGGTGTCGAAACGCCGGTCGGCGTCTTGTCATCGGAGGGTTTGTCGCCGGGGCAGAAGGTTGATGTTTGCGTTCGGCCACAAGGCGTTGTTTTAAACAATGCCGGATTGTGCGGTGTTCCCGGCAGAATTCGTTCGAAACGATTCGTCGGCGAGGTCGATTTGTTGTCTATTGCAATAGACGGGCTCAATCATCCCCTTCAGGCAAGGGTTCGTGCGGGCAGTCCCTGGGAGCGTGGAATGGACGTCGCCGTCACGACTGATCCGAAAGACGTGCTTGTTTTTCCGCGTTCACCTTCCCAAGTCTAAGGGGAGGGCAACTTATCATTCCGTCTAAGTGATCGAAATCAAATAGACTGGCATGTTGCAGGGAGTGGGCCGTTTTTGTAAGAAGGGCCTAAGGGCTTTTAAAGCCGATTATCAGGAGTTTGGCGTATGGGCATTAGTATTTGGCAGATCTTGATCATCGCAGTGGTCGTTGTTCTGCTGTTCGGACGTGGCAAGATTTCCGATCTCATGGGTGATGTTGCAAAGGGAATCAAAAGCTTCAAGAAGGGCATGGCCGAAGACGACGTGGCCGACTCTCCGAAGACCATCGACCACAAGAGCAGCGAAGCGGCATCGTCCGTGAACGCCGAAGATCAGACCAAAGCGAGCTGATCTCAATCTGCATCGCGTCTCCTTAAGGGACGATACATCTCATGTTCGATATCGGGTGGACCGAACTATTGGTGATCGCCTGTGTGGCGATCATCGTCGTGGGGCCAAAGGATTTGCCGCGCATGCTGCGCACACTTGGCCAGACGATTGGGAAGATGCGAAAGCTTTCGCGTGAGTTCCAGTCGACCTTCAACGACGCGCTGCGTGAGGCCGAACAACAGGCCGATATCGCTGACATGAAGAAGCAGGTCGAATCGGCCGCCAACTTCAATCCGTTGGGTGATTTGAAAAAATCCATCGAAGAAGACGCGACCAAGAAAGCCGACAAGCCAAAAGTGGCAGCCAGCGAACCGGCGTCGCCGCCGGCAGACAGCGCAAATGCGGACAAGGTGCCTCCTGCGGAAACAGCCCAGGCTGAAACCGAGGCAAAGTCGAAAACCGCGCCGGTGACGGAAGATGTAAAGGCATGAGCCAGGACGAAATCGACGCCTCGAAGGCGCCACTGATCGAACATCTGATCGAACTGCGCCAACGACTTATGTGGTCGATCGGTGCGATCCTCGTGATGTTCGTTATCTGCTTCTATTTCGCCACGGATATCTACAACATCCTGACTGTGCCTTACCTGCGTGCTGCAGGAGAGGGCCACCCGGTGGAGATGATCTTCACCGCGCCGCAGGAATGGTTTTTCACCCAGTTGAAGCTCGCGCTTTTCGGCGCGCTCTTTCTGGCTTTTCCTGTCGTGGCCAGCCAGATCTACATGTTCGTGGCGCCCGGGCTCTACAAGCATGAGCGTGGCGCGTTCCTGCCGTTTCTGGTCGCAACGCCTGTTCTGTTCCTGATCGGCGCCTGTCTCGTCTATTTCCTGGTCATGCCCATGGCCATGGGCTTCTTCCTGTCTCAGGAACAGGCTGCGGCCACAGGTAAGGTTGCTATTCAGCATCTTGCCAAGGTGAGTGAATACCTGGGCCTGATCATGATCCTGATCTTCGCCTTCGGCCTGGTGTTCCAGTTGCCGGTGGTGCTGACCTTGCTCGGCAGGGCTGGCTTGGTGAGCTCCGATACGCTTCGCCAAAAACGCAAATATGCGATTGTTGGTGCCTTTGCTGCTGCTGCAATTTTGACACCACCCGACCCGATCTCGCAGATCGGTCTTGCGCTGCCTACGCTGCTTCTCTACGAAGTCTCCATTCTGTCCGTCAAACTGGTGGAACGCCAGCGTGCCGAAAGGGAGGCTCAACGCGAAGCCGAGGATGCGGCCGCTTGATGCTTTGAACGCTGCGCTTCCCGGATTGACAGACGGAATTGATTGAAACGACCGTCGTTCGGGAAGCGAAGATGTTTGATATTAGATGGATACGGGAAAACGCAGTCACCTTTGACCAGGCTTTGGCTAAACGGGGTTATGAAGCTTCCGCAGCCAAGCTGATCGCACTGGACGATTCCCGCCGCTCCCATATCACCAAACTTCAGGAAGCCCAGGAACGGCGTAACGCCGCCTCCAAGGAAATCGGCAAGGCCAAGGGCTCGGGCGATGACGCGCGTGCGCAGGAGCTGATTGACGAAGTCGCACAGATCAAGGCTTTCATTCAGTCGGGTGAAGAACAAGAGCGTAAGCTCATTGCCGATCTGGAAGCGGCCATGGCCGTCATCCCCAATCTGCCGCATGACGATGTTCCTGTGGGCGAGGATGAAGCCGGCAACGTGCTTCTGAAGACGCACGGTGAAAAACCGGTCTTCACGTTCAATGAAGCTCCGAAAGAACACTATGAGCTGGGCGAAGACCTCGGCGGCATGGACTTTGCCGCTGCGGCCAAGCTGTCTGGTTCGCGCTTCGTGATCCTCAAGGGTCAGATTGCCCGGCTGGAACGCGCTCTTGGCCAGTTCATGATTGACCTGCACACCCAGGAAAACGGCTACACCGAGGTTTCGCCGCCGCTTCTGGTTCATAGCGATCCGCTCTACGGGACCGGTCAGCTGCCGAAATTCGAGGAAGATCTCTTCAAGACCACCACGGATCACTACCTGATCCCGACGGCCGAAATACCGCTGACCAATCTGGTTGCCGGTGAGATTCTCCCAGAAGATCAACTGCCGCTTCGTGTGACTGCGCTCACCTATTGTTTCCGCTCCGAGGCCGGGTCTGCCGGGCGTGATACGCGTGGAATGCTGCGCCAGCATCAGTTCCAGAAATGCGAACTCGTTTCCGTTACCAAGCCGGAAGACTCGCTCGACGAGCTGGAACGCATGTTGGGCTGCGCGGAGAAAGTTCTGCAGAAACTCGGCCTGCATTACCGGGTGATGACCTTGTGCAGCGGCGACATGGGCTTTGGTGCACGCAAGACCTACGACATCGAGGTCTGGCTGCCCGGGCAGGATACCTACCGCGAGATTTCGTCCTGTTCCGTTTGCGGTGACTTTCAGGCGCGCCGCATGAATGCAAGGTTCCGGCCCACTGACTCCAAGCAACCGCTCCACGTGCACACCCTCAACGGATCGGGTATCGCAGTTGGGCGGGCATTGATTGCCGTTTTGGAAAACTATCAAAATGGCGATGGCACGATCACCGTTCCCGACGTTCTGCGACCTTACATGGGTGGTCTGGAAAAGATCGGCTGAGCGGGACCGGCGGGAAGGGCGGCCTGATCGGCATTGCCTGGATCGTGAGCGCCGGCGTTCAGTCGCAGCATACCGCCGGAATTTTGATTGCAATGGACGGCAACCGCGCAAGTTTGCCGTCCATCTTCATTTGGGGCTCTTCGGACCTGAAGTCAGAAGAGCTTTTGGGAAAACGGAGCAAAGATCGAGATGCGTATCCTCATCACCAATGACGACGGAATTCAGTCTCCCGGGCTGACGGTTCTGGAAAACATTGCCAGGACACTTTCCGACGATGTCTGGGTAATCGCTCCTGAAACCGACCAGAGTGGTGTTGCCCATTCACTGACACTGAGCGACCCGCTGCGCCTTCGTAAGCTCGATGACCGGCACTACGCCTTGAAAGGGACGCCAACCGATTGCGTGATCATGGGCGTGCGCAAGGTGCTTCCCGGTTTGCCGGATCTTGTGCTGTCGGGAATTAACAGGGGCCAGAACCTCGCTGAAGACGTGACCTATTCCGGAACCGTTGCCGGAGCGATGGAAGGAGCCATCCTCGGGATCAGGTCGATCGCCGTTTCCCAGGCTTACAACTGGGATGTGCGTGCCGAGCCGGACTATTCGACCGCTGAAGCCCACGCACCAGCGCTCTTCCGCAGGCTTATCGATTTCGAACTTCCGCAATATACGTTGTTGAATGTCAACTTTCCGGCCTGTGACGCCAAGGACGTGAAGGGGATCAAGGTTACCGTACAGGGGCACCATGAACAAAGCGGACTGTCCATCGACGAGCGTTCGGACGGGCGTGGTTATCCCTATTACTGGCTGCGTTTTCAGGATCGCGGCAAATCCGTACTTGATAATTCCGATCTGCAGGCAATTGCGGATGGATATGTTTCCGTTTCGCCGCTACGCATAGATCTGACAGCCCACGACCTGGTGACATACTTGGCGGAGGCTTTGGGGTAAACCCTGAGGGGGAACGGTTCATGGCCGGTCAATTGCCCGGCAAGGAAAACAGGACGATGGCGTCCGCTTTGCCGGATGAAGCGGAAGCCCGCGCTGCATTGGTTCTGGCACTGCGACGGCGCGGTGTCGGGGCGAGGGACGTACTGGCTGCAATTGAACGCGTCCCCCGGCGCCTTTTCCTGTCTGCACGCCATCACAGTCTTGCCTATGAAGACGCAATGCTGCCGATCGAATGTGGGCAGATCGTTTCAGCACCTTCAATCGTTGCCTTCACGGTACAGGCGCTAGCAATCGACTCCAGTCACGTGGTTCTGGAGATAGGGACCGGTTCCGGCTATCAGGCAGCCGTTATGTCCCATCTGGCCGCCCAGGTGGAAACGCTCGACAGGTTCGCCACCTTGACGGATCTGGCAACACGACGTTTTGAGGCGCTCAAACTGACGAACGTGAAAGCCCGGCAGGCCGACGGTTTGAGTGAGTTTCGCCAGAAAGGCCCCTACGACAGGATTGTCGTCAACGCGGCAGTGGAAGAAGTGCCAGACCCTTGGCTGCAGCAGCTGAAACCGGGAGGCATCCTGATCGCGCCGGTCGGTCAGGCAAAAAAGGCCCAGCCGTTGATCAAGTTCCAGAAAACCGAGAGTGTTGTGACTGCGGAAACGCTGATGATGGTGCGGACGGTCATGTTGCAGCCGGGAATCGCCAAGAAGCTCTAGAACGGTGTTTCATGCCGATTCTTGGGCCCATGCATTCGTTGAGCTTACTCGACCACTTGCCTGTTCAAATTTACTATAATCGGCGCGATTGCTGGCTTTCTGGTTTGCTTCAATACTGAGAAATCGTTGTTTTTCAGCGAAAGCGTCAACCGTCTTTAGCCTTTATAAACCTTACTACCGTCTACTCTTAACCATAACAGCCACAGTCAGCGGTTAGAGTTAAGGCGATGATGAAGCGGAAGCGTACCCTCCGCAGGGATCTGATGGGCAAGGTAGCGACAGTGTCGCTGGTTGCTGTTGCTCTCGCGGGATGTTCCAGCGCGGTCGAGCGATTTGGTGAACCACCCTATTATACGGGCAATACCCAGAATCAGCGGGATATTCTCAACGGCGGCCAGAAGCAGCCGACATACCAGGATATCGTGAATGGGCCTGGAGGGACCGCCGCAGGGCTTCCACAGAGTTCGTCCCAGCCGGTGACGACGGGGTCCATCCCGAACAGAACACCATCTGTCCAGTCTGCGCCGTTGCCGGCGCCGGTGACGACGGCTCAGCGTCCTGCACCTGTCCGCACAGCACCAGTTGCGACACAGCCCGCACCGGAAGCTGTGGCATCGGCCGGGAATGTGAGGAGCTGGAAAGGGTGGACATCTGCCGGCGGAACCCGGGTGCAAATGCGTCAGGGTGATTCCATCAATTCCATGGCACGCCGGTATGGCGTTCCGATCCAGGCTATTGTTGCTGTCAATGGCATCGACGACCCGGCAAAGGTACAGCCGGGCCAGAGCGTCATCATCCCGACTTACGTTTACGCTGAACGAAACGGTTCAACGAGCACGACTGAAGGCGAAAGCGGCAAGGTCAAACTGCCGTCAGCTGGACGAAGCGATAATGTTGTCACTGGCTCCGTGCCGACGTCTGTCGGGACGATGCCGAGGCCTGATCAGAAGAACGGTCAGCAGCCGACATTTGCTGATATCAGCCAGGGCAAGGTCGACGTTGTCCGCGTCAGCACCTTGCCGAGGCGCAAACCCGGTGGATCCGATCAAACTCTGACGACAGCTTCCATTTCGTCCGGATCGTCTTCCTCGAGCGTGCCAACACCGCGCCGTCAGCCAGAGACTTCATCCGCCGCTTCGCAGCCCGTTGCTGCGGCACCGTCGGGAACGGTAGAGAAAACCAAGCTGCCACAGCCCGCTCTCACGCAGGAAGCCCGGCCCACAGAACCGATCAAGACGCCAACTGTCGTTGCCAAGGTTCAGGAAGACGATAGCGCGGATGCCAAGTTCCGGTGGCCTGTTCGTGGCCGTATCATCTCCGACTTCGGCGCGAAGCCGGGTGGTGGCAAGAACGAGGGTGTGAATCTTGCTGTTCCTGAAGGAACACCTGTTCATGCTGCTGACGACGGCTCTGTGATCTATTCAGGTAACGAACTGAAGGGCTACGGTAACCTGATCCTCGTTCGTCACAATGACGGCTGGGTCTCTGCCTATGCACATAACAGCGAGTTGAAGGTCAAGCGGGGAGATACGATCCGCCGCGGCGACGTGGTTGCGCTAGCGGGCGCGACTGGGTCAGTCAACCAGCCGCAGCTCCATTTCGAACTGCGCCAGGGCAACAAGCCCGTCGATCCGCTGAAATACCTGCCGCGACGCTGACGCTGACAATTCTCGTATCCGGTGGGACCTTGCGATCCGCCGGATGAGAAAAGGCAATCCGTGGCCAAAAACCGTGAATCTTGTCAATCAGCCCGGCCCTTGCGCCGGGCTTTGTCATTTCAGGAAATCGTCTTGCCGAGCCTGCCGGCCAGATCCTGAATGAACTGAAAGGCGACACGGCCCGACCGGCTGCCGCGCGTCGTCGCCCATTCCAGCGCTTTTGCCCGCAATTCGTCGGCTTCGATCTTCAGGTCAAAGTGTGCGGCATACCCGCGCACCATATCCAGGTAGTCGTCCTGGCTGCACTTGTGAAACCCGAGCCAAAGCCCGAACCGGTCCGACAGCGAAACCTTTTCTTCAACGGCTTCTGCGGGGTTTATTGCTGTCGAGCGTTCGTTCTCGATCATGTCCCTTGGCAGAAGGTGACGGCGGTTCGAAGTGGCATAGAAAATGACGTTGTCAGGCCGACCTTCGATCCCGCCCTCAAGAACGGCTTTGAGCGACTTGTACGAGGTGTCGTCATTGTCGAAACTCAGGTCGTCGCAAAAGACGATGAACCTGCAGGAAACGTCCCGGATGAGGTTCATGAGTTTGGGCAGCGACTCGATGTCTTCTCGATGAATTTCAATGAGTTTCAAGCCGGCGGAAGCGTTCTCGACGGCGATCGCTGCATGGGCAGCCTTGACCAGTGAGGATTTGCCCATGCCTCTGGCGCCCCACAGCAATGCGTTGTTTGCAGGTAATCCCTTCGCAAACCGGCGCGTATTGTCGAGAA
This sequence comes from Roseibium sp. ROS1, assembly GCF_054658215.1. Taxonomy (NCBI): domain Bacteria; kingdom Pseudomonadati; phylum Pseudomonadota; class Alphaproteobacteria; order Hyphomicrobiales; family Stappiaceae; genus Roseibium; species Roseibium sp. ROS1. The sequence continues at coordinate 1,179,778 of NZ_BAAGIG010000002.1, forward strand.
GAAGATCACGCACATGGGAAACCGCACAAAGCAACGTGATATCGACGCGATTGACCTTTTGAACCGGTAGCAATTCACCTGGATCAGGCGCCCAGACGAAAGCGTCAGCAACCGAAAAATCCGGGCGGCCGGGACGGGCCGGCACCGCACGTGCGATAAGGTCGATCAGGGAATCGAGTTTTGCATTTAATGCGGTGAGGTCGTTTTCAGCGTTCATTCTTCTTGCAAGCCCTGTCAAAAAGGCCCATGTCAGGCCCTGAATTAAGTGATGGCAGGATTAACACGGTGCGGGAAACACGAAAACGTCAGTTATTCCCATACCGGTACGCTGGAAACTGCTTGCAAAGCTTGAAATGAGGCGCGCCGCAGTTATAGTCCGCGCCACCAGAATGAGAGCGTTTTTGCCGAAGACCCGACAGCGGGGTCGGTGGTCATCAAAAACGCCACTTAGGAGAAGTGAATGTTTATCACCCCAGCCTACGCGCAGGCAGCCGGTCCGGCAGGCGCTTCCGGTTTCTTGATCCAGATCCTGCCTTTCGTGGCGATCTTCGCAATCATGTATTTCCTGATCATCCGCCCGCAGCGTCAGCGCATGAAGAAGCATCAGGACATGGTTGCCAACCTTCGCCGTGGTGACACCATCGTGACCACCGGTGGCCTGATCGGCAAGGTTTCCAAAGTCGTAGACGACGGTGAAGTGCAGGTCGAACTTTCCGAGGGCGTCAAGGTTCGTCTCGTACGTTCCATGGTGCAGGAAGTGCGCTCCAAAACCGAACCGGCCAAGGAAAACGCGTAACGCGATCCCCGCCGCTTCGATGATACCGCCGGGCCGGTTCAGATCGGCCTGGCTGCATTTAAGGCTTGACCATGCTCTATTTCGCACGCTGGAAAATCGCGCTGATCGTGCTTGTGGTTGCCGCTGGCATCCTGACCACGCTGCCGAATTTCTTCTCCCAAAAACAACTTGAAAGCTGGCCGGACTTCCTGCCGAAGAACCAGATGGTTCTCGGTCTCGACCTTCAGGGCGGTGCTTATCTGCTTTATGAAATCGACAAGCAGGATTACGTCCAGAAGCGCATGAAGGCGCTGGTCGGCGATATCCGGTCAACCCTGCGCGAAGATCCGCGCATCGGGTATACGGGGCTCGGAGTTCAGGGAGACGCCGCTCAGGTTCGTATTCGCGATCTGACCCGGTTGGCCGATGCGGAAGAGCGTCTGCAACCACTCGTCAACCCGCTGGCCTCCAGTGTTTTTGGCGGTCAGGCGGTCAATGAGTTTGACATGACCGTGACGGAAGACGGTCTGGTTCGATTTTCCTATTCCGAGCGTGGCCTTGAGGATCGCATGACGAATATCGTCCAGCAATCCATCGAGGTCATCCGGCGTCGTGTTGATGAACTGGGGACTACGGAACCCAGCATCCAGCGCCAGGGCGCCGACCGGATTCTGGTCGAAGCGCCGGGTGAAGATGATCCGGAACGCTTGAAAGATCTTGTCGGCCAGACGGCGCAGCTCACTTTCCACATGGTCGATACGTCCATGTCCGGCGAACAGGCGCTTCAGAACCGTCCGCCTGCGGGCACCGTCATCATGACTTCGGTTGATGATCCGCCCATTCCTTATCTTCTCGAGGAAGCGCCGCTCCTGTCGGGCGAAGACCTTGTCGATGCTCAGGTCAGTTTCGACCAGCGCAACAACGAGCCGGTTGTGAACTTCCGCTTCAATCAGTCCGGCGCGCGCAAGTTCGCCCAGATCACGCAGCAGAACGTCAACCGTCCGTTCGCAATCGTGCTTGACAATGAAGTCATTTCCGCGCCGGTTATCCGCGAGCCGATCACCGGTGGTTCAGGTCAGATTTCCGGCAGCTTCACGCTGGAGGGCGCCAACGATCTTGCCGTGCTGTTACGCGCCGGTGCATTGCCGGCCAAGCTGACCGTCATCGAGGAACGCTCTATCGGCCCAGGCCTCGGCGCTGACTCCATTGAAGCAGGCAAGTTGGCGTCTATCATCGGCGGCGGTCTGGTGATCGTCTTCATGATCCTGGCCTATGGCCGCTTCGGCATCATTGCCGACCTTGCTCTGATGGTGAACATCTTCCTGATCTTCGGTGCTCTGACAATGTTGCAGGCAACACTGACCTTGCCTGGCATTGCAGGTATCGTTTTGACGATCGGTATGGCGGTGGATGCGAACGTTCTGATCTTCGAGCGTATTCGCGAAGAAGCAAGGGCAGGGAGATCTGTCATTTCTGCGGTGGATGCAGGCTTCAGCCGTGCCCTCGGTACGATCCTGGATGCCAACATCACGACCCTGATCGCCGCCGTGATCCTGTTCCAGCTCGGCTCGGGTCCGGTCAAGGGCTTCGCCGTGACATTGGCCATCGGTATCTTCACCACAGTGTTCTCGGCATTCACGTTCAGCCGGTTGCTGGTAGCCCTTTGGCTCCGCCACCGCCGTCCGTCGAAATTGCCGATTTGATCCGGGAGACTTTCAAATGTTGCTGAGAATTGTTCCGGACAACACCAAAATCAAATTCATGTGGCTGCGGAAAGTCAGCTTTCCGCTGTCAATCGTACTGGTGATCGCCTCCATTGCCGCCTTCTTCACCGTTGGGCTAAACTACGGCATCGACTTCAAGGGCGGTACCATCATCGAAATCAAGACCGATGGTCCGGCCGATGTCGCCTCGATCCGTTCCGATCTGTCTTCCCTGAACCTTGGGGATGTCCAGGTACAGGAATTCGGCGGGTCGGACGACATTTTGATCCGTGTTGAAGAACAGCCTGGTGGCGAGCTTGCTCAGCAGGCCGTTATCGGCAAGGTGCGAACCATTTTCGAAGGTCAGGAAGTGGATTTCCGCCGCGTCGAAGTTGTGGGCCCGCGTGTTTCGGGTGAGCTGGCTCAGGCAGGGGCAATCGCGGTTGCCGCCTCGTTGCTGGCGATCCTGTTCTACATCTGGTTCCGCTTCGAGTGGCAGTTTGCGGTTGGGGCCATTCTGACAACGGCCAACGACGTGGTCATAACCATTGGCCTGTTCGTCCTGCTGCAGCTTGATTTCTCGTTGTCCAGTATCGCGGCCGTTCTGACCATCATCGGTTACTCACTCAACGATACCGTGGTCGTTTATGACCGTATTCGCGAGAACCTGCGCAAATACAAGAAGCGGCCATTGACGGAAGTGCTCGACATGTCGATCAACGAGACGCTGTCTCGTACGACCATGACGTCTCTCACGACGCTGCTGGCGCTTTTCGCGCTTTACATCTTCGGCGGTGAGGTCATCCAGTCGTTCACCCTGGCAATGATCTTCGGTATCGTGATCGGCACCTATTCGTCGATCTTCCTGGCGGCACCTTTCCTGATCCTGTTCAATCTTCGTGCGGAGGCCATGTCTCCGAAGGACGACGATGGCGAAAAGGATCCAAAGGCGAAAGCGTCGGCTTAGGGACGGTACGATGGAAATCCGCGATGCGCATTTTCCCGGTCGGGCGCCGCTCGAAGCTTATGGCAACGGCGGCTTCCGGTTTGCCGGGATGTCTCATCGCGGATCCTTGTTATGCGTTCCGAGCGGAATCTACGGCTGGGACGTTACCGATGCGTCCGCCTTTACTCCTGAAGCCTTTCAGAAGGTTCTGGAGGAACAGGCGGACATTGAAGTGCTTCTGGTCGGAACCGGCAAGGAACTTCGACCTTTGCCGGCAGAGCTGAAAACGCTGTTTCGGGAGGCGGGCATATTGTCCGACCCGATGTCGACAGGTGCCGCGCTTCGGACCTTCAACGTGCTTCTGTCGGAAGACCGGGCTGTCGCAGCTGCACTGATCGCTGTCGACTGAAGCACCTCAAAGGCTATCGGGCTCTATGACGACCGATTTTGACCATGCTGCCGATGTGGTTCGTCAATTTGACAAGGACCGCTATCTCAGTGCGTTGTTGGCACCAGAAACCCATCGCAATGGCCTGATGGCGCTCTATGCCTACAGCGCCGAGATTTCCCGCATTCGAGAACTGGTGTCGGAACCGCTTCCTGGTGAAGTTCGGCTTCAATGGTGGCGAGACCTGCTCGAAGGCACGGAACATGGAGCTGTTGCGTCCAATCCGGTTGCCAATGCCTTGTTGCAGACGATCGACCGATACGAATTGCCGAAAGAAAGCCTTGTGGCAATGGCGGAGGCAAGGGTCTTTGACCTCTACAACGACCAGATGCCAAGTCTCAACGATCTGGAAGGTTACGCTGGTGAAACCGTTTCTGGTGTGATCCAGCTGGCTTGCCTTGTCTTGAATGATGGCAAGGAGGCAAGCACGGCAACGGCCGCAGGGCACGCCGGCGTGGCGTATGCGCTGACCGGTTTGATGCGCGCACTTCCATGGCATGCATCGCGGCAGCAGATGTATTTGCCGAAGGACGTCTGTGACCGGCACAACCTTGATGTCCAGTCAGTGTTTCGAGGCGAAACGACGGCTGAACTTCGGGCAGTGCTTGCTGAAATGCGCGGCCATGTCCGCCATCACCTCGGCCGTGTGCGTCAGGCGTCGAAGGATGTACCAACCGCCTGTCAGACAGCCTACCTGCCACTGGTTCTTGTGGAGCCATTCCTGAAAAAACTGGAACGGGAAGACCTGGACCCGTTGAAGCAGGTCGCGGAGATGTCTCAACTCAGGCGGCAATGGATACTCTGGCGAGCGTCCGGGAATGTACTGAAGGCCATCTGATCCCGTATGGGCTGATTTCCAGACACGCAAACAGGCGCTTTCCCGCGAGAAAAAGCACCTGTTTAAAAATCATGAAAAATGCATTCGATCCGGCCGCACATGCCTGATCATTGGGCCAATCGGTACTGATTACTCTGCAGCCTGTTTCACAAGGTCCAACTTGGCCTGCCAGTCCGAGAAGTCGGTCTTCGCCCGATTGGTCATCGCAAGTTTCTTGGCACGGGTCTTGTCCTTGCCTTTCAGTCGCTTGCCGTTTTCATCCTTGTTTGGTGCGTCCACTTCGGGGAACAGGCCGAAATTGACATTCATCGGCTGAAAGGAGCCCGGTTTGCCGGCACCGTCGTCCCGTGTGATGTGTCCGCCGGTAATATGACCGTGCAGCGCACCCATGGCAGTCGTCGCAGGTGGTGGGACGATCTCCTGACCGCGGGCTTCAAGGACTGCAAACAGTCCGGCAAGGCAGCCGACGCTCGCCGATTCCACATAGCCTTCACAGCCGGTGATCTGACCGGCAAACCGCAGCCGAGGATCGGCTTTGAGCCGTAAGGTTCCATCTAGAACCTTAGGAGAGTTCAGGAAGGTATTGCGGTGAAGTCCGCCAAGACGGGCAAATTGTGCGTTTTCAAGGCCTGGAATCATGCGGAAAATGTCGGCCTGGGCACCGTATTTCAGCTTTGTCTGGAAACCGACCATGTTGTAGAGCGTGCCGAGTGCATTGTCCTGACGCAGTTGCACAACCGCGTAGGCCTTCACTTGCGGATTATGCGCGTTGGTCAGTCCCATGGGCTTCATCGGGCCATGCCGAAGTGTTTCGCGGCCGCGGGCAGCCATGACTTCAATTGGCAGGCAGCCATCAAAGTAGGGCGTGTTTTCTTCCCATTCCTTGAAGTCCGCTGTTTCACCTTCAAGAAGCGCATCGATAAATGCTTCGTATTGCACCTTGTCCAGCGGGCAGTTGAGATAGTCCTTGCCAGTGCCGCCAGGCCCCACCTTGTCATAGCGGGACTGGAACCAGGCCTTGGAAAGATCAACACTTTCGAAGTGGACGATCGGTGCAATAGCGTCGAAGAATGCAAGAGCATCTTCCCCGCTTTTTTCCAGGATTGCCGCCGAGAGAGCCGGTGACGTCAGCGGTCCCGTTGCAATGATGACCTTTTCCCAGTCAGAGGGGGGCAGACCTGCGACTTCCTCACGCGAGATCGTCACATTTGGATGATTTTGAAGTGCGGTCGTTACAGCGTTGGAGAATCCGTCCCGATCCACGGCAAGTGCACTGCCGGCAGGTACCTGATGAGCGTCAGCGCAAGACATGATGAGCGAACCGAGCTGACGCAGTTCATGATGTATCAGGCCAACGGCGTTTTGCTCGGAATCGTCAGAACGAAAAGAGTTCGAGCAGACCAGTTCGGCAAGACCTTCGGTCTGATGAGCATCCGTTTTGCGGACGGGGCGCATTTCGTGGAGGACGACGGGCAATCCGGCTTGTGCGATTTGCCAGGCAGCCTCTGAACCGGCAAGGCCGCCGCCGATGATATGGATGGGGGTCATTTTGTGTCCCTGGGACTTGTTCCGGCCGCCTTTCGTCACCGACTTGCGGCAAGGTGGATCCGGACAATTGCTTTGCCGCCCTGATTACAGGCAAAGTCGGGCAACCGCAATGTGCGCCATATCGATGTGACGGAATGGTCTGATGTCGGGCAACGATATGATTGCCGACAAAACAAAAAAACGCCCGCCGGTGGGAGGAGGTACCGGCAGGCGCTTTTGGAGTTCCACGCATGGAGCGCGGAAGATGCGGTCATCAGGTTGGGAGGAGGATACCTTCTGACCGCGAAGCTTTGTTATTTCGCAGACATGCGCGCGTAGCGAGCGATGTCGGAGCGGGCAATGCCCAGGTCGTCCAGTTCGCGGTTGGACAGGTTGGACAGCTCGTCATAGGTCTGACGGAAGCGTTTCCAGTTATTGAATTTGCGAACAACAGTATCGATCATGGTTTAGGCCTTTCGCTATCTCATGGCCATGGCACCGCGGATCGGCGTCTGGCCCGTTCATCTCTTACAGGCTGGAAGATAGGTGTTTTGTGCAGTGCGAGGTAGAGGGGAAATCGCGAAGCTGATATGCAAAAAATGCAGATTAAAAAAGCCTTAATGGGGTTGAAATGGCAAAACGACCCGCATGCTTCGCATAGCTGTCATGATTTGAGTGTTCGCAGGTGCGAAATGAAAATGCAGTCGGGAGGGTTCCTTTCTACGGATCAGCCCGTCATTTGGTATCGCCTGAAAACTTTAGACTGACCTGGTACGCACGGGTGATCTGCGATGACGGAAGGCAGGCGGCGATAGACGGTGAAGACGGTTGAGTTCACAAGACAGGTTGTCGATCTACCAGCCCAATCGAAAACATGGCATCGCAACAAGCGAAGACATCAAATTATCCGAATGCGTCCCCGGCCCGGGTAACGACCCAGCTTGTGAATACCTATTTTGTGCTGACTCGCATCGCTTGGGCGTTCTCACAGGGAGCGCTTCGCTTGGAGGAATGAGCGAGCTGTCGCCGCAAGAGCAGAGACATCGACCTGGAGACAGTTGAGCACATCCAGATATCGCACTTGGCGTTGGAGTGTCAGAATTTTGAGGGATCTCTTGCCTGACCAGACAGGGATGGGAGGAAATCAGGACGCCAGAAAAACGAACGCCCGCCAGCGGGAGGAGGTGCTGGCGGGCGACGTTTCGACGTGACAGGGCTGGGAGGAGGATGCCCTGCGTGTCACACGCCCGTCGGCTGGGAGGAGGATGCCTAGGGACGCGATCTCTTTATTTCATTCAGCCAATCTGACGACGTGCGACAAATTTGATGTCGCTGCGGCAGATGCCGAGGTCGGCAAGCTCACGAGCCGAAAGGCGGGACAATTCGTCAACCGCACGGCGGTAGCTCACCCAGTTGCTGTACTTTTGGCGCACGGTGTCAAACATCTTCTTATTCCTTAATTATCGAAACGCGTGTGCGTTCCGCGCCGTTGTTGTCCAATGATATATTTCACCACTCGAAATAAAAGAAGTGCCATCTCTGCATGCCTGACATGCGTTTGATGCAATGCAGCAAAGCCTGCGCAGGCAGATTCGAGATGATTCGTGGAACATGCGGAAATACAAATGAAAAAGGCATGTGTGCGGTGCACACATGCCTGTCGTCACGTAACTGGAGACTGGTTAAGACCTATTCCGCAGCGTCGTGTGCCCGTTGCGGACGTCGCTGCAGCAGTTCCTGCAGGAATTGACCCGTGTAGCTTTCCGAAACCTCGGCAACGTCTTCAGGCCGCCCGGTAGCAACCACCGTGCCGCCACCGTCGCCTCCTTCCGGTCCCAGATCGATAATCCAGTCTGCCGTCTTGATGACTTCAAGATTGTGCTCGATCACCAGTACGGTGTTGCCCTGGTCGACCAGTTCGTGAAGCACTTCCAGCAGTTTTGCGACATCGTGAAAATGCAGGCCTGTCGTGGGTTCGTCCAGAATGTACAGCGTACGCCCCGTCGAGCGCTTGGAGAGTTCCTTCGCAAGCTTTACGCGCTGCGCTTCACCACCTGAGAGCGTGGTCGCCTGCTGGCCGACCTTGATGTAGCCGAGACCGACACGCGCCAGAGTCTCCATCTTGTCGCGCACGGCGGGTACTGCGGAGAAGAACACGGCGGCTTCATCCACGGTCATGTCGAGCACGTCGGCAATCGACTTGCCCTTGAACTCGACCTCGAGCGTTTCCCGATTGTACCGTTTGCCTTTGCATACGTCGCAAGTGACGTACACATCCGGCAGAAAGTGCATTTCGATCTTTATGACGCCGTCGCCCTGACAGGCTTCGCAGCGGCCTCCCTTGACGTTGAAGGAGAACCGGCCGGGCTGATAGCCTCTGGCCTTGGCTTCAGGCATGCCGGCGAACCATTCACGGATCGGGGTAAAGGCACCGGTGTAGGTCGCCGGGTTGGATCTGGGGGTCCGGCCGATCGGTGACTGATCGATGTCGATGACCTTGTCGAGCACTTCCAGGCCTTCGATGCGATCGTGCGGGGCAGGGTTGTCCCGCGCGCCATTGAGGCGACGAGCTGCGGCCTTGTAGAGCGTATCGATCAGGAACGTGGACTTGCCGCCACCCGACACACCGGTGACACAGGTAAACGTGCTGAGCGGCACGTCGACGTCAATGTCCTTCAGATTGTTGCCGCGGGCGCCGCGAACGGAGATCTTCCGCTTCTTGTTGATTTTTCTGCGCTCGTCGTTGCGCGAAACCATCATGGATCCAGACAGGTACTGCCCCGTCAACGAATTGGGATTGGCCATGATTTCGGAGGGAGTGCCCTTGGCGACGATCTGCCCACCATGGACGCCTGCTCCAGGTCCGACGTCGACAACGTAATCGGCAGTCAGCACCGCGTCTTCATCATGCTCGACCACAATCACCGTATTGCCGAGATCGCGCAGGTGTTTCAGCGTTTCCAGAAGACGGGCGTTGTCGCGCTGATGAAGGCCGATGGACGGCTCATCCAGTACATAGAGAACTCCTGTCAGCCCCGAGCCGATCTGCGAGGCGAGGCGGATACGCTGGCTTTCGCCACCTGACAGTGTTCCGGAAGAGCGGGACAAGGTGAGATATTCAAGGCCAACGTCATTCAGGAACTTCAGCCGCTCGCGAATTTCCTTCAGGATGCGGCCTGCGATTTCGCTCTGTTTGTCGTTCAGTTGCTCCGGCAGGGCTTCAAACCAGAGGCTTGCATCGCGAATGGAATGTTCGGTGATCTGACCGATATGCCTGCCGGCGATCTTGACGGCAAGCGCTTCCGGCTTCAGACGGAACCCGCTGCAAGCCGGGCAGGCATGATCGGATTGAAACCTTGCCAGTTCCTCGCGAACCCAGGTGGATTCCGTCTCGCGCCACCGCCGTTCGATATTGCCGATTACACCTTCAAAGGTCTTCTCTGTCCGGTAGCTGCGGACGCCGTCATCATAGACGAATTCAATCTTCGCATTGCCAGTTCCATGAAGGATTGCCTCGCGCACTTCCGAAGGAAGATCCTTCCAGGGCGTTGCCATGGACACCTTGAAATGACTGCAGAGTGCTTCCAGCGTCTGGGCATAATAAGGTGATGTCGACCCTGTCTTCGCCCACGGCAGGACAGCTCCTTCGCGCAAGGATAGCGAGTGGTCAGGAACAACCAGGTCTTCTTCAAAAGCGAGTGTCGTTCCAAGGCCATCACAAGTGGGGCAGGCACCGAAGGGATTGTTGAACGAGAACAGACGCGGCTCGATCTCCGGAATGGTGAAGCCGGATACAGGGCAGGCAAATTTTTCGGAAAAGATCAGCCGTTCCGGGTTGCCGTTCTCGTCGGTCTTGTCGGCAAATTCGGCAATTGCAATGCCATCGGCAAGTTTCAGCGCCGTTTCCAGTGAATCGGCAAGCCGACCGGAGATATCGTCACGCACGACGATACGGTCTACGACGACGTCGATATCGTGCTTGAATTTCTTGTCGAGGGCAGGGGCCTCGGAAATCTCATGGAAGGTTCCGTCGATCTTGACGCGCTGGAAACCCTTCTTCATCAGCTCGGCAAGTTCCTTGCGGTACTCGCCCTTGCGGCCGCGAACCATCGGCGCGAGCAGGTAGAGGCGGGCACCTTCTTCCAGCTCAAGAATGCGATCGACCATCTGGCTGACGGTCTGGCTTTCGATCGGCAGACCGGTAGCAGGGGAATAGGGAACGCCGACACGCGCAAACAAAAGGCGCATGTAATCGTAGATTTCCGTAACCGTTCCAACTGTGGAGCGCGGATTGCGGGACGTGGTCTTCTGTTCGATGGAGATTGCCGGCGACAGTCCGTCGATCTGGTCGACGTCCGGTTTCTGCATCATTTCCAGGAACTGACGCGCGTAGGCGGACAGGCTTTCCACGTACCGCCGCTGTCCTTCTGCATATATGGTGTCGAAGGCGAGTGACGACTTGCCTGAGCCAGACAGGCCGGTCATGACAATCAACTTGTCGCGGGGCAGGTCCAGGTCGACGCCCTTGAGATTATGCTCTCGTGCGCCACGGATGCTGATGACCCGTGTTGGGTCCGCCTTCCAGGCTTCTTCCGACTGCGATCCCTTGGCTGTCTTCATTGTCGTTCTTCCTGACCGCATGCGTCGCCCAAAGACGATTGTTGCTCTCGCATACGCTAAGATGGTCCATTGCCGATGATGTCTGTTTGCCCCGATATAGCAGTTTCGGGCGGAGCTTCCAGTGAGGCATTTTCATTATCGTGCCAGAGGCACTCGTCGATGCGATGCCTGATTGAATCGCTTTTACAGAAATGATAAGAACAAAACAAGTACATTAACGATTGCCGCGTCAGGAACCGAGCAGAAATAGGTGACCGAAACCTCGCAGTTCATGAGATAATGTCCTGACAGAAAAATCGGGGCTTGATTGGAACAAAAGTGGAGCAAATTGTAACTTGGTGCAATCAAGGATTGTGTCTGTCGACTTTGCTCGAATTTTAGGCGGATGAACCAGGCAGCAGTTTGTGAGTTGCCTTGTGGAAAATGAGTGAAGCCTGGCGAAAATAGCGGCGAAGCTGTTGGCGTGCCGTTAGGGTTCTGGTTTCTAGCAGCAAAGCTTGCAACGTTGACCGTTTATCGACACGTGCCGGAGAAGCACACGAACATCGTCGGCGGGGTCAACGAAAAACAAACAGGAGTTCAGTATGGCGGGCAGCGTCAACAAAGTAATTTTGGTCGGCAATCTGGGAGCAGACCCGGAAATCCGCCGTACGCAGGATGGCCGCCCGATCGCCAATCTCCGGATTGCGACGTCGGAATCCTGGCGCGACCGCAACACCGGTGAGCGTCGTGAAAAGACGGAGTGGCACCGCGTCGTGATCTTCAACGACGGTCTTTGCAAAGTTGCGGAACAATATCTGCGCAAGGGATCAAAGGTTTATCTCGAAGGCCAGCTTCAGACCCGCAAATGGCAGGATCAGTCCGGTCAGGACCGGTACTCCACCGAGATCGTGCTGCAGGGCTTCAACTCCAACCTGACCATGCTTGACGGCCGCGGCGAAGGTGGCGGTGCATCCGGCGGTCTTCCCGATTACGGAAATGACTCACAAGGCGGCGGCGGAGGTGGCTTCGGCGGCGGCGGTTCCAGTTCCGGTTCCGGTTCCGGCGGGAATTTCGGTGGTGGCTATGGCGGCGGTTCCAGCAGCGGTGGCGGTTACGGCGGTCCGTCCGGTGGCGGTGGCGGCCCTATGGACGACGAAATTCCGTTCTGATCTTTTTCTGCCCTACCGGGTGCGGTCCCATGCTTTGGGGCCGCGCACCAGGTTATGTTGATCAACCGCCGACGTTCGGGTCGTAAGGCGTGGTCGGGTCATCAACGCCGTCGTAATATTCCTTCGCACTGCCGAGACCGCAGTGATAGACGGCTTCTTCTGCGCGTGTGTCGCCACCCGTAATCGGGGCGCCGTTGTGATGCGCGAATTCATGAATGATGGTGGCCAGCACCATCCACCTGCCCATTTTAAAGGCCCGGTCACCAACCGCGATTTCCCCTGAAGGAACGTGGATTTCCCCATGTAGCGGCGAAATGGTCGGTCCGTAATTCACCCAAATCGAGCTGTCGTTGATCATGTCCGACAAGCTTCGCCCCTTGGGCAGCGTCCGGAAATAGGCATTACATCCCGGGTTGTTCTTGACCATCTTGAAAAGCTTGTTTCTGGCCCATTTCAGCTTTGAATACTGGGAAGAGTTGAAACTTGTGTATTTCCAGATCGGTGACGAATGGTCACCAACATTGAATTGAAACGGCATTTGGCTCTCCGGTAATGTCTCACGTACTCGTGAAGCCGTAGATACCCCTTTGACGAAGAAGGCGGCGTGATGCCAATCACGCCAGGTTGTTTTTCCAAACAGCCGCAGTTCTGCCGTTTCTGGCACCGTGATGGTGGGCAGCTGTACTGTCAGCAACGAGGCAAAATCGTCACAGTCGGCTGATTTCAAACCTGTGTAGGACGGCGCCCCTTAACCATCTGATGAACCCTGTTATAGTATCAAACGGTTTACGGGCGCAGTTTCCGGGAATCGGGTCGCGGGGCCCGGTTGCACGGTAACTGCGTTGCCATATCACGCTCGGATGTAGAACATCCACGGCGGATATGCCGAACAGCCTTCGATCCTTGCAGGGAAGCAATAAAACCCTGGTGACTTGGGCAAGGCGTCAGGTTCGAAAAGATTTAAAATAAGCGGGTTTAGACAATGCGAGCGAATGCAATGGCACTGAGCGAATGTACCAGGAAAAAACCGAAACGTTCCGTCCTGGGGACGTCCCTCAGGGCTGGCTTGATGGCGACGGTGCTTTTTTCCGGTTTTAACCTGGTCTCGGTTGAGCCTGCTTCCGCGCAGGGGTTGTTCCAGCGTCTGTTCAATCCGGAAGCGCATCGCCGGCAGCAGGAGCGTGAGCGCCAAAAGGATCTTAGCAAGAAGGTCGTTACCGCAAAGGTCTCTGCGCCGCGCTACCTCAATTACTCGGCCGACAGCTGGAAGAAGGTTTCGCTGGCTGAACTGTCGGAGATCAAGTCTGCCGAGGTGAAGCCTGATGTCCAGCCCGTTGAAACGACGGATGCCCCGAGCACCGAAAGCGATAGCCTGCCACAGGCTCCGGTCGTTCTGACCGCATTCGACACGGCGCGTCCGGCATTGAAAGACATGTCGCTCACCGTCCTTCCGGAAGTGGGTTCTGCAGTCATTTCATTCTATCGTGAGCATCCCGATTTCGTCTGGGTGAAAGACGGTAAGCCGACAGAAAAGGCAATCGCGGTCCGCAGTAGTCTCGCTGAAACAGGCAAATTTGCGCTGAATCCGGAAGACTATGTCGTCGATCTTCCCGTAACTGAAGGTCTTGAAGGTGAGGCACTCGATGCCGCCACGATGCGGTTCGAGATGGAGATGAGTGCAGCCGTTCTGACATATGTTCTGGATTCCAGGCGCGGACGTGTCGATCCGAACCGGATTTCCGAATATCACGATCTGCCGAGGCATGAAGTCGATCTCGTTGCAGCCCTGGAAGGATTCAAGGCAGCGGCCAATGCCGAAACAGCAGTTGCCAAAGCGCAGCCTCAGAGTGAACATTTTCGCAAGCTGACCGAAGAGTTAGCCCGCTTGCGAGCAGAAGATGAAGACGCCGACCAGATCGTCATCGCGCCCGGCACACTCCTGAAGGCTGGCAAATCCAGCCCGGAAATGAAGAACATCGTCGCCGCGATCGCCAAGAACGGCTCGGAGGAACTCAAGTCGGCTCATGAAGAGACGCTGACTGCCTATGATGGCGCTGAACTTTATTCTCCGGAACTCGTTGAGCTGGTGAAGGCTTTCCAGAAGGAAGCCAAGCTCACGCCGGATGGTATCATCGGCAAGAACACCATCAACGCGATGGTCGGCGAAACCAACGCGGCGAAAATCGCCAAAGTCGAACTGGCCATGGAGCGCAGCCGCTGGCTTCCCGAAGAGCTCGGCGAACGCAAGGTTTTCATCAACCAGGCTGCCTTCACCGCGACCTATACCGCGCCTGACGAAGCTCCATTGAGCATGCGGGTGGTTGTCGGCAAGAAGTCCAATCAGACCAACTTCTTCTACGACAAGATCGAAATCGTTGAATACAATCCCTATTGGGGCGTGCCGTATTCGATCATTGTCAATGAAATGCTGCCGAAACTGGCAAACGACCCGAGCTATCTCGACCGCGCCGGTTATGAAGTAACGACACCAGGCGGCCGGCAGGTTTCGTCTTCTGCAGTCGACTGGTACGCGGTTGCTTCCAAACAGCAATCGGTCAACGTCCGCCAGTATCCGGGCAGCTCGAACGCGCTTGGCGAAGTCAAGATCCTGTTCCCGAACAGGCATCACATCTACATGCACGATACGCCGTCAAAGAACCTCTTCAACAAGGATATGCGAGCATACAGCCATGGCTGCATCCGTCTGCAGGATCCCAAGGCCATGGCCGCTGCGGTTCTCGGCAAATCCAAGGATTACGTGAGCTCGCGTATTTCGGGCGGTCAGAACCAGCAAGAACAGGTGACCGGTGATATTCCGGTTTATGTGTCCTATTTCACGGCATGGCCTGAGCTGGACGGGACGGTTGCCTTCTATACCGACGTCTACGACAGGGACATGCATCTGTTGAAGGCCATCGAGAAAACCGAAGCAGAGCGGGAAAAAGTCAGAACGTCCTGATCTGGGATAGCAGAACAACAAAAGCCGCCGAAGGGGTGACCTCCGGCGGCTTTTTTGTTTTCCCTCTCGAAGAGGCAATATCAGGAGGCGCCGCCGAGGCAATCCTTCAGAGAGCTTGAGAGCCCCTTCAGAAGTTGCGGATAAAGGTCCGGGCCATTTTCAAGATCGGTGCCCAGCGGGTCAAGCGTACCTGACCGAGCGCTGCTGCCTTCCAGAACAACCGAAACAAGCTTTGCGTCAAATTGCGGTTCCTGAAAAACGCAGCTTACGCCGAGGTCCCTGATCTTGCCCTGGATTTCCTGAATTCGGTCTGCACTCGCCAGAGCTTCCGGAGAAACGGTAACCGATCCACTGGCCTCGATTTCATAGTGATGTTCGAAATGATGATAGGCATCGTGGAAGACGATGAACTTTTTGTCTGCAAACGGAGCCAGTTCAGCGGAAATGTCCTGATCGAGTGACGCGATCCGCTTGGAAAAAGCCGCTGCATTCTTTTTATAGATTTCGGCGTTGGCAGGATCCTGTTTCGCCAGGGTATCTGCCATGATTTTTGCGATCTCTATGCCATTTTCCGGGTTCAGCCAGATATGCGGATCGACAGCCCCGTGTGCCGCGTGCTGATGCTCTGCGTCGTGGTCGTGACCCGAGTGGTCATGGGCTTCGGCGTGGCTGTTGTCGTCATCATGTTCGTGGCCAGCATGTTCATGTTCGCCCTCTTCGTGCTCATGTTCGCCGCCAGCGTGGTCGTGGTCATCTTCTTCTGCATGATCATGCGCATGCTCTTCACCACTGTGCCCATCGTCGTGATCGTGATCATGGGCGTCGAAGCTGGCACCTTCGCGGATGTCGAGTTGATGAATCCCAGACGCATCGATCAGTTCGACCGTTACAGCATTCTTGGCCATGGTTTCGATCGGCTTCTTGAGCGAGGGAGCCAGTTCTGGCCCAACCCAGAACACCACATCGGCTCCCTGAAGTAGAAACGCCTGCGACGGTTTCAGCGCGTAGCCATGAGGAGAGGAGGCGCCGTCGACAAGGACATAGGGCGTCCCGACACCTTCCATAACAGCCGACGCGATGGAATGGATCGGTTTGATGGACGTGACGACACTGGGGGCGTCGGCGTGCGCATTCACTGTCAGGGTCACTAGTGCTGCTGCGGCGGGAGCCGTCAGATAAAGTGACCTGCAGGCGCTGTTCTTGATGGCGGAGAAGGTGAGGGGCATAGGTAGGCCTTCAGGATGATGTAATTTTATAACGTTCAAAAATCAGGTTTTCAAGTCCGCTTTCGCCGGAATGTTGTCGAGAGCATCCGTGAACATCTTGGTTTGCAGCCGCCGTACAGATAAGCTTTAGAAAAATGCTGACGGATCAGAAGCTTCATGCATACCGGAACCGAAATACTTGCTGACATTTTCCTGCGGCCCTTTCCGCCCAAGGCTGCGCAGCTGATCGTGACCATCTACGGCGACATCGTTGAACCGCGTGGCGGTGTGCTTTGGATGGGAGACCTGATCAGCCTTTGCGCCGGCTTCAGCGTTAATGAATCGCTTGTCAGGACAGCGGTGTCTCGTCTGGTTTCAAAAGGTCAGTTGAAAGGTGAGCGGGAAGGCAGGCGAAGCTTTTATGCCCTGACACCGGATGCCCGGGAGGAATATCACCTGGCGGCAGACTTGTTCTATGGCCCCGAGGATCCGGATTGTGGCTGGCTGTTGACCCGTTGTACGGAAGCCGCGGATCAGGCCGTTCTGATGCGGTTTGGTTTCGCGTCACTTGAGGGGAATGTCTACATCGGCGCCGACAGACCGGGACGCCCCATCCTTGGCACCGCGTTTCGCGCGTCGGCTTTGAACCTGAAATCAGGTGAACTGGAAAAAATAGCTGCTTCCTCCTTCGGACTGGAGCTGCTGGCTCGGGACTACACAGGCTTTGTCTCCCACTTCAAACCCATGCAGAACCTGATCGCAGATGGTGTTGCACCCGCCTCAGCACTGTTGTTCCGACTGGCATTGGTGCATGCCTATCGCGGCATTCGCCTGCGGGATCCCCGCCTGCCACGCTCGGTCCTGCCGACAGACTGGGCCGGATACGAAGCGCGTTCGTTGTTCGCCGCGCTCTACGCTGGCCTTTCTCCGGCAGCCGACAGTTACATCGGTCGGAACCTGTTGAATCAGGACGGTCCACTACCGGCCACACCGGATGCGGTGCAGGAACGCATGCGGTCACTTTCCCTAACAGATTGAATTATAGGAAGTTTCGGCAATCATCTGAAACAGGCGACAAAACATCACAAAAATAATTAATTTCATGCTTTTTCTGTGATGTGTTGTGAGGTATCCTTTTGGAAATTCAACATGACGAAAGGAGGCGTCATGTATGCCCAGATGGTAAAAGCCGACTCGACCAAAGTTCTCTCTCTCGCGGAGATGACGGACGAGGAAAGAGCCTTTCAGGAACGCATTGACCGTGGTGAGAAAATCGAACCCACGGACTGGATGCCGGAAGGCTATCGCAAGACCCTGATCCGTCAGATCGGTCAGCATGCTCATTCGGAAATTGTCGGCCAGTTGCCGGAAGGCAATTGGATAACTCGTGCGCCTACACTTGAGCGCAAGGCGATCCTGCTCGCCAAGGTTCAGGATGAGGCAGGCCATGGCCTTTACCTCTACTGTGCGGCTGAAACCCTCGGCGTCAGCCGGGACGAGTTGATCGAGCTGCTCCATGCCGGCAAAATGAAATATTCCTCGATCTTCAATTACCCAACCCTGACGTGGGCCGATATCGGTGCTGTCGGATGGTTGGTGGACGGCGCGGCAATCATGAACCAGGTGCCGTTGCAGCGGACGTCCTTCGGCCCGTACTCGCGGGCGATGATCCGTATCTGCAAGGAAGAAAGCTTCCACCAGCGCCAAGGCTACGACATCATGATGAAGATGGCGAAGGGGTCGGAAGCGCAGCGCCGCATGGCGCAGGATGCCTTGAACAGGTTCTGGTATCCGTCGTTGATGATGTTCGGTCCGTCCGACAAGGACTCTGTCCATTCCGCCCAGTCGATGGCCTGGAAGATCAAGATCAACACCAACGACGAGCTGCGTCAGAAGTTTGTCGATCAGACCGTTCCCCAGGCTGAGTATCTCGGGCTGACAGTGCCTGACGAGAACCTCAGGTGGAACGAGGAAAAGGGCGGTTACGATTTTTCCGAACCGGACTGGAGCGAGTTTTTCGAAGTTCTCAAGGGCAATGGTCCATGCAACCGGGAACGCATGGAAGCCCGGGTGACGGCATGGGAAGATGGTGCCTGGGTGCGTGACGGGTTGATGGCGCATGCTGACAAGCGGGTCGCTGCCAGAACCGCGGCCGAGTAAGCGCCATGACCGAAACTCATCTGGCCGAATTGAATGTGGCTCGGCTCCGTTACGATATCAACGATCCGCGGATTGCCGATTTCGTCAACAATCTGAACCGGGTAAACGCCGCCGCCGAACGCAGCAACGGTTTTGTCTGGCGCTTGAAGGATGAGGCCGGCAACGCGGTTTCCATGACGCGCGAAAGCGACCCGTTGGTCATCCCGAACCTTTCGCTATGGACGGACGTCGGGTCTCTGGAAAACTTCGTGTTCAAGACCGTTCACAAACGCATCTACGACCGAAGGGCGGAATGGTTTGAAGTGATGGAGCGAATGCATTTTGTCATGTGGCCGGTCGCCGCTGGCCATGTGCCAACGCTCGAAGAGGCCTGGCAGAAGCTAGACTATCTGAATGAGCACGGGTCAACGGATCTTGCCTTCGGCTGGGAGCATGTGAAAGACGCCAATCTGTGGCGGTCGGCACGATGCTCAAGTTCTGCAGCCTGACATTTCGGAGGAAATCATGAAAAAGGAATGGCCCCTCTGGGAGGTCTTTATTCGCGGCCAGCATGGTCTCAATCATCGCCATGTAGGGTCACTGCATGCACCGGACGCTGAAATGGCAATCAAGAATGCGCGCGACGTCTATACGCGCCGCAAGGAAGGCGTTTCGATCTGGGTCGTGCCGTCGGCACAGATCACTGCTTCTGATCCGGGCGCGAAGGATGCCTTGTTCGAGCCGTCGATGGACAAGATCTATCGTCATCCAAGTTTTTACGACATTCCGGATGAAGTCGGAAAAATGTGATGACCAGAAAAGACGAACTAGTCGCACGCGACACTCTCTTCGAATGGCTGCTGCGCAGAGGCGATACCGCGCTTGTTCTGGGGCACCGCGTTTCGGAATGGTGCGGACATTCTCCTGTTCTGGAAGAAGATATCGCACTCGCCAATGTCGCGCTCGATCTAATTGGACAGGCGCGCATGTGGCTGGGGCTTGCCGGCGAAATTGAAGGTAAGGGACGCGGCGAAAATGAGCTGGCTTACCTTCGGGACGCCTGGGACTTTCGCAACTTCCTGCTGGCCGAGCAGCCAAATGGTGATTTTGGCCAGACGTTGATGAGACAGTTCCTGATCGATGCCTATCAGGTGCCGTTGCTCGAGGCCCTGAAAAGCTCGAAGGACGAGCGGATCGCTGCCATTGCAGCGAAGGCTGGCAAGGAGGTTGCCTACCATCTCGACAGATCCGCAGACCTCGTGATCCGTCTAGGAGATGGTACTGAAGAGAGCCATCGCCGCATGCAGCAGGCTCTTGATGCGTTGTGGTCCTACACTGGTGAAATGTTCGCCAGTGATGCCATCGACACCGCGATGGCGGAAGCTGGGCTTGTTCCAGATGCCGCCTCCCTGAAATCGGAATGGAAAGAAACAGTCGAAGCTGTTCTGGATGAGGCTACGCTTACCCTTCCGGAAAGCGACTTCGCTCATATGGGCGGCTTGACTGGTCGTCATTCCGAACACCTGGGGCACATGCTGGCAGAAATGCAGTTCCTGCAGCGGGCCTATCCCGGCGCAACCTGGTGATCCAATGCCAGTTTCCATGGACACGGTCTGGCAATGGCTTTCCGAGATCCCTGATCCGGAAATTCCGGTTCTGTCCCTGACGGACCTGGGCGTCATTCGTGATGTCTCCTGGCAAGACGAAACGCTCGTTGTAACCGTCACGCCGAC
The DNA here is from genome assembly GCF_054658215.1 of Roseibium sp. ROS1. Taxonomy (NCBI): domain Bacteria; kingdom Pseudomonadati; phylum Pseudomonadota; class Alphaproteobacteria; order Hyphomicrobiales; family Stappiaceae; genus Roseibium; species Roseibium sp. ROS1. The sequence goes on from NZ_BAAGIG010000002.1 coordinate 1,199,822, forward strand.
CTACAGCGGCTGCCCGGCAACTGCGGTGATCAATCTGGACATCGAAACCAAGTTGTTGGAATGCGGCGTTTCCAATGTGCGTCTTGAGCAGCAGCTCAGCCCGCCGTGGACGACCGATTGGCTGACGCAGGAGGGCCGGGCGAAATTGCGTGCCTACGGCATTGCACCGCCGGTAGACGGAACCCGCTCGGACGGTTCGGCAGCCGGAAGGGTCGCGCGGCTGACAGGTCAGGGGAGCTTTCAGGTCGCTTGCCCTCGCTGTGGTTCGGAAAACACGGAAAAGGTCAGCCAGTTTGGCTCTACGCCCTGCAAGGCGGCTTATCGCTGCCGGTCGTGCCTGGAGCCATTCGATTACTTCAAGTGCCACTGAGAGGGCACTGCAATTAGTCGGGTCGCCAGGGAAGGTGAAATGCTTCCATTGGCCGTCCTGAGTTTTTTGGCATCCGTTTTTGCCGATATAGGCAGGGTGCAGTAGATCATGTTTCGGGAGGACATGCATGTCGCGGTTTCATGCGCTGACAGTGACTGACGTAACGCCGGATACGAGAGATTCGGTCGTTGTGACCCTTCAGCCGCAATCGGAGGAACAGGATCTGTTCCGTTTCGAGCAGGGGCAATATCTGACCTTCCGGCGTGACTTCGACGGACACGAGGTGCGTCGTTGCTACTCAATCTGCGCCGGGACCGAAGACGGTGCCCTGAAGGTCGGGATCAAGCGCGTCGACGGAGGGGCTTTTTCCTGCTGGGCGCATGAAAGCATGCGGCCGGGAGACATGGTCGAGGCCATGCCGCCACTCGGCAGCTTCAACGCCCCGATCGAACCGGATCTCGCGCGTTTTTATGTCGGTTTCGCCGGCGGGTCTGGCATCACGCCGATCCTGTCGATCCTGAAGACAGTACTGGCCCGCGAGCCGAATTCTCAATTCACACTGGTCTATGCCAACCGGCAGATATCCTCGATCATGTTCCGAGAGGAACTGGAGGATCTGAAAAACCGGTATCTCGGTCGCCTGCAAGTGATCCACATTCTCAAAAGCGATGCGCAGGACACCGAGCTGTTTTCCGGCCGCGTCGATGAGCAGAAGCTGAACGATCTCTTCGATACGCTGATAGATCCTCAGGACATTGATATTGCTTTTCTTTGCGGCCCTCACGGAATGATGGAAACCGTTCGTGGCAGCCTGGAAGCGCGCGGTGTCGCGGCGGACAAGATACGGCAGGAACTGTTCAAGTCCGACCAGCCGGGGCGTTTGCCGGCCCGGCTGCGGCCGGAGGTCATCGATGGTTCAGCGAAGGAGGCCGATCTTCGGTTGACCATCGACGGCACCACGCGGGAAATCCACATGGAACCGGGCGAGACCATTCTGGAAGCAGCGCATCGTCACAACATCGATGCACCATATTCCTGCTGTGCAGGCGTGTGTTCCACATGTCGCGGCAAGGTGCTGGAAGGTGAGGTCGAAATGGCGGCCAATCATGCTCTGGAAGACGACGAAATTCGGGATGGCTACGTTCTGACATGCCAGTCGCGGCCGCTGAGCAAACGCCTCGTCGTGACTTACGACGCCTGAGACCATTCCGTTTCAAGAACTGGAATTCGATATGACCGTTCATCCGCAAAAAGTCCGCGTTTTGGAAAGCTATCTCGCTGGCAGCTGGAGGCAAGGCAAGGCCGAGGGAAAGCCGCTGCTTGACGCCGCAACCGGTGCGCCTGTCGCCGCGATTGACGCATCCGGTCTGGACCTTGGCGAGGCCCTTGCCTGGGGGCGTGACACCGGTGGCAAGGCCTTGCGCAAGATGACCTACCACGAGCGCGCCTTGATGCTGAAAACCCTGGCGCAGGCGCTGACCGAGCAAAAGGAAATCTTCTACCAGGAGAGTTTTGCCACCGGGGCAACGCGCAAGGACAGCTGGATCGATATTGAAGGCGGCATTGGCACCATGTTCGCCTATTCCTCCAAGGCCCGTCGCGAGATGCCGAACACCCGGGTGTTCGTCGAAGGTGCAGTGGAGCCACTGTCGCGGGACAATAGTTTTTCAGGGCAGCATGTGCTGACACCACTGCGCGGTATTGCCGTTCATATCAACGCCTTCAACTTCCCCTGCTGGGGAATGCTGGAAAAGATCGCCCCCGCCCTGATCGCGGGCGTACCTTGCCTGGTCAAGCCTGCCAGCCAGACTGCTTATCTGACCGAGCTGATGGTTCGCCACATTCTGGCGACCGGCATTCTACCTGAAGGCTCGCTTCAGCTTCTTTGCGGGTCGGCCGGAGATCTGATCGACCATGTCACGGGACAGGATGTTGTTACCTTCACCGGATCCGCCGCCACCGGACAAATGCTGCGTCGGAACCCGGCAATCGTGCAGAATTCCGTTCGCTTCTCCATGGAGGCCGACAGCCTCAATTCTGCAGTTCTGGGGCCCGATGTCAGCCCTGAAGATCCCGAATTTGACCTCTTCGTCAAGGAAGTTGCCCGGGAAATGACCGTGAAGGCAGGGCAGAAGTGCACTGCGATCCGCCGGGTCATCGTGCCGCGTAAATTGTCCGATGCGGTTGTTGATGCGCTCGGCAAGAGGCTTGGGAAGGCCGTGATCGGAGATCCGCGAGACGAAGCGGTGTCGATGGGGCCACTCGCTTCAGCCGGTCAGCGGGAGGAAGTTCTTGCGCGCGTAAGTGATCTGAAGGTGGAAGCTGAGATCGTTTCCGATCTTGACGGCTCAAGCCCCGCAACGGGCGCGTTCGCGGCTCCTGTACTTTTGCATTGCGCCAACCCGATGAGCGCAGAAGCCGTTCACTCGGTCGAAGCGTTCGGACCGGTTGCGACATTGATGCCCTACGACGAGCTGGAGGAAGCGGTCGAACTCACCCACAAGGGCAAGGGTTCTCTTGTTGCCTCGCTGTTTACAAACGACCCCTTGGTTGCCGAGGAAGCCGTTCTCGGCATGGCGCCTTTCCATGGACGCGTCATGATCGGCAATCGGAAGAGTGCAAAGTCTTCAACCGGACATGGTTCTCCCTTGCCCATGCTTGTGCACGGCGGACCGGGCCGGGCAGGTGGCGGCGAAGAACTTGGCGGCCTGCGCTCGGTCAAACATTACATGCAACGAACGGCGGTCCAGGGAACGCCCGCCTTGCTGGGCGCAGTGACCGGCCGCTGGATTTCCGGTGCACCAGGTCAGGAAGACAGCCGGCACCCGTTCCGCAAGTCATTGGCCGACCTCAAGATCGGCGATCAGCTGAACACCGGGGCACGGGAAGTTTCCCTGGAAGATATCGAGCATTTTGCCAAGTTCACCGGCGACACCTTCTATGCGCATATGGATGAAGCCGCTGCGAAACGGAACCCGTTCTTCGAAGGCCGCGTGGCACATGGCTATCTGATTGTTTCCTTCGCCGCCGGTCTGTTCGTCGATCCTGATGAAGGTCCGGTGCTGGCGAATTACGGCGTTGATAATCTGCGTTTCATGACGCCGGTGAACGCAGGTGATGCACTCAAGGTTCAGTTGACCGCCAAGGAGATTTCGCCGCGTATTTCAGCAGACTATGGCGAAGTGCGGTGGGATTGTCTTGTGACCAACCAGAATGATGAAGCTGTTGCCCAGTACGACGTTCTGACATTGGTCGCCAAGGAATGGCCGATGTCTGCGTAAGCCGACCACATATCCAAATGAAAAAGGCCACCTGATCAGGTGGCCTTTTTCTTTGGCGAAAGGTCTGGAAAGGACCGGCTGATTTTGATGTCTTGGAGAAACGTCCTCCGAACGCCTGGCCTGCGTGTTCCCTTATTCCTTGGGTCTGTTGTCGACGACCCGCTTTGCCTTGCCGGCGGAACGTTCCACTTTGCCGGGCTCGGCAACATCGATCCTTGCGGATACGCCGACCACGCTCTTGATGTGATGCGAGAGTTCCTTCGCAGATGCCTGACGTGCGGCACTTGTTGCTGCTGTCGGCAGGGCTTCGACGTGCACTGTCATGACGTCCAGGCGGTCGGAACGGGAGAGCTCTATCTGGAAATGCGGCGACAGGCCTTCGCATTTCAGGATCTGTTCTTCGATCTGAGTCGGGAATACGTTGACGCCGCGCAGAATGATCATGTCGTCAGATCGGCCGGTGATCTTTTCCATTCGCCGCATGGACCGGGCCGTGCCGGGCAGCAGCCTGGTCAGGTCGCGCGTGCGGTAGCGGACCATTGGCAGGCCTTCCTTGGTAAGCGTGGTGAAGACCAGCTCTCCAATTTCGCCGTCCGGCAGAACGTCGCCGGTCATCGGATCAATGATTTCCGGGTAGAAGTGGTCTTCCCAGATGTGGAGACCGTCCTTCGTCTCAACGCATTCGTTGGCAACGCCTGGTCCAAGCACTTCCGACAAGCCGTAGATGTCGACGGCATGCATGTCGAACGCGTCTTCGATTTCCTTGCGCATTGCGTTGGTCCAGGGTTCGGCGCCAAAGATCCCCGTCGCAAGCGACGTTTCCCGAGGATCGATGCCTTGCCGCCGGAATTCATCCAGAATGGACAGCAGGTAGGACGGCGTCACCATGATGATGCGCGGTTTGAAGTCCTGGATAAGTGTCACCTGGCGTTCCGTCATGCCACCGGAGACCGGTACAACCGTGCAGCCTAGTTTTTCTGCGCCGTAATGGGCACCCAGTCCGCCGGTGAAGAGACCGTAGCCATAAGCAACATGGATGATGTCACCCGATCGGCCGCCAGAGGCTCGAATGGAGCGGGCGACGAGACCGGCCCACATGTCGATATCGTTGGCTGTGTAGCCAACCACCGTCGGTTTGCCGGTCGTGCCCGAGGAGGCGTGTACGCGTGCGATCTTGTCGCGCGGGACAGCGAACAAACCGAACGGATAATTGTCCCGGAGATCGCTCTTGGTCGTAAACGGAAATTTCGACAGGTCCGAGAGGGTCTTCAGGTCGGAAGGGTGTACGCCTTTCTCGTCGAAGCGTTGTTTGAAAAGCGGAACGTTTTCATACGAATGGGTGAGGGACCATTGCAGTCTCTTCAGCTGCAGGGCCGACAATTCGTCCCGGCTGGCTGTTTCAATAGGCTCAAGATCTCCCGGTCGCGGAGCCAGATTTTCCATATTTTCCTCCCTTGAGCAGCCCGTCTGGCCGCTCGCCGTCATTCCGGCAAGATTGTACCTTTGGTCGTTCTGGAATTGCCGCGGAATTCGGCAATGACAGTGCCATTCTGGTTGGCCACCGTCACGTCGTAGAGGCCGGATCGGCCGGTACGCGATTTCTCGCTGGCCGTAGCCGTCAAGCGGTCTCCGAGATGGGCCGGTGCCAGAAACGTGATGTCGCAATGCTGCGCAACCGTAACCTGGTTGTATGTGTTGCAGGCAAAAGCGAAGGCACTGTCGGCAAGCGTGAAGATATAGCCGCCGTGGCAAATGCCGTGGCCGTTGGTCATGGCCTTCGTAACCGTCATCGCCATCGACGAATGTCCGGCACGTACATCTTCAAGTTTCATATCCAGGTGCTGTGTCGCCGTATCCTGCGACCACATGCGATCGGCGCAGGCGCGCGCAAATTCATCCGGTGTCATTCTGTGCCTCATTCAAGTGCCGGTAAATCGGGCGGACCGCTTTTCAAGGAAAGCGGTGACGCCCTCCCGATAATCATTCGTGCGTCCTGCCTGACGTTGGCTATCGCGCTCGGCGTCCAGTTGCCGATCGAGTGACTGGTCTGCTGCCGATTGTATCAGTTCCTTGGTAAGCGCAAGGCCGGTGGTTGCCCCCGCGGCCAGCTGCGTTGCCAGCGTTCCGGCCTCCGTCATGAGGGCCGTATCCGGAACTGCCTTCCAGATGAGGCCCCAGGAGGCAGCTGTCTCGGCTCCCAACGGTTCGCCCGTCATGGCGAGTGCCTTCGCACGGGCTTCTCCAATCAGGCGTGGCAGCAACCATGTGCCGCCCGAATCGGGAACCAGGCCGATCTTGGAGAAAGCCTGGATGAAACGGGCAGACTGGGCGGCGAGGACGATATCGCAGGCAAGCGCTACATTGGCGCCTGCACCCGCGGCAACGCCGTTGACCGCACAGATGACAGGCTTTCTGAGAGCCCTGATTTGCCGAACCAGGGGATTGTAAAGTGTCTCGAGTGTTACGCCGAGATCAGGTGCCTCGCCACCTCCGCGCATGTCGCGATCGGAAAGGTCCTGACCAGCGCAGAAAGCGCGGCCGGCCCCGGTCAGCAGCACTGCCCTGATTGAGCTGTCTTCCGTTGCGGTGGTCAAATGCTTGCGAAGCGCATGATGCATGGCTTCGTTGAAGGCATTGAGCCGGTCCGGTCTGTTGAGTGTTAGAAAAAGACAGCCATCCCGCTGTTCAGCGAGCACAGTATCACGGTCTGTCATGCGCCCCTCCCAAAGCATCACACCTTTTGCATGAAAATCGATAATGTTGTGACATTAATGCACGACGAACCGTTCGGGTCAAAGGCAGAATGCAGTTTTCCGGTACGCCAAATCACTTTGGTCGGTTCGCCACTGGCAACACGTCCGGATTTTAACTCTTGTGAGAAAAGGCGCTTAAAATATGGTCAGCCCGATTCAGCTGATATTTACTTTAATCGTCAATAGTTAGCCCAGTTTCGGCCAGCGCTAGGGCAACATGTTTATCCGTAAAACCACCGCTGACAATTTTTCGTTGGACATTCCTCTGGAACTCGAGGAAGGCCCGCCGCCAGTCGCGTACCGGCGCGTTCTGCAGGTTTTATCGCTGACTGCGGCGGCTTTTCTGGCGTGGGCGGCAATCGGACAGGTGCGTGAAGTCGCCAGTGCGACAGGGGAAATTGTTCCGGCAGGCAAGGTGCAGACGGTCGGTCACCTGGAAGGTGGCATCGTTGCAGAAGTGTTGGTTCAGGAAGGCCAACTGGTTGAAATAGGCACTCCAATCGTTCGGTTGCAGGAAACCGCGGCGTCGAGTGATCTCGAGAAGGTCCAGACCCGCTTGAAGTTTCTGGCGACCGAAGAGCAGAGGCTCGGAAATCCGGGTCTTGGCAGTGCCGCCAATGGTCTGAGACTAGGCGCCGATGCAGGCTTCAGCGAAGCGCAACAGGCTGCCTATGACGCGCAACGCCTGGCACTGGAAAAAGAACAGCAGGCCTTGAAGGCGAGGGTGAGCGAAAAGCAGGCGGAGCTAGCCAGTATTCTTGAACGGATAGCCCTGCAGGAAACCCAGATCGAGATCCAGCAGGAACAGTACAAGATCCAGGAAAACCTCTTCGAACAGGGTTACACATCCAAGCGGCGCTTTCTGGAAGCCAAGTCGTCTCTTCAGAATGCCCAGAGCCTTTTGAGCGAACTGAACGGTATGAGCGGCAGCGTTCGAGCACAGTTGACGGAGGCAACCGCCAGCCTGGAACGTTCGATTGCCGTAGCCGAAGAGGAGCAGGCCGTAGAACGCAGCCGAGTTGCGCAGGAGCGCAGTGAGCTGACTTTCGAAGCCGATAAACAGAAAGACCGGTACGACCGACTGTTCGTGCGAGCTCCGGTTAGCGGGCACATCAAGGCGCTTTATCTCAAAGGTCCGGGCAGTGTACTGGCACCTGGCGATGTGGTTGCCGAAATTGTGCCGAGCGATAGCGATCTTGTTGCCGAGGTTCGTGTTTCACCGCGCGATATAGGCCATGTGGATGTCGGTGACGAAGCAGAAATCGCCGTTACGACCTTCGACCCGAATATCGAAGGTACCTTGAAGGGGGAAGTTTCCGTCATCTCGGCGTCAAGTTTCAGGGACGAATACGGCAACTACTATTTCAAGGCCATGATCCCGCTGAAAACCAACACGATCGGGCAGGGTGCGCGCGCTGAAACAATCTCGCCAGGCATGGTCGTTGACGCAAAGATCGTCACAGGGTCCAAGTCCGTGCTCCAGTACATGTTGAAGCCGGTCACCCGCGCAATCGGAGATCCGCTCAGCGAACGTTGAGCCGGTTCATTTCCAGATCCCATTTTCCGAATTCTGTCGCTGGCAGATAAATGAAAAGCCCCGCCGTTTCCGGCGGGGCTTTTCGTCAGTTACCGCTGTCCGGTGACATCAGCTACCAGCGGATTTCCTCAACATCGTTGAAGTTGACGCGGCTGCCATCTGCAAAGTCGATGTAGCCGTCGGCATCCTGCGAAAGGTCGAGCCTGCCGCCTTCAAGATCTGTTGTCTCGATCGAGCCGTTGGTGATCGTCACTGTCCAGTCCGTACCGTATTCGCCGGCGGCAGTGATCCCTGGACCACCACCCAGATCGATAACGTCAGTCCAACCGGCCCCCATGCCTGCGTTGATGGTGTCACTGCCGTCGCCCAGGCCGTACATGAACAGGTCGGAACCGTCACCACCGCTCAGGTTGTCGTTGCCAAGACCACCGATGATCACATCATCTCCAGCGCCACCACTGATGTTGTCGTGCCCGTCGCCACCGAAGATAAGGTCGCGGCCGTCACCTGCCGAAATGTTGTCGTTGCCGGTGCCGCCTTCGATCCTGTCGTTGTTTGAACCGCCTTCGATAACGTCATCACCACCGGCGCCGTCAAGGTGGTACGTATAGTCGTAGCCTGCACCGCTGCCGGTATTGCTTTCGTCAGTATCGTTGTAGGTGACGTCATATTCGCCGGTAACGGCAATCGAGAAAGATTCACTCGACTGGGATCCATCCGCGGAAGTGGCGGTGATCGTCAGATCGATCGAATTTTCAATCTCGCTGTCGAAGAACGCATGGTCTGCAATTGTGACATTGCCGTCGGCATCGATCTCGAAGCGGTCGTCACTCAGAGTGTAGGTAACTGCATCGCCGTTCGGGTCGTCGGCAAAGGCGGTGATCCCAACCTGTGTGCCGGCACCATCCAGTTCGTGGATTGTGTTGGCGGACGCGTTGGAATCGGTCACATCACTAATTGGGCGATCGATCAGATGTTCCGATTGGATTTCTCCGTCGGCAAACCTGAAGTTCTCGACGTTGGACACCGTATCGATACCGTCAGGAGCGCCGGAGCGAAGATCGGAAATCGTGTAGCTGCCATCTTCGTTCTGGACGATGTTGTAGTCTTCCCAGTTACCGGAATAGATGGCGGTATCCGCGCCCTTGCCGCCGTCGATGGTATCGTTGCCGGAGCCGCCTTCAAGCATGTCCGCGCCGTCACCGCCAATCAGTGTATCGTTGCCTGCACCGCCTTCGAGCGTGTCGCCCGGAACCTGGTACTCGGTGTCAAGCCTGTTGGCGTACATGCTAGCGTCGTTGATGGTCAGCGTATCAAGTGAAATTCCAACGATAGGTTTGCTGGAAAGCAGGTCGGAATCCGCATTCGACATGTATTCCGGAGCCAGATAGACATCACCATTGTCGAGCTGAATGACGACCGCCGAGATGGTTCCGGTGGTTCCGTCCGTGAACGTGACGGTCGCATCAAAGGTCTGCAGGGAATCGAGAGCATAGTTCGTGCCACCGATTGTCAGGGTCTCTGCCGTGCCGTTGAAATCGTTGTCCGCCAGTACTCCGTCACCATTGGTGTCGTTTGCGGTTGCTCTCACCGTCTGTGTGTAGAGGGGGGTACCTGCATCGCCATAAGATCCCAGAAGGCTGGAGGCATTCTCGCTGACGCCGTTGTTCTCATCCGTGTCGACATCCGCCATGGTTCCCAGGTGGATGAGAGAGTAGGTGGCGCCAACCGCATTGGTTCCACCGTTTGTTGGGGCAGCGCCGTCGCCGGCAATCAACGTGTCATCGCCATCGCCGCCCTGAAGCGTATCGGAACCCGCTCCACCGGACAGCGTATCGTTGCCTGAGCCACCAATCAGCGTGTCATCACCTGCGCCACCATAAAGGTTGCCACCGTCGTCATGGGCCGTGATCGTGTCGTTGCCAGACCCGCCGCTGATCGATGTTTCAGACACACCGGTGTCAGTGAAGGTGGCGCCGCCGTCTGCAAGCTGCAGGTCTTCTGCCACATCCATGACATCCAGCGTGAAGGAATCCTGCGATGTCGATCCGTCTGTGGAAGTCGCCGTAACGGTGATCGTGATTTCCGTCTCGGTTTCGTAGTTGAAACTCGCACCGCTCGCGACGGTGACCACACCGTTTTCGTCAACCGTGAAACGGTCGTCATCGACAGTATAGGTCACACTGTCTGAGGTGTTCGAGTCGTCGGCAAAGGCTGTTACGCCAACAGTGCTGCCAGCGCCTGCATTCTCAGCGATGCTGTTGGAAGAACCGTCCGTATCCGAAACCGCAGAAATATCTTTCGCGACAAGATCGCCCGCAAGAATGTCGCCATCCGCGAAGCGGAAGTTCTCAACTCCGACGACAGTGTCGGTTCCGTCCGGCGAGCCGGAGCGGTTGTCGACTACCGTGTAGGTGCCGTTCGCGTTTTCGGTAACGGTATAGTCGGAACGGTTACCGGAATAGATTGCGGTGTCTGTACCGCTTCCGCCGTCGATATAATCGTTGCCAGCCCCACCTTCGAGCGTGTCGTTTCCGGCGCCGCCGTACAGCTTGTCGCTGCCTGAGCCGCCCTGAAGGGTATCGTCGTCATTTTCGCCGGACAGGCTATCGTTGCCTGCGCCGCCGATCAGTGTGTCGTTCCCGCTGCCGCCAAAGATGGTGTCGTTACCTTCGCCGCCATCCAGGTAGTTGTCACCGGTGTTCGGCTGGGTGCCGCGCTCATCATCGATGAAATCGTCGCCCGCACCGCCGTAAACGACGTCGTTGCCTTCGCCGAACATGATGGTGTCATTGCCTGCGCCGCCATAGATCGTGTCGTCGCCCGCACCGCTGTAGATGGTGCTGCCGTCGTCATGAGCGGTAATCGTGTCGGCACTGTCGTTGCCGGTGATGGATGTTTCGGCGACGCCGGTGTCGGTGAAGGTCGTTTGACCTTCGGCCATCTGATAGGCTTCAGCGACGTCGGCAACCGAAAGAGCAAAGGTTTCCTGAGACGTGGAGCCGTCAGAAGAGGTCGCGGTCACCGTCAGGTTGATGGTCGGTTCGCTCTCGTAGTCAAACGTTGCTCCGGCGGCTACCGTTACCAGGCCATCGTCGCCAACGGTGAACCGGTTATCGGACACCGTATAGGTTACCGTGTCGGTCACATCACTGTCCGTTGCCTGAACAGTAATACCGACTGTGGTGCCTTCTCCGGCATTTTCCGCGAAGCCATTGGCCGTCGCATCGATGTCGGTCACCGCGGATACGGCAACTTCATTGACGTCGGAAACAGCGATCGTGAAGGTTTCTTCCGAGGTTGAGCCATCGGTTGAAGTTGCCGTCACGATGATGTCGATTGACCCTTCGGTTTCCGCATCAAAGCTCGCACCTTCCGCTACCCGAACCACGCCGTTTTCGTCCACGGTGAAGCGGCTGTCGTTGACAGCATAGGAAACCGTATCCGAGACATCGGCATCGCTTGCCGACGCCGTGATACCAACCTGTGTACCTGCGGCCGCATCTTCTGCGATTGTGTTTGCCGAGATGTCTGCGTCAGACACGCTGGAAACGTCGAATTCGTCGACATCAGACACCGCTACGGTAAAGGTTTCCGTTGAAGTCGAGCCGTCAGAAGACGTCGCGGTCACGGTAACGTTGATGGACCCTTCGGTCTCTGCGTCGAAGCTGGCACCATCTGCAACACGAACCACACCGTTTTCATCGATTGTGAAGCGCGTGTCATCAACGGCGTAAGAAACCGTGTCAGAGGCATCTGCATCTGTTGCCAGGGCCGTGATGCCAACCTGAGTGCCGGCAGTTGCTGCTTCCGATATCGTGTTATCAGAGGTGTCCGTATCGGTGACGTTTGAAACGGCGCCCTCGTTGACGTCGGAAACGGCAATCGAGAAGGTCTCCTGCGACGTGGAACCGTCAGAGGAGGTGGCAGTCACGACAATGTCGATGGATCCTTCGGTTTCTGCATCGAAGCTGGCGCCATCGGCAACACGGACGACGCCATTCGCATCGACAGTAAAGCGGCTGTCATCGACGGAATAGCCCACAGACGCGGTGATATCCGCGTCACTCGCGTGTGCTGTAATGCCAACCTGTGTCCCGGCAGATGCGTCTTCGGAAATCGTGTTCGTCGCGGCGTCGGTGTCGGAAACGGCTGAGACGTCGTATTCGTTAACGTCGGACACGGCAATCGTGAATGTTTCTTCGGAAGCCGAGCCATCGGAAGACGTGGCGGTTACAACGATGTCGATGGAACCTTCGGTTTCCGCGTCGAAGCTGGCCCCTTCCGCAACCCGGACAACGCCGTTTTCGTCCACGACAAAGCGATCGTCATCTACGGTGTAGGACACAGTATCAGACGTGTTTCCATCTTCAGCGAACGCGGTGACGCCGACAGCCGTTCCTGCAGTAGCGTCTTCCGCAACCGTGTTTGCGCTGCTGTCATTGTCGGTAACTGCAGAAATATCCTGCGCGATCAAATCGCCCGAAAGAACATCGCCATCGGCAAACCGGAAGTTTTCAACATTCACGACGGTGTCGGTACCATCGGGAGAACCTGGACGATTGTCCGTAACGGTGAAGATGCCTTCGTTCTCGGTAATGGTGTAGTCAGCGAAATTGCCGCTGTAGACCGCTGTGTCAGTACCCAGCCCACCGTCGATCATATCGTCGCCGGCACCACCCGTCAGCGTGTCGTCCCCCGGGATAACCGCGGCCGCACTGACAAAATCGGAGGTGAACAGGTCTACTGACGTTCCGCCTGGAGGCGTTACCGTTGCATCGAGAACCTCTTCTCCCTGGTTCTCCCAGACCTTGACGACAATGGTGTAGATCTCACCTGGTTCCAGATCAACGTCCGCCCAGCGGGTGGTCGCTGATTGGTGGTAATCATTGTCGAGATAGTCGGTCTGCGTACCGTTCTGGTTGGTGAACGTCAGTCGGTTGCCATATGCATCGAAGATCTCGATAGTGGATCCATCGTCCGAGCGGGTGGAGAAACGATAGGTGCCGCCATCTGTGGCAGTGAAGTTGGACGTCAGAATGACACCAAAATCTTCAGGGTTATCAGTCGACCCGCGTGCACCCTGGACAATTGTGTCCAGGTCGAACGCATCCGTCGTTCCCTCGTCGATCAGCGTGCCTGAGGAGATGTCGACAGTCTGGCCGGCATCGCCACTGAAGTTGTGGTCATAAACCTGGTAGTGCCAGGTGCCGGACACAGGTGCATTTTCACCATAGATCGTGTCATTCCCGGCGCCACCTTCGATCGTGTCGTCACCCGCACCACCTGCAAGAGTATCGGCAGCATTGTTTCCGGAAATCGTGTCGTTGCCATCTGCGCCATCGACGTTGCCACCGTCGGCGTGTGCCACAATGGTATCGTCACCGGAGCCGCCGGTGATGCTGGTTTCAGCGACAGAAACATCGGTGAAGGTCTGGCCGCCGTCTTCGAGCTGATAGTCTTCAGCAACGTCGGTTACTGAAACCGAGAATGCATCCGAAGACGTGGAGCCGTCTGAAGACGTCGCGGTCACCGTCAGAGTGATGTTGGGTTCGCTTTCAAAGTCGAAAGAAGCACCATCTGCAACGCGGACTACGCCGTTTTCGTCCACCGTGAACCGGTTATCGTCTACCGAGTAGGATACCGTGTCAGTGATGTCGCTGTCGGTCGCAAGAACCGTGATACCAACCTGCGTTCCGGCAGCGGCATCTTCGGTAATCGAATTTGCCGCTGCGTCCGTATCAGTTACGGGAGTAATGGCACTTTCATTGATATCGGAAACAGCGATTGTGAAGGTCTCTTTAGAGCTCGATCCATCGCTTGAGGTCGCCGTCACGATAATGGCGATAGAACCTTCGGTTTCTGCATCGAAGCTCGCCCCCTCAGCCACACGGACGACACCGTTGTCATCAACAGTGAAGCGCGTATCGTTCACCGAGTATGAGACAGTATCTGTGACGTCCTTGTCTTCGGCAAATGCGGTCACACCAACCTGGGTACCTGCCACAGCATCTTCCGCTACGGTGTTCGCAGAAGTGTCGGCATCGGTAACAGCTGAAATGTCAAACTCATCAACATCAGACACCGCGATGGTGAAGGTCTCTTCCGAGGTCGAGCCGTCGGTCGAGGTCGCCGTCACGATGATGTCGATGGACCCTTCAGTTTCGGCATCGAAGCTTGCGCCGTCAGCAACCCGAACCACGCCGTTCTCATCGATAGTGAATCGTGCGTCGTCGACGGAGTAGGAGACAGTGTCGGTGGCGTCAGCATCCGTTGCCAGGGCCGTCACGCCAACCTGGGTGCCTGCGCTTGCATCTTCTGCAATTGTGTTGTCGGAAGAATCCGTGTCGGTGACAGCGGAGACTGCGCTTTCGTTGACGTCTGAAACGGAAATCGTGAAGGTCTCTTCCGAAGTCGAACCGTCAGTCGAAGTCGCCGTGACGATGATATCGATGGAGCCCTCGGTTTCGGCGTCGAAGCTCGCGCCATCTGCAACCCGAACCACACCGTTTTCGTCCACCGTGAAACGGGCGTCGTTGACGGTGTAGGAGACCGTGTCGGTGATGTCCTTGTCTTCGGCGAATGCGGTGACACCAACCTGTGTGCCAGCGACAGCATCTTCTGCAATGGAATTGGCAGATGCGTCTGTGTCGGTCACGGCGGTGACGTCATACTCATCAACGTCAGAAACGGAGATCGTGAAGGTCTCTTCCGAAGTTGATCCATCGGTGGAGGTCGCCGTCACGATGATGTCGATGGAGCCCTCGGTTTCGGCGTCGAAGCTTGCGCCATCCGCAACTCGAACCACACCGTTTTCGTCGATGGTAAAGCGGCTGTCGTTTACAGCATAAGAGACGGTATCGGTGGCGTCTGAATCAGTTGCCAGGGCGGTCACGCCGACCTGAGTGCCCGCGCTTGCATCTTCCGCGATGGTGTTGTCGGAAGAATCGGTATCGGTAATAGCGGACACGGCGCTTTCGTTGACGTCGGAAACCGCAATCGTGAAGGTCTCTTCCGAGGTCGAGCCGTCGGTGGAGGTCGCCGTCACGATGATGTCGATGGACCCTTCAGTTTCGGCATCGAAGCTTGCGCCGTCAGCAACCCGAACCACGCCGTTTTCATCGATAGTGAATCGTGCGTCGTCGACGGAGTAGGAGACAGTGTCGGTGGCGTCTGAATCCGTTGCCAGTGCAGTCACGCCGACCTGGGTGCCTGCGCTTGCATCTTCCGCGATGGTGTTGGCCGAAGAATCCGTGTCGGTAACATCAGACACGGCGCTTTCGTTGACGTCGGAAACTGCAATCGTGAAGGTTTCTTCTGAAGTTGAACCGTCAGTCGAACTCGCCGTTACGATGATGTTGATGGACCCTTCGGTTTCCGCGTCGAAGCTCGCGCCATCGGCAACCCGAACCACGCCGTGTTCGTCCACCGTGAAACGGGCGTCGTTGACGGTGTAGGAGACCGTGTCGGAGATGTCCTTGTCTTCGGCGAATGCGGTGACACCAACCTGTGTACCTGCGACAGCATCTTCTGCAATGGTGTTGGCAGATGCGTCTGTGTCGGTGACAGCCGTGACATCATATTCATCAACGTCTGAAACGGAGATCGTGAAGGTCTCTTCCGAAGTTGATCCATCGGTGGAGGTCGCCGTCACGATGATATCGATGGAGCCTTCGGTTTCGGCATCGAAGCTCGCACCATCCGCAACCCGAACCACACCATTGTCGTCAACGGTGAAACGGGTGTCGTTGATCGAATAAGAAACCGTGTCGGTGGCGTCTGCATCAGTTGCCAGGGCAGTCACGCCAACCTGCGTACCAGCGCTCGCATCTTCGGCGATGGTGTTGGTTGAGGAATCCGTGTCGGTGACAGCGGAAACGGCGCTTTCGTTGACGTCGGAAACCGCAATCGTGAAGGTTTCTTCCGAGGTCGAACCATCGGTCGAGGTCGCCGTCACAATGATGTCGATGGACCCTTCGGTTTCGGCATCGAAGCTTGCGCCGTCTGCAACCCGAACCACGCCGGTTTCGTCAACGGTGAAACGGGCGTCGTTCACGGAATAGGAGACGGTGTCCGTTACATCTTTGTCTTCGGCAAATGCAGTGACGCCCACCTGCGTACCAGCCGCAGCATCTTCCGCGATGGTGTTGGCGGAAGTGTCTGTGTCGGTCACTGCGGTGATATCATATTCATCAACGTCTGAAACGGAGACCGTGAAGGTCTCTTCCGAAGTTGATCCATCGGTAGAGGTTGCGGTAACAGTGATGTCGATGGACCCTTCGGTCTCCGCGTCGAAGCTCGCGCCGTCGGCAACCCGAACGACACCGTTCTCATCAACCGTGAAGCGGGCATTATCAACCGAATAAGAAACCGTGTCGGTGATGTCCTGGTCTTCGGCGAATGCAGTGACGCCCACCTGCGTGCCAGCTGCAGCATCTTCTGCAATTGTATTGGCAGATGTATCTGTGTCGGTTACGGCGGTGACATCATATTCATCGACGTCGGACACCGATATCGTAAAGGTCTCTTCCGAGGTCGAACCGTCGGTAGAGGTCGCCGTGACAGTGATGTCAATGGAACCTTCGGTTTCGGCATCGAAGCTAGCACCGTCAGCAACCCGAACCACGCCGTTCTCATCGATAGTGAAACGTGTGTCGTCGACGGAGTAGGAGACAGTGTCTGTGGCATCTGCATCAGTCGCCAGTGCAGTTACGCCAACCTGGGTGCCCGCGCTCGCATCTTCCGCGATGGTGTTGGCCGAAGAATCCGTATCGGTAACAGCGGTGACGTCATACTCATCGACGTCAGATACCGCGATCGTGAATGTCTCTTCCGAGGTCGAACCGTCGGTCGAGGTTGCTGTCACGATGATATCGATGGAACCTTCGGTTTCGGCATCGAAGCTCGCGCCATCCGCAACTCGAACGACGCCATTCTCATCAACCGTGAAACGGGGATCATCGACGGTGTAGGAGACGGTGTCCGTTACATCTTTGTCTTCGGCGAATGCAGTGACGCCCACCTGCGTACCAGCCGCAGCATCTTCCGCGATGGTGTTGGCGGAAGTGTCTGTGTCCTGAATTGCAGACGTAGCGTATTCGTTTTCGTCTTCGACCTTTAATGTGAAGCTTTGCGTGGACTGCGAGCCGTCGGTGGAGGTGGCGGTCACAGTGAAGGAGACAGTCGCTTCGGTTTCAGCGTCAAACACGGCGTCTTCGGCAATGCTGACCACACCCTGGTCATCGATGACGAAGCGCGGGTCGTCTATGGAGTAGGAGACACTGTCGCTCACGTCCCGGTCGGTCGCAACAACAGTGATGCCAGCCTGACTGCCGCCGTCTACACCTTCGGAAATTGTGTTCGCAACAGCGCCGACCGTGCTGATCGGGCTGACGTCGTATTCGTTCACGTCACGGATATTGATCGTGAAGGTTTCTGTTTGCGTCGCTCCGTCGGATCCGGTGGCAAGCACGATGATCTGGTGACTTCCAGCCGTTTCGGCATCGAGCGAACCGGCTACCGTAACGATGCCCGTCTCGGGATCAATGGAGAACAGACCACCCGCATCGTCCAGGAGGCTGTAGGTTACGCTGGCCCCTTCTGCGGCGGTTGCGCTTGCCCGAATGCCGGTTGCAGATCCGACTGCTGAATTTTCATCAACGGCGTTTTCAGTTGCATCGATATCGGTGACCGCAGACAAATCGGAAGCGACGATGCCCGCAGCAAGGTCGTCGTTGCCGTCATCGAAACCTGCGCCTGACTGCACTCGGCCATTCTGGCTACTGAAGGTGCCGTCGCCCGGGTTGGTTGCAGAGCCATTCGAATAGGTCTGGTTCGATCCATCATCCAGAGCAGAAGCTATGCTTGCGGACGTACCGCCACCCAACGGCAAATCGTCGCTGTTCGACCCTGAAAAGTCCTGTGTGCCAGTTGAATTGTCGGAAGATTGCTCAGCGTATGCATTGACTGCATCGCTGTCTTCAAGCGCAGAAAGCTCCGTGCCATCATCCTCAAACCCGATACCTTGCGCGCCGGACGATGGGTCTTCCTGTTCGACGTAGCGTTGTTCTTCCTCGTCGCTTCCAAGGTGCAGGTTGGCGTTGACCTGTTCCATGGATTCGCCCATGTCCTGGTCGAGATGATAGTCGTGCGCCTTGTCGAGATGCTCATCTCGATTATCGAGAAGCCCCGAATGCAGGATGCTATCGGAATTCAGGGTCGTCCTGGTTTCCGTAGTATTACCCTCTGGCGAGGTGTTTTCCTGGGTGTCTCGATTCTGAGTGTCGCTTGCCATTTCGGTCGCACGTCCGCACAATTTCCGATAATGCCAATGAACGTCGGCGTCCTTAACAAAGCGCAAAATTCCTCTTGGAATCTGAAGTTTAGTTCTAATAAAATTCGGGAAACACGGCGTAGGGTAAACGCTTTTTAAACCCGATCAGCACAGTTTGAGCGAGTAGCTACACGACTCTGGCCCGCATATGCTGAAATCGGTATTTTCATCTTTCTTTTTGCCTCGTCTGAGGATCCGGCATTCTCCGTCCGGACGCTGGATTTCTTCGCCCGGATTGCCGCGCGACGTTGTAGTTGCTTCCGTTTTTGCAAATATCATGGGGCTGGCGATGCCGCTGGCCATTCTTCAGGTTTATGACCGCGTTCTGCCAAATGCTTCCACCGACACGCTGCTTGTGCTCATCCTCGGGGTGACTGTCGTTCTAATTGCTGATGCCGTCATCAAGGTCTCCCGTACCGCGGTTGTCGGCAGGCTCGGGGCAGGGTTCAATCATCAGGCGCACACCGAACTTTTCCGCCGGGTGCTTGATGCCGAGCCTTCCCAGTTTGCCAAAACGCCTGTTTCCGTCCAGGTACACCAGCTTCGGTCGTTGCAATCGGTTGCAGATCACTATGGCGACCAGAACCGCCTTCTCGCCATCGACCTGCCTGCGGGGGGTATCTTCCTGGCAGCGCTCATCTTCATCGCAGGGCCGCTGGCTCTGGTGCCGATCACCTTGCTGGGCATCTTCATGCTGTTTGCCCTCAACAGAAACAAGGTGCTGCAGCAGGTTGTCGCCGACCGGGCAGATCAGGACGATCGCAAATCCGATTTCATCCTGGAGGTACTGTCCGGCGCCAAGACCGTGAAGTCCCAGGCGATGGAAGCACTGATCATGCGCCGCTTCGAGCGATTGCAGCGGGCAACGGCAGAGCTCAGCTCCAGATATATGCGCTTGTCCGGCCAGGCGAGGGATGCGTCCGCACTTTTCGGAACCCTCACGACTATCTTTGTGGTCATCTGCGGCGCGTTGATGGCCATCTATGGCAATTTCAGCGTCGGCGGTGTCGCTGCCAGCACACTCTTGTCCGGTCAGTTCGTGCAGCCTTTCCTTCGCGCGATCAACCAACTGACAGACATGCAACGACTGAAGCACGACTACGCTCAGGTCAATTCGCTCTTCAAGCTGCCGGAGGTAGCGCAACAGGAGCCTTTGACGGTCGATACCGACGGTTCCATTCACCTGATCAACGTGTCAGTCGAATTGGGCGAAAGCCAGCGCCGGGTGTTCGAGGACATCAACCTGACAATCGAAGCTGGACAATTCGTCGGTTTCCGCGGTGCGGACGGCAGCGGCAAGTCCACACTCATGAAATTGCTGACCGGTGAAATGACGCCGACGACCGGCAAGGTCATGATCGGCGGGCAGGATTATGATGGCCTCCACCAGCATGCGCTACGCAAGACCGTTGCCTATGTCGATAACCAGTCTGCTATCTTCAACGGCACGATCCTTGAAAACATCACGATGTTCGGTGCCGTATCCGACATCGCTCATGCGCGTATGGCGGCAAAGCTGATCGGGCTTGAAAAGGAAATCCATCTCTTGCCGCGCGGTTATGAAACGCAGCTGGGGTCAGACCTGGGCGGGAAGGTTCCCGCAGCTACCTTGCAGCGTATCTGCATTGCAAGGGCATTGGCAGGCGAGCCGAAGATTCTGATCCTGGACGAGGCTAATGCGCAACTGGACCAACAGGCAGAAAAGGCGCTTGTCGATGCGCTGATCCGTCTGAAGGGCTATCTGACGGTTATCATCATCAGCCACCGTCCTTCCATGCTGGCAGTCGCGGATCACCAATACGAACTCAGGGACGGCAGCGTGCATGACCTCGGCACGATGAACGTAACCGGTACACCTCAGAAAATGGGGATGCCGGCGTGAGCAGACCGCTATTCAACCTTGAAGACGTCCACGCTGCCGACAACGCCGTACACCGCCAGTGGCGCGATCTGTCGGCCGAACTGGCAGCCGATGGGACCGCCACAAGTCGGTTAGGACTTCCTGATGACGGTGCGGCTCCCGCCGAAAGGTGCCTGATCCCGCTTTTGCGGGAGATGCGCTGGCAGGGCAATGACCGGCTTCTGTTCGAGGCATTGCCGCACTTCGACCGGATTGAAACTTTCCAGGTTTTGCGGACCGTTCTCAGCCGCTTGACAGTCAAGACGACACCTTTTCATGGAAGTGCCGGGGAACTGACCCATGCACAGATGCCATGTCTGCGTGTAACCAGGGACGACGTTCAGGTTCTCGTTGGAAAAACCGGAACGGGTGAGTTTCGCGCCTATTCCGGCCGTCAGGGAGAGGCAATTTCAGTTCCTGCCGCGGATATTCTGAAAAACGAGATCTATCTCGCCGACGAAGACACAGAGGAACAGGGGCAGGTTCAAAACAACAGAAGCTGGTTCTCGACCGTATCCAAACGGTTCCGGACCAGTATCATCTCTATTCTGGCCCTCGGTTTTGTTCTCAACATTCTCGCTCTTGCACCGCCGTTGTTCATCATGGCGATCTACGACAAGGCAATGGGAGCAAAATCGACTGAAGTGCTTCTGACCATGGCGGTCGGCGTTGGAATCATTCTTCTGTGCGAAGTTGCGCTGCGCAGAATGAAGACATGGCTACAATCCTATCTCGGCGGACGGGTTGATGCGATTGTTGGCAACAAGACCTTTGAGCGCATCCTGCATCTTCCATATGCGATGCTGTCCGAAGCGCCGATCGGCACTCAGGTCATGCGGCTGCGCTATTTCGACAGCGTGCGCGACATCTTCCAGAGTTCGCTGTTCAACGCGATCGTCGATATTCCCTTCACGCTGATCTTCATTGTCGCGATCTTCCTGATCGGCGGACCTGTTGCGCTGCCGCCGCTCGCACTGCTGACCATCTACACGCTGCTGGCCGTTTATGTCCTGCCGAAGGTCCAACGCGAAGTCGCTGCCGTTGGCGAGCAGAAATCGAAACTCAACAGTTTCATGATCGAGACCTTTCGCAACCAGCGGGCTCTCAGGAACCTTTCTGTAGAAGATACCTGGCTGGAGCGATTTTCGGCGCTTTCCACCAACTTCAACAAACTCAACATCCATGCACGTCATATCACGCATGTGCTGCAGACACTGTCGCAGACGCTGATGACCATTTGCGGTGTCCTGGTTCTGGGGATCGGGGCAATGCGTGTCATGGAAGGAGAAATGAGCCTGGGCGCCCTGATTGCCACAATGGCCCTCAGCTGGCGGGTTCTGAACCCGATGAACCAGGCTTTCCTCAGCATCACGCAGCTCGCGCAAAGCCGCACGGTGATCGAACAGATCAACAACCTCATGAAGGTGCAGCTCGAGCGCGAGCCGGGGCATTTGCCGAAAATCACACGTGACATTCGCGGTGATCTGAAAGTGTCCTCACTTGTCCTAAGGTATCCAGGGGCAACGGAAGCCTCGCTGAAGGGCCTTGAGCTGACGGTGAAGGAAGGCGAAACCGTTGCCATCACGGGCCCGAGCGGCTCGGGCAAGACCGCATTGTTCCAGGCTGTCATCGGCTTGTTTCAGCCCCAGGTGGGTTCCATCCTGTTCGATGGTCTGGATGTGCGCCAGCTGGATACCGCAGAGTGGCGCTCCTCCATTGGCTATGCACCCGACGATCTCGACTTCTTTTACGGCACGGTAAAACAGAACCTGCTGATGTCGGATCCGGGCGCTACCGACGAACGTCTGATCGAGGTTACCGGTAAACTTGGCTTGCTGTCCTACCTGGAGGAGAACTTCAACGGACTTGAAACGCGCCTCAATGGCGAGGTCCTGAAGCAGATCCCGGACAACATGAAGCAACGCATCGTTTTGGCCCGTGCCTTCGTGAAGGCGGCACCGCTCTATTTGTTCGACAATCCGGGAACGCATCTCGATTTCGAGGGCGACAAGAAATTCATGGCGATGATCGAGGAACTCAAGGGCAAGGCGACCATCCTCATCAACACCCAGCGTCCTAGCCACATGAAAATGGCCAACCGGGTAGTCGTGCTCAGAGGTGGCCAGATTGCGATGATGGGGCCACCGGAACAAGTAGTACCGGCACTCATGGGACAGACCGCGAAAGCCGGATAGGCAGCTTTCTTACCGAAGATACCAAAAAGCCCGCCGGGTTGCTCCGACGGGCTTTGTTATTTGGTGGTGCCGCTTCTTAGAAGACGGATTTTACCGCTTTCACGGTTGCATCAACAACCTTGTCGATTTCAGCTTCAGAAATGCACAGGGGAGGGGCGAACCCCAGGATGTCGCCCTGCGGCATCGCCCGGCCGATGACGCCTTCCTTCAACAGGGCTGCTGCAACCTGTGGGCCGGTTTTGCTTGCCGGATCGAGATAGGTTCTGCTGGCCTTGTCCGATACAAATTCGATCGCGCAAAGCAGGCCCTCGCCGCGGATGTCGCCAACGTTGGCGTGATCTCCGAGCGCATTCGTAAGTGCATTCTTGAAGTAGCTACCTGCGGATCCGGCATTCGCCACCAGGCCGAGACTGTCGATAAGCTTGAGGTTCGCAACGCCGGCTGCGGCACCGATCGGGTGTGCGGAATAGGTCCACCCATGGCCGATCGGACCAAATTCGTCGGTACCGTCCTCCAGCACCTTCCAGACCTTGTCGGAAACGATGGAGCCGGACAGGGGAGCATATGCCGATGTCAGGCCTTTAGCGATGGTGATGAAATCCGGCTGAATACCGTAGTGGTCTGACCCGAACATCGTGCCGAGACGTCCAAAGCCTGAAACAACTTCATCTGCGATCAGCAGAATGTCGTGTTTCTTGAGCACGGCCTGAATGGCCTCCCAGTACCCGCTTGGGGGCGGTACGATCCCGCCCGTACCAAGGGCCGGCTCGCCAATGAAGGCTGCAATGGTGTCAGCGCCTTCGCGTTCGATCAGGGCTTCCAGGTCAGCAACGCAATAGGCAACAAATTCTGCTTCGGACTGGGAAAGGTCTTCCCTGCGGAAATAGTCGGGCGCGACCGTGTGCAGAACCTGTGAAAGCGGCAGGTCGAACTTCTTGTGAAACAACTCGAGGCCCGTCAGAGAACCGGTCATCAGGCCCGAGCCGTGATAGCCGCGCCAGCGCGAGATGATCTTCTTCTTCTCCGGGCGGCCGAGAATGTTGTTGTAGTACCAGACCAGCTTGATGTTGGTTTCGTTCGCATCCGATCCGCCCAGTCCGAAATAGACCTTGGACATGTGGTCGGGCGCTCGCTCCATCACCATTTGTGCAAGCGTGATGGAGGCTTCGGTGCCGTGGCCGACGTATGCGTGGTAATAGGCCAGTTCACGAGCCTGCTCCGCAATGGCGTCAGCAATTTCGGAACGGCCATAGCCGACGTTGACGCAATAAAGTCCGGCGAATGCGTCCAATAGCTTGGTGCCGTCACGGTCTTCGATATAGACGCCGCTGCCACCGGTGACGATCCGGTTAAGGCTCTCTCCGCGCGCATGTTGGGCAAGATGGGTCGAGGGATGGAAGAAGTTCTCTCTGTCCCAGGCATCCAGTTGGTCGTTCTTGAGCATATTCAAGTCCTTCTAGTGTTGGTTGGGCCAGGTCAGCTCCAGTCCCGGCAGACGTATTTGATTTCGGTGAAGGCCTCCAGTCCGTAGCGGGCACCTTCGCGGCCAAGGCCGGATTGTTTCACGCCTCCAAAGGGGATCGGATAGCCGGTCACTTTTGTGCGATTGACGGCAACCATGCCGTATTGAAGCGCGCGGCTTGCACGGTAGATGCGGCGCGGGTCCTGCGTGTGGAGATAGGCGATAAGGCCGTATTCGGTGTCGTTTGCCCGTGCGATGGCGTCCTCCTCCTTATCGAAGGCTGCCAAGGCTGCCACCGGACCAAATGTTTCTTCCCGGAAAATCGATGCATCAGCGGGAGTGTCCGCCAGAACGGTCGGCTGATAAAACAATGGGCCGGCCGCATGACGGTGGCCACCGGTGAGGAGGCGCGCGCCTCGTGCCAGTGCATCTCGAACATGTTCCTCCTGCTTGGCAACCGCTCGCTCATGCATCAGCGGTCCGATGTCAGGATCTTCAAGCCCAGGTCCGACAGACAAGGCTTCAACACGGTTGGTGAAGGCTTCGCAAAACGCCTGGTAGACCGGTCTTTCAACCAGAATTCGATTTGCCGCGAGGCAATCCTGACCGGATGTTGCGAATTTTGCGGCGATTGCCTGATCGACGGCATGGTCAAGATCAGCATCTGCAAACACGAGGAAGGGGGCGTGCCCCCCGAGTTCCAGCACAAGTCGTTTTACAGTCTGAGCACCCTGCGAGTAAAGAAGCCGTCCTATACCCGTCGATCCGGTGAACGAAACCGCCCTGACGCGCGGGTCTGACATCCACGGTTTCACGATGTCTTCCGCGTTCCCGGGAAGCACGTTGAAAACACCTGCCGGAAGCCCTGCCTGGTCAGCAAGTTCAGCTAGGGCGAGTGCGGAATACGGCGTTTCCTGTGAAGGGTGCACGACAACGGTACAGCCGGCAGCGAGTGCGGCAGCTGCTTTTCGCGTGATCATCGCGCATGGAAAGTTCCACGGCGTGATCAATGCGGCAACGCCAACAGGTTCCCGCCAGACTTCCATCTCTGCGTCAGGCAAGTGGGAAGTGATGCTCTCGATATTCGGCCGTTTGGCCTCTTCGGCGTAAAACGATACGAAGGAGGCTGCATAATCGATCTCGCCGCGGGATTCCGAAAGTGGTTTTCCTTGCTCACGCGTCATCAGACGAGCGAGATCTTCCCGGTTTTCCAAGATCAAGTCGTGCCAGGCCAACAGAAAGGATGCCCTTTCCTGAGGCAGCAAGGTGGACCAACTTGAAAAGGCGTCATTGGCGGCATCGATAGCTTCGGCGGATTGGGCGCTGGAAAGAGATGTCACTTCCCCAAGAAGACTTCCATCCGCCGGATCGGTTACTCGAAACACGGCACCATCACGTGCCGCTGCCCAACGTCCACCGACATAGGCGAAGTGCTTTACCAGGTGACGGTTGTCGATCAGGTGAAAAAGCGAGCTTTCAAGGGATGTCTCGGCAAGGATTCGGGACTGCATGGCGTTGCTCTCCAAAGTGGTGAGCAGAGCCTAGAATGGCACCCGGGAACGAAACGCCTTTTCTTGACAAGCTTGGCAGCAGTTTCGTTCTTATTCGGAGTTTTCAGCAGTCGTTTCTGTTCCAAGCATCCCGGCCAGCAACATATCGAGTGCTGGTGCAGCGCTCTGTTTCACCGGTTTAGTCACCACATAAGTGAAGTAGCGAACGACGCCAAGGCCGCGGTCCAGCAGGGCATCCATGAACCGCTGATAGCTGTCGATGTCACGCGTGACGGTCTGCATCAGATAATCGAGCCCGCCACCGATCGCCCAGCAGGCAACGACTTCATCGCAATTGCGGATTGCCCGCTCAAAGGCCTGAAAATATTCGGCGCGGTGATGTTCCAATTCAAGCGTCACGAAAACGGTGACATGAGGCGCGAGATTCTTGAGCGAGAAACGCGCGCCGTATCCCTCGATGATACCAGCAGCCTCAAGCCTCTCAAGGCGCTTCCAGCATGGGCTCGGGCTAAGATTTATACGCTTTGCGAGATCCGCTTTGGAAATGCGTCCTTCCTCGGCAAGTACCTTCAGGATTTCCAGATCTCGATTGTCCAGTTTCAGCATCAATGTCTCTTGCCGGTTCAGGAAACGAGCATCGTGCCCGCATTTGCCTTCTTGACCTTGCCAAGAGACAGCGTGGCAATGGCCGTATCCTGAACGCCGGTGCCGGTCAAATCGCAGACGGTGATATCAGCATCACCAGTCCTGCCTTGCGCCTTGCCTGAAACAATCTCACCGAGTTCACGTACACGGCTCACATTCGGCAAGGTGCGGTTCGCAAGGGCGGAACGCAGCTCTCCGAGTTTTTCGCATTGGCTTATCCGATCGCAGACCAGGACATCGGCCTTAGCCAGGATCTCCGGGGCAAGTTCATTCTTGTCCTCCTGATCAGATCCCATTGCAGTGATATGCAAGCCGGGATGCAGACAATCCGCGCCCAGGATAGCCTCCTTCGCAGGGGTCGTGGTGACGACAAGTTGGCTGTCGGCTACCAGTTGCTGCCGATCCTCTGTTGCGACCACGTCTATCCCGAGCGCTGCAGACATATCCTTTGCCAGGGCTCTGGCCTTGTCACGGTCTCGTCCCCAGACCAGCGCCCTTTCTGCAGGCCGTACCTTTGCCGCCGCAATCAGCTGCAACCTGGCCTGAACGCCGGTTCCCAGAATGCCGATCGTTGAAACAACAGCAGGTGCAAGGTGGCGTGCCGCAACCGCTCCGGCTGCAGCCGTGCGGATGTCGGTCAGATAACCATTGTCCAGATAGACAGCCTGAACCAGACCGGTTTGCGCCGAAAAAAGCACCATCAACCCGTTGAGACTTGAAAGTCCGAGAGCAGGGTTATTGAAAAAGCCGGGAGATACCTTGATCGCGAAACCGTCGAGACCTGGCACGTAGGCGGTTTTAACATCAACTTCCGCATTCACCTCCGGCAGGGCCATGGACAGCACGGGAGGCATCACGACTGTTCCGGTTGCCAGCTTTGCAAACGCTTTTTCAATGCAGTCGATGACTTCAAGATCAAGATGAACAGCCCGGCGCAGATCGGCCTCGTTCACCAGCCTGATTTCATGCGCCATAGCGTTTTCCCTCCAACAGATAGTCCCCAAGCATAACGTCCTGACCGGTCATGACCTTTGTGAATTGAACCATGTCGACATTTCGACCCGTAATGATCGTTGCGACCGGACCTTCTGGCGCGGTCAGCTTTCCGGCCAGGATTGCTGCAATGCCAACTACGCAAGCGCCTTCCGCGACATGACTATCCTCGTAATAAAGAGCCTGCATGGCCCGGTAGATTTCGCCTTCAGTTACCAGAATGATTTCGTCCAGAAGATCCCGGCACATTGCGAACGAAAGCCGGTTATCGAGGCCTATGCCGCCTCCAAGCGAATCCGCGAGGCTTGCCACCTCTGGCACCTCCACTGGCCGGCCGGCGTCGATCGATGTCTTCATCGCCGCGCCTCTGTCCATGGTCAGTCCGACAACACGGACCTGTGGGTTAATGGATTTTGCGGCAAGCGCGACACCCGCGGCAAGCCCGCCTCCCGACAGGGGAACCAAAAGGGTGTCGAGGTTTGGAACATCTTCCAGAATCTCAAGCCCGATGGTGCCTTGGCCTGCAATCACGTATGGATCGTCGAACGGTGAGATTTCAAAGACGCCAGTTGCCTGACCCAGCTTACGGCACTCGGCAAGGGCATCGTCCTGGCTGTTGCCGACGATCCGAGTTTCAGCCCCAAGGGCTCTGATGCCATCCAGCTTGGTCTGCGGAACCAGGGATGACATGCAGATCACGGCCTTCAATCCAAGTTCCCGTGCCGCATAGGCAACACCGCGGCCATGATTTCCGGTCGAACAGCATGTGAGCGTCGTGGTGCCTTCGGGCGAATTGCGGGCCGCATTCGTTGCACCGCGCAACTTGAAGGCGCCTGTTGGCTGCATCGTCTCCATCTTCAGGAAAAATGGCTGTCCGGTTTGTTCTGTCATGAATCGCGAGGGCAGGAGGGGTGTCCTTACCACTCGCCCGGCGATGGCTCTTCGCGCTTCGAAAATATCCGTAAGCGTCAGTTGCATGGACTGTTTCCGGTATCGCTCGTGGTCATCATGAAGATCCTGCAAGGGGGAACATTCTCATTTGTGTACAAATGACCCAAAAAGTGCAAGCGATGATATTCGGATGTGTTTATTTTCTTGATTTTTGAAATGGCTGAGTTCTTATTTGTGTACAAATAAACGACGAGGCCCAATCATGCCAGGTCACGACCTTCCTTTCAGCAGTGCCGAGTATCAACGCCGTCTCGATCTTGTCCGTACCGACATGTCCAAACGGGGAATAGATGTCCTGTTTCTCGAGGACCCTTCCAATATGGCCTGGACCACAGGCTATGACGGATGGTCTTTCTATGTGCATCAGGGGGTCGTTGTCTTTCTGGACGAAGAACCGATCTGGTGGGGACGCAGGCAGGATGCCAATGGTGCCCGTCGAACCGTCTGGATGGACGACGCACGCGTCGCTTCCTACGCCGATCATTTCATTCAGTCGTCTGAACGCCACCCCATGCAGGACCTCGCCAGGCTGCTGGAATTGAGGGGGTACGCGAACAAGAAGATTGGCGTTGAACTTGAGAACTACTACTTCTCGGCCAAGGCGTTCCTGACGTTGCAGAGTGAGTTGCCGAACGCTGAATTCATCGACGCCACAAGCATGGTCAACTGGTTGAGGGCGGTCAAATCCGACGAAGAACTCGTGTTCATGCGCAAGGCAGCCAGGATTTCCGAGAAAATCATGGACGGCGTCCTGGAGCGTGTTGTGCCGGGTATGCGCAAGGCCGACCTTGTTGCAGAGATCTACGCCGACGCCATCCGAGGATTGGACGACGCCTGGGGGGACTACCCGGCTATCGTACCGCTGCTTCCCAGTGGCGCGGATGCGTCCGCTCCGCACCTGACGTGGGACGGACGTTTCATGCAGGAAGGGGAGGCGACATTTTTCGAACTTTCCGGCTGTTTCCGCCGCTATCATGCCCCGTTGTGCCGCACCGTTTTCCTTGGCAAGCCGGAACAGTACCTGCTTGATGCCGAGAAGGCGTTGGTCGAGGGGCTCGAAGCCGGCCTGGACACCGCAAGGGCCGGCAATACCGCGGGTGACATCGCACGTGCATTGGCGAAGCCTCTTGAGGCAGCGGGGATCGAGCGCGGCGCGCGGGCAGGGTACCCGATCGGCATTTCCTATCCACCTGATTGGGGCGAACGCACGATTTCCATTCGCGAAGAAGACAACACCGTTCTGAAGCCCGGCATGACCTTTCACTTCATGCCGGGGCTTTGGATGGATGGCTGGGGACTGGAAATCACCGAGAGCATCCTCATCAAGGAAAACGGGCCTGCAGAATGCCTTTGCAACAGGCCCCGCAGATTGTTCGTGAAGTCCTGAGGTGAATATGCGCTCGGACTTGTTGACCCGGACGATTTCCATACTGGATCGCCTGATCGGTTTTCCGACAGTTTCGGCAGACAGCAATCTTGAATTGATCAGCTTTGCCGCGACCCTGCTTCGTGAAGCTGGTGCTCAAGTGACGGTTTCCAAGGATGCGACCGGCAAGAAAGCCAACCTATTCGCAACAATTGGCCCAAATGTCTCCGGCGGAATTGTCTTGTCAGGGCACACGGACGTCGTCCCGGCAGATCCCGTGGAATGGACCTGCAACCCGTATCAGATGCGCGAAGAAGGCGGCTTGCTGTACGGGCGAGGCAGTTGCGACATGAAAGGCTATATCGCCGCGGTCCTCGCGAAATCGCAGGATTATGCGCTACTCGACCTGAAACGGCCGCTGCATGTCGCCTTGACCTATGATGAGGAAGTCGGCTGCTTTGGCGCAAGGCATCTGGTTGAGGAACTGAAGCGCAGTGATATTCGTCCCTCCATCGCGATTATCGGTGAGCCGACGGAAATGCGGGTCATTGAGGGGCACAAGGGGTGTTACGAATATACGACAGCGTTCCACGGCACCGATGGGCATGCCTCCGAACCGGACAAGGGGGTCAACGCTATCCACGTCGCCGCCGCTTTCATCACCAGGATGATGGAACTGGCAGAAACCATGAAGGACAAGTCAGGTCCGGACAGCGAGCGCTACTCACCGCCATGGACCACACTTCAGGTTGGCCGGATAGACGGCGGCTCTGCACGCAATGTCATTGCTCGGCATTGCGCGGTGGAGTGGGAAATGCGCCCGGTTCGGATGCAGGACGCACTCGAGATAAAGTCTGCCCTGGAAGCCTATTGCCAGGACGTGCTGTTGCCTCAAATGACGTCCGTCTACCCCGACGCTGAGATTGTCACCGAAATAATAGGAGAAGTCGCCGGACTGGCCGTGATGCCGGAAAACGAAGCAAGGGACATCGTTACATCGCTCACTGGCGCGAACCTGTGTGATGTCGTTTCATTTGGCACCGAGGCCGGGTTGTTTCAGGCCCTGGGGCTTTCCGTTGTGGTTTGTGGCCCGGGCTCCATCGCACAGGCGCACAAGCCCGATGAATATCTGGCCGTTGACCAGCTCGAAAAATGTCTCGACATGCTCACGGGACTGGAAAGGACCTTGTTACAGGCCTCATGACCGATCAGGACATAACAGCGACGGCCGACGTTGCAGAACTGTTGAACCAGGCTGCAAGCGCTCAGGAACGGTTTCAGATCATGTATTCCGTTCTGAGAGATCGGATCTGCATGCTTGTCTATCCGCCTGGAACGCAACTGAGTGAAGAGGCATTGGCATCGGAATTCGGTGTCAGTCGCTCGCCATTGCGCAAGGCACTGCAGATACTCGAAGCAGACGGGCTGCTGTTGTCGCAGCAGGGCGTAGGCACACTGGTGACTGAAGTGGATCTGGAAGAACTGGCGCAGGTCTATGAACTCAGGCTTGAGCTGAATGAATTGACCGGCAGGTTGGCACCGCGGTCTCTCGATTCTGAACTGGAAGCCACATTCAACAGTCTCAAAATTCGGGCGGAGCGATTGAGTTCAACGCCGGATCGTGCGGTTTTTGCCCGACTCAATATCGATTTCTTTCAGGCCTTTTTGCAGCTCACACTGAACATGCCGCTGCGCGAAGTTTCTGAAAAGCTGTTCTACAAGACCTGTCGCATCTGGCTGACTTTGATAGATGAGAAGGACCTGCCAACAGAGGTCGCCATCTTTTGCGGCGAAATCGCGGAAATTTCGAATGCTGTGCACCTTGGAGACTTTCAGGCCGCAGCCTTGATTAGGCGAGCACATCTCTCCATGGGGTTCAACCGACTGAAAACCGCAACACGACAAAGCACCGACCGGAAGGCCGGTTAGCCAAGAGCTTCTTGGAGCTTTTGGGGTTGGTTGAACGAATAAGACCGCCCCCGGAAGCGATTGTGGTGGGATACAATCAGTTGCTTCCGGGAGCGGCCCGGGCTTTCAAAGAAGATGAACGAACTTCTTTGAATGGGTAATCCTTTCAATAGCCTCAAACAAAAGTGGCGTTTTCACCTCAAATACGCTCGGTGTGCCTAGTTATTCCTAAAAAAATCAGTGTCTCTTTGCCATTTTCGTCAGTTTTCTGACCGTTGAAGTCGTGATCTTGCAATCGGATTCTACGTTTCGTTGAACGTATTTTCCTTTTTCGAGAGAATATTCGAGAAATACACTAAGTTCGTTTGCATGAGCGACAAGCACTCTGTGACCGGAAACCACTGTGTCGGTTACTTCCAGATCTTGACCCCAGGCCCAGCCACCATAAGAAGTGCCACCGTTCGACCTGAGGACGATTTCGAAAAAATTGCCCCCGTCGCTTTCAGGCATTTTGAAAACGAGATCCAGATTGTCTTCGTCGTCTTTCGTCGGCTCTCCCGCACCAAGCCAGACAGAACTGATATTTGCGGAGATCAAATCGCCAAGAGGATAAAATGGGGAACCTTCGTACCAAAGAAATTCCGTAATAACGGACCCTATGTCATTAGCCCTCTCAAATGGTCGTACATTGTCTCCGTACCCCGCATAGGTCCTCCTGAAGGAGATCTTACCAGACATGAATGGTTTCCTTACTATCTGATAATACGTAGTTTTTGCTATTGGCCGCGAAGTGTGATCACTCTTCGTCCCTTCGGCAAAGCTACATTCCCAATAGCGCCGTCACACAGGCGTGACTCCGTCACGGCAGTGCTGTTCTTCTGTGGTGGGAACTGTGTTAGAAAAAATTACCAGGGGGCAACGTGATGAATAAAAGTTGTTCAGCCACTAATATTCGACTACTTGGCGTTCCGTCAGTGTATTACTCGCGGAATACCCCGTTTCCTGCCAAGGGATACGCGTTGCTTGCAGTATTGTTGCTTGTTCCTGGCAACGAGCTTGCGCGTCAAAAGGCGGCTGCCCTGCTTTGGGAGGATGTCGCCCAAACCAGGGCCATGGCAAACCTCAGGCAATTGCTTGTGAGGGTTCAAAGCAGGCAGCCCGAAGCCGGACCGCTCATTGAAACAACCCAGACCAGAATCAGTCTTGGTCCCGGGGCGCAAAGTTCCGACCTGGCCGCTTTTCTCCAGTCCTGCAAGGCAACCGACCTTGAAGGCATGATGTCCGGGATCGAGCAGTTCACCGGCGAACTGCTCGATGGTATGGAGTTCGAAGGTGAACAGCTGAACCTTTGGCTGTTGACCGAGCGCGCGAGCCTGAGGGAGAAACTGTTTAACAGAGCAGCAGCAGCCCTTGAGGAAACGACACGCTTCGGAGCGGATCGTGGCGGCAACATCGGCAAGATCGCTGACCGGCTTCTGGCATTCGAACCTGACAGCCCCGAATGCTATCGCATCATTTCAAAAGCTTATGGCAGGTGTGGCGATCAGGATGGCGTCGATCGTATCGACCGGTTGATGAATTCGGTTCTCAATTCCGCCTTGCCTCGTGTGCCTGGCAATACAAGCGGCAAGCCTTCGGGAACTGTCTGGGTCGCACCGACGGGCGTCAAACCGGTTGAGGAGCGTCCGGCACCTCCCAAACCACCGGTTCCGCGCGTTGCCTTTTCGTCGCCCCGCCACATCGATCAACATCCGAATGCGCAGCTTGCCGAGGCATTCGTCGAGGATGTCGCGAACAGTTTCTCCAGGTTCAAGACATTTGTCGTGGTCTCGCCGTTCAGTACGATGCGTGACTTTCGCGGCGGCAATATAAGCAATTGGGAAAAAATTCGGTCCAACTACTCCGTGCAGAGTTTTCTGCTCCCGGGCAGCCAAAAGATTTCCTTTACCGTTATCGATGACGGCACAGGGGAGATCATCTGGTCTGCGGAGTATTCGATGGAGCCGGAGGACCTTCACTATACCTTCCGGCTTCTTGCAAAAACCGTGGCAGCCAATCTCGCCCAGCAGATCGAGCGACAGATGCTCGACTCCGGCCGATCGATCAATGCCCAGAGCTATCTGCACGTCTTGCGGGGGCAGAACCTCATCAAGACCTGTAATCTGAGCATGATCCGCCGGGCCAGAAAGGAATTCCGGCAAGGCCTCACGTACGACAAGGACCTGTCCATCGCCCGCGCTCGCATAGCGCAGACAATGCAACTGGAATGGTTGCTGCTCGGGGGGACGGATCCGCACCTTCTTCACCGCGCCAAGGCGGAAGCGGACGCAGCCATCGAGATCGATTCGACGGCCGGTATCGGCTACTGGATGGCTGCGGTCATCGCGCTTTATCAACGTGATTACGCGACCTCGGAAGCCAAGTTCCAGGAAGCCGAAACCTTGAGCCCCAACTCTTCGGATCTGCTCATACAGCACGCAGATGCGCTTGCGCATTTTGGCAAGCCCAAGGACGCCTGGAACCGTTTCAAGCACGCGATCGATCTCAATCCACTTGCACCGGACATCTACTGGTGGGCGGGTGCGAGCATCGCCTTCAAGCTGGCCGACTACGCAGAGGCCGTCCGGCTGTGCAAGCAGATGGACGACGAGGAACCCGCGTTGCGCATCCTGACGGCAAGCCTCGCTCTAGACGGACAAATTGAGAGCGCAAGACAATATGCACGGCGTCTCATGGATGTTTATCCGGGGATGACCGCGCAGGAAATCAGTCGCTTCATGCCAGACAAGAACCCAGAGAACAGCAAGATCTTTCTGGAAGGTCTGAAACTCGCCGGCTTCGACTAGGTAAACCCATTTACAGGAGAAAATTATGCCTAATTCGTCATTTTACGTGATCGGAAAACGTGGTCACGGTGTTGTTTTTTTGCGGATGGATCCGCTGCGCGTATCTCGTGTGTCGCACCAGACAATTCTGGCTTACGAAGCGCAAAACGCCGGTGTCGACGGCTATGCACGCATCGCCGCTGCTGCCCGTGTTCTGTTCGCCGAAAGTGACGGCAATCCGGAAACAAGCCTCAGCCAGGTCGAGTCGGAAGGTATCTACCAGGCTATCAAGCAGGGCAGCACGATCTCGGATGTCGATTTTGCATTCCTCACTGATGTCGATGACAGCGATTGGGACCTCAACAGAATGAGCTGGGCACCGATCCAGGATCCGGTTTCCAAGACCGGCTCCGGTTCTGATTCCGGAAATCCCGACACGCTTCAGGATGCCGTGCTTTCGGACGATTAATCCGGAAGGCGCCTGACTGACAAAATCGCACCGCTACAGGAGGTATCCGCTGTGCAATCCGATCCTTTCTCTCCGCAATTCCTGCGCAGCTTCGGCATAACCAGATTGGGTGAGATCACCGGGCTGGACACGATCGGGATACCGGTCTGGTTCGCAACCAGGCCAAATTCCAGGTCTCTTTCCGTTTCCCAGGGAAAGGGTGTGACCAACGATCAGGCGAAGATTTCAGCGATCATGGAAGCCGTGGAATGTGCTGTCGCCGAACAACCGCGACAGCACGTCACGGAGTTCGCGACGATCGAAGACATGGCGCGACAGCAAAGGAGCGTCATTCCGTTCTTTGATCTAGCAAGGGTCAACCCGCATCAGCTCGATCCGACCCGCCAGCGCGCCTGGGTTCCGGGAACGTCCCTGATTTCCGGCGAGCAACGCTTCGCGCCCTACGAATTGGTCGGGATGGACATGCGTAGCGACATGCCTTGGGACCGTCATGCCTTCCGTATGACATCCCAGGGGTTGGCGGCGCATTTCTCGATCGACAAGGCCATCGAACACGCCCTGCTTGAACTCGTGGAACATGACGCGTCCAGTGTGGTCGATACTTTCGGTTTGTTCGTCAACAATATCCGGGAGGTCACCGACTACGAGGGCGCGAACGCCGATCTAGACGCGATTCTGGAGAAGGTCTCAAAAGCCGGCCTTGATCTTCACATATACGCTCTTCCAGGACGCGTGAAACTTCCGGTCATTGCCGCTGTCATCTCGCGGCAGGTGAATGGGCCATCCGGTGTCATTTCGCGCGCTCCTGCGGGAATTGCCTGCCGGACGAACGTTGCCGAGGCGATACTCGCAGCCTTGCTTGAAGCGGTGCAGTCACGTCTGACGGACATCGCCGGTGCGCGCGACGACCTTGCGATGGATCGTTTTCAGCAGTCCAAGGATGGCGTAGCCAGGAACCAGCCACCACTCATTCCTCTTGCCAAACTTGAGGCTGAGTTCCGCCCTGCAAGGCAGTCGTCCATGGGGTGGCAGGATGTCCTGAAGCTGATGCGGGCGGCTGGCATTGAAGATGCCTACATGTTTCCGCTCAAATCGCCGGTCCCGGACGTTCACGTGGTGAGGACGATCGTCACAGGCCTTGACGCGCATTCCGGCAGCTTCTCCGAAATGTCCATGAACTCGATACTGCTGACGACGGAAGTGCTGAGCACTGCATGTTGAAACCCGTCGTTTTTGCAGGACCGAGCGTTCACGGCTTGGCCGGCGATCTTTTTGATGGCCTAGACGTATTCCCACCTGCGGCACGCGGAGACATTCTGCGAGCCGTGGGGCAGGGTCGCCGCGTGATCGGATTGATTGATGGTTACTTCAATTCCACACCTTCTGTCTGGCACAAGGAAATCCTGTTCGCCCTACAGGAGGGGTGCCGGGTATACGGCGCGGCCAGCATGGGCGCATTACGGGCTGCAGAGTGTTTCCCATTCGGGATGGTTGGTGTCGGGGCAATTTTTGCAGACTACCAAGCGGGAAGGCGTCAATCGGATGCGGATGTTGCTGTTTCGCACGCTCCGGCGGAACTGAGCTATTGCCCGCTGACACTGGCGCTGGTGGATGCGGAGGCGACGCTGTCTGCAGCTTTGAAAGGCGGGTTCATTGCCGAAAGCGCACATGATGCATTGCTGAAAGCTGCAACCGGTCTGCATTTTTCCACGCGAACCTGGGTGCGCGTGCTGAGCGAAACAGGACTTTCCGAAGCTGAAAGCGCTCACTTTCTGAAGTACTTGCCCGAGTTCGAGCAGAGCTTGAAACGGCAAGACGCTCAAAAGCTCCTGACCAATCTGAAAGAGAACATCGAGATTGAGACGCATGATGGTCAGGACAGTTGGAAAATACAGAACACCCTTTTTCTCAAGTCACTTGAAAAAGAAATTCTCGGCAGGTGACTGCTAATGAAAATGGAGATTGTGAAAGCCAGGACCACATGGTCAATCGTGCCGGATTGCGGCGGTCTGATTGAAACGATAGCGATCTCACTACCTCAAAAGGTTTTTGATCCCGGCAATCCTCACGCCGAAAAGATACTTGCCGCGATCGGAAATTTGCTCAAGGCCATGCCTTCGAGTGTTTCAATCCTGGCATTTGCGGATGCTTTTAACGAGGCGGCTGCGAGAAGCTGGATCGAAACACAGACCGAGTGTCGCTATAACATTGTCCTGGCAGGCACTAGGCCGCTTGAAAGTGCAGATATCTGGGCACAGGATTCCATCCTGGTACAAATGCGAGGCAACGACCTGCGGATTGCCGCTCCAGCATGCGACTGGCCCAGGGGCATCTTGCCGAGGTTACTGGCCGAACACCTCTCTGTCGCCTGCCACGATCTCCCACTCTTTTTGCCGGGTGGAGACCAGATCGTTGGTGAGGGCTTTCGTCTCATCGGTCACACAAGCCGACTGAGATCAGCCTCCAACAAGTATGACGGTGACAGCACTTTGCTTGCCGCAGATCGGCGTATCGGTGAACTCGATAACAGACCTGTCTGCTATTGGGGATACCGAAGACAAGATCTGTTCGAAAAAACCACCGTCGATACTCATAAAAACAGGGCCGGCAAGAACACTGCTGATTCTAACCGTGAGGGAGGCCTGGACTGGCAAACAGCGAATGATCTGCTCGGGGACCTTCCATTTTCTCATTTGCGGCCGGATCTGGTTACGACCATTGAGCGGTGCGAAAGCCATGTCGACAGATATGTTTCTCCAACAGGTTTGCGCCACAACGGCAAGCATTTGTTATTGCTGGCAGACCCGGTGGCCGTGGCCCCAGAAGCCATCAGCAAGGCAAAGCGGGAAAAGAGACTTCTCGATGCGTCGGAACATTGGTTGAGGGACCAGGGTTTCGAAATCATCCGCAATCCAGTTCCCTTTGGGGTCGACGTAAAGAACTCGGTCAGACCGCGACTCTACAACAACGTCCTTCTGGAAAATGCGGTACGAGAGGGAAATGGCAAACCAATCATGTGGTTGCCATGCTTCGGCGAAGACAGCAGGTTCACGGAATTCGATGCGGAGAACGCCAGGATCTGGAAGGATCTCGGCTTCGATCCCAAGCTGGTCTTCGGCTGGGAAAGCCTTGCCCATGCAAATGGCGCACTGCGCTGTGCCAGCAAGGTTATCAGACGGCAAGCAACTTGATCGAACGGAACTATATGTAAACCGACACGGACAGGTGCGTCTTCAGCATCAGGCTAGTTTTTTCAGAAGAAGAGGTTGGCTGGGGAACCTGGATTCGAACCAGGACTAACGGAGTCAGAGTCCGTGGTAATCGCTCGCAATAAAGCCAATTCTGCGCTCGTTGTCGCGCCCATGTCGCATGGATGCCGGTGCTAAGTACCGAGGCTCCGAGTTCATTCATCCTCGCCAGAAATTTCTGAACTAGACCGCTTAGCGTTCACATGTCGGCCGTTCTCTGCCGTTGCAAGTGGGCCTGAAAGCAGGCCTACGCTGCGGCAGGCGCCGAGGTCCACTAGGCGGACAGTCAGGGGAGCGGGCTGTAACAGATCGGGTTGGCATCCTGCGGCTTGTGTTCATTCACCTACCAAACACTGAAGGTCATTGCCGTCGCAAATTTCATAGTGAACTAGCGTCGGAAGGGTTTCATAGTGAATCGCTTCACGCTCCTGCCGCCATTCCTCATCAAGACTTCGTTTAGCCCGGGCTTCTCGAGAAGCACGGTTTGAAGCCGATGCGAGCTCGCGAGAGCCGAGGCATCCGCTGGAGCGATGTCCGCAGCCAGAATGAGGAGCTCCGCGCATCCGGCTTCCGTCTTCGGTGGTTCGGTCTCGAGCAGAAGACGGTCTTCCATCGCGGCGACGAGATCGTCCGAAGCGCGGATCGCCATCCATCGTTCAAGATCGGATCCGCCCAGGTTTGCTTCGAGATCGAGATTGCGGGTTTGCAGGCATGCAATGCGGCGGTCACAGGCTTCGATCAGGTCGTCATGGAGATCTTTCGCAGCGGCAGACATTCGAGCGATCCATTCGCGCATGAGGCCGGACTGGACGGCATTCTTGACTGTGCCATTGGCCATGAGGGCCGCGCTGCCGATAACGGGTGCCAGAACAACGGCTCCAGCCGCCCGGATGGTGACAAGGCCAACCCACGCCCCAGCCTTGGTTCCGACGGCGCCCAACAGGCCGCGAGAGGCCCCGTCGAACATCATCCACGCGGGGAGATCTCCCATTGGAATGCGCCCCCGGGCGACTTCAAGTCCGCCGCGTAGCAAACCGATGGACAGAGCGAACTCCAGTATCTCCGGATCCGCCACTTCGGCTGCATGTCCAAGCGTTGTAGAGAGCATCTCCTCGACAGTGGGGAGATCGAAACCGGGGAGGGTCGTGACCAAGGGAGCCCATGGCTCTCCATGCGCCCGTGCCGCCTCCACAAGCGCCGCATTGGCGATCACGGGGATATCGGGGTTCTTCTCGAAATGTTCGGACAGGATCGAAAGGCTTTTGCCACACTTCACCTGTACCTCGGACCCGTCCACCAGCAGATCGAAGCCTTGCTGGTTGTTCGCCTCCGGGAAGGAAACTGCATGTCCGTCCGCAACGAGGTGGTCGTATACGAGACGCTCGGCAGTGTATCCGCGCAACGAGATCCCGGCGCCGACGCTGGTGAATTCATTGACGCTCGCCGCGAAATCGAGAGGATCGGCGAGATCCGCCTTCCGAGAGAAGTCAGCGGCCTGAAGAACCTTGGGGTCCATCGCCACCGAATGCCAGATCATCTCTCCGGCGCTAAGACCGAAGACAAGAAGGCCGTTGGCGACGTCGGTGCCGGACGGTCGGACGTTCCAGCGCCCCGGAGGCGCTATGGCGGCACGCGGCATCGGAGATCGCGTCCATCCGTCCAGTGTGGCCTTGCGTTTGCGGAGCGCGACAAGGTCCCTTTCCCGCAGCCAGAGGAAGTCCTCGTCGTTAAGGTCCCCGAGAACGCGCATGTCGGAAAGGAAGGTTTCCAGACCGAAATCGCGATTTCCCGCCCCGGAAGCGGACAGGAGAACCGTTAAACGCGCGGCGATCTGACTGCGTACGATTTGCGCGCCCTTTCCCATGCCGAGCCAGGCGATGGCCGACACGCCGATCATGACTGTCAGCGGATTGATCAAGGTGGCCAACAGGGAAACAAGGGCGGGGCCGCCGACCAGAGGGATGAAGGCGCTCGCTTGCGCCGCCAGAATGTAAGGGGCGAACCCGGCGTTGGCGACGAGGAGGGCGAATGTTGCCCAGCTGCCGCCGGCCGTCATGGCCGCAATTGCCGCTTCGTGGCCCTTGCGCAAGGCCTTCGCGATTTCGGGGTCCGCGTTTCGAGCCGCGGCCTCGACCATCTCGGTATCTGCGAAGAACGCCAGGAGCTCCTCCGCGACGATCTCTGGAAACAGCATCGGAACGGAGCGGCTCGCCATTCGTGCCAGGGAGTTTCGGATGTCGGAAGCGGCGCCGCTGATGCGCGATTGGAGGTCCGTGCCACGCACCGGTTTCGCTTCCGCGTGAAGGCGCTGCCGTACCCCCGGGCTGAGGCGTTCGGACGTTCGCACCGCCATGGCGGATGCGTATTTGATCGCGTGTTTGACGGAAAGGGGGGGCGACGAGGGAACGTCCAGGCCCTCGGAAATGCGAACCAGAAGACGAAACCTCAACGAGGCGTCCGGGGTTCTAGAATTGAAAAGACTGGTCCGCGCCTCTTGCAGGCTCGTCGCGGTCGCCTCTCGGCCAAGACCGATGCGGTCGCGAACGGCATCGACGGCGCCGACCGCCAGGGACAACCCGTCGACGGATTCGATCATCGCGATCATTCCGCAGAGTTGATCTCTGGATAGGGTTCCGATCCCCGAGAGGATGTCTGTGGCTCGTATGTCTGGAGCGGCAGGTTGAATTGCTGCGAACGCGTCTTCGTTAAGTCCGGGGGCGGAAGCCGGATGGTTCACGCTCATGGAAACTGCTTCTACCCTCTTAGCTGTCACACCACCTGATCGTGACATGTCACTCAGTGAACAATGTCCACCGAAAGATCTCAATTATCAAATTCACTAAATGAATGCCTATACTCGGCTGTAGACTGAGACTGATCGTGCTCCACCTCGGGTCCATGGATCACGCTCCGTGTATTGTGCACAGACTTTTGAAACCTGAGAACCTTTGGTAACTCGCTTCGGTCGGATTACATGTCATCCGTACGCTTGCCGGGGCGTCTCGATTCCGAAGGTGGCTGACTGGTCCTGGAGCAACCCGCCAGGCAGCTTCGCGCCGCCATTTCAGCCGTTCCTGGGTCATCAACCTAATCTGAAAACCCACCGTTCATTCCGCAAACTACCAAGGCTAGAAAGGGCGGAAAGTGTGAATTCGCTGCGGTCTACACGAATGACCGAGAGGGGGCCGCAACCGGACGGTCGGCTTACGGCAGTTGGATCAGCGTTGCGGACGATCAAATCGACTGACTTCATCGTCCTTCTCACAGATTAGTTTCACCGATTTGCGAAACCTCACGACACTAATATCGCCCTGAAGTCATTCACATTCGTAAGAGTCGGTCCGGTTCGGACGAGGTTGTCGAGCCTGTCGAAAAAACTGTAGCTGTCGTTCAAAGCCAGAAAACTGCGTGCGTCATGTCCCAAGACGTCTGCTCGTGCAAGCGTATCAGGCCCGATGATTGCTCCCGCAGCATCTTCGGTGCCGTCGATACCGTCGGTGTCAGCTGCAAGGGCATGGATGCTCTGGTCACCCTTCAACGCCAAGGCAAGAGACAGCAGAAATTCGGTATTTCGCCCCCCCTTGCCAGGAGAGTTGTTGCCGATGGTCACGGTCGTTTCTCCTCCGGACAGGAGAACAGCGGGTCTACCGACCGGCTTTCCGTGTCTGGCGCATGAAAGAGCGATACCTCCCATAACGGTTCCCACATGCCTTGCTTCGCCCTCGATGGCATCTCCGAGTAGTAACGGCGTGACCCCGGCCGCAAGTGCCACTTCCGCGGCAGCACTCAGTGACATACTCGGGGTTGCTATCAGGCGAAAGTCCGGTTCCATTCCGGTCTGAGGCTCCGAGGGACCTAGAAGGATTTGGCGTGCCGCTCGCGGTAAATCGGGTCCAAGCCTCTCGACTAGATGAGAAAGATCCTCGTGGGCGGTCGGATCGGGTTGGGTTGGCCCGGAGGCAATCGAAGCAGGATCATCCCCTGGGATATCCGAGATTGCCAAGGTGACCACGCGAGCCGGTCTCGCCGCTCGTGCCAGTCCGCCACCTTTTATCAGAGAGAGTCGCCTGCGGATCCGGTTTATGTCTTCAATTGACAGCCCGGATTTCAGGAGCAGGCGGTTGACCTGGACCTTGCCCGCAAGCGTCAAAGGCGGTTTAGGAAGCGGCATCAGCGCCGATCCACCCCCGGACAATAGCGCCAGGACGAGATCATCGGGCCCAGCCTCGCATGCGGCCTTGAGGATCGCACGCGCAGCGGCCGCACCGGCCTCGTCAGGCACGGGATGTGACGCCTCCAGAACTTTCACTCTTTCAGTCGGTACGGAGTGGCCATAGGGCGTCACTACGACACCCGAAAGGTCGACTTCCGGCCAGGCGAGTTCCAAGGCTCGCGCCATCGACGCCGCGGATTTTCCGGCCCCGACGACAACGCACTTTCCTTCGGGTTTTTCTGGCAATTTCTTTGCCAAAACTCTTGCTGGATCTGCCGCTGCGATAGCCGCGTCAAACAATTGGCGCAATAATGCATGCGCTTCCGAGCCGTTCATGGTGGTCAGGCGTTCTCGATGCGGATGGCTTCACACACCGCATCCGTCACCTCCTGGGTTGACGCCTTTCCGCCGACATCCGGCGTCAAGACCCCGTCTGCGCACACTTTCTCGACGGCGCGCATCAGGCGGCTCGCCGCATCCGGTTCGCCAAGGTGATCCAGCATCTGGGAGGCTGTCCAGAAAGTTGCAACTGGATTGGCGATCCCTTTGCCGGTTATGTCGAAAGCAGACCCATGGATCGGCTCAAACATGGAAGGAAAACGGCGCTCCGGATCGATATTGCCCGTTGGGGCAACGCCGAGGCTACCCGCCAGGGCACCGGCAAGATCTGAAAGAATGTCGGCATGAAGGTTGGTCGCAACGATCGTATCGAGGCTTCTGGGATTCTTTACCATGCGAACGGTCATCGCATCGACGAGCATCTTGTCCCAGGTGACATCCGGAAATTCTTGTGAGACTTCGGTTGCTATCTCGTCCCACATGACCATACCGAAGCGCTGCGCATTGGATTTGGTCACGACTGTAAGGTGTTTACGCGGGCGGGACTGGGCAAGTCGGAATGCGTACCGCATGATCCGGGTCACTCCGACGCGCGTGAATATGGCGACTTCCGTTCCCACTTCCTCAGGGAGCCCTTTGTGTGCCCGACCGCCATGGCCGGAATATTCGCCTTCCGAGTTTTCTCGAACGATTACCCAGTCCAGATCCCCAGGGCCAACCCCTTCCAGTGGCGAGGAAATACCCGGCAGGATTTTTGTTGGCCTAACGTTCGCGTATTGATCGAACCCCTGGCAGATCGGCAGTCTAAGGCCCCACAAGGTGACATGATCCGGCACGTCCGGCGCACCAACAGCACCGAAAAAAATCGCATCAAATCCTTTCAGCTGCTGCGTACCGTCGTCCGGCATCAATGAACCTGTTTTCTTGTAGCGATCGGAGCCCCAGTCAAAATGGGTCACATCCAGCGAGAAGCCGCCGTCGCGTCGTGCCAGCACATCCAAAGCCTGCAACCCAGCATCAATAACCTCCGGCCCTATACCGTCCGCGGGAATGGCTGCGATCTTGTAATGTTTCATGGTTTCTTTCTGAGCCTCAGAGAATGTTTGGAACCGGATGGATCGCCGGATTTTTCTGGAGCGCTGCCTGATTTACGCTCGGGACAGACGCGTTCAAACTTCGATCAGACGTTAGGAGGTATTTGCTGGACGGCTCAACGTACATAAGATTATATACAAAGCTGCAATAATTGAGATTAATGATCCTGCCGTGAATATCTATCAGATCAGATGTTTTCTCAGTGTCGCGGATACGCTGCATTTCGGCCGTGCCGCACAGTCCATGGACATGCTGCCAGCTTCCCTGGGACGGCAGATCAAAATCCTTGAAAACCAGCTCGATACCAAACTCTTTTTCAGAACAACCCGCAATGTCTCGCTGACGGCCGCCGGGAGCGCTATTCTGGAAGATGCCAGGTCATTGGTCGCACAGGCGGATCAGCTGGAAGAAAAGATCAGAGCCATCCGGAAAAGTGAAAAACCCCTACTCCGGGTCGGGGCGATTGACAGCGCCTCTGCGGGACTGATGCCTCAACTCTTGCAGTTCTTCCGTGCCGAACACCCGGACATTGAAGTTCAACTCTTTGAACAGAAGACAATCCACCTACTACCCAAGTTGTTAAGCGGAAGCCTTGATATCGCATTCTGCCGTCCGCCGGATATACGCGATCCCCGAATTAACTTCCGGACACTTTTCTACGAAACAGCCGTGGTTGCGTTGCCGGAAGATCATATCTTGGCGAAACAGAATG
The DNA here is from genome assembly GCF_054658215.1 of Roseibium sp. ROS1. Lineage (NCBI taxonomy): Bacteria > Pseudomonadati > Pseudomonadota > Alphaproteobacteria > Hyphomicrobiales > Stappiaceae > Roseibium > Roseibium sp. ROS1. Next base: position 1,243,928 of record NZ_BAAGIG010000002.1, read on the forward strand.
AAATCGTCATCGAGGATCTGGCAGACATTCCCCTTATCGTTCCGGATCGCCGGTCCAGGCCGCATTCGCATGACCTCACGATCAAGTTGTTTATGGACGCCGGACTGACGGCCCGCATCGCTCAGATTGCGGAAGAAAAACACACGATTGTCAATCTTGTTGCCACGGGTACCGGTCTGGCGATTGTTCCCCGCTGGACAGCACGCATCGCCATACCTGGCGTTCGTTTTCTGCCTCTTTCAATTCCACCCGGAGCAACGCGGTCGAAGCTCATATTGGCCGCCGCCTGGACCCGTGGAACGAGGGATCAGCAACGGGACGCCTTGCTGGACGTTCTGGACAGGAACCTGCAAACCATTGAAGACAGTGCCTGATAATAACGAAAAATAATATAATCTTCATAGCATTCTCTGCAGTCTCGTTCTTCTTCATGCTGCATCCAGTGGCATCGCGTAGATCCATAGCAATGCCAAAGGAAAACATGGGAGGAAACATGTCTATCAGGATTTCATCAGCCGCGGCCCTGCTTGCTGGCGCACTTTGCGTTATGCCTGCCAGCGCACAGGACAAGGATGGCTGGCCAAGCAGTGTCACGATCGGAACTGGCAGCCAAGGCGGCACCTATTTCGGATACGGAAGCGGGTTCGGAGCCATGATCAGCGAGGCACTGGGTATCAATGCCGGCGCGGAAATCACAGGCGGCCCTGTTCAGAACGTAACGCTTGTCGAAACCGGTGAACATCAGCTGGGCTTTGTTACGCTCGGCCCTGCCGATGAAGCCCGCAAGGGTGAAAGCCCGCTCATGCCGGGCGTGCCGCATGAAAACGTCCGTGCGCTGTTCCCAATGTATCAGACACCGCTTCAGGCTGCGGTTCTTGCAAGTTCGGACATCAAAGGCTTTGCAGACCTCAAGGATGGTGTGCGTGTTGGCGTCGGCCCGGCCGGCGGCACGTCGGCGACCTATTGGACACGCTTCTTCGAAAATACAGACAGCGGTGTCGTCATCAGCAATGCCGGAGGTGCCGATACGGCGGGACAGCTCAAGGACGGCCTGATCGATGCGTTCGTCTATGCCGCCGGATTGCCGACCGGAGCCTACGCACAGCTGGCAGTCGAAAACGACGTGCGGTTCTTGTCGATGGATGACGAAACGCTAGCCAAGATGATGGAAATCGTGCCTGCGATGCAGCCGTTCCTCATTCCGGCGGACACCTACGAAGATCAGCCGGAAGGCCTGCAGACGGTGTCGCTCTGGAACTTTGCAATTGCGCACAAGGACATGCCGGAAAGCCTGGCCTATGAAATCACCAAGCTTGCGATGGAAAACCATGAGCGCATGGTCCAGAACCATGCAGCCGCCAAGGAAACGCTCCCTGAAAACGTGGTCAAGAACACGGTCATTCCATTCCACCCGGGCGCGATCCGCTGGTTCAAGGAAAACGGATACGACTTTCCTGGCTTCAACCGGTAAGCCTGTCCTTCTTCGCTAGAACGCACGGGCGGTTGAACCTGCTTCTCCGCCCGTGTTGCGTTTCCAATCCCACGCCAGAGCAGCCAGAACATGACCTCATCGCCGAATACACCGACACAGAATGAAGAAAAAGTTCACGCGGCGTCTTTGATCGAAGAGCAGACCGCACGCGCACTGGTGGATGAAGAGCCGATATCTGGTAATCAGCGTAATTTCACCGGCACTCGCAACGCAATCGTTGCCTGTCTGTGTGTGGCTTACACGGTCTTTCATCTACTGGTGATGAATGTGTATCCGCTGGAAACCTGGGCCTATCGCCTCACACATGTTGGCGGAGGGCTGTTCCTAGGTTTTCTATTGTTCGGTGCAACTTCGATGGAAGCCAAGGGACGCACTTCTGGCTCGCTCCTTGCCAACGCAATTCTTGCGGTTGCCGGTGCGGCGGTCCTTTATGGCGCCGCCGGCGTGACAGCTATCTGGATCAATGGCGAAGTGCTGGGAGCGGCTCTTCCACCAGCTTGGGCCATGAGCAGTTTCGGAATGCCTCTCGCCGCCGGGACCGCGCTTGCAATCGTTCACAGCTGGGTCTTTCCGCACACGAAACGGACAAGATTCGCACCGTCAGATGTTCTTCTCGCGGTCGCCGCAGCCGCCTGCACAGCATACCTGATCTTTTTCTCCCGTCAGCTCCAGCTGCGCGCCGGCATGCCAATGGCACTCCCGGGAGATATGTGGGCCGCCATCACGGGTGTGCTATTGATCATTGAGTTGACGCGCCGGTTGGCAGGACTGGCTCTCGTCTTTATAGCCGGTGTCTTTGTTGCCTATGCGTTCCTTGGTCCTTGGCTGCCCGGGATTTTCGAACACCGCGGCTATGATGCGAAGCGCTTCTTCTCCTACATCTTCACGGACAATGGCATCCTTGGTGCCCCGATAGCCATTTCCTCGACCTATATCGTCCTGTTTGTTGTCTTTGCTGCATTCCTGCAGACGACGCGCGTTGGCGAGTATTTCGTGAATCTCGCGTTCGCGGCGGCTGGTCATCGTCGGGGGGGGCCGGCAAAGGTAGCCATTTTCGCCTCGGGCCTGATGGGCATGATTAACGGTACCTCCGCAGGTAATGTCGTGGCCACGGGATCATTGACGATTCCGATGATGAAGCGGGTCGGCTACCGGCCACAGACGGCGGCTTCGGTGGAAGCCGCTGCTTCAACCGGCGGCCAGATCATGCCGCCGATTATGGGGGCGGGAGCGTTCATCATGGCCGAAATCACGGGCATCTCCTACATGGAGATTGTTTGGGCGGCCATAATTCCTGCAATTCTCTACTTCATTTCCATCTACTTCATGGTCGATCTTGCTGCGCAGAAAGCAAACATGAAAGGACTGCCCCGCGATCAGCTGCCGAAGATTGGATCACTTGTCCGACAGATATACCTCTTCACGCCGATTGTGGTTCTCATCTACGCGCTGTTCGCGGGCTATTCCGTAATCCGCTGCGGGACACTTGCGATGATTACCGCAGCCGTAGTGTCCTGGCTGACACCAAACAGGATGGGACCACGCCAGTTGTTCCACGCGCTCGATATCGGCGCCCGGATGGTGCTTCAGCTCGTGGCGGTATGCGCCACTGCAGGCATCATCGTCGGCGTGATCGCACTGACTGGCATCGGCTCCCGCTTTTCGACCGTATTACTTGCGCTTGCTGATCAGAGTCAGATTCTGGCGCTATTCTTTGCCATGATCGTGTCGATCGTGCTTGGTATGGGAATGCCGACGACAGCCGCCTACGCGGTAGCGGCGAGTGTCATCGCACCCGGCGTGGTGAACCTGGGCGTTGAACCGCTCGTCGCACATCTTTTCATCTTTTACTTTGCAGTCATGTCCGCGATTACGCCGCCTGTTGCCCTTGCTGCTTATGCCGGCTCCGCTCTTGCAGGGTCCGACCCGGTGAAGACCAGTGTCGAGAGTTTCCGAATTGGGCTCGCTGCATTTGTGGTACCCTACATGTTCTTCTTCTCGCCCGCTATGCTGCTCAATGGCAACTGGTTCGAGATTTCTCATGTAGCCATCACGGCAATCGCAGGCGTCTACCTGTTGTCGTGCGCTGTTCAGGGCTGGTTCTTTGGCCACGCCGGAATGGTTGTCCGAGTGGGACTTCTGGTCGGCGGATTGACAATGATTGCGGGAGGTTGGGTTACCGATACGATCGGTCTCGGTATCGCGATTGTCCTTGCGGTCACCCAGAAGAAGATTGTTCAAGCCAGAGATCTTGCGCACGGGGCGGATTAATACAAATGAGGGCGGCATCGACCGCCCTCATTTGCTCTCAATGCGGGTATCAAGAACAACTTCGCATGATGGCAAATTCAAACGTGATGCCGGTATGCGCTTTTGCAAAAGTGGCACGAAGTTGGCTTGCTGCAGCCACCGGCAGCTTTGCCGCCCCTTGTCGACCAGTACCGTATCGCAGTTGTTTCAGGAGGCTGTTCGCCGACAACCGCGCGCTAGATCGAAACCGCGGAAGATCTGAGTTTCAAGGGCATAAAGGTCGACTTCAGGGCGCTTGCAACGGGTGACGGACTGAAGCAGAAAGTCGAACGCGTATTGCAGACGGCTTCAGCGGCACTCCAGGCAGGACAGAGCCCGATCATTTACACCGCCAGGGGCGAAACGGTTTCGGGTCCGTTGAACCTCGAGAGGGTCGGAAAGACCCTTGGACTCCTTCTGGCCACCCTCAAGGACCGGCATCATCTTGAGCGTGTTGCTGTGGCCAGCGGAGACACATCAAGCCATGCTCTGGCCACACTGGGCATTCTCGCCCTGACACTCCACCACGCCATCCCGACTACACCAGTTTCACCGGTGTGCACTACGCATACCTGCGGTGGATCTGAATTCGAGATTTCATTGAAGGGCGGGCAGATCGGAAATGACAGGTATTTCGTGGATCTCCGTCACGGAGCGTTCAAAGGTTGGATAACGAAACCATGTAAGCAACCAAAGAGTGGCTTTTAGCGACTTGCCGAACACGTGCCATGACCTCTATCGATAGATCAATCTCAGCATTTGCAATGTCCGCTTTCGACAGCGCAGAGCTTCCATTAAACGTCCGAAATGGGGACGCAAAGCCGCCATTGATTGAGACGACAGCCAATGTCAGCAGTGGGCCGAGAGCTACCGCAGAAATTGTCATAACGAATGTCGGCTTGGGTGACCGAGTATTTGGGATCCGGCAGTCTGGTGATGGCCCATTTCGGTCATTCAGGGATTGTGAATTTACTGGTGTCGTCAATCGCCATTCTAACCGACAGTGGCCCGAACGCGCGACTGATGGGTGAAGACTTCCCGCCCGATAAAAGAGACCAAACCGACCCTAAACTGAGATCCAAATCTCGCCAATCAAGTTGTTTCGCTATGTCCCTTTCATTCCAAGTAACATGTTTTCAGCAGCCGCCAGGTCCTTCGCTTCGTCCGTGGCCGGGAACAAATGCCCGTAGGTGTCATACGTGACCGTGATGGAGCTGTGACCGAGGCGTTCCTGGACCTGCTTGGGAGAGAGCTCCAGACCACCGTCTGCCTTTCGGTTTATGCACCAAGACGCAAACCAGTGCCGAAGCGCATGGAGGCCTGAGTATTTGGGCGATGCGACCGGTTCTCCATCCTTGCCGTTCGCCGCAGTGGTCACGCCGGCTGAGAGCTGGACCGGATGATATCCGCGCTTGATGATGTTGGCATGGTACTCGATGTTGCCGGCGCCATTCGGAAAGACCAGATCGGCATCACCGTTGGGACAGGCAAGTTTCCATTCCTTCAGCGTATTGATCACGATCGGGGGCAGGGGGATCGTTCTGTGCCCGGCATCGGATTTCGGAAGGCCAATGGTCTGGTACTTGTCCGCCCGCTGGCGCACCTCGAGCTCACCTTTGTTCAGATCCACTGACGACCAGCTCAAGCCGCGGAGTTCTGAAGAACGGAGACCGCTGAAGATAGCTGTTATCAGGAATGGACGAAAACTGCCTCCAGCAGCCTCAATTAATGCACGGACCTCTTCCTTGGTGGGTATGTCCACCCCATACTTGAGTCGCGCGTTTTTCCTTCCCTGAGAGGAATTTTTGCTCTTCCTGCGGCTTTTCATTTCGTGGACGGCATTGCGCACCACCAAACCGCGTTCCTGGGCGTCGGAGAGAACACTGCCAAATGAAACGGTGACCCGGGAGATCATCGCAGCCGATCGGCCGTTGTCTCTTAAATCATCCTGGAAGGCGCGGACGGCCGGCACATTGATCTTGGAAAGCTTCAGGGGACCAATAAACGGGTTGATGTGAAGGCGGGTGTGCTGCTCGTACTGATCGAGCGTGGAGCGCTCCAAGCCGCTCCGGATGCAGTTTTTCAGCCAGGCCGTGCAAGCTTCCTCCACGGTGATGGTGTCGCGATCGGGAACGTGGGTGCCATCGCGGACCTCGACGCCAGCGGTCAGTGCAAACGCGTCGGCTTCCTTCTTCAACTTGAAGGTCTTAAGCCGCCGCTTGCCGCCTTGGTCCTTATAATCGACCACCCAAGCGGAGCGTTCTTCCCCATTACCGTCGGTCCAGGTGCGCTTACGAACGGACATCGATCAGTCCTCAGAAGGGAAGGTCATCGTCGATATTGGTTGGACTGTTGGCAGCTTGCTGTTCTAGTTTTTGCCGATGAACCACGCTTCCAACTGTTTCGAGAACTTTCTCCACACTTCCACCTTCGACCGCGCCAGATATAAGCTTGAGATGTTCATCGCTCAGATCAGGAAAAAGCGATTTAATGCGTTCTAGGCGAGCCGGTTCTTCGACATTAATGAACTTTGCTGTAGTACCGGATTTGCTGAGTTGTTCTTCTTCTTCTTCATCAAGATTTAGAAGGCCTCGGTCATCTTCCATTCGCTCTTCAAGGTATCTTTGCCAACGCCAGTCCATCGCGGCAATTGCTTCATCATCCACACCGCCTACCTGACCGGTTATTATACCGCGCACGGTCTCTTCGAGCTCATTTGCGAGTTTGATAATTCGGTCGTCTGAGCCACCTTTGCGAATGACCAAAAGCATTTTGAGCAGATCAGAGATCCGACTATCCACATTCCAAGGTTCGGGAAACTCTCTTTCGAGAAGTCTCACTATTTCCTCGTTCATGGAACGACCGTGCAGTTCTGCATAGATCTTAATGCGGTCTCTGAGGCCCGGTGGCATTCGCAGTTGGAATTGATCCGGTTTAGCGCGTTTCTCTGACATCTATCCATTTCCACTGAAAGTCATATCCATCGGGTGTATAGCGCTTGACGTCAATCATATCCATTGGATATTATTCGCTTTGTATCCAATGGATAGAAAGGAAGATATAGTGAGTGAAAGTGAGCCTCTAGATCTCATCTGGGGAGTTGACGAGATCGGTCGCGTAATCGGTCGCAATTATCAACAGGCCTACCATCTGATCCGATCAGGTAAGCTCCCGATGGTAAAGCGGGTCGGGGAACGTTACGTCGCCAGCAGGTCCAAGTTGGTGGCATTTTTTCAGGAGGCCGCGGAGTGACACGCACCCAACTCGCTGCCATCTGGCCTCCCACTGCTGGGGTAGCCGAAGAGGCTGGTCACAAGCGTATGACGCCGATGCAGGCTATTCGGGCCAAGTGCCTGGACTGCTCTGTCTACCAACCAAGTGAAGTTCGGCTCTGTGAAGCGATTGATTGCTCGCTTTGGCCCTTTAGGGCAGGGCGGCACCCATACACCAGCGCGAAGCTCGGAAACACCGCCCAGGAAGCGGATTTCGAACAAAAAGAAGGCCCGGCAGAGGCTGCAACCTCTCCGAGCCGTGGTTCACAACATCCCTACGAGGAATGCAGCAATGAACATGCAGACAAATAGCACACTTCAATTGAACTCACTAGCCCTCGGGAGCAGCGCGCAACTGATAGAACATCTGCAGAAGGTCGGTCTGTGCGCGACGTGGGCAGAGGTTGACGACATGATTGAGAGGCTCATCGAGCTCACAGATATCCGAGACGGCGATTGCGACCTTGAAGACACTCACGACGCGGAACGGGATAACTACCTCCTATGACTGAGCAGAACCAACACGAGCCGCTTGGCGTCATTTGGGGCGTTGCTGCCATTGCACAGGTAATCGGTCGAACACCGCGGCAGACATATCACGCACTGGAGAAGGGAGCCTTGCCGGCCCAAAAGGTCGCCGGCCGCTGGTGCGCATCCCGAAAAAAGCTTGAACAGCTCTTTGAGGGAGAGGATGCGGCATGATCGGGAGCCGATCTTTTGTGGTCCTGGACGGCGCTGAGGAAATCGGCGTCGTCATTCACACCGAGCACGGTTTCGAAGCGTATCACCACGTACTCGGTTTTCTGGCGACATACCAGGCCATCGAAGACCCCCGACTGCCTATACTCGTCCGGGGCAGAAGGGAGGATGCCGCTTGAGCTACCAAAACCCCAGAGACAAGAGCCGCACAAGCTCCGGCAAGAAGGCAAACCTTCGAGAGAAGTTTCGTTCTCCGCCCAAGTATGGGGAGCATGAATCGGGCAAAGCGTGGATCTGGGAAACCGAGGAGTTTCTATCGTCCCCAGCCTACACTTCGCTGTCGATAAATGCCTTGAGGATCTATAACCGCATCAAAGTCGAATACTTGCGCCAAGGGCGGATAGGCAACGGTGATCTGATCGTCACTCACGACAATTTCCGCGATTTCGGTGCATCTGCGAACCTTGTCGCTGACGCAATCGACGAGCTTGTGTTCAAGGGACTTGTCACGGTTAGACGCGGAAAGGCCGCCGACGGAACACCACACCCAAATCTCTTTAGGATCACCTCTTTTGGCACAGATAAAGGGGAGCCGTGGACGAATGAATGGAAAGCCATTACGGCCGAAGACGTTGAGCGCTGGCCGGAGGTTAGAGCAAACCAGCGCGCTGTACGCAGGTCCAAAGCGGCAAAGAAGAAAAAACGCTCGCTCTCAGAACAGAGAGTGTCTCGCTCTCAGAACAGTGAAACGGCAGTTATTGTTGGAGGCTTCAACGCATGAAAACGCCTACTCTTTTCGCCACAAGGTCCGCTCACTGTTTTGCGAGTACTATCTATATTTTCCCGGAGGGTGGCCATGCAGAGAAATGAATTCGACCTTCCCTTATTCGAATGGAACCGATCTCCCAAGGTGATCCCTTTCCCATGTGCTCGAAGGGTTGGGAAGATCCGGCGCGTTGCCGAGGTGCTCTCGCAAAAATCCAACTCTCCGAAAGATGTCTCAATCTACTGGAAGCGGATCCTAATCGATCTCGAACGCCAAATGGCCAGGGCCGGTGTTGATCCGGAACAGATCGAAATTGAGCTCCAAGAGTTCAAAACTGCCTGCCGATGCGAGATGCGATCGCCCGCACACACCGGTCGGTTTCCTGATCATGCCGATTAACACGAATAAGCAAAGGCTTTGCGGATTGTGATAGAAATCGGATTTAGAAAGCTAGGATGACTCATGGCTTCAGGTGCAATTGTCGATCGTCTTGCCGCCGAATTTGGTGTCCGCTTCGTGCCGGCAACCGTGAAACCGCGCGGCCGGCATGAGTCCCGTGCCCGTCGGACCTGTCAGAAGCTTCTCCGCGTCCACGGACCTGAGCATCTGCGGCAGGTACTTGGCATGATCAACAGCAAGAAGAACCGGGGAAGCTGGCAGGCGCCATGCATCACGGCGGTGTCTTGGCTCATCCTGAACCGTGAGGAGCTGACGCGGCGGGCTTGCTTCCTCGACATCTTCGACGATCTGGACCTGGAAGCGATCCTTGCACGGGCAAAGCAAGTGAACCCGGCAGAACCGACAGCAACAATGCGAATTCTGCTCAGCGACGAAATGTTCCGGCGCATTGCCGACAAGGAACTGAAGAAAGTGGCGTGATCAAAGTCCCTATCATCACCGCCGCGCTTCTTTGCTGACGTCATTGTCTCCAAGGCTGATGAAAGGTCCTCTCCCATATCCCGGGTGATCGACGGGGATACCTTCCAGCTTTCCCGGCCGTTGGTGAAAATCCACCTCTGCGGTGTCGATACCCCGGAGCACGAACATCGCGGTACAAGGAATCGGCAGATTTCCTGAAATACATGGTCAACGGCAAAGCCCTTCTATGTCGTACCATAGGCATCCGCATCAACAGTCCCGTGGCGCCATGGTCGATCATTGGCTGGTAAAAACCGTCGGCGGGGAAGCGACCGATCAGATCTGCGAGTGCTTCCGCACGCTCTCCGCGGAGCACAGAGAGGCCGGCGTCCGGCATGTCGTGATCCCGATGGGAAGCACGAGCCCGATGGCGCAGGCGCGGCGGGTGCTCATCACGGAGTTGGAGAATGGGGTGAGTGCCCGGCAGGCCGCGCGCAAGGCCGGCGTGTCGGAGAGGACGGCGTTCCGCATGCGGGCGAAGTTGAGGGAGGGGAGGAGGGCGGCGTGAGGGGAAATGTCGTCTGGACAGCAGAGTAGGCAGCTAAGCAGATGCAAGTAACGGGCAGTGCATTCATGCGCTTCAGTTTCATCGAAACACCGCAATCGGCGTCCCTGAAACCGGCAACGGACCAAACATAGTTCTCGGCACGGAGAGCATGCAGCACTCGGCAAATGCCAGGATGGTGGTGACGATGATCGATGTGCGTTCATAGAGTTTGCTAATCAGAGGGAACAGCAGCTGTCCGCCTGTCTGGGCGAATGTCAGATAGTCCGATCCGTCGAGGATCACGAGATCGGAACGGACGAGCCGGTTGGCGATCTGCCCTGCCTTCCCGTAGGCCTTGTTAGAGAGCAGTGGTGCTGGAGGGGTGAGGTCTTTTGACCTCGTCATCACTCACATGGGTGATGTGCCAATCCGTACGCAGGTCGAGAATGCGACTTTTCAACCTGCTCCGCGAGCGTCCGCACAATGTCCCGACTTCCCAACTGGATTTTCTCACTTGCTTGCATTGGCTTTCTCTTCGGAGCTGATGCAGTTTCAAGTTGGGCGAAGAGTGAAGAAGTTGATCGATTTTCTCTTGAAGTTGGAGAAACGCAGCTCTCCGGATTGGCGACGCGAAGTGGCGAAGACGCGCTTGAGATTCGTCTCGTCGCAAAATGGGGGGACAACTGCTACTCTTCCCTGGGAGAACCTGATGGCGAGCCGTCTTCTGAGTGGATAGCGCTCTGTGAATCCCTGCAAAAGGATGGATCGGGTGTCTTTACCGGCACATTGCAGCGAGATCCCTGGTCAGCGGTTTCAGCCTTTACCGGAGAACTGAAGCGAGAAGATACCGGCTTTTCTCGTGAGTTTACTCTGACGCCAGGAAATGGTTGCTATACCGATCTTGGAATTGGCCTGCCTTCGTCGCTGATGGCGTTTCACAAGCTTACATCCTGCAAAAGACGGTCAACGTCCACATCTTCGACAGCAGACGAGGACCCTACCGCATCCGCAGCACCGTTTCCGGTCCTGCTTATTCGTGAAGGTCATCGCTTTGAAGGCTTCGCCACGCCCTATGGGGCAGGCCGGATGGAACTGGACATGAAGTTTGCGGCCGATGATGCAGTTGTGTGTACACGTGCGTTTGATGCGGAAAATGATGCATACAAGCAGGGTTGGCAACGAATGTGCCAGAGCGCTACCCGTTTCGGTGAGCTGCGACTAGCCGGCATGCTCGAGGTGACTGGCGGCGGCGTTGTAAAGGTCCTCGAGGGGGAGCTGACCGGGCGGGATCCGGCATTTGCTGTGGATGTGAAAATCGAGTCCAGCAACGATTGCGTTTTGCGCATTGCGACCCGAGGTTCGGGCAATCTTTATTCGTATTTCGAAACGGAATGCTCGCCGAACGGCAAAGGAGGGCTCCCTTCATCCTCCGAGGCGACCCGGGCTGAGGCGGGTGATGACGCCGAGCTGGTGGATGCCATCAACAATTGGTTTCAGGCAAGTGAACCGAGTGACGCCCAGGCCGGCAGCAACTCGTCGCCTGAAGCAGATGGTCAGGCCCCTTTGGTGCCAGGCGGTCTTACGGACCGGGCTAATAATCTGGGTCCGGTCGATGGGGCCGATGACGATCTCTTTCCAGTCGCCGGAGCGGGGTACCTCAAGCTGTTTTTCTTCAAAGTTGAGAAGGGGGCGCCTGACGGTGGCAATTCATCTGAACCATGGGCGCGAATTCAATTGGCACGCGTTGCTCCGGGTCAGGAAGAGATCCGCATCGACAGCTACAGTCAGTGCCCAAACGATGTGAAAATCGCCGCTCCGGCTTTCTGCAAAATGGCGGAAGAGAATATTGGTGAGGCGATTGCGATTGAAGATTATGGTTTCAACGGCAGCTACGGAATTGGTCGTTTCACCTACAATGGCGACACCTGGTTTTTGCGGTTGCGTGGCGACACCGGAAAACTCGAGGCGGATCTTATCCGCACGCGACTCATGGCGCAGAGCGGTCTGGGCGTGAACCCGACCGCACGGGATGCCAAGCCTGAATATGATGTTGGTGGCCGGCAACTGCCTGTGGCTTTCGAGGATCTCTATCCCCTGGACGGTTATGGCCACATGCAGGTCTTCATTGCGGAAAAGATGCCGATTTCAACCGGCCGTCCCAATGTGCTGGTCCAAAGCGGAGATGTGGTTTTTCGCGGCACCGGAAGCAACGCGCGCATTCATATTGATGACTACGGCCAATGCCCGACTGGCGTGAGTACGCGCTTTTGCAACGAAACCCAAAACGGCCTGAACCGGTCCTGGCCGGTTGAAGACTACCGGTTCAACGGGGCGATTGGCACTGGTGAGGTGAGCTACGCGGGGACGCGCTATGTTGTCGTGCTCTCCCAGGTGTCGAGCGGTCAAATTGAGGCGCAATTTTACCTGAGCGACAAGGCGACCCTTGGCATGTTTCTAACGAAAGTCGGTCCATACGAGGAACAGCCCGACGATCATGCCGAAGCCGGTGCTCCCGCTTGTGCTTCCGGCTTTCAGGGGCAGGCGCTGGTGGTCTTCGCTCGCCCGAAGAACCACAAGGACGAACCCCTGGCTTGGTGCTCAGGGCGAGCATGTGTCGACCAGGACATCGGATATGCGCATACGATGTGCGAGGTTGCCTATCGCGAAGACTTGCGCCGCTCCGGGGAGCTTACACCAGGCTCAGCCGAGACACAGATCTTGTGGGGCAAGGCATGCGGAATCCAGGGTTCGCCTCAAAATGCCGCGGCCTTCAAGGTCAACGGTGCCCGGTCAGGCATATTCCTTGATGCTCCGGCACGTGTCATGGAGGCCTATCGCCATCTGAATGAGGGGCAGTCACTCGATTTCTGGCTGGACTACGAAAGCTGTTCGAGCTGCCAAGCGATCGAGGCGCTGGCTTGTGAGAAGTTTGAGGGCTGACGCCAAAGTGCCAAGGCGCCAACCGATGATGTTGGGATGAAGATCACTCCCGCGTCAGGACAAACTGGAGACGCGCGGTGGCTGGTCCTGTTTCGGCAACAGAAAGGCCCACCATCTGATCCGCTGAGGCCATCCAAAGATAGAGATCCGTAACAGGACCTTTGCCGGTGCCCACCGATTGTCCGCGCAGGAACGGCATGTCCTCGACCTTGCAATCGTAGAGGATTTCCATCTCCTGCGTGTTCACTGCGGCGAGAGGGTCCGGATCATCCTCCCGTGGGTCGAAACTGGCTTGGGTCGTCTGATCCCAATATACGGCAAAATCGCGTTTGACTGTCTCGCCTCGCAGCTGAAGGTGATCCTCCTCGAGGGAGAGGCGCATGACCATGGTGGGCGGCAAGGTCTCCATGGCCTGTGGCCGGCCCGAAACAGTCAACAGACCTTTTGTCCATTCCAGCTTCCAGTTTCCTTCGATATCGGTTTCGTGGTCGCCGAAATAGCTCTCGGCGCGCAGCCCACATGGTGATGCCACAGCCGCAGTCGCCATGGTGAAACCGGCGGCTATCACGCCTGCAAAGATCAGTGTCTTCATTGATGTCCCATTCGTTCCTTCAAGTGGAGCCAAGTTGTCTCGGGCGCCTCACCCTCGTTTGAAACAGCGGGCGGCGCGTCACTCAGATGAGTGATGTGCGATTGGGCTATTCGGTCTCTTGTCAGGGCAATCGCGTAACACTTTTCCTGAAGGGGGGCTGAATGTGGTCGGCCAGTTGTTGATTTTGCTCGTTGCTCTGCTGGCCCTCTGCGCGGGCCTCACCCTGGTCTACGTCGTCACCTTCAACGGACTGCAGACGGCCCAAACCCAGGTCGTTGAGACCTGGTCCGGAATTGAGGTCCAGCTGAAACGGCGGCATCAACTCGTTCCGGGGCTGGTTTCAGCGGTGAAGTCCGCCATGCGCCATGAGACGGCATTGTTTGAGAAGCTGATCGAGGTTCGAAATCAGGCCGAAGTTGCCATGAGATCAGGGGATGCGGACGAAATCTCCAAGCAGGAAGGTGCGTTGTCTCATCACCTTCGAGGGGTCTTGGTTCAAGTGGAGGATAACCCGGCCATCACAGCGACCGGGAACATTGAAGCCTTTCAGAAACAGCTTGAAGAGACGGAGGATCAGATCGCGGCGGCTCGCAGGATCTACAACGGCAACGTTCAGAACCTGAATGCGCGTATCGCAAGTTTTCCGGGCAACATGATCGCACCGCGTCACGGCATCAGACCGGCCAATTCGTTCGTGCTTGGCGAAAGCGAATTCGAAGCTGTCTACGCGGGACCGGAGGTGGCACTCCATTAGGGGGCAGCGCTACTCCATATAGGTCTTGAGACGAAGCAACCTGGTGCTGATGGCCTCCACATGGCCCTGCATTTCCGCCGCGCATCGGGAGGGGTTTTGCTTGTCGAACGTAACCGGCATCGCACAACGAAGGTAGATTGTGCTTGCTTCCACCCGAATTTCAGCACCGGCAGCACGGAACAGGTCGATCAGCAGCGTTTGAGCCGCGGGCGTCAAAAGCTGGAAGAGCTTCAATTGCTCTCCTGAGCGAAGCTGCACCTTGTAGAGATCGTTGAAGGCGACGCTTTCCAGCCTGGCATCAAAACGGCTTTTCAGGGCAGGGATTTCGGCGCTCAACATGACGCTCAGGTCGAAGTCAAGCGCCGCCTTCACTGCGATGACCATGCGCAGAGTGTAATTCCCCGACAGGTTGCTGGCAGAGACGAGAACAGGGTTTCTGATGTCGTGTTCGACGAGTTGGGCAGCCATCCAGAGCGGGGTTTCCTCGTGATGCCACCAGAACAAGGCTTCAGGCGAGATGGGAGCCGCTGAGACGGGACTCGGCATGAGAAACGGCTTCAGCCTTGATGTCACGGCATAGATTTGCGGATCCGTGAAGGTAATTGCAGGCGGCCCCTTGTCGGTCCGGTACTTCACTGCAGCAAGCGCGTCGATCTGCTCCGCTGAGACGGTCAGGTCCGGCCTCTTGGAAAACACGCCCTGCGCCAAGGCCTGGATATCGGTCTTTGTCGGCTGCCTGCGTGCGCCCAGGGACCGGCGAATGGAAGGTACCTGCAAATGCCAGGATCCGCCCAGTTTCTGACCCAGGGAATCAAAGGCCAGGGCATGGCGTTCGGGTTTCTTGTCGTTGATGTTGAACGCCAGCAGCAGAACGCCGCCAAAAAACAAGGGGACTCCAAGGAAGGCTATCAGATCGAAACCAAGCGCCTTGCCGCCGATGAAAAGCGTAGCGCCGAGCCCCGTAAGCAAAACGTATCGCGCGATGCCAGGGCCTTTTGCGGCGGGTTGGAATGTATGCCGCTCGACTTCAAGCTGGCCGGAGAAGGGATCCCAATGTGTTTTGCGCATGTTGGCTCCACCTGTTTCAAACAGGAATAAGGAGGCAGGCGCACCGCGCATCACTCATTTGAGTGACGTGGCCCCTCATGCAAGTGGTTAGCATCCGCCCAAACGACTAGCTTTGGAGCGAGCATGACCCTTCTCAACCTAAGAAAACTGACGTTTGCGTCGGCATTTCTGGCCTGTGGCACGGCCAGTGCTGTTGCAAGCGATCTGATGGTTGTCTTCGATGGTTCCGGATCCATGTGGGGGCAGATCCAGGGAAAGACCAAGATCGAGATCGCGCGCGAAACGCTTTCCGGCGTGTTGGGTGAGGTTCCTCTCGACGCAAACATCGGCATGATTGCTTATGGGCATCGCGAAAAGGGACAGTGTTCAGACATTGAAACGGTGGTTCCAACCGGTCCGGCCAGCCAGACCGTGCCGCAAATGGTGGGGGCCGCCAATCGTCTGAAACCCAAGGGCAAGACGCCATTGGCAGACGCGGTGCGCATCGCGGCGGAAGAGCTGAAATTTACTGAGAATGCCGCAACGGTCGTTCTCGTGACGGACGGGATCGAGACCTGCAACGCCGATCCGTGTGCACTGGCGAATGAACTGGAGTCACTTGGCATTGATTTCACCACGCATGTGATCGGCTTCGGACTGTCGGAGGACGAAGGAAGCCAGGTGCAATGCCTCGCCGAGAATACGGGCGGGATGTACCTGTCGGCCAAGAACGCTGAAGAGTTGTCCGATGCACTCAGGCTCACTGTGCAAGCCGAGCCGATTGCCCCCAGTGAAGACGATTTTCTGCCGATGGAGCGCGATGTGCGGTTCATTTTTCGCGACACACCGGATGGCGAGCAGATCGGCATTCGCCAGCTAAGCGGTGTCGTTGAAAAAGCTGATGGTGGAGCCATTGCGGACGGTGCGTTCGAGTTTCGGTACCCCGAAGCGCATGGCAACTCTGCGGTCGCTACGTTGGAACCGGGTTCATATGTGGGGCTTTTCCAGCGCGATGGCGGGACGAGCGGCGGCTACACGGTCCGGTACGCCTTTGAAGTGCCTGAAGGCGATGGCGAGCATGTGATCGAGGCGGCTCTCTCGGCTGCGCTGACACTCAATGTCTTCATCAACCCCGATTTGCCCTACGCGAAGGGCGATCCGTTCCCGACCGCAATCGGAGGCTCACGTCGTCGTGTCAATTTCGAAATCTTCGAGGTGCACGATCAAGCGGTTTCTGAGGAGCCGGTGGCATCGGCAAACATGGATCAGTTGACGGTTGTCTTGTCGCCGGGGACGTACCTTGTGCGCGGCAATCTGGACAACACAACCTCCGCCGAGCGACTTGTCGAGGTCGAGGGGGGCAGAACCACGGAGTTTGATTTCTCCTTCGACGCAACGAGAGTTTATCTCGACGCGCGGCAGGCAGATGGAACTCCGGTCAAGCGGCAGACAGCATATTGGTACGCCGGGCCACCGGGTGACGTGAAATCCTGGGTCAAGGGGAGTGGAGTTTCCAAGGGTGAGCTGACACCGTTCTACGTTCCCACCGGTACCTGGGGTGTGAGCGTTGGCGGCGAGGGATATGGCGATCGACGCAGCCGGCTCATGATCGATGTCCCCGGCGACTATGCTGATATCCGCCTTGAGGTGGGTGAAGGCGAGCGCCTGGATGCCGACGAAAAGGGATATCTGGACTCCCCCGCCTACACCGGGTGCCTTGAGCAGCTGAAGGTGAAATATACCGGTTGCCTGGTTCAACGTGCGGATCTTGGGAGCAGGGGTGAAGGACAAGAGCCATCTTCGCCGATTGAACCGTCGGAAGACGCAGCAACCGATGATCTCTCCGACAACGAGACTACCTTCGAATTGCAGAAGGCGGAGACCGGCAACCCGACAACTCTTGCTGGCGTCTTCGCTATGTACGGTCCGGGCAGTCCGCTTGAGGAAATCATCGATGATCCGATGCATGTGCAGAGCTGCCAACGCAATCCGGTCGTGATCTACCCTGACGGAAAAGTCTTTGTGAAGCGCTTCGTCGATCCAAAGGGGCCGGAAGAAAATCCGTTCAAGCCCAAGGCGGCAGGCACCTGCCAGGTGAACAATGGGCGTTATGATTGCAGCATTGCTGAGCGTGGCAAGCCGGTTGAACGCATGGTTTTCCAACCTCGCAGCATGGGCAACGGCCATTTTGAGATCTGTAAGTCAGGGCAATCGGAGTGCGATGTTTTTGCTTCCTGCTTCTTTCCGGGAGGGAAAATGAACGCGACGCAGATCATGCCGAACGGCCGCCCGCTGGGGGACCTGATGATCGAGCGGGCAGACGGCCAAGCCCCCGGCTTTTCCTACGGTGAAGACAATCAGGTGATCCTGCCATGACCCTCCGCTTGGTGATGACACTCGCCATCGTCTTGCTCGGAGCCGTTGCGGCGCGTGCGGACGACTGGACCGGGAACTGGGACAGCAACTACGGTCAGCTGCGGCTGATCCAGGAAGGCGTTCGGCTTTACGGTGACTACGCGGACAATGGCACGATCGAGGGCATCATCGGACCGGACCGCAAGACAGCCCATGCAGTGTTCTATTGGAACAACGGTCAGTGGGGCACGGTTTTTTGGCGGCGCGCCAACGATCGCATGGTTGGTGTCTGGAACTGGAGCAAGGATGGGCTGCCTGAGCTGAAAAGCCGGAACCGGTGGACGGCCACGCGCACGGCGAGCCGTGTCGCGCCGCTCAAGTTTGCCAGTCAGATCAAGCGGCGCTTTCCAGAGCAAGACGTGAATTTCACCGAAGGGCAGTTCTTGAGTTGGCTGTCCTTCAACGGTAGCAGAAACGTGTTGCAGGAGAACGGGAACGCAAACGCCAACAGCAACACGGGCCGGAACCCGCGCACCGGGTTAAGCCGTTGGTATGGTGGCTACGATCTGGTGAATGTCGGCCCGGCATTCGAGATCAGCGCCGATGTCATCCACTACCAGCGCCAGAACACCGCATCCATTGATCTGTCCATTTACGCGCGACCGGGCGGGCAATGTCCGCAAACCATGCACTTGGGCTTTTGCCGGGATCTGGTTGCAAGCGCCGATGCGCGTGGGTTCGTGGATGTGAAAACGAGCGGAGTTGGCCTTCTCAACCCCTCGAATGGCGGGATTGGAGAAGAGTTTCGCGTCGCGTTCCGGCTGTCGGGAGACAGTCAGGACCGTCTCCTGGTTCTGCGCCGCGATGTGACCTCTTTCAGCGCGTCCATTCACCATCCCCAACGAGGTTGGGATTACGACGGGTTTGCGACGGCGCGGACGCACATCTGCGAAACGTCACAATGCATGAGGGCTGTGTTCGACGAGGTGCGGCGTTTCCCGAACCGTTTCCGCAAAGGCTATA
This sequence comes from Roseibium sp. ROS1, assembly GCF_054658215.1. Classification (NCBI taxonomy): domain Bacteria; kingdom Pseudomonadati; phylum Pseudomonadota; class Alphaproteobacteria; order Hyphomicrobiales; family Stappiaceae; genus Roseibium; species Roseibium sp. ROS1. The sequence continues at coordinate 1,262,562 of NZ_BAAGIG010000002.1, forward strand.
ATTCCACTTACTTGAACCGCATCTACAATCTTCCAAACAGCATCACGGCGTCTCGCCGCAACACGCAGGTACCAGCGCCTGCACCGGGTGGCGGCGGCGCGCTGGAGGGAACCTGGGGCCTCTATGAGGAGACCGGCGAGTCTCTGGGATATGTCACGATGTCCGGGCGTGGTCGAAACCTGCAGGCTTCCGGCAACCTCGCCAATTTTTTCGTGAACGGTGCTTCGGCCGAAACCCGGTTTTCGCTTGCCCAGCAAACCGACGAGGCCGCCGCCTTTGATCTGACTACGTTTGCCGATGGATCCGGCGAGCGAAAGACGGGGCGTTTGATTGTGGAGTTTCCACGCTCTGGCAGCGCTAACCCACGCGGAACGCTTATTGTCGCCGATGAAGTGCTGTTGGTGGAGCTTAACGCGCATAACGGTGGGGTGACGCCCAACTGGCAGACGCATCAAGGTGAGCAGTCTGACCCGGACCCGGACCAGGACTTCGATAATCCGGGCTTTGGCATCTACAAATTCACCTATCGGTTGCGCGGCGTCCCCCCGGGCCGAGCCGTTGCGCTGCGTGCGGGGCCGTCACGCAGTGAGAGCATTGTGAGATCGCTGTCAGGTGATGCGCGCGCGCTGCAACTGAACGACTGTGATCCGGATGTTGACAATATCGGGTTCGAAGCCGCGTCGCGCGCCGCCCAATTGTCCGTTCTGGACGCCCGTTGGTGTGAAGTTGTGACCCCTGATGGCAATGGCTGGCTTCCGGGCCGCTATCTTCAGCCAGAGCAAAATTGAGGAAGCCCCCCATGCACAGGATTATGAAGCTCATCATGAGTGTCGGGCTGATCGCCGCCAGCGTGGCGCCCGGGGTGGCGGCTGACCATCGCTACGAACACAACGGCTCAACCATGCGTGTGGAGGTCAGTGGCTCCTCCGTTCGCATCTACTATGAAAAGCCGCGACAGGGGCTGTCGGCTCACGGCGTCAGGCCTGGGACGCTTCTCTTCGATGGCAAGGTCTCCAACGGGTATCTTGAGGGAATGAGCCGCATCTTCAATGCCAATTGCGGCGAGGTCGACTACTACGTCTATGGTGACTTCGTGCCCGGTCAAAGCTTCAAGCTGAGCGGTGCTGCCCCGGTTCTTTCCGGCATGAGCTGCCGGATCGTCGATAACGTCTACACGGGTCCGAACGCCAACCTGCAGTTCAATGCCTTGCAAACCGGTGCAGGCAGGCCTGCCAATGTCGGCCGCCCGGGCTGCGTGACAGGAGTGAATTCCTATCTGAATGTGCGTTCAGGTCCAGGTGCCGACTATGGCCGGATCGGAACGTTCGCAGCAGGCAGTTGCGGGATCGAGATTGTGAACAACCACTGCCTTGGAGAGTGGTGTCTGACCAGACAAGGGCCGACGACGGGGTGGGTGAACAGCCGGTTCCTCAACCGCTGACTTTTTGGGCCGCAGGCTAAGTCCTGGCGCGCCGGAGAACACGCTTGAAATGCACCGGTGTCCCTGGCGCCAAAACGAAATCGTCACTGGGTTTCGAGTGTCACCTAGTTGCCTAGATGGTTCTACTCAGTCAATTTGAGATAAAAAACAATAGTTTGTCATTTACTTGCCGGTTTCGGCATGGTAATTCGAGGGCTCTTTCCGAGAAGTAATTGTACCTGCAGTTGACATTCGATGATGTTCTCTCGCAGTGCCCTCAGTTCCAGCCAATCCAATATGCAAACACGCAACATAGTCACGATGGACGGCGTGCCGCTCGCCTTCAGAACTTTTCCAGCAGACAAACCCAGCGGAAAATCTGCTTTCGTGACCCATAGCCAAGCCCTCCATACGCTGAATATCTCGCAGACCATGCAAGGGTTGGCCGACCGCGGCTGGACCGTTCACGGAATTGACCTGCGCGGGCATGGTTATTCAGTGTCAGAGCGTGCGCCCTACGCACATCTTGAAATCGGTCGCGGCTGGGATGACCTGGTCAGCGATTTCAAGTTGGGGCTCGAGGCTGCCTTCGACGGCATCCCCTGGGAGGACCGGCTTATTGTCGCGCCCAATATCGGGGCGCTTCTGGTTCTCGAGTGCCTTAAGGCTCAGCCTGATCTCGCCCGCAATATTGTGTTCGTGACGCCGCCGCCCAATCAGCCGGGCTTGATGAAACTTGCGAGAAGCATAACGCGGGTTCGAGCGCTTCTACATCCACCAGAGCGCCCCGATGAACTGACCTTTTACCAGCTTTATACGTTCTTGGGAGCGCACCTGGAAGACCGGAAAAACCTGATCGATGTCATTTCGTCGGACAAGGCTTTCACCCAATCCATCCTGGATGATCCCTATGCCTGGCCAACCCCCACGACAGGATATTTCTACGAGCTTTTCCGCGGAATTGAAAAAGCATGGAAATGGCCTCGCAACATTGAGGTGAAAGAGGGCACCCGGGTTCTTCTGTTGTATGGCGGGGATGACCCGATGACCGCGAATGGCCGCTTCATCGCCCCGATCCGGAAGCATTTCAACAAAGTGGGTGTTTATGATGTTGAGAGCCACTGCGTCGAAGGCGGGCGCACCGCCTTGTTTGCCGAAGATCGACGCTTTGGAATTTCCAGCATTATTGATGATTGGTGCGAAGGGCTCCCGCTCAATCCCGACAACACATCGCGTGAAGCCGCTGATGGCGGCGGAATCGAAGGGGTGAGCAAGGACATCCTTCAGCGCCTGGGCCTGGCAGACATTCGGCATGAGCTGAAGCCGGACGCGCTGGTGGAGCTTTGTTACGGTGCAATCTCCGATGATAACCGCTGGATCGAGATGCTGTATCGGGTGGCCTTTGCGGCTTCCGGCGAAAACGGTCTGGAGGAGCAAGAGCTGGAGACCATAGTTGCGGAATTGATGCCGCACTGGGATCGGTCCTTTAGCCTCAACCGGCAGATCATGCGCTCGGCCGCCGTCGGTGCTGTCTTGCATGAAGTGATCGAGCGCTTCGAGATCGGCATGGCCATCGTCAACGATGACTTCGAAATTTCCTATGCAAACCGTCCCTTTATGGAAGCTGTTTCGACCCTCGTCGGAGGTGTTCGATTTGATGCGGACAGCGAAGATATGGTGGCCCTGAACAACGCTTTGGCGATGCTGCTGAATACGGATTTTCGAAACAAATCCCGCAAAAGTCAGGGTGAGGCGCTGCTGATGGTCGGGGGAAAGGCGGTCGGTTTTCACTTTCGGCCGCAAACTCTACGCCAGACATCCTTAAACAGGCAGGGGGCGTCGGGTGTGATGATCTTGCGGGCTGCGGATACCGAGACGCGTGATCTCTCTGACACATTTCATGAGCTGCTTCAGTTCGGCTATGGCCTCACTGCTAAGGAAGCACAGGCGGCGTGCTGCCTGGTCAATGGACTGTCGCCAACCGAAATTTCGCGCCAACTCGACGTGTCCATTCACACGACCCGGACGCATCTGAAGAGGGTCTACGAAAAGGTCGGCGTGCAAGGTCAGACCGAACTGACGGCACGATTGCTTCAGGGGCCTCTTGGACTTCTGGCCGACGGGAAATAACCGGAATGCATGATCCCCGCTTCGGCAGCATGTTGGCGATCGCCATTGTGCTGTTGCTGCCTCTGCTCGCGTCCCTTGCGGTTCAGCGACGATTTCGAGGTGACGACCCGATCGGTGCTTTCGTCAGCAACAAAGGGGGCAACGGCTTTTTGGCCACGGCGGCCGGGGCCATTTGTGGGAACATCGGGATCGGTACGTTTGTCGCCCTGTTCCTGTTTGCCTCGCAGAGCCCGGTGATCGGGTTTTCGATCGCCGCTTCTTATGCGCTCGGCCTGATACTCTGCGCGCTCATGGCGCCTCTGATCCGCCGGCGGGCTGCGGTAGTGGGGGCTATCGGCCTGATCGACTTGATTGCGCGATCGCATGAAACCAGAGGGAATTGGCTTACGTGGCTTCCCATCGCGGTGGTCTTCATCCTGCGCTCTGCGGTTCAGTTAAGCGCTCTGGGCGTCATTGCTGCCAGTCTTTTTGCAGGGCAGACCGCTTTGGCAACGATTGTTTGCGCGGCTGTGCTGACGGGTTATCTGCTTGTGGGCGGCTACCGGGCGGCCGTGACGACGGACATTCTGCAATCAGCCATCATATTGGGTGCGGTTGCCGTGGCCGCGCTCGGGTTGCCTCAGCTTTCGGGGGCATCGGTCGACTTCCTTCAGATTGAGCCGTTTCAGCCGACAATCCTTATTGGGATCTGGCTGCTCCTTCCGTGGAGCGCCGTGCTGGCCGTTGACAATTGGCAGCGCGTTACGGTGGCGAGTAGCGATAGGGTCGCGGTGGCCAGCTATCTGGGAGCAGCGGTGGTTTGCGGCGCTTGCTACGCAATGATTTCGCTGGCCGGATACTGGTCGGGCGGCGGCTCCGTTTTCGATACCTTTTCCGGATTGATGCCAGCGGGTGCAGCTTGGTCGGCCACGGCCATGTTCACCGCGTGCATCATGTCGTCCATCGATACATTCGTTATGCCGTTGACGGTGGCGTTGGGTGACCGAAGGCTTTCAGCACTGCGGTGGATTATCCTTTGCTTGATGGTGCTTGTGACAATGACCGCGCTCGCCTTCGGTGACGTGCTCTCAAATGTCATCGCAGCCTTCAACTCGCTAACAGTGTTCCTGCCGGCCGCCCTTGGCGCGCTCTATCTGAAGCGAAAGACGCGCTGGGGTGCTGTTGCCTCGATGTGTTCTGGGCTCGTCGTAGCTCTCTGCTTGACGTTAATTGATATCAACACTGCCGCCTTGCTGGGTTTTGTGGTTGCGACCGTGGTGTACGGGGCGAGCGTCGTTGTCGCCAATCGGAAGCAGGCCAATTTTCTCCAATTAACTGACAGTTAGGTGCGTTTCCAATCCGCCATTTCAATTTAGGCCTAATTTACCCGCATTGCCTCTGCCCTACGGCAAGGGACTTCGCAAATGCAATGAATGACGGCTTCGGCTGACCGCACCGCAGCAGCGTATCTGCAATTCACTAACCGCTCCGGGCCGAATTCTGAATGTGTATAATTCAAAAATCTGGGCGCCATTCGAAGTTGCGCGTCTCGCCAATCGAAGTTGCGCGCTACAACACTTATCGCCAAAATCTAAGCGTCATTCGCAGTTGCGCGATGCACCTTTCGTGTAAGGCTGGGACAACTCCAATATTACTGCGGCGGCAGGACTCGAACCCGTGACCCCGCGATAGCAAATAGGGTCGGACCGTTTTCCGGCCCGATTTAGTCTCGCTTCACGTCCAAAGACACAATTGTCAGTGCAGTTAGCACATGATTTCGGCAGGAATGTCGATGCTCTCGATAATCACTTTGACCGATATCTCATGTTGCAAACATGTTGCATGGAGACGCCGTAACCGCAGAGAAACCAAAGGAAATGGCGGGAAATTGCGAGTGATCAAACACGACATGCGCACCATAAAGTCACGCAAACTCTGACAACTAAGTCATTGACTATACAATGGAAAAGAGTTGGCTGGGGAACCTGGATTCGAACCAGGACTAACGGAGTCAGAGTCCGTGGGTCTACCGTTAACCTATTCCCCAACAATGCTCATAAGGCGAGCTGCCAATCGTCGGTACAGGGCGAAATGATTGGTCGCTCTCGATTGGTGTGCCGCATATACATCCATCACATTCACGATTGCAAGACCCGTCGACGACTTTTTTGTGAAATTGCATGCCTGTGGAAAGTCTCGCGAAAGACTGTATGCATTCGTTTCAAGGAAAGCTTTTCCGACGAGGGGCAACCTGTTACAGTTTTGTCAACGAAAGACGCAGTCCCCAGCAGCGCCCCTTGAAAAACGGCGGCAGCACTGGAGATCTGAAAGGCAAAAACGTGACTCAGTCAGGTCAGGAACCGCCCGAGAAAGGGCGTCGTACCCCTGATGTGTCCGGAACCAGCGGGGCTCCCAGGGAGCCCGGGGGAACATCCAGACGACGCCGAAAGCGCAAGTCTGGCAAGCGCCCCAAAGGCAACTCTGCGACACAGGCAAACGGTGTCGTCAACGGAGTGCCTGATACGGACGGGCGAAATCCGTCCAGTGCTGTGACCGGACCCGTCGATCAAGCACTCGCCGCGCAGGAACAGCCTGCGCGAAAGGGTGAGGGTGCGTCCACTTCCCAGAAACGTCGCAAAAAACGGAAGCGCGGGCGGGCAGCCGGTGGTGAGGGCGTGCAAAACGTCCAGGCAGGTGGGCTGAACCAGGATGGTGCGGAACGACAACCTGACACCACGACGAGCCTGAAGGGAAAGAAGGCAGCCCGTAGACGTGGCCGACGGCGCAAACAGTCCACCAACGGAGCGGAAGCAGCACCTGTTGCAAGGACAAACGATGGCGACATCGTTGTCAGCTCAAAGACACTCGAAAAGAGTACCAGTACCCCCTCCCACCGTAATCACGAATTGCGTGTGCGTCGGGATGGTGAAAATCGTTCGTCAATTGGCCGGAAGGAACAGGTCGACGGTTCTCGTAATTCCGCACCATTCGATCGGTCTGCAGGCAGGAACAACTCACCGCTTTATGCCGCGCTTGATCTTGGGACCAACAATTGCCGTCTTTTGATCGCCAGACCTGAAGATCGCGGATTTCGTGTGGTCGACGCCTATTCCCGAATAGTGCGCCTCGGAGAAGGTGTCGGCTCGAACAGAATGTTGAGCGATGCGGCCATGGAGCGAGCAATCGATGCTCTTGCCCAATGCCACCGGAAACTTGCCGACAGAGGGGTTGCTCGCTCAAGGCTTATCGCGACAGAGGCCTGTCGGGCAGCCGAAAATGGTGCTGACTTCATCGAAAGGGTGAAGGCGGAGACAGGTTTGGCGCTCGAGGTCGTGAACCGCGAGACAGAGGCCCGCCTGGCAGTCGCCGGATGCGCTTCGCTTGTGGATCACGACGCCGATGGCGTGATTCTGTTCGATATCGGCGGAGGGTCCTCAGAGATCGTCTGGCTGGACCTGCGCAACCGTTGTGGCGCACGGGGCTATGCATTGACCCGCTTCATCCGGTCTTGGATCTCGTTGCCGGTCGGCGTCGTCAACCTTGCAGAGCGTCACGGCGGTGTTCACGTGACACCGGATATCTTCGAAGCCATGATTGAAGATGCCGCCGAACATCTGGCAGCGTTCAATCTTGCTAATAACCTGACAGAAGCTATCGCGTCGGGCAGGGTCCATATGCTCGGAACATCTGGTACGGTCACCACACTGGCCGGTGTCCATCTGGGCCTGAAACGTTATGACAGGCGCAGGGTCGACGGTACCTGGCTGGAAGATGGGGACGTCTCCAGAATGATTGATCAGCTGCGCGACATGCCTTATGAGGCACGCGTGGATAATCCATGCATTGGTGCGGATAGGGCTGATCTTGTTCTGGCAGGTTGTGCCATCCTGGAAGCCATCCGCCGCCGCTGGAGTTGCTCACGTCTGCGCGTCGCGGACAGAGGACTTCGCGAAGGTATTCTTACAGAATTGATGGCGGCCGATGGTGTCTGGTCGCACCGCAAAAACGGCTCTCGGCATAATCGCGGGCGCCAAGGGAACAGAACATGAGTCAGGGCAAAAAGGGAACAGGCGACCGAGGTCTCCACGTCAAGGTGAAGACGTCCGCTGGTCGGCGCGAATCCTCCACGCGTTGGCTGCAGAGGCAATTGAACGATCCATACGTGCGCCGCGCGAAGATGGACGGTTACAGGTCGCGAGCTGCCTACAAGCTGATAGAGATCGACGACAAGCACAAATTGCTGAAACCCGGTTACCGGGTGGTCGACCTTGGTTGCGCACCGGGTGGCTGGTGTCAGGTTGCGGTGGAAAGGGTGCAGTCCTCCGTGGAAGCGCCCAAGGTGGTCGGGATCGACTATCTGGAAATGGACCACGTGCGAGGAACGACATTCCTGCAAAAAGACTTCCTGGACGACGATGCTCCAGCCGCCTTGCTGGAAGCGCTCGGTGGCCACAAGCCCGATGTCGTTCTGTCCGACATGGCGGCGCCGACCACCGGCCACAAGCAGACCGACCATTTGCGCACGACGCATCTTTTCGAGATCGCAATCGATTTCGCGAGACGCAACCTCGTTCCGGGTGGCTCGTTCCTGGCGAAGGTTTTTCGGGGCGGGACGGAAAATGCACTGCTTAACGACCTGAAACGCGAATTCAAATCGGTCGCCCATCTGAAACCGCCGGCAAGTCGCAAGGAAAGCCCGGAACTTTATGTGATCGCGAAGGGCTTTCGCGGAAGTGATCTTGATCCGGACTGAACCGTTTTCAACTCGACCGGGAAGCCGGTTTGCCATGAGAGACAGGGGGAACGCCCCATAGCGGGCGTCACCCCCTTTTCTTTCTGTCACCTGCGTGTTATTGACCCGCGCCAACTTCTCCGGCACAGCCGAAGCGACTCGAAAGATGCAGGCTTTTGATCAAAGCGTGCGTCTCAGCTATTTTTTTACAAAGGGGAATTGGCAATGGCATCCTTCTATGTCCCTACCACTGGACAGCAAGCCCTGACGTTTGACGATGTCTTGCTGATCCCTGGCCACTCGGAAGTCATGCCGGGTGAAGTTGACCTGCGCACCCGGGTCACACGGGAACTTGAACTCAATATTCCGATCATCTCGTCGGCGATGGACACAGTTACCGAAGGCCGTCTGGCAATCGCCATGGCTCAGGCTGGTGGCATTGGCGTCATTCACCGCAACCTTTCTCTCGACCAGCAGGCCGAGGAGGTCCGGATGGTCAAGAAGTTCGAATCCGGGATGGTGGTCAATCCGCTGGTCATCGGGCCGGACGCGACCCTGCAGGACGCTCTTGACCTGATGAAACGGTATGGCATTTCCGGCGTTCCGGTCGTTCAAAACGGCGGAGCAGGCGGTCAGACCACTGGCAAGCTGGTTGGCATCCTGACAAACAGGGACGTGCGGTTCGCGTCCAATCCCGACCAGAAGATCCATGAACTGATGACGAAGGACGATCTCGTCACTGTCAACGAGAACGTCAGCCAGGATGACGCCAAGCGGCTCCTTCATCAGAACCGCATCGAAAAGCTTCTGGTCGTGGATGACAACCGGAACTGTATCGGTCTCATCACCGTCAAGGACATGGAAAAGGCACAGCTCAATCCGAATGCGTCCAAGGACGATCAGGGCCGGTTACGCGTTGCGGCAGCAACTAGCGTCGGGGAAGAAGGGTTTGCCCGTGCAGAACGTCTGATCGACGCAGGTGTGGACCTACTTGTGGTCGACACGGCCCATGGTCATTCCCAGAAGGTCCTCGACATGGTCGGCCGGGTAAAAAGCCTTTCCAATTCCGTACAGGTACTTGCAGGCAACGTTGCAACCAGTGACGCAACCAAGGCTTTGATTGATGCCGGTGCAGATGCGGTAAAAGTCGGCATTGGCCCGGGTTCCATTTGCACCACCCGAATTGTCGCTGGTGTCGGTGTTCCGCAGCTAACGGCCATCATGGATTCAGTGAACGAAGCGGACAAGCAGGGCGTACCGGTGGTCGCCGATGGCGGCATCAAATTTTCCGGTGACCTGGCCAAGGCGATTGCCGCCGGCGCGGCGTCCGTCATGGTCGGCTCTCTTCTGGCAGGCACTGAAGAAAGCCCGGGCGAGGTTTATTTGCACCAGGGACGATCCTACAAATCTTATCGGGGCATGGGGTCCGTCGGCGCCATGGCACGTGGCTCGGCCGATCGTTATTTCCAGGCGGAAGTACGCGACAGTCTCAAGCTTGTACCGGAAGGCATCGAAGGTCAGGTGCCTTACAAAGGTGCGCTTGGCAGCGTTCTGCATCAGCTAGCAGGTGGCTTGAGAGCTGCCATGGGTTATGTTGGCGGCCGCAACATTCCTGATTTTCAGGAAAAGGCGCGTTTTGTGCGGATCTCTGGTGCAGGCCTGCGGGAAAGCCATGCCCATGATGTGACGATCACACGGGAAAGCCCAAATTACCCGTCCAACGTTTAAACTACTCGGTATCGGGGCGCTTTGCTACAGGCGCCCCGCAAAGGAACAGCATGAAAGATGGCGGACGCCTGGCGGCGGCAATTGAAGTCCTGACTGAAGTGGAAACGCGGCACAGGCCTGTGCAGCTTTCCCTGAAAGACTGGGGTTCCGCACACCGGTTTGCAGGTTCTGGTGACCGGACGGTCATCGGCAATCTTGTGTTTGACGCACTTCGGAACAAGGCTTCGCTTGGTGCAAGAATGAAAGACGGTTCGGCAAGAGCCGTTGTTCTTGCGACCTATTGCCTGAGTTGGGGCAAAGGCCTGCAGGCGTTAAGCGACATTCTTGAGCAGGATCATCATGCTCCGGCTGCATTGTCAGCTGATGAAATCGCTTGCCTCTCGCAGGAGCCTGACAGCACGCCGTCGCCTTTTGAACAGGCAGATATTCCAGAATGGCTTTGGCCATATTTTGAGACCGTCTTCGGCGAAAGCGCCATTGCAGAAGGCCAGGCGCTGGCAACACGCGCTCCGGTCGACATGAGAACCAATACGCTCAAATCTGACCGGGACAAGGTTCTCAAGCGGCTGGCTCATACCGGGGCAAAGACAACACCGCTGTCACCAGTTGGTGCACGCATCGAGGCCAAGCCTGATCTTGGCCGCATGCCGCATGTTCAGGCCGAGGAAGGCTACCGAAAGGGTTGGTTTGAATTGCAGGACGAGGCCAGCCAACTGGCGGCTCATCTCGCACAAGCCAAACCTGGCGAACAGGTGCTGGACTTTTGCGCTGGCGGTGGTGGCAAGACACTGGCTCTGGCTGCCTCCATGCAGAACAAGGGGCAGCTATATGCCTATGACGCGGACCGGCTCAGGCTTGCTCCGATCCACGAAAGACTGCAGCGGGCCGGTGTTCGAAACATTCAGGTGAGAGATCCTGCAACCTCAAGCCTAGACGATCTTGTCGATCAGATGGACCTGGTTTTCATCGACGCCCCTTGCACGGGGACCGGCGTATGGCGTCGCCGGCCGGACTCCAAGTGGAAGCTGGCGGAAAAGGCCTTGCAGGATCGTATCGAAGACCAGCGCCGTGTACTGGAAAGCGCGAGCAGATACGTCAAGCCGGGGGGACGTCTCGCCTACGCGACCTGTTCCGTCCTGCGTGAGGAAAACCAGGCCCAGGCGGACTGGTTCCTGGAGCAAAATCCATCGTTCCAGTCTGTTTCCGCACTGGATATCTGGAAAACAACTCTGCCGGATGCACGGCTCCCGAAATACGTTTCCGACCGTGGCGACATTCTGCTGACGCCCGGGTCTACCCAAACGGACGGTTTCTTCATTGCCCTGTTCCGGCGCGTGCAGTGAGATCAGACAGTTTTTGCCGTCAGGATCTGTCCTGACGGCGCAGCCCAAGAACGTTCGGCAATTGATCGCCGTCTGTTGCGAGTAACTTCTTCGAAGTCACGGGCTCAAGGCTTTCCTGGTGTTGAATTTCCTGTTTGGTTTCTTTTTCTTGAGCGATTTTTACAGCAGCGTCGGGATTATCTGACGAGGGTTCTTCCGTTGCTGAAGTCGCAGGCGAGCTTACTGGGCCTGCTTCCGGTGATTTCCTTTCGGCGACAACCAGGCCTTCGACGAGTTCTCGAATGGCCGGCTCCAGACCGTCGCCTCGAGACATGGCCGTCAGGACGGATCTGGCCTGATTGGAATATTTGAGTGCGGCGAGGGCGGCTCCAAGTGCATTCAGAGGTTCTTTTGCTGATTTGTCGAGATCGTGCGCGGCCAGAGCGTGTTTCAGAGCTGCACCATGATCTCCAAACTTACGCGCAATACTGCTGAGCCGAACGTGGGTCTGTATTGATCTCGGAGATAGCTTCAACGCGGCAAGCGCGGCTTCACGAGCATCTTCCAGGGCGCCTTTCCCGGCGAGTGCATCGGACAACAGGTCCAGGGGAAGCGGGTCTGCCGGCGCTCGCTCACTTGCCCGGATCGTCAGCTCGATCACTTCGTCAAAGCGCTTACGCAGCAGCAATGTCTGCGAAAGACCAATTAGTGCAGGACCGTAATCCGGATCGGCCTTCAGCGCTTTCCGATAAGCTGCGATCGCTGCTGCCTTTTGATCAACACGCGCCTGTGTGTCTGCGAAAAGAGACAAGACAGCTGGCGTATCCGGCAATAGCTCGACCAGGCGTCGGGCCGGAACGGAAGCTTCTTCGGGTTTGTCTTCTTTCAGCAAGACACTGGCAAGACCATAGAGCGCATTTCGATTGTCCGGTGCTTGGGCGAGCACATCAGCAAAATTTTGCCGAGCGTTTGCCATGTCACCGAGCAGCAACTGACAGTTTCCGAGACTCGCGCGAGCATTCAGGTGGTCTGGTTCGGCAAACACGATGCGGCGCAACTGCGATTGCGCCTCGTCCAGATAACCGGTCTGGAGCAACGCGGATGCCGTTCTGTAGGCAATTTCCGTGTCGTCCGGCGACAGTTCCTGGGCTTTCAGATAAGACACCAGCGCCCTGTCAAGATTGCCCGCATTTTCAAGGGCTACGGCTTCTTCAAACGCTTTACGGGCAGCTGCGGTCATCTGGGTCGGTTTTCCTAAAAGCACCTGCCAGCAGCTTGTCTCACCGGAGACGAAGCACGGGGGCTTATGGTTAACCTAAGGAGCAGGCGCGCGCCGGTCAAAAGCGAATTTCAGCCGTACACAGCTTGTCCGCCGGAAACATTTGCCCGCCAAAGTTACGACACAAGAAAGCCGCGAAACAGGCGTTGGCGGCAAAATCTTGTGCGGGACAGCATCGGCTGTGAAATTCGGGTTCATTTTACTCAAAAGACCGGTTAGAAGCTGGCCATGACCCAGCATCAGCGCCTTCTTATCATCGACTTCGGCTCCCAGGTCACGCAGCTCATCGCGCGGCGCCTGCGCGAGTTAAATGTCTACTGCGAAATCCACCCATATCAGAACGTTACCGACGCCTTTTTGAGCGAGTTTTCGCCCAAGGCGGTAATTTTCTCAGGCGGCCCGGATTCGGTTACACGAGCCGGTTCACCACGTCCGCCGGAAAGTGTCTACACAATGGGCGTTCCGATCCTGGGGATCTGTTACGGCCAACAGGTGATGATGCAACAGCTGGGCGGACAGGTTGACGGTGGCAAGATTTCCGGCGGTGGCGGCACGGCCGAGTTTGGCAGAGCATTCGTGACACCTGTCGAGAACAAACTGTCGATCCTGGATGGATGGTTTGCCGACGGGAAAGAACAGGTCTGGATGAGCCATGGCGACCATGTCAGCCGGATCGCACCAGGCTTTGAGGTCTTCGGCACATCGCCAAACGCTCCCTACGCGATTACCGCGGACAAGGAGAGAAACTTCTACGCCGTACAGTTTCACCCGGAAGTGCACCACACGCCGAACGGCAAGAAGCTTTATGAGAATTTCGTCCGACTTGCCGGCTTTACCGGTGACTGGACTATGGGAGCCTACAAGGACGATGCCATTGCGCGCATCCGCGAGCAGGTCGGTGACAAGAGGGTCATTTGTGGTCTGTCCGGTGGTGTCGACAGCTCCGTTGCTGCTGTATTGATCCATGAGGCGATCGGGGATCAGCTCACATGTGTCTTCGTGGACCACGGCTTGTTGCGCCTGAACGAGGCGGAAGAAGTGGTGTCCATGTTCAGGGATAACTACAACATTCCCTTGATCCATGCGGATGAAAGCGAACTGTTCCTGGGAGAGCTGGACGGTGTTTCCGACCCGGAAACCAAACGCAAGATCATCGGAAAACTGTTCATTGACGTTTTCCAGAAACATGCGAATGAGATTGAGGGCGCTGAGTTTCTCGCTCAAGGTACGCTCTATCCGGACGTGATTGAGAGCGTCAGCTTCTCCGGAGGTCCGTCGGTCACCATCAAGTCGCATCATAATGTCGGCGGGTTGCCGGAAAAGATGGGACTGAAGCTGGTCGAGCCGCTGCGTGAACTCTTCAAGGATGAGGTGCGGGCGCTTGGCCGTGAACTCGGCCTTCCCGAGAAGTTCATCGGCCGCCACCCGTTCCCCGGACCGGGCCTTGCCATTCGGTGCCCGGGCGAAATTACCCGCGAGAAACTTGAAATTCTTCGAAAGGCTGATGCGGTTTATATCGACCAGATCCGTAAGCACGGTCTCTATGACGATATCTGGCAGGCTTTCGTTGCCATCCTTCCAGTGCGAACGGTCGGTGTCATGGGCGATGGCCGCACATATGACTACGCCTGCGCGTTGAGAGCCGTGACGTCAGTCGACGGCATGACCGCCGACTATTTCCCCTTCACGCATGATTTCCTGGGTGAGACGGCAACCCGTATCATTAATGAGGTACAGGGCATCAACCGCGTAACCTATGACATTACGTCAAAACCACCCGGCACTATTGAGTGGGAATAAGCAAGGCTTTGGATCACTTGGACCCGACGTCGCTTGGCGGGTCTTGACGTGGGCGGACCAAAATATCGCAGGTAACTCTGCGAACGCAGGAATGTGATTGCACGAACGATTGTCGAGCCTGCATGCATTGGCGAAAGGTCAGTGTTTGTGCATTTGCTTTTGTTTATAGCGCCTCGATGCTGTGAGCGAACTGCAATTTGCTTCGATTAACTGAATATTTGCAGGCGCTCATATAAACAGTCCACAAACTGTTGCTCTGTCAGTTGCTTCGCCGAATAAAGATGGGAATGATTGAAGTGAGTAAATTAACTAAAATTATTTCTGGATATGAAAATGACGGCTTCAGTCTCGGCAAAGCAGCTAGAAAAAAGAGAATTAAGTATTTTTGTGAATTGATAGAAAGTAAGTTTTCTGAGAAGGGCCGTGTAAAAATACTAGATATTGGCGGGACTGTTCAATATTGGAACATCATCGACAAAGATTTTCTGGATCGCAACAACGTACAGATTACACTTTTAAATCTACCGGGATCTCAAGCCTTTGAGGCAGACGGGAGATTTGATTTTTTAACAGGTAATGCCACAGAAGACATCTGGAGTTACCTGGACCCTCAGGACTATGACCTGATCCATTCAAACTCCGTAATCGAGCATGTTGGTGACTGGGCGCAAATGAAGCGGTTTGCGTCAAATATCCGGGATTTCCACGGCGGTTATTTTGTCCAGACACCAAATTTCTGGTTCCCCATTGAGCCGCATTGCATGACGCTCTTTTTCCATTGGCTGCCGAAGCCCTTAAGGGTCTGGCTTGTTGCTCACTTTTCCTTGGGGCATTGGGCAAAGGGTGCCAATACCGATGAGGCCGTCGAAATCGTCGAAAGTGCGCGCCTGCTGAGCAAGTCCATGTTCAAGGCGCTTTTCGATGATGCGCTCGTCAAGCAGGAAAAATTCCTGTTTTTGACCAAGTCCTTCATGGCTGTCAGAGTTGACGGGGAAGAAGTCTCTTCTTGAAAAGAGACTGGATTGCTCAACTTAATAGATTTGAATAATCGACAGGCTTTCGAAAGATCACAAAACGAGCTCTCGAAATTGGTGGCTCAGCGCCTTGTTGAGATTTGAGCGTGAATGAATACACCACGGCATCCGGACCTGACACCAGACTGTGCTTCTTGTGCAGCCCTTTGCTGTGTTGTCTTTGCATTTGACCAATCCGAGTCCTTTGGTATCGACAAGGCAGCAGGCGAGGTTTGCCCGAACCTGGATAGCTGCGGACGTTGTGCCATCTTCGATGACAGGTCGCGTCTCGGATTCAGTGGATGCATTACCTATGATTGTCACGGTGCAGGACAACGTGTGACGCAGGAAGTGTTTCACGGGCACACATGGCGGGAAGATCCCGGACTTACGGAACGGATGGGTGAGGCGCTTTCCATCCTACGGCAAATTCATGAGAAACTGCTGCTCCTGGCAGCGGCTGAAAAACTTCCGCTTGGTATCGGGGAACGACAAGCACTAATCGAACTGCAGATGCAGCTTGCTCCGCAGTCAGACTGGACGGAATCTCGGCTGAAGGCGTTCCCGCTGATTGAGATTTCACGAAAAGTGTCGGATTTCCTGACAGGCTTGCGTCGACATTTCGAGCGATAGACCTGAGAGCGAAATGTGTGCCCTTATCTTGCGCATTTGATACAGAATGCTGCGGCCGGGTCCACCTGTAGCCGTTTCACGGAAATCTCTTCACCGCACTCCACGCAGTCACCGTATTCGCCAGCTTCCAACCTTGATAAGGCCGCGTCGATTTTCTGGATTGTCGCCCGGCGCTGCCGTTCGGCTGCCTGTGCCATCGCTTGTCCTTGAAGCGCGTCCATACGCGACAATCGACCGACTGATTGTTGATCTAGCTCCACCGTGGCACGGGCTTCCCCGGACAATTCGCTCAATGTTTCAAGTTCGGACTTGAGCGACAAGAGCTTGATCCGAATGTCTTCAACGTTGTGTTCCGCCATCACCAAGCCTCCAGCGAAAGCATGAAGATGGCAGCCTGAATGTGCAAGAGGAGGTAAGTGTCACCTGTTAAACGGCATCACTTGATCCTAAAACCCGGCAAGAACGATCTTCCCAATGGTTTTATTGCTTTCAATCTTCTGATGCGCGACGCGCAGATTACTTGCATTGATGGGTTCAATCACTTCCGTCAACGTGGTCTTGAGCTTGCCTGCATCAACAAGGTCAGCGACGTTGTTCAACAGCTTGCGTTGCTCATCCATATCGGTCGTCTGGTACATGGAACGGGTAAACATCATCTCCCAGTGGATCGATATCGCCTTCAGTTTGAAGGGCCCAATGCTGACGTTGTCGGGATCGTCGATGAGCAGAAAACGGCCCTGTGGCGCGATCAATTCTGCAATATCGTTCACGTGTTGCTCTGTGTGCGTTGTCGAGAAAACATAGCCGGGGGCTTCCAGTCCCAGGGCTTCGATCTGAGGCGCCATCGGTTTTGAATGATCGAGAACATGATGCGCACCAAGCTCACTCACCCAGGAACGGCTCTCCGGTCTTGAAGCAGTTGCGATAATCGTCATGTTCGTCAATTGGCGGGCAAGTTGAACCGCAATGGAACCGACGCCTCCCGAGCCGCCAATGATCAGGAGAGTGTTCGAACCAGCTGGAACCGGGTCATTCACCTTCAGCCGGTCGAACAGGGCTTCCCAGGCGGTGATCGCCGTCAAGGGCATGGCTGCTGCCTCGGCAAAACTCAGGCTCGTGGGTTTGCGGCCCACAATGCGTTCATCAATGAGATGGTACTCCGAGTTGGTTCCGTCCCTGGTGATGTCGCCGGCATAATAGACCTCATCGCCCACCTTGTAGCTGGTAACGTCAGGACCCACTTCGGCGACGATCCCGGCCGCGTCGTATCCAAGGACGACTGGCGCGCCGTTTTGCGAAGTTCGGGATTGCCGCACCTTGGTGTCGACTGGGTTGACCGCAACAGCCTTGACCTCAACGAGAAGATCCTTTCCGGAAGGCACCGGCCTTGGTAGGTCGAGATCAGTCAACGACTTCGGGTCATCAATAGGAAGTGGTTCAAAAAATCCGATGGCACGCATACTGTGTTCTCCTGATTTGCGTACCAATCAAATTGATCATAAAATTGTTTTGCGCAAGAATGCACAATTCTAGCCGTAACTGACAAAAAAGAACCTTAGGCACAAAATGGATACCGTTAGGAAATCAGGACCCAAACTGGTCAAGGACGTTTATGGCTGCCATCCGGGCTGTGCTGTCGAAGCAGCGCTCAGTTTGATCGACGGCAAGTGGAAAGGCGTCATTCTGTTCCTGTTGATGGAAAAAGAAGTCATGCGCTTCAACGAGTTCCAGAAAGCGCTTCCGGACATCACACAACGGATCTTGACCGCTCAACTCCGTAGTATGGAAGCTGACGGGTTGATCGTGAGGACCGTCTATCCTGTTGTTCCGCCGAAGGTTGAATATCAACTGACCGACCTTGGCGTGTCGCTGGAGCCGGTGGTGAAGGCCCTTGCACGCTGGGGGAACGAAAACAAGACGCTCTGGCCAAAAGGGTTTAAACGGGACAGCCACCTTCAGCAGGCAGGCTGACGTTTTTCCAGGCAGATGAGTTTCGTTTGTCGCTCGCAAACCATTGAGCCTCCTGACGCATTCGTGACTTTGTCAATCCGCGGCCCGTTGCGAGGATGCTCCTGTGAAATCCAAGGGAGAAATGCGTCATGAACCTAAGATGTTCGACAGCGCTTGCGGTGTTGCTCCTGTCCTTAGTGTTCGGAGCGTGCTCAGCACGGGCAGGTGAGGTCGAGATTGTCTCGGCAAAAGCAACCGGATCTGCAGGCACGTGGACCTTCGCAGTAACTCTCAGGCATGACGATACGGGTTGGGACCACTACGCCGACCTCTGGCAGATCTTGACGCCAGACGGAGAATTGTTAGGCGAGAGAGTGCTCCTTCACCCCCATGTCGACGAGCAACCCTTCACGCGATCCCAATCGGGCATCACGATCCCAGAGGGCGTGTCACAGGTCATCATCCGGGCACGAGACACGGTGCACGGTGTTTCGCCACAAGAATACAAGTTGAACCTGGACCGTTAAGCGTTGCCTCAGTCAGGTGCGGATAAAGGCCAAAATGCCGTCGGCAACGAATTGTACGGATAGAGCTGCCAACAACACGCCGAGAAGTCGGGTGATAACCAACTGTGCGGTTTCTCCCAGGAGCCGTTCAATCTTGTCAGCCAAGAGAAAGGCACCCATGCAACTCAGCAGGATGATCGCGATGACGCCGCCGAGGCCTGCATAGGCGAGGGTATCCGGAGCCTGACTGGACAACAGGATGATCGCGGAGATTGCCGCAGGTCCCGAAATAAGCGGTATCGCCAAAGGAAAGATGGCGAGTTCATTGATCGTTCCATGATGCGCTTCCGATTCCATCGCCTTTTCGGCGGTTTCGGTTTTACGCGCCTGGCGCTTGCCGAAAATCATCTCGATCGCGATCAGGAACAACAGGATGCCTCCGGCGACCCTGAAAGCGGAAACGGAGATGCCGAGTACATTCAGCACCGTCTGTCCGGACGCGTAAAAAACAAGGAGTATGGCCGCCGCCGTAATGGTTGCCCGAATGGCGACCTTGCGCCTGTCGTGCTTGCTCATTCCAGCCGTGATTGCAAGAAACATCGGGGCCAGGCCGACCGGATCAATGGTGACAAATAGGGTCGCGAAGGCGTTGATGTAGTAGTCGAGCATGGCGATTCCCGGACCGGTTTTTAAGGCGCTTTTGTCGCCTTACTATAGAGCTTTGCGATGTGGTGGCATGTTCTCAAGCCAAATGATTTTTGCCCCCTGTGTATACTGCTCGTAAGGCATTGAAATTAAACCTCTATTACTTAGGTGGAAAAGCGCCGAGAATTTGGAGCGGCGTCTTGAATCGGATATAAAAGAGCAAGCAATAACAATGAAATGAGTGTCTTCCTTGGCTGACCAGGACAACAGCACGCCCACTGACGGTCTTCCGTCCGATATCAAACCGGTCTCCATCGTCGATGAAATGAAGCGCAGCTATCTCGATTACGCGATGAGCGTGATCGTGTCGCGTGCGCTGCCTGACGTCCGCGACGGCCTCAAACCGGTTCACCGGCGCATTCTCTACTCGATGCACGAAAACGGCTACGAGTGGAACAAGCCCTATCGCAAGTCGGCCCGCGTGGTCGGTGACGTCATGGGTAAGTATCACCCGCATGGCGACAGCGCGATTTACGATGCGCTGGTGCGCATGGCGCAGAATTTCTCGCTGCGACTGCCGTTGATTGACGGGCAGGGCAACTTCGGCTCCATCGACGGCGATCCAGCAGCGGCCATGCGCTACACCGAGTGCCGTCTCGAAAAAGTCGCCCACAAACTGCTGGACGATATCGACAAGGAGACGGTCGACTTTCAGGAAAACTACGATAACTCCGAGAGCGAGCCCGTCGTCCTTCCTGCCAAGTTCCCGAACCTCCTCGTCAACGGTGCCGGCGGTATCGCAGTCGGCATGGCAACCAACATTCCGCCGCACAACCTGGGCGAAGTGATCGATGCCGCCATTGCCGTGATGGAAAATCCGGCGATGTCACTCGAAGAACTGATGCAGATCGTTCCAGGCCCGGATTTCCCAACGGGTGGCATGATCCTCGGTCGGTCGGGTATCCGTAGTGCCTATGAAACGGCCCGCGGTTCGATCGTCATGCGGGCGAAAGTCGACGTCGAGGAAGTACGCAAGGACCGGACGGCACTGATCGTCACGGAAATCCCGTATCAGGTCAACAAATCGACGATGATCGAGAAGATTGCCGAACTGGTGCGCGACAAGCGTATCGAGGGCATCTCGGACATCCGTGACGAGAGCGACCGCTCGGGCATGCGGGTCGTGATCGAGCTGAAGCGCGATGCGGTTCCGGACGTGATCCTGAACCAGCTCTACCGTTTCAGTCAGTTGCAGACATCGTTCGGTGCCAACATCGTTGCTCTGAACGGCGGCAAGCCGGAGCAGATGAACCTCTCCGACATGCTGCGCGCCTTCGTCTCCTTCCGCGAGGAGGTGATCCAGCGACGCACCCGCTACCTGCTGAAGAAAGCCCGTGACCGTGCCCACATCTTAGTGGGCCTGGGCATCGCTGTTGCCAACATCGATGAAGTCATCAAGCTCATCCGCAGCGCTCCGGACCCGGCAACGGCGAGAGCGCAGCTGATGGAGCGCAACTGGCCGGCAAAGGATGTTGAATCGCTCATTCTTCTGATCGACGATCCGCGCCACATGGTGCAGGACGACGGCACCTACAAACTGTCAGAAGAACAGGCACGAGCCATTCTCGATCTGCGTCTGCAGCGCCTGACGGCGATGGGCCGCGATGAAATCGAGGAAGAACTCAACAAGATCGGTGCGGAAATTTCCGACTATCTCGACATCCTGCGCTCCCGGGCCAGGATCCAGGAGATCGTTCGCAACGAAATGCTTGAGATCAAGGAAGAATTTGCAACTCCGCGACGAACCGAAATCATCGAAGGCGGGGCAGATTTCGACGAAGAAGATCTGATCCAGCGCGAAGACATGGTCGTGACCGTGTCTCACGGTGGCTACATCAAGCGCGTGCCGCTGGCGACCTACCGAGCACAACGGCGCGGAGGCAAGGGCCGGTCCGGCATGGCGACCAAGGACGAGGATTTCGTCACCAGGCTGTTCGTCGCCAATACCCACACGCCGGTTCTGTTCTTCTCCTCGCGCGGCATCTGTTACAAGATGAAAGTGTGGCGTCTTCCACTCGGCGGACCGACCTCGCGCGGAAAGGCATTGATCAACCTGCTACCTCTCGAACAGGGCGAACAGATCACATCGATTCTGCCATTGCCGGAAGACGAGGACAGCTGGGCAAACCTGGATGTTATGTTCGCGACCATTCGCGGCACCATCCGCCGCAACAAACTGTCCGATTTCGTCAACATCAACCGCAACGGCAAGATTGCCATGAAGCTGGAAGACGGTGACGGGATTGTCGGCGTCGACACTTGTTCTGAACATGACGATGTGATGCTGACGACCAACTTCGGTCAGTGTATCCGCTTCCCCGTAACGGATGTTCGTGTCTTCGCTGGTCGTAATTCTGTCGGGGTGCGCGGAATTCGTCTGGCCGATGAGGATCGTGTGATCTCCATGCAGATTCTGCACCACATCGATGTGACGGCAGAAGAGCGCGCCGCTTACCTGAAGCTTTCCCGTGCAATGCGTGGTGAAGCAGATGAGAACGGTAATGGTGCAGATGAAGAGGGCGTAGTTGCCGGCGATCTGCCTCAGGAACGTTACGCTCAGATGAGTGCAGCCGAGCAGATCATCTTGACCATCTCTGAAAACGGTTACGGTAAACGGACGTCTTCGTTCGAGTACCGGGTCACCGGCCGAGGCGGCAAAGGCATCACGGCCATGGCTGTCAACAGCCGGAATGGCGGACTGATCTCGTCTTTCCCTGTCGAGGACAGCCACCAGATCATGCTGGTAACGGATGGCGGCCAGTTGATCCGTTGTCCGGTGGACGGTATCCGCATCGCCGGACGTGCGACCCAGGGCGTGATCGTCTTCAAGACGGCAGCCGACGAAAAGGTCGTTGCGGTCGAAGGGATCTCCGAAGTCGATGAAGACGACGTCCTCGAAGACGCCCTGGAAGGAGAAGCTGAAGGTTCAGCTGAACCAGGTGAGAATGACGCCGGGACCGATTCCGCCGAAGGAGATGAAACGCCTCCGGAAGCCTGATCCCTGATTGGCTAGACCTGAAAACGACAACAGCGGCCAGGGTGGAACCTGAGCCGCTGTTTGCCGTTACGGGGAGGGAGGTTTGAGACGAAGCTCAGTTGGCCACGGGGTAACGGGCCAGAATTGTTTCATTTACGGTGGGTGCAGTTTTCTCGACGGTGACGAAGGACACGTTGCGTACACGGTTCGCACCGGTCAGTGCCGCTGCACAGTCTTCGCTCCAGGCGCCCCAAGCTTGTGTTTCACATGCCTTTGATGCCGGAATTTGCACAGCGCGGTCGGACTTTGTGGAAGCAAGTCCCTGCGTTGCCAGGCTGGTCAGACCTTCTGCCTGCGACGCTTTGCTCGGGTGCATGCTCATCATGCCTGCGGCAATCATCGTCAACAACGCCAGAACGAAAATAGCGGCCATCTTGAATTGTCCGGCCGGATCGATTGCCTTCGCCTGAAAGGCAAAAGGACGTACCGTGATAGCCGTTGCGGTCCGGTCGATTGTAGTAGTGCTCCTCATGATGCTGGCTCCTGCTCACGCCAATTGATTTCGATGGAGCCACTTTGACCTAGGTTTGCAAAGAGAGTTGTGACGGTCGTCACACAATGTCAGTTACTGGCAAAAGACGCGTTCATGCCTGCGTTCTACTTGTTAGGCAGGTGCAGGCAGAGTAAGGAAGGTGCCATGAATCGTATTGCGCTTTATCCTGGATCCTTCGATCCCGTCACCAATGGCCACATGGATATATTGCGTCAGTCGCTTGCGCTGGCGGACAAGGTGGTGGTTGCCATCGGCATTCACCCCGGCAAGTCTCCCCTGTTTTCTTTCGAGGAACGGGTCGAATTGATCCATGCTTCGGCTCGTTCGGAATTCACTCCGGAGGAAGCTGAACGGATTGATGTCATCGCCTTCGACAATCTGGTCATCGAAACGGCACGCCAGCAAAACGCCGCTTACCTGGTTCGCGGTCTGCGGGACGGGACGGATCTTGACTACGAGATGCAGATGGCGGGCATGAACGGCACGCTGGAACCGGACATTCGTACGGTATTTCTTCCGGCTTCTCCGAACGTGCGCCACATCACGGCCACCTTGGTACGTCAAATCGCGAAGATGGGCGGAGAAATCTCCGCTTTTGTGCCGGAACCGGTTGCCGAACCATTGAGATCGCGCGCGAAACCCGGCGCGTAATTCAAAGCCAAGCTCTAGACCTGAACCTTAGGAGTCTCCAGTGTCGCGCTTTTTTGCAATTTTTGCCGTTCTGGCTTCACTTCTGATCCTGCCTTCGGCCGCCAGTGCCCAAGGCACCGATCCGGAAAACACAATTTATCTCGATTTGAAGGACGGACGCGTCGTCATACAGCTTCGTCCGGACCTTGCTCCGGCTCACGCTGAGCGGATCAAGAAGCTTTCCCGCGAAGGGTTTTACGACGGGATCGTCTTCCATCGCGTCATCGACGGCTTCATGGCCCAGACCGGTGACCCGACGGGCACCGGCACGGGCCGTTCCAGCGAACCTAACCTGAAGGCTGAGTTTTCCAACGCACCGTTCAAGCGTGGCACGCTCGGCATGGCACGTTCCGCTAGCCCGGACAGCGCCAATTCCCAGTTTTTCATCATGTTCGGCGATGGCGACTGGCTGAATGGCCAGTACACCGTATTCGGTGAAGTCGTCGATGGTATGGAATTCGTCGACAACATCACCCGCGGCGAACCGCCGGCAAATCCGGACAAGATCATCAAGATGCAGGTCGCCTCGGACGCACAATAACGTTCACGCGACTACAATTTCGAAAATACCCAAGGAGATACTCGATGGCTGAAATCAAAGACGCCGAAAACACCCTTCTCATGGAAACCAGCCAGGGACCGGTTGTTATCGAACTGAAGCCGGACCTCGCGCCGACGCATGTCGCACGCATCAAGGAACTGGTCCGCGAAGGTTTTTACGACGGCATCGTGTTTCACCGCGTAATCGACGGCTTCATGGCACAGACCGGCTGCCCGCAGGGGACTGGCACTGGTGGTTCCGGCAAGAAATTGAAAGCGGAATTCAGCAATGAGAAGCACGTGCGCGGCACCTGCTCCATGGCTCGCGCAATGGACCCGAACTCCGGTGACAGCCAGTTCTTCATTTGCTTTACCGATGCACCCTGGCTCGACGGTCAGTACACCGTCTGGGGTGAAGTGGTCGAAGGCATGGACAATGTCGACAAGATCAAGCGTGGCGAACCGGTTTCCAATCCGGACAATATCGTCTCCTTGAAAGTGGCGGCCGACGCGGCCTGAACCACCTGAAAGTGGCTTTAACGATGCAGCGCGGATCAGTCATCCGCGCTGTTTTGTTTTGGATGTACCGTCAGACGGTTGACCTGCTCCGCCGTCGCCAGTAAGAGCCGCTGACTGAAAGTCCGGTTGCCGCTCTGGTATGGAATGGCGCCGCACCCCGAAACCTTCCAGAGATCCGTCAGTAGCAAATCACCATGCGCGTCGACCAATTCGACTTTGTTCTTCCCAACGAGCGGATCGCCTTGCGCCCGGCTCGGCCACGTGATTCCGCTCGCATGCTTGTCGTTAAACCAGGTGCTGAACCTGAACTGTCCGACACGGGTGTTCGCGAATTGCCGCTGTTGCTGGAGCCCGGTGATGCGCTGGTCTTCAACGATACCAAGGTGATACCCGCACAGCTTGAAGGAACACGTCTGCGAGGAGACATTACCGCGGGCATCGGGGCGACGCTGCACATGCGCACCGGGCCGGACCGCTGGAAGGCCTTCGTCCGGCCGGCAAAGAAGTTGCAAGTTGGCGATACTGTCCTTTTCGAAGGGTTCGGCACACGGCTAACGGCGGAAGTGACCGAAAAGGGCGACAGCGGTGAAGTATTGCTGACTTTCGACCGGTCCGGACCTGATCTCGACATTGCAATCGCATCCGTTGGACACATACCCTTGCCACCGTATATTGCGCAAAAGCGTGGCGAAGACGACCAGGACCGCAAGGACTATCAGACGATATTTGCCGAAAAGGACGGTGCCGTTGCCGCACCGACTGCGGGTCTTCATTTTACGCCTGAACTGCTGAAGGCATTGAGCGAGCGCGGTATCGAACAGCACCGCGTAACACTGCATGTCGGAGCCGGCACCTTTCTGCCGGTAAAGGCGGAAGACACTGCAGATCACAAGATGCACGCAGAATGGGGCGAAATCTCCGAAGAGACTGCCGCTGCACTTCTGGCCGTCAAGGCAAGGGGTAACAAGGTTGTCAGCGTCGGCACGACATCCCTGCGGATCCTTGAAAGCTCCGCCCAGGCAAGTGGCGCCATTGCCGCCTTTGCGGGTGAAACCTCGATCTTCATCACGCCCGGCTATCGCTTCAAGGCGATCGACGCGTTGATGACCAACTTCCATCTTCCGCGTTCTACGTTGTTCATGCTGGTGTCGGCTCTTTCGGGTCTGGACACGATGCGGCGTGCCTATGCACACGCTATTTCTCAGGAATACCGTTTTTACAGCTATGGCGACGCTTCCTTGCTTTTCCCGCAGGAAGGCGCTGTCTGAGGACCAATCATGACCGAACAAACCGGCAAGACCTTCAGCTTCAAGCTGATCACCACGGACGGCGCGGCGCGGCGCGGCGAAATCACGACGCCTCACGGTGTCGTGCGCACACCCGCTTTCATGCCGGTGGGCACTCAGGCAACTGTGAAGGCGATGTACCCGGAGCAGGTGCGTGAAACCGGTGCAGACGTGGTTCTAGGCAATACATATCACCTGATGCTTCGCCCGACTGCCGAACGGGTCGCGAGACTTGGCGGACTGCACACCTTCATGAACTGGCCTCACACGATCCTCACCGACAGCGGCGGGTTCCAGGTGATGTCGCTGGCTCAGCTGCGGAAGCTGGATGAAGATGGTGTGCGTTTCCAAAGCCACATTGACGGTCAGAAGTACCATCTCACACCGGAACGTTCAGTCGAGATACAGGGTCTCCTCGGGTCAGATATCCAGATGCAGCTGGACGAATGCATCAAGTTGCCGAGCCCCCGTGAAGAAGTCCAAAGAGCTATGGAGCTGTCTCTCAGATGGGCAGAACGCTCTCGCAACCAGTTCGAAGCCATGGGTGGACCAGGAAAAGGGCAGGGGCTTTTCGGTATCGTTCAGGGTGGTGATCAACCCGACCTTCGTATTCGCTCGGCAGAAGAACTCGGCAAAATGCCGTTTGAAGGCTATTCGGTTGGCGGTCTGGCGGTTGGTGAACCTCAGGACGTCATGCTGAGCATGCTCGACATCACGACGCCAGTGATGCCGGTGGACAAGCCACGTTACCTGATGGGCGTTGGGACACCGGACGATCTTCTGGAAAGCGTGAAGCGCGGGATTGATCAGTTCGATTGTGTGATGCCGACCCGCGCAGGACGTCACGGTCTCGCCTATACGCGCTATGGCAAGGTCAACCTCAAGAATGCCCGTCACCAGGACGACCCACGCCCGCTGGACGAGGCGAGCACCTGTCCCGCGTCTAGCGTCTACAGCAGAGCCTATCTGCACCATCTCGTGCGAGCTGGCGAAGGACTGGCCGGCATGCTGCTCACCTGGAACAACATCGCCTACTATCAGTACCTGATGCAGGGCATGCGCGACGCGATTGACGCCGGGTCTTTCGAAGACTTCTACGCAAAGACCAAGGAAGACTGGGCGCGCGGCGATATTGCCGCGCTGTAACCCGGCACACTCAATCCAGGTTCAGGCTGAAACTGACTAGGCGGAAAATCCATCCGCTTTGGTCAGATAGCACCCGGAAATCTTCCAACTGCCGTCATCCTGTTGCTCGAAACTGTAGAGAGCTAACCAGTTTTGACCATTTGGACCGGTTACATAGACCTCTTGCGTTGGCCCGAGCTTGGTCATTTTTGACCGGCCGAACGTCACGCTTTGAGGCTTGTAAACTGGCTGGTAGCCTTGCCGCACCATTTCCATGAAGAACTCTGGTGTTTGAAACCGCTGTTGCAAGGAACTGGTTGCGAAAGAGAAGGCTGCCTGGGCATTACCCGTCGCAAAGGCACTCATCTGATTTTTGATGATCTTGTGAAAGGCACTGCTGTCGAGCCCTTCTTCGGCGTGGACAGACCCTGTAGCCAGCAACGCGCTGACGCCGGCCACCGCCACCATCTTCCAGAAACGAGCATGAGCCATGTTCGGTGTCTCCTTTCCTGAAACCCGAATAGTATACGGCTCGAAACCCTTTTCAGATTGCTAAAATACGAGCAAACCCTTGCGGCAATTCCCGGCAGTTTGATCCGTTTTTCAGCAGACCTTGAGCTGCGAATTTTCGTGTCGCGTACCGAGGCACAACAAAACCGGGAAATAGCCCTTTAGAATCAAAGGCGCCAGAGCTGGATTCCCTCCGGACAAGTGGAGCGATCCAAAAGCGCCGGTATGTCGGCAACCAGGCCGCGTTGATCTTTCAGAACGTCTTTCAGGACCTGCCAACCGGTTCCATCTTGGAAAAAATGCCGATGCGGGACCGCAAGTACGGCAACATCCGCAGCATCGAGGTCTTCTTCCCGGGTGAGGGTGATTCCATATTCGGCCGCAACCTCATCGGGATGTGCAAGTGGATCACAGACCTGAACACGGGCCCCAAACTTTTCCAGCTCCCTGATGAGATCGACGACCTTGGAATTACGGGTATCAGGCACATTTGCCTTGTAGGTAATGCCGAGAACGACAACTTTCGGAGGCATGGGCATGCCAAGCTTCACGCTTTCCTGGATGATCTTGCCTGCAATAAACGCCGGCATTGCTTCGTTGGTGCCGCGACCCGCCAGAATAACCTGAGGTGTCATGCCGATCTCGTGTGCCTTGTGGGTCAGGTAATAGGGATCGACACCGATGCAGTGCCCCCCGACCAGTCCCGGCTGGAACGGCAGGAAGTTCCATTTGGTTGAAGACCCCTTCAACACGTCCCGGGTATCGATGCCCATCTGGTGGAATAGCATCGCCAGTTCGTTCATGAGAGCAATATTGAGATCGCGTTGTGTGTTCTCAATCACCTTCGCCGCTTCCGCTACGCGGATCGACGGAGCAAGGTGAATGCCGGCTGTGACAACCGCTCCATAGAGCGTATTGAGCGTTTCGGCTGTTTCCGGGCTGGAACCCGAAACGATTTTGGTGATGTCCGCAAAGCCTCGCTCGGTATCGCCAGGATTTATGCGCTCTGGCGAATAACCGACGGCAAAATCCCTGTTGAAGAGCAGTCCCGATTCCGTCTCGAGGACGGGAACTGCGATCTCTTCGGTTGCCCCTGGATACACGGTTGATTCAAAGACAACGATGGCCCCTGGTTTCAGATTGCGGCCGACGGTTGCCGCTGCGTTTCTGAAAGGCGAAAGGTCTGGTCTTTTGGCGTGATCGACAGGTGTCGGCACGGCCACTATCAAGACATCCCTATCGCTCAGATCCTTTTCGTTGTTGGAAAATACCAACGTTTCCTGCTGCAAATCCGCGTCATCGACAGACGACGTGCTGTCCTGACCGCTGCGCAACTCGTTCAACCGGTTTTCGTTGATATCGAACCCGAGAACGTCAAAACCCTTCGCAGCGAAGGCCACCGCCACGGGCAGACCGACATAACCCAGACCGATAACCGCGATCTTGGTGGAGTGAATGGAATTGTCGTGCATGAGGCATCCGGGATTGGAGCAAACGGAAAGGGCCGGGTCTTGCGCAAGACCCGGCCCACTCCTAAAGGCTTCTGGCGAACCTTTTCAAGTCCGCAGTGAAAACGATCGCAGATTATTCGGCGGCCAAAGGCTTGCGAATGATCTCTTCCATGAACGGAACCAGTTCCCGAGCAAGTTTCGGATCGTCCATGCCGAATGCGATATTGGCGCTCAGGAAGCCGGCCTTGTTACCGCAGTCGTAGCTCCGACCCTCGAACTTGAGCGACGCGAAGTGCTGCTCCTTCATCAAGGCGAGCATGCTGTCGGTCAACTGGATCTCGCCACCTGCACCTTTGCCCTGGTTGGACAGAAGATCGAAGATTTCCGGCTGTAGAATGTAGCGGCCGGTGATCATCAAATTGGATGGCGCCGTACCGGGGGCGGGCTTTTCGACCATGTTTGAGATCTTGTGCGCATTTGCACCGAGTTCTCCGTCGAGTTCCACAATGCCGTACTGATCTGTCTGGTCTTCGGGAACTTCTTCCACGGCGATGATGTTGCCACCCGTATTTTGATAGAGGTCTACCATCTGCTTGAGGCAGCTGACCTGAGACTTGATGATCACGTCCGGCAACAGAATGGCAAAGGGCTCGTTGCCGATAATATCGCGTGCGCACCAGATAGCGTGGCCGAGGCCAAGCGGGGCCTGCTGACGGGTGAAGGAAGTGGCACCCGGAACCGGGCGGTGCTTTTCAAGCAGTTCCAGAGCAGCAGTCTTGTTTCTCGCCTTGAGGGTATCTTCCAGTTCATAGGCCATATCGAAATGGTCTTCGATAACCTGTTTGTTTCGCCCGGTGACGAAAACGATATGTTCGATACCTGCGGCCCGTGCTTCATCCACCACATACTGGATGATCGGACGGTCAACGATCGTCAGCATTTCCTTCGGTACTGCCTTGGTCGCGGGCAGAAACCGAGTTCCAAGACCTGCCACGGGCAGGATCGCTTTGCGAATGGGCTTGTTCATGTCAGGCCTTCCGATGGTCTACAAATACGAACTCAATCTTCTTTTACCCACTAATAGTCTCATGAGCCGTTGAATACACGTTCTAAACTCAGATCGTCCGCGGGCGCGACGTTGCAGTTAGCCCAAGTGGCAATCAGCCGGCCCCTCAGGTCTTCGGCCGGTTGCAAGCTTGTGCACTGCAATACTAACGCAATAACTTCGACAAAGTGATCATTTTATGTCGGGCTGAGACTACACACTTTTAAATCGATTTAAGGCTTGTCCGCTTTCCGCCATAGCGATGTTGCGGGCAGGCGAAAAGAACGCTATGGAACTCCGCAAGTTCCAAGATCGGACTTGTTTCCTGAACGAGTTGCCGCGCTCAAGCGGCAACCGCATGGCATAAGGTGGAAAATGACCGAGGCAAACCGCGTAGTTTCCGTTGGCAATGTAACCTTCAGCAATGATGCGCCTTTCAGCCTCATTGCCGGCCCGTGCCAGCTTGAAAGCCGCGAGCACGCACTGGAATGCGCAGCCGCGATCAAGGAAATTACGGATCGTCTCGGTATTGGCGTCATTTACAAGACTTCATACGATAAGGCCAACCGGACATCTCTCGCAGGAAAACGGGGTGTTGGCATGGAAGAAGCCATGCCGATCTTTGCCGAAGTGAAGGAAAAATTCGGCATGCCGGTCTTGACCGATGTGCACAGCCCCGAGCAATGCGCACCGGTTGCGGAAGTTGTCGATGTCCTGCAGATCCCGGCATTCCTCTGCCGCCAGACGGACTTGCTTGTGGCAGCGGCAAAGACCGGCCGCGTGGTCAACATCAAGAAAGGTCAGTTCCTGGCGCCCTGGGACATGAAAAATGTTCTGGGGAAAGTGACCGGTTCGGGCAATGCCAATGTCATGTTGACCGAACGCGGCGCCAGCTTTGGCTACAACACGCTTGTTACCGATATGCGCTCGCTGCCGATCATGGCACAGACAGGTGCGCCGGTTATTTTTGATGCAACACATTCCGTGCAGCAACCGGGCGGGCAGGGCGCTTCCACCGGCGGCGACCGGACTATGGTACCCGTTCTTGCGCGCGCAGCAGTGGCCGTGGGTGTTGCAGGTCTCTTCATCGAAACGCACCCTGATCCGGACAACGCGCCGTCCGATGGACCGAACATGGTGCCGCTCGATCAACTCGAAGCGTTGCTGACCCAGTTGAAGGCGCTCGACAACGTCGTCAAGGCACCGGCAGCCGCTGCAGAATAGTCAATTTCAGCCGCACCTTGTGTGCGGCTTTCCTTTGAGGGGCAAGAGCTCCGGAAAAACGCCGGTACTCCGGCTTCCAAACGGCCGGATTTTCTCCGGCAGACCGTCAATTCAGGTGCATGCGACAAGGGAGTTCTTTCCATGACCGCCATTATCGATGTTATCGGCCGTCAAATCTTTGACAGCCGTGGTAACCCGACCGTTGAAGTCGACGTTTTCCTGGAGGATGGTTCCTTCGGCCGGGCTGCCGTTCCGTCCGGAGCTTCCACCGGTGCACACGAAGCCGTCGAACTGCGCGATGGCGGCGACCGCTTCATGGGCAAGGGTGTCCAGAATGCAGTTGATGCCGTAAACGGAGAAATCTTCGAGACCGTTGGCGGTCTGGACGCTGAAGATCAGCTTCAGATCGACCAGGCCATGATCGATCTCGACGGTACTCACAACAAGTCGCGTCTTGGCGCCAACTCCATTTTGGGCGTATCGCTCGCGGTTGCCCGCGCCGCTGCCCAGGCGTCCGGTCTGCCGCTCTACCGCTATGTCGGCGGCACGTCTGCGCGCACGCTTCCGGTTCCCATGATGAACATCATCAATGGCGGCGCGCATGCCGACAATCCGATCGATTTCCAGGAATTCATGATCATGCCGGTGGGCGCCGAGTCCCTTGGCGATGCCGTGCGCATGGGTTCTGAAATTTTCCACACCTTGAAAAAGGCACTGAACGCAGCCGGTCACAACACCAATGTTGGCGATGAGGGCGGCTTTGCTCCCAATCTGGAATCGACAGACGCAGCTATCGGCTTCGTCATGAAGGCGATCGAAACCGCCGGCTACAAGCCAGGCGAAGATGTCTTCCTGGCACTGGACGCGGCATCGACGGAGTTCTTCAAGGACGGCAAATATGTGCTGGAAGGTGAAGGCAAGACGCTGGCTCCTGAGGAAATGGCAAAATATCTCGCCGATCTCGTTTCCCGCTACCCGATCATCTCGATCGAAGACGGTCTGGCAGAAGACGACTGGGACGGCTGGAAAGCAACGACCGACCTTATCGGCAACAAGTGCCAGCTGGTCGGCGACGACCTGTTCGTCACCAATTCCGAGCGTCTGCGCAAGGGTATCGACCTCGGCGTTGCCAACTCGATCCTGATCAAGGTCAACCAGATCGGTACGCTGTCCGAAACGCTGGACGCCGTCGAGACCGCACACAAGGCAGCCTACACTGCTGTGATGTCCCACCGCTCGGGCGAGACCGAGGACAGCACCATTGCTGACCTCGCGGTTGCCACCAACTGCGGCCAGATCAAAACCGGTTCACTTGCACGGTCCGACCGGCTCGCAAAGTACAACCAGCTCATCCGTATCGAGGAAGAACTGGGCGCACAGGCGGTTTATGCAGGCCGTTCCATTCTGCGCGGCTGATCTTTTCAGGTCGTCAAAATCAGAAAAGCCCCGCTTTCTAGCGGGGCTTTTTTGTTTCGGCAACTCAAGCTGCTTTTAATTGGAAACTGCCGCTTGTGGATCGGTCCGTGTTTCGTCGGCGTGCAGAAGCGCTGCGGCAATTGTTTCCGGTTTTTCGGCACCTGCCAGAACAAACCTGCCATCGATAATGAAACATGGCACACCTGTGATCCCGGACTTTTGAGCATTGGCAATCTGGGCCTCTACCTTGTCGAGATCGGTTTCGGTTCCCAACAGATGCTCCACCAGATCGGACTGCATCCCCGCTTCCTCGGCAATTCGCACAAGAACCTCGGGGCGTGTCAGATCTTCTCCGTTCAGGAAATAGGCCTTGAACAGAAGCTCCACGACTTCGTCCTGAAGATCGTCGTCACGTGACCAAAGGATCAGTCTGTGGCAATCAAGGGTATTCGGCGACAAGGTGATATCATCAAAAGCAAAGTTGATGCCTTCCTCCTGTCCCGCTGCACGGATTTGTTTGTAGAACGTGTCCGCCCGCTCCAGACCACCGAACTTGTCACTCAGATACTGTTTTCTGTCCTTGCCAGACTTCGGCAAGGTGGCGTCAAGCTGAAAGGGGTGCCAACGAACCAGCACATCGAGCTGCGGAACCGACTTCAACGCCGCTTCAAGGCGTCTTTTTCCAATGAAGCACCAGGGGCACATTACATCGGATACGACATCGACGGTAAGGGCGGATGATAGGGTCATCGGACATCCAGAACGTTGGAGATATTTTTGTCAGGCTAAAGACTCTGACAAATATGCCAACCCCAAATTCGCGGCAGTGTTAAGGCAATAGACAAAAGACGCATACAGACCAGCGTCTGTTCACAGAACAGTGTGTGTGAGGATCGAGCTGATCCGCTTCTGCAGCCTTGTCGTGCCAGCCTCGTTCTTCAAGACGGCAACCGGCCCGAAGTCCTTCACCAGGCAGACAAGATCCTCGTCCCGGCTCGTGGCGTCCGCGATGGACAGCAAGGTCGTGTTGATGTCTTCCAGTTCTTCTGCGGAAGTGACCGCAATGCCGAAGTTTTCAGGCTGAAGCCTCATTTCCCAAAGATCGAGGCCGCGCGCCGCAAGGCCATTGCTGCAGGCTTCGAGATAATTCGTGTATTCCTCAACGCCAAGTCCGCCCTGATGGATCTGCTGGCGCAACCACATGTGGCTTTCCGCAAGCACCCTGTCTGCAAGACGGCGCCTCTTGCCGAAACGGGTGGCGGAGTTTAGACGGCGGGCGAGGGTTTCCTTGCGGTTTTCTCCGACCAGCACGTCCGAGGCTCCGTTTCGGAACAGTTGAACGAGATCTTCCTCCCGCTCACAGACAGCCAGAACCGGCAACCCCGCGAAACGGGCATCCCTGCGGATCTGCTGCATATAGTCGACGGCATCTTCAAAGGGCGCATCAATGACCACGGCGTCAAATGCACGCTTGGACATGAACTCGACGGCCATGCTGCCGTCGAATGCACCGACAACCTCGACCTTTTCTTCACTGGCGTCCTGCCATTCCAGAAACCGACCGCTCAGGCCAACGACAAGCAGGCTGCTGGTTCCTGAATGATGCGGAGCGCTCCCGAAACCCGGAATCCTGCCAAAAATACGTCTGCGAAGTTGGGCTTCCTCTGACCGAAGCAATGCGCGCTGATGAATGCATATCAACATCAGCAGGACTTCATCGGGAACGACCTTATCGATGATTGCAGTCGGTTGCAGACCGGGGGGTAGAATATCGTCGCTGCCAGTGAGGATGTAGAAAGGGACTTCACTTGCCAGGAGTCTGATTTGCGGAAGCAGCCAGGAAAAGAATTCGTCTCTCCGGTCGTCTTCCAGGATGCTGATATCAACCACGATCGCTGCGGGCAGCGCCATGGGCAGCTTGCTGCGACGGTCGAACATGCTGATAAGCGACACGTCTAAATCTTCTGGCGCATCACCATTGCTGCTCCGCCTTGGCCGACGTCCCGCATACCAATACGGGCCGCGCCAGGAAAGCGAGGTTTCAACATCCATTCCTTATCCCCACCTAAGCCACGGCAGCAGGCAATCGCTGTGTCCGCATGGTCAGCCGTTCCCGGCTGATGGTTCCATCCTCGTTCCGCGGCAGAGACTGTAAAATCAACACACGATGGGGGATCTTGGCAAGGTCCACGCCTTCGGCATCCAGATACGCGAAAAAGGCACCCGCATCTGGAACGTTCCCGGCCTCGGGTACAAGCGCTGCGTACATCCTGGCTCCGAGGAGAGGATCTTCCACTATGAAGGCAGCAGCTTCCTTGACGCCCGGGTACCCTGCGTAGACAACATCCACCGTTTCAAGGTTGCCGGTGCCAAGGGCATAGTGGCCCGGGATACCGAAACCTGCGATGCCGCCATCCGTCAGTTCAACCTTGATGTTGGTATTCAGAAAACCGGTTCCTTCCCAGCGGACACGCCGCTGGTCACCATTGATGGTTCGCCACCCGACATCGGGAACCATTGGTCCCTTGACCAGAAGCGTTGGAGCTTGCGTATCCACCTCGTCGGTGACCGCAATCTCAAGAAGGGCTGGCCCGCTTTCACACCCGATCGGCCCGCTATGCTTTCCCAGCGCGGTGGCCTTCATCTTCGCCGAGGGACCTCGCGCCTTGGCAACGAGTGCGAATTCGTCAGCGATGTGAAGATCGATCAGACGGCGCCGCGCAACGAAAGTCGTCGGGTGCGGGGCCGCAATATTCCAGGCTGCAAGTAGCGTCGTCTTGGTGTTTTCAAGTTTACGGTCGAGCGTCTGTGCCAATGGCCCGGGTGTCATGACGATATCCGCCTGAACCTCGTTGGCATGAGCGGCAAGATTGGCAAGTGAAGTCGGGTGGTGCAGATGCAAGGTGCCGCCGGTGAGCAGCCAGGGAACCAGTCCTCCGCCCAGGCCGGTCAAACCACTGAGCGAATAGGGGAGGACCATCACGCTGGCATCGCGCACATGAGCTTCCTGCACGATCATATGTGCGACCGATACCCAATGGTTATGGCAGCGTGTAACCGGAACGTTTTCCTCTCCGCTTCGGCTCCAGCAGATGGTCGCAGTGTGGTCAGCCGGATCAGGGCGCTCACTCGGAGTGAACTTCAGATCGTCACCCATTTCGGCAAGCATCGGCCCCAATTCGATCAAACCATCGGGAACGTCCTTGCCAAGGCCGAAAACAAACCGCAACGAGAACAGGTCTGCAGCAACATCGCGTGCGGCAACACCAACCTCGCGCGTTTCTACCCGGTCTGCCGCGACAAATCCCTTGGCGCCTATGGAGTTCAAGGCTTCCAGAACGTTCTTCTGCCGCCAGTGCAATGGCAAGGGAGAAATGATCAGATCAGCACGCAGGGCTGCCAGGATCGCGATTACGGTATCGACTGTGTTGGGAGCCTGGACACCGACGACATGATCGGATGACAGCCCTACGGTGGTGTAGAAAGCGGCAAGACGATCAATTTCCCGATCGGCTTCGGCATAACTCAACGCTCGGGGAGCACCACCTGTCCAGGTAGCCCTGTCAGGAGCATCAACCAGCGCAAGCCGGTCGGGGTGTTCTGCGGCTGTCTTGCGGAACATTTCATCAAGCGGCACATCGGACCAGGCTCCGCTCTCATGATACTCCGTGGACAGGCTTTCAGGCGTGGCTTTCATCTTGTTTTTCGTCCATTGGTCCGATTATTGCGCCTTGGCCGACCACCAGGTGTCGTACTCGTGGCCGTAGAGCGACTCGTTTTGCGGCGGAACGATCTGCTTCCAGTGCGCCACCCAATCGTCCGCGACATGATAAAGCGGGACTGCGTAGGCTCCCGAAATCAGAACGCGGTCGAATGCGCGAACGGCAGCCACGAATTCGTCGCGGCTCCTTGCACCGACAATCTCGTCGATCATCGCATCGATCGCCGGTTCATGTGCGCCCACAAAGTTGAAGGATCCTTCCGTTTCCGCTGCTTTTGACGACCAGCGTCCATATTGCTCGGCGCCAGGGGACAGCGAGGAGAACCAGGTGTTGAACACCATATCAAACTCGCGTTTCGTCCTGCGGTCTTCGAATTGCGTCGGATCTACACTGCGCACGCTTGCGGATACGCCGAGCAACTCAAGAGTACGGATATAAGCAAGAGCCAGCTTTTCTTCGTCCTCATTCTTGGCAAGAATTTCAAAGGAAAGCTGATTGCCGTTTTCCGAGTGCAGGAGCTTTCCGTCCTTGAGCCTGTAACCGGCCTTGCCGAAGGCTTCCAGCGCTGCCCGCAGCACCTTTCTGTCACGTCCTGAACCGTCCGCTTCCGCTGGACGCCAGGTGCCGTCCATCACTTCGGGATCGACGGCGTCAGGGAAGGGAGCCAGCAATTCCTTTTCCCGGTCGCTTGCCGGACGGCCAACAGATGAAAGCTCGGAATTGTCCCAGTACCCTGCCGTGCGCGTGTAAAGTCCGTAATAGAGATTGCGGTTCACCCATTCAAAATCGAACAGCATGCGCAAGGCCTTGCGTACAGCCGGGTCGGAGAACTGGTCTTTGCGGGTGTTGAATGCGATGCCCTGCATGGCGGCGGGAATCCCGAGCGGAATTGCCCGCTTGAGAACATCGCCATTTTTCACTGCCGGAAAATCAAGCCCCGTTGCCCAACGGGCAGGATCCCGGAACTGCAACGCCTGGACCAGGCCCTTCTTGAAGGATTCCTGCAAGGTCGTCTCGTCGCGGAAATATTCTACCCGGATCTCGTCGAAATTGTCGAAACCGGCTTTGACAGGCAGGTCCTTGGCCCAATAGTCCGGGTTCTTCTCATAAACGACGAGCCTGCCTGGCTCGATCGTCTTGAAGGTGTACGGCCCTGTGCCGGTCGGCGGGTTCAATGACGATTTGTCGAAATTCTCCGCATCCGTGGCTGCCTTGGAATAAATTGGAGCCAACGCGATCAACAGCGGCAGTTCGCGGTTTTCACCGTTTTCGAATACCAGCTTCAGCCGGTTCGGTGCGGTGACCTGCTTTTCGGTGATGGCCGCATACCAGTTTCGATAGGGCGGGCGCCCCTTGTCGCGGATCACTTCCAGAGAAAAGATGACATCATCGACTGTGACTGGTGTCCCGTCGGAAAACCTTGCATCCGGATTAAGCTCGAACTCGATCCACTCCCGGCTGTCCGGCATGCGCACACGTTGCGCCAGAAGACCGTAAAGGGAAAAGGGTTCCGCATAGGAGCGGACCATCAGGCTTTCCAGAATGTTGTTGCCGAATTCGCGTTCGCGCATCCCACGTGCCGAGGTCCAGCCGCCCTGTACAATGAAGGAATTCAGGCTGTCGAAGGTTCCCTGTACACCAAGCGTGATTGTGCCGCCCTTGGGCGCATCGGGGTTGGCGTAGGGAAAGGGTTCGTCAGGTCCAAGTGCAGGTGTCCCGTGCATGGCGATTGCATGCGTCCAGGGGACGTTTTCATCGTCCGCGCTGGCGGGCAGGCTGATTGTCAATGCAAGCAGGCATGCAGACGAGGTTGCCAAACCGATCGCCTTGCCGGCATGAAAAAGAAGACCGGAAACTATCGAACTACGCATCACCACCGCCGGAGATTCTGTTGATTCTCAGCGATTACAGTAGCACAGGGTTCCCACGGACGCGCCCGAGACAAGCAACAAACCGCAAGATATTCAGGTTTCAATTCGCTGACAGGGGTGCGTTGCAAATCGGCCACCCTCTCGCCCAAATTAAGTGTCTTACCATGGTTTCACGGTTTGAATGTCGTTACGGGCCTTGCGGTTGGTTCCGGAATGGCTCAGAACAACGCGAAAGTTTCGTACACGCACGATTGAGGACGTATCGATGACGAGTGTTTTGAAAAGAGGATTGTTCGGATGTGCAGTAGGTGCGTTCGTAGCCCTATCTTCTTTTGCAGGTGCACCCGCAATCGCCCAGGAAGAAAAAAGCCCATGGACGAAAGCGTGTAACACCAATCCGAACACGCAGAAGGAAATCTGCTTTATTTCGATTGAATTGCGCACAAATACCGGACAGTTCCTGAGTAACATTGCTATTCAGGAAACTGAGGGCGAAGCCCGCAAGAAACTGCTGGTCGCTGTACCGACCGGCGTTCTTATCCAGCCGGGTGTGCGTATCCAGATCGATGATGGCAAGCCCGTACAGGGCAAGTACAGCATCTGCGCACCCAATGCCTGCTACGCAGAACTGGCGATTGATGACTCGTTCATCAACACCATGAAGCAGGGCGGTGAGGTGATTGTGGCTCCGTATAACCAGCAAGCCAAGGAAATCGTCTTCAAGATGACCCTGATCGGCTTCACCAAGGTTTACGACGGCGAGCCGATGAACATTGCCGAGCTGCAAAAGCGTCAGGAAGAACTGCAGAGCGAATTGCAGAAGCGCGCTGACGAAGCGCGTCAGAAGCTGATCGACGCTCAGAAGCAAAGCCAGTAACAGGCTGCTTTGCCAGAAATGAATAAGGCCGGAACTGTGAAAGTTCCGGCCTTTTTTTTGTATTTGAAGATCAAGACTGAAAATCGCCGGGAATTGGGACGATTAGTGGATCTCTACGCTGCGCGGCAGATATGAGCCGTCCGTCTGTTCCTCGAAAATCTCTTCAACCTGCGGATGGCGCACCGGTTCACCGGTCATATCCGCTTCCAGGTTTTGTTCGCTGACATAGGCCACATATTCGGTCTCCTCGTTCTCGGCGAGGAGATGATAGAACGGCTGGTCGCGCAAAGGACGCACGTCCTCCGGGATGGCGTTCCACCATTCTTCCGTATTGCTGAAGGTCGGATCGACATCGAAAATAACGCCACGGAAGGGGTAGATCCGGTGCCGGACGACCTGGCCAATTCTGAATTTTGCCGTTCGCATGGTTACTCGTCCGCATACTGCATGCACTGCCGGGATACCGTGTCGGCAGCCGGCGTGCAAGCATTGTAACATTAAACCTTAGACGACGAGCCTTGCGAAAGTCTAAAGGCCGTAGACCTCCGCGAGTTCTGCGTCCTTGGATGCAACCAGTTTTGCAAGGTCGACGATCACCTTTGCCTGCTTCCAGGTGGCGTCATCCTGCATTTTGCCGTCGATCATCACGGCACCGGTTCCGTCCGGCATCGCTTCAAGGATCTTGCGGGCAAAGGCGACTTCGCCCGGATCCGGAGAGAAAACCTTCTTCGCGATCTGGATTTGCGTCGGATGCAGGGACCACGCGCCAAGGCAGCCCATCAGGAATGCATTACGGAACTGGCTTTCGCAGGCCGCCGCGTCGGAAAAATCACCAAAGGGGCCGTAGAAGGGCTTCAGGCCGTAAGACAGGCAGGCATCGACCATCTTTCCGACCGTGTAATGCCAGAGATCCTGCTGATATGCGGTTCTGCCACCTGTGCCGTCAGCATCTGAAAGAACCGCATAGTCGGGATGGCCGCCGCCCACACGTGTTGTTTTCATACCGCGGGAAGCCGCAAGGTCTGCCGGTCCCAGGCTCATGCCGTGCATCCGTGGACTGGC
The DNA here is from genome assembly GCF_054658215.1 of Roseibium sp. ROS1. Lineage (NCBI taxonomy): Bacteria > Pseudomonadati > Pseudomonadota > Alphaproteobacteria > Hyphomicrobiales > Stappiaceae > Roseibium > Roseibium sp. ROS1. The sequence continues at coordinate 1,302,627 of NZ_BAAGIG010000002.1, forward strand.
CGCTGCAATCTCTTCGACGTTCTTGACGCCTTCGGCCGTTTCCAGAATGGCGTGGATCATGATCGGCTTGGAAAGACCAGCCCTAGCTTCAAGCTGCGCAAGCAGTTGGTCGAGATAATGAATGTCCCAGGCGCCTTCCACCTTGGGAAGCATCACCACGTCGAGTTTTTCTCCGACCGCAGGAACGATTTCAAGCAGGTCGTCGAGAAACCAGGGGCTGTTGAGGCAATTTACCCTGGTCCACAGGCCAGTGGTTCCGAAGTCATTGTCCTGCGCCATCTGAATGAAGCCCCTGCGGGCATCGGTCTTGGCATCGGCGGGGATTGCATCTTCAAGGTTGCCGAGTACGACATCGACGTTCTTGATGAGATCCGGCACCTTGGACCGCATCTTTTCAATATGTGGAGGGACGAAATGGATCATGCGCTCCAGCGAGACGGGAAGCTCGCGATACGGGTCCGGCGCGCCGATTGCGAGCGGCTTGTAGAATGCGCTTGGGGTTTTCATGAAACAGCTTTCCTCCACCAGTTTGAGGAATAGCTATAACGTCAATGCTGCGCTGCAACCATACCCCGAAAGGAGAACAGGCTTAATCGTCTTCCAGACGAGCCGCTGCTGCGCGCCGGGCCTGTTTCTGGGCAGACGTTTTACCTGGAGGCGCCCACTTCTTGTGGATCCACATCCATTGTTCGGGGTGTTCGCGGATCCAGCTTTCGAAAATTGCGTGGATCCTGGCGGTTGCGACCTCGATATCCGCCTGCCTGTCATCCGTTACAGGCACTTCGACGGCCTGGGCCTCAATCCGGAAATGCACACCTTTCTTGCGCACGACACGGCCGAGAACAATCGGCACGTTGCAGGACCGGGCGAGCGAAGCCGGGACCGGCGTGGCGTAAGCCATCTGGTCGAAAAAAGGCACCTGCACACCGCGCGTTTCCCTGAGATCTCCCATCATCGCGACGATACCGCCGCTTTTAAGGGTCGCCAGGATCTTGCGAGCGGTCTGGTGGCTTTTCGACAAAAGGCCACCTTTGTAGAGGTCTTTCCTCAGCGCCTGCAGGGCCTTGTCGGCCTCCGGATTGCGCAGAGCCTGATAGACGCCCGTTATCTCGATACCGCGCCGGACGGCGGGCTGAACACACAGTTCCCAGTTTGCGCTGTGGAATGAAACGAACAAACAGGCACGCTCGCCGTTCAGAACCTGCTCGGTGATTTCATCCGCAACTGCTTCAAACCGGTAGTCCTGTTTCAGAAGTCGGTCGATGTGGAAAGTTTCGGCTGCCACGCGGCCGAGGTTCTCCCACATTCCACGCACAATCAGTTCTCGTTCCGCGCGCCGCATGCCCGGAAAGGCCTTCTTCAAGTGGCGCAGAGCACGCTTGTGTCTGGGATTGAACGGTGCGAGCCGACGCCAGAAGGCGCCCATGACATAGGAGGCAACGTCCACGGGGATCAGGCGGAACAGCCAGATGGCTACCGTCAGCGCAAAGCCTTCCACCCGGTTTTGCACAGCTGTGAGCTTCGGGTGTTTACGCTGCTTTTTTTTGCGGGACATTACGACCGAATGCTTTCATGTTGTCCGCCCGTCCTGAAAAGAGGGCACTTCCGACCTTGTCCGACTGATTGGGGCCTTGCGATGCGCCCTCAGACCTGATTGGAATGCGGATCACCGAGGTGACCTCCAAGTCACGCGTCCATATCCAAGCCAGGCGCAAGATGCAAGCGCCTTCAAACCCAACCAACCGCGATACAGCGCGTCGTCTTCATCTTTGGTATTTGAATGCAGAACGTCATTTCACTGGCTCTTCCGTTTTTCGGACTGATCCTTCTCGGCTTCGGTGCCGGCAAGATCAAGAACCTGCCCGAGGCAGGCCTGAGCTGGATGAACTTCTTCGTGATCTACCTGGCCCTTCCGGCGCTCTTCTTCCGTCTGTTGTCTGAGACACCGATCGAAGAGCTCGCAAACGCGTCCTACATTACAGCCACGACCTTCACGACCTACATCGTGTTCGCGATCTCCTTCTGCATAGGTGTGGTCGCAACACGCGGCAACATCGGCGAATCCACGATCCTGGGCATTGCCGGGGCCTATTCCAACATCGGTTACATGGGGCCGGGGCTGACACTGGCTGTTCTGGGTGAGCAGGCAACCGTACCGACCGCGCTCATCCTGGCCTTTGACAATGCGCTGATGTTCATTCTGGCACCGCTGATGATGGCATTGGCCGGTACCGAAGAAGAATCGATCCTTGGGACCTTGAAGAAGATTGTGGTCAGGATCTTCACCCATCCGTTCATCCTGGCAACGATTGCCGGCGTCTTCGCCGCCGCACTGGAGGTCAAGCCACCTCAAGCGATAGATACGCTTCTGCGCTATCTCAGCAATGCGGCAGCGCCTTGCGCCCTCTTTGCCATGGGCGTCAGCATTGCGCTTCGTCCGATCGGTCGGATACCGCTGGAACTGCCACTGGTGCTGGGTGTGAAGTTGCTGCTGCACCCGATCCTGATTTTTCTGCTTCTGACCTGGCTTGGCGGCTTCGATCCCAACTGGATCGCAACCGCGGTTCTGATGTCCTGCCTGCCGCCGGCGACAAACGTCTTTGTAATTGCGCAGCAATATGGAACGTATGTTCAGCGGGCGTCGAGCTTCGTATTGATAGGAACGGCCTTGTCGATCGTCACCGTTACCGGTTTCATCTGGGCGCTGACGAGCGGTTTCCTTCCAACCGGTGGCTAGAAAATCAAATCAGGCATCCCGGTCGCAACAAGAGGACTTGTGGTGAAAGACAATCCGGACGTCCTTGCGATATTCGAAAGATATCCGGCGGGTATCCGCGAGAAACTGCTGACCATCAGGTCATTGATCACCGAGACGGCGACGCAACGCGACGATATCGGAGAACTGGAAGAAACCATGAAATGGGGTCAGGCCAGCTATCTGACGAAGCGCCCGAAAACCGGAACGACAATCCGGATAGACCGGGACAATTCCGGGGCAGGGGACGTTGCTCTCTATGTCAATTGCCAGTCCTCACTGGTGTCTGACTGGCGTACAATGTTCCCGGACCTCGTCTTCGGCGGCGATAGAAGCGTTCACTTCACTCAAGGTCGGCCGTTACCGGAGGATGCGCTCCGTCAGATGATCGGCATGGCGCTGACGTATCACAGCGCCAAGCGATCAGCAGCACGGACACGGGTTTGAAAGCAGCACCCGAAAACCGTCTATCGATATAATTGAAAGGCGGTTCCCGGTGCAATGCCCTCCCGCATGAGTAGGCGCCGCAACGGACCAATCTTGCCGGCCAGATACATGCCCGCGCTTCGCGCAGCCTGGACCGGCAGAAAGCCTGTCAGCAGCGATCTGTTCAGCATGTCCACCGCGTTTGTCCGTGTCCGAATATCGCTAAACCGTTTCTTCTCATAAGCACTCAAAACGGTCTTGCCACCAAAGTCGGCGTGCGCGCGTTTGGCCGATGCCACGACGGAGATGAGGTCACGGATATCACGCAACGACAGGTTCAGACCCTGCGCGCCGATGGGCGGAAAGACATGCGCTGTCTCGCCCACAAGCGCCAGACGCGGCCCCACAAGGGAAGTGGCAGTCAGTCCTGAAAGCGGAAAACTTTGTGGTTTCGTAGACAGTTTGAAACGACCCAGAATCGAATGTGCCCGCCGTTCGAGGTCCGCTTCTAGGTCCTCGTCCGTCATCGCCAACAGATCTGCAGCACCGTCCGCAGTTTCCACGCAAACAAGTGATGACTGTCTGCCGGGGAGCGGAACCAATGTGAACGGACCAGTCGCAGTATGGAATTCGGTCGAGACCTGCTGGTGTGGAAGCCGGTGCTCAAGGTTCAAAACAACAGCCACCTGCGGATAGGACCAGCTTTTGACTTCAATCCCGGCTGCTTCACGCAGTGTCGACCGGCGGCCATCTGCAGCTACGGCCAATTTGGCTGAAATCGTCCTACCCCCACTGGTGACGAGGGTAGCGTGATCGTCTCCGAATTCGGCACTCTCGACAGTGTCCGAAATCTCCTCCAGTCCGGATTGCGCAGCACAAAATTTTTCAAGTACCGCGTTAAGTTCACTGTTCAAGATATTGAAACCAAACTCTTCAAGGCCAAGCTCAGAACTGTCGAAGACCACTTCAGGTGCACGAAAAAGCCGCCCCGTGCTGTCGATCATGCGCATCTTCTTCAAGGATGCGGCGTTGCCTTCTATGTCCGACCAGACGCCAATATCGCGCAACAGATCGATTGAACGCTGCCACAGCGCGGTTGTCCGGCCATCCTTGATTTCCATTGAGGGGGCAATCAGGACACACGATAATCCCTGCTGGGCCAGAGCAAGAGCTGCAATTCGCCCGGATGGCCCTCCGCCGACGATTGCAATGTCAAACTGTTCCGGCGCGTGGCTGCTGGACATGGTAAAATTCCATCTGATTTGATCTTGAGATCTAAATTGCTGTTTGCGGGCTCAAAATCAACGGGACGAATACACGCAGGGCATTCAAGGTCGACCATGAGTAAGATCAAATGCCTGCATCGACTAATCCGCTAAGACGTCTCAAGACCCCGGACACACACGCCACCTAAAGGCCGAAATGACGAGTTTGACGCGCACACCTTCCAATCAGGCCGGTTCCACCAAGCCGGAACAGAATATGCGTGGCTGGCCGCTAGTGCTTGTGCTGGTCTCGATATTGGCCGCTGCCGGCTGGGCATACCTGATTGCAATGGTAGCCGACATGGTACCGGTCATGGATATGAGCGAAGCCGGACCCGGCATGGTGATTCTCAACAGTTTCAACCAGTTCGCAGGTTTGCCTGCGGAAGCGCGGGCCGCACTTGCGGTTCTTTGCCTGCCGACCAGCGCAACATTCGGCATGCCTGGTGCAGACATGACGACAGTTGATCTTGTGAAGATCTTCCTGATGTGGGCAATGATGGCCCTTGCCATGATGTTGCCTACCGCCGTGCCGATGCTTCGGGCCTATTACACCGAGCTTTCGGCACAGTCCGGCAGTACGGCAACGCCGGTACTTCTCGTTGTCACCGCAATGTTCGGCTATCTGGCGGTCTGGCTTGGCTACGCAGTCGCAGCAACCGCGGCGCAATGGGCTTTGTCCAGGGCAGGCGCCATGACGGATATGATGGCACCTGCAAGCATGGCTCTGACGACGTCGGTCCTCTTCGCCGCTGGTTTATATCAGTTCACCCCCTCCAAAAAGGCCTGTCTCCGGCGCTGCTGGTATCCGCGCTGGGTGTTTGCCAGTGACGATGCTGGGCCGGGTGCGATGTCTGGCTTGCGGGAAGGGCTGGTGCAGGGCTGGGTGTGCCTTGGCTGCTGCTGGGCGGTAATGACTGTCATGTTCGCGGTCGGCCTGATGAACATCGTCTGGATCGCGCTACTCGGCGCGTTGATGGCCATTGAAAAAACGTTCCCAAGCCGCATTCTGCCACCTGCCATCGGGGCTGTTCTGCTGGTCTGGGCAGGTATCCTCGTTTCCCTCATCCTTTTGGGAAATGCGGCAACCTAAATTCACTGCTATTGGTGCGGGGACTGTTTTTTAGGTTCACACTGTCATACGATTGCAATAAAGGACCGTATCAGCGTCAGTGTGTGATCCATGGGCCAGCGGGTCAATCGTGAACCGCACACATCTCAGAACGCAAATGCACCAGTTTACTGCGTTCAGATCATAAAGTGAGGGAACCCCGTGGCGGATATTACACCAGGTAAAGAGAGGACTGAGCCCGCTCTGTTCCTGATCCATATCCTGACGGCTTCCGGTGCTCCGATCGCTCTTATTGCCCTCTTGGCAGGTGCGCGTGAAAACTGGGCGGAGATGTTCGCCTGGCTTGGACTGGCATTTTTCATCGATGGCATCGATGGTCCGCTGGCACGCCGTTACAAGATTGCAGAGCGTCTGCCTCGCTGGTCCGGCGCCTCGCTGGATTTCGTGATCGACTACGCCACTTACGTGTTTCTTCCCGCTTTCGCGCTTTCCTGGAGCTTGATGCTCACAAGCCCTTGGAACTGGATTTGTGGCGGGCTCGTGGTCTTTACCGGCGCTCTTTATTTTGCCGACAACGGCATGAAGACACCCGATGGCTCCTTCAAGGGTTTTCCCGCTGGATGGAACATGGTCGTTTTCGGCCTCATGGTTCTGTCGCCATCGCAAAGCTTCACGATCATGTTCGTGCTCTTGTGCTGCGCACTGACGTTCGCACCGGTCCGCTTTGTCCATCCTGTCCGCGTGCGTCGCTGGCGCATGATTACCTTGCCGGTGACATTGCTCTGGATGGGATTGGCCGCCTACGCAATTCTGGACGGTATGGCATTGAACGGCCCGCTCGCTTGGGCATTCACGGCAGCCAGCTTCTATCTGCTGCTGGTCTCTGCTGTTCAGCAATTGCTCGACAGGGTCGACTGACCTTTCCCTACATTCAAAATACAGTTTTGGCACTGGCGCGAACCAAGGCACCGGTGTTGTGCCGCGCTTTCTCTTGAAGCGCTGACCGGAAGGAAACATCACGAACGCCTGATGCCATTTATGCTTCGGAATGACCTTTTCCGATGGCGTTGAAATCATTTATGGTCTTGCCAACTTCAATTGCCGCAAGACCAAATCGGTCTCGGCCCATCACCCCGGGGATAAAGTCATGGTTCAAGCAATCTGCGTACACGAAACCGGTGGACCGGATGTCATGCGCTGGGAACATATCGAAGTCGGTGAACCCGGCCCAGGTGAGGCGCGCATCCGCCACACAGCAGTTGGCCTCAATTTCATCGATACCTATTTCCGCTCGGGCCTCTATCCAGCGCCTGCCGGCGTGCCGTTCAGCCCCGGCAACGAGGGGGCAGGGGTCGTGCAGACGGTCGGTGAGGGTGTGACACATCTCAGCCCCGGCGACCGTGTTGCCTATGTTGGCCCGCTCGGTGCCTACGCGCAGGAAAGAATCGTTCCGGCTGACCGTCTTGTCGTCCTGCCGGACGGGATTGATGACAAGACCGCTGCCGGCATGATGCTGAAGGGCATGACGGCACAGTATCTTCTGCGCCAGACATATTCCGTTGGCCCGGATACGACGCTGCTGTTTCACGCTGCTGCCGGAGGCGTCGGCCTGATTGCCGGTCAATGGGCAGCACATCTCGGCGCCACTGTCATCGGCACAGCCGGTTCGGAAGCAAAGGTCGAACTTGCAAAGGCACACGGCTACCAGCACGTGATCAACTACCGGACTGAAAACTTTGTCGACAGGGTAAAGGATATTACCGGCGGCAAGGGCTGCGATGTTGTTTATGACAGTGTCGGCAAGGACACCTATCCCGGTTCGCTCGACTGCCTGAAACCGAGGGGCCTTTGGGTCACTTTCGGTCAGTCCTCCGGGCCGATTGCCGACTTCAACCTGGCGCTCCTCGCCCAGAAAGGCTCACTGTTCGCAACCCGGCCGACGCTGTTCAGCTACATCGCCAGCCGCGAAGCACTGGAAGCGACCGCGGGCGAATTGTTCGATGTTGTCCAGAAAGGCATCGTCAAGATCGGCGTCAACCAGGAATACAGGCTTGCCGACGCCGTCCAGGCGCATCAGGACCTTGAAGGCCGCAAGACCACCGGCACCACGGTCCTGATCCCCTAAGAGCAGGAATTTCATGCGGTCCGGACGAGCACAGGATCTTTCTCGAAATCTTTACAGCCCGGCGATGCGCTATTTTCTGGCCGTCGCCGAGGCCGGTTCGATCCGCGCCGCGTCCCGGGAGCTCAACGTGGCGTCATCTGCCATCAACCGGCAGGTTCTCTGGCTGGAAGAGGCTCTCGGACTGCAGTTGTTTGACCGTGTCGGCCGGCGCCTGCGTCTGTCGCAAGCCGGAGAGTTGCTGCTGGCACATATCCGGCGAACCTATTCCGATTTCGAAGGCACGGTTGCCGAACTCGACGCCTTGAAGGGACTGCGACGCGGTACGGTTTCGATTGCAAGCGTCGAAAGCGTTGCCGAAAAGCTCCTCCCGGCGGTCATCAGCACGTTTCGCAAGAGCTATCCCGGCATTCACGTGAATGTCTCGATTTCCTCATCCAGAGAAGCCGCCCGAAAGGTGGAGGCGGCTGAAGCGGATGTCGGCTTCACTTTCGACCCGCCGGAGACCTAGGCACTCACAACCGCCTTTCACCATGATCTCGTGATCGGAGCACTCATGCGTCCGGATCATCCGTTGGCCGGAGCGAAAACACTTGGACTGCAAGACTGCCTGAAATATCCGGTGGCGCTACCCGCAGAAGGACTGTCATTGCGCACCCGCCTGGACATCGTTCGAAGCCGGATACCCGGCGCTTCGCGCACTTATGTGGAAGCCAATTCGCTCAGGCTGATGCGAGCCCTTGCCAGGGAGGAACAGGTAATTGGCTTTCAGACGATGATTGGTTGCGAAGACGACCTTGCCAACGGTTTCCTGATCTTCAAACCTTTGTCCGATACGCCGCTTCAGGCCGACCGACTCTGTGTGGTAACGTCGTCTCTGCGTGCTCTTGCGCTTGCGCCAGGCATGTTTTTCGACCATGCCGTGTTCGCTTTGAGGGACCAACTTTCAGCACTTGATGCCAAATAGGCAACATTGCGGTCTCAAATGAGCGCTTTGGTTCCATGTTTTTTTAAGGCACATTTTTTGTGACAGTTTTGCGGCAATGCGCCGTGCGAGGGAGAAAACTGATGGGGCGTTTGCCTACGCACGATCTGAATACAGCCTTGGCAGGGCCCGAAAGCGGCCTGCTGAGCAGGCTGTGGAGCATGGGTAAATCACCTGAACCGCACGCTTTGCACCGGGTACTCCATGACCACCATTTTGCGGCTCGTGATGCAATGCTCCCAATGCATGCGGAGTGTTCAAACTGTTACGCATCAGATGTCTCCGGTCCGTTTTTGGCTAACATGGGGAAGCAGGCCCATGCGTGACACGATCCGTTTCCTCAAGGGTGGTGAAATCGTTGAACTTGCGAATGTCGGTCCAACGGAAACCGTTCTCGATTACTTGCGCCTCCGCCGCCGCGAAACCGGAACGAAGGAAGGCTGCGGCGAGGGTGACTGCGGGGCCTGCACCGTCGCGCTTGGCCGATTGATCGACGGCAAATTGGTCTATCAGCCCGTGAACAGCTGCATCCAGTTGCTCGGCATGATTGATGGCGCTGAACTGGTGACTGTCGAAGACCTCTCCGACGATACGAGGCTCCACCCGGTTCAGGCCGCGATGGTCGAAATGCATGGCTCACAATGCGGGTTCTGTACACCCGGCTTCATCATGACGCTTTTCACGCTCTATCATGACGCAGGGGCGGAAAAATCACGCAAGACCGTCACCGAATGGCTGGCTGGAAACCTTTGTCGGTGCACCGGCTACAGGCCGATTATCGACGCGGCGTTGGACTATTGTTTTGACGCTGCAGACGATGCTTTTTCTTGGCGTGCTCATGAAACGCGGGAACAGTTGCGACAATTGTCCGACAGCAGCGATGTCTTCATCGGAGATAGCGACTGCTTCTTTTCCTCGCCGGCAACGCTTGACGGTTTGGCAGCTCTTTACGGCCAGCACCCCAATGCGACCCTCGTTGCCGGGGCGACAGATGTCGGTCTGTGGATCACGAAGCATCTGCGCGACTTGCCCAAGATGATTTGGCTTGGCCGAATAGAGGGCCTCGACCGTGTCGAAGACAGTCAGTCCGGGGTGCTGATCGGCGCAACGGCCACTTATGCCGCGACCGAAGAAGCCATGACCGGCATTTCATCAAACCTGGGTGAACTCTGGCGCCGGATCGGCTCGAAGCAGGTTCGCGCCTCGGGAACAGTCGGTGGCAACATCGCCAATGGCTCGCCGATCGGCGACACACCACCCGCATTGATCGCTCTGGGGACAACTCTGGAACTGCATTCCGCAGAAGGCTCAAGGGCGTTGCCACTGGAAGAGTTCTTCATCGACTACGGCAAGCAGGATCGCAGACCGGGAGAGTTCGTCACCGGTCTCTTCGTGCCCCGGCTTTCTGCCAATCAGGCTTTCCGTTGCTACAAGATCACCAAGCGCTTCGATCAGGACATCTCATCCGTCATGGGAGCATTCCGCCTGACTGTGGATGGAGAAGGCATGGTTACGGATGCCCGGATCGCCTTTGGCGGCATGGCAGGAACACCGAAACGGGCAACCGGTGCGGAAGCTGCCTTGAAAGGAGCTTCGCTGGACGATCCGTCCACCTGGGGCGCTGCCATGCAGGCATTGCTTTCCGATTACACACCACTGACAGATATGCGCGCAAGTGCCGAGTACCGAATGGAAACGGCGCGGGCGTTGCTCGCAAAGGCCCTTATGGAGGTCAGCGGCACCGCACCGGAAGAACTCCGTGTGCTTGCCAAGCGGGAGGCAGGCCATGACCGCGCAGCTTGACCCCAATGACCTGACAACACCTCTGAAGCATGTCCGCAAGGCGTTGCCCCATGACAGCGCGGCTAAACACGTTTCCGGTACGGCGACCTATATCGACGACATGGTTGAACCCGTTGGCACGCTTCACGTTGTGCCCGGCTGGTCAAGGCAGGCTGTCAGGGGCAGGATCCTGGCAATGGACCTTGACGAAATCCAGGCTTCACCTGGTGTGGTTGCCGTCCTGACCGCGAAGGATGTCCCGGGAAAGAATGACTGTTCATCCGCCTTTGGCGATGATCCCGTTTTCGCCGAGGATGAAATCCTGTTTTACGGGCAGGTCGCCTTTGCCGTCGTCGGCGAAACAAGAGACCTGGCGCGCAAAGCGGCGTTGAAGGCAAAGATCGATATTGCACCGATCACCCCCATCCTGACGGCTGAAGACGCTGTCGACGCCGGCACCACAGTGCTTCCGGATTATCAGTTCCGGCGTGGTTCGCCTGAAACCGGCATGAACGCAGCCGAGGAAATCCTCACTGGCAGCATGAAAATCGGTGGACAGGAGCATTTTTACCTGGAAGGCCAGGTCGCCATGGCCCAGCCACAGGAAGACGGCGGCATGCTGGTGTATTCCTCGACCCAGCACCCGACCGAAATTCAGCACACGGTTGCCAAGGTGCTCGGTGTACCCGATGCCGCTGTCACGGCTGAGGTTCGCCGCATGGGAGGCGGTTTCGGCGGCAAGGAATCGCAGGCAAACCAATGGGCTGCCCTGGCGTCCGTCGCAGCCAGTCACACGGGCCGAACCTGCAAGATCCGCCTCGACCGCGACGACGACATGATCATGACCGGCAAGCGACACGACTTTAAGGTCAACTGGCAGGTCGGCCACGATAGCGAAGGTCGCATCCGTGCTGTCGACATGGAATTCCTGGCCCGTTGCGGCTACTCGGTCGACCTGTCTCTTGGCGTGAACGACCGGACGCTTTTTCATGCCGATTCGAGCTACTTCTACCCGGATGCACTCATCCGCTCCCGGCGCTTGCGCACGGACACCTGCTCCAATACCGCATTCCGCGGGTTCGGTGGACCGCAAGGCATGCTCGCCGCCGAACGCATGATCGATGCGATCGCGATCAGTCTCGACAAGGACCCGCTCGAAATTCGCAAGCTGAATTTCTATGACGGAGAACGGAACCTGACGCCTTTCGGCATGCCGGTGGAAGAGTTTCAGGTCATGCATGACCTGATCGCCCAATTGGAAGAGAGTTCAGACTATTGGGCACGACGTGATGATGTGCGCTTCTTCAACGAAAACAACGCTGTTCTGAAAAAGGGACTGGCCCTGACACCGGTTAAGTTCGGCATTTCCTTCACGCTGAAACATCTCAACCAGGCCGGTGCGCTCGTTCATCTTTATACCGACGGTTCGATTCATCTGAACCATGGTGGCACCGAGATGGGCCAGGGGCTGTATCAGAAAGTGGCGCAAGTTGTTGCGGAGGAATTCGGTGTCAGTCTGAACAAGGTACGCATCACCGCCACCAACACCTCAAAGGTTCCCAACACGGGCCCAACGGCTGCATCTTCCGGGACAGACCTCAACGCCATGGCCGCCAAGCTGGCGGCGAAGGAAATCAAGAACCGACTGATAACCTTCCTGTGCGAACTGCATCAATGCGGACCAGAAGCAATCTTCTTCGGCGATAACAAGGTGGTTGTCGGTGACCAGAGCTTTGCCCTTTCGGAAGTCGCCAAGCTGGCGCACATGGCACGTATTCAGCTTTCACACGCAGGCTATTACGCAACGCCAGGGATAACGTGGGAGCGGGAAAGCGCGACCGGGCGCCCCTTCTATTACTTTGCCTTTGGCGGCGCATGCGCCGAGGTGACAATCGATACGATGACCGGCGAGATGACCGTCGACCGGGTGGATATTCTTCACGATGTCGGCCATTCGTTGAACCCTGCGATTGACCTGGGGCAGATCGAAGGTGGCTTTGTTCAGGGGATGGGGTGGCTTACCACCGAAGAACTTGTCTGGGACGAAAAGGGGCGCCTTCGTACACACGCTCCCTCGACCTACAAGATCCCGACAGCATCCGACATTCCCGAGGAATTCAACGTCCGTCTCTATGAAGGCAGCGGCAACCCTCAGGCAACCGTTTACCGGTCCAAGGCCGTTGGCGAACCGCCTGTCATGTTGGCCAATGCAGTGTTTTGCGCGATCAATGATGCCGTCGCGAGCCTCAGCCCGGGAGTTGTTCCCAATCTGGACGCACCGGCAACACCTGAGGCAATCATGAAAGCCGTCCAGGATATGCGCCGGAGGAAGATCTCCTGATGAAGGTCTGGGGGCACATTGCCGACTGTTTGAAGCGAAACGGCGCTTGTGCACTCGTAACCGTTGCTCGTGCCGATGGCTCGACACCACGCGAAGACGGTGCTCGTATGGTGGTAACGGCTGATGGTGGATTTTATGGCACGATTGGTGGCGGCACGCTTGAGTTCGAAGCCATCCGCCGTGCCCGCAAAGCTCTCCGGGATGGCGTGGCCAGCCTCGAGCTCCACAATGTCTCGCTTGGCCCGGACCTCGGTCAGTGCTGCGGTGGGCGTACGCAAATTGCCATCGAGGTGCTGACAACGTCATCGCTTGAAATGGCTCAGACACTCTCGCTTCGGGAAAACGACGGAACGCAGTTTTCCACCGAGGCCAGTGTTGTGAACGGTGTGGTGCAGACACGCGATCTGCTGCCGGACGTTTCAACGAACCGCTTCCTCCTTCAACTTGACCAAAAAACGGGCAAGCAATTGCTGATCGAGCAATTTGGCAGCAAGCGGCGCGAACTTTATCTTTTTGGTGCAGGGCACGTGGGAAAAGCGGTTGTCCTGGCGCTCGCACCTCTGCCTTTCAGCGTGACATGGATCGACAGCAGGGCGGACCAGTTTCCGGCTGCGGTTCCGGGAAATGTCCGGAAAGTTTCAAACCCTGATCCAGCTGTCTGCCTTGAACAAGCCCCTGATGGCGCCTTTGTCCTGGCGATGACCCACTCGCACGCCTTGGATGAAGACATCATGGCACGTGCCTTGCTTAAACAACGCTTTGCCTATTGCGGTGTGATCGGCTCCAAAACCAAGCGGGCGCGCTTCCTGAAACGACTGAAGGCCCGGGGGCTGAATGACACTTTGACGGCAAACATGGTCTGTCCTGTCGGGGTGACTTCAGTCAAATCAAAACAACCGGCTGCAATCGCTGCAGGAATAGCTGTCGATCTGCTGGTTCGGGACGAAGCTGGAAATCATCAACAGGCCGCTGCAGCCGGGGGGCTTGCACAAAAACTAACACTTGGTCAATAAGGCGGCATTCGCTTGGGGGACGGCGTGGCAGAAACAGAAACGATGACAGGGGACGGCGGCACGGCGCGGCAAAGCAGATCCGGAAAGGATACTTTGCTCGATGCCCGGGGCCTGACCAAACGATTTGGCGACATTCTGGCGAACGACAGGGTCGATCTCGTCATAAACAAGGGTGAAATACATGCACTCCTTGGCGAAAATGGCGCAGGCAAATCGACCCTCGTAAAAATGTTCTACGGTTCACTGGAGCCGGATGGCGGTGAAATTCTCTGGCAGGGCCAACGGGTCGACATCGGCAACCCCGCAGCTGCCCGCGAACTCGGCATCGGGATGGTGTTCCAGCATTTTTCGCTGTTCGAAGCCTTGACGGTTGCAGAAAATATCGCGTTGGCATTGCCAAATCCGGGGCGAATGTCTGAGCTTGCCAATCGGATCCAATCCGTGTCGCGCGATTATGGTTTGCCCCTGAATCCGGACGACATTGTTGCAGACTTGCCGGTCGGCATCCGACAGCGTATCGAGATTGTCCGATGCCTGCTTCAGGAACCGCAGCTGATCATCATGGACGAACCGACGTCGGTGCTTACGCCCCAGGAAGCGGATCTTCTCTTCCTGACGCTGGAGCGCCTGGCCAAGGAAGGCTGTGCCGTTCTGTACATCAGCCATCGGCTGGAAGAGGTCAAACGCATCTGTCACCACGCGACGATCCTTCGGCATGGCCAGGTGGTTCGCGAATGTGACCCAACCAAGGAAACACCGGCATCTCTGGCCAGCATGATGGTGGGAGCCGACGTTGCCTCCGTAAGCGCCAGCTCTCAAAAGCCGCAGATCGGCGAAACCCGGCTTGCCCTGAAGAACCTGTCCGCAAAAGCCGCAACGCCATTCGCAACAGCGCTGAACAAGGTCTCGCTGGATCTCAGGGCCGGTGAGGTGGTTGCGATCGCCGGCGTTGCAGGCAACGGCCAGGGTGAGCTCTTTGACGCGATCTCCGGCGAAATGCCTGTGGCAGCCGACATGGTCGTTCTGGATGGCAAGCCTTGCGGCAACAGGAACATTACCTGGCGACGCAGGCAGAACGCGGCTTTCGTGCCAGAAGAACGTCTCGGCCACGGCGCCGTACCGGGCATGAAACTATCGCAGAACATCGTTCTGACGCGCCACAGAACCGGCGACAAGCTGGTCAGTGGTTTCTTCGTCTCCAATGCCAATGCAGGCAAGATGGAACAGCGCATCAAGAAGTCCTTCGACGTGCGCATGTCCCATGACGATCCGGAAGCGCGTTCCCTTTCAGGGGGCAATCTTCAGAAATTTGTAGTCGGCCGCGAGCTGGACCGCAAACCTGGTGTGCTGATCGTGAACCAGCCAACCTGGGGTGTCGATGCCGGTGCCGCCGCTCTTATCCGGCAGGCGCTCATCGACCTTGCCCGCTCCGGATCGGCGGTGCTGGTGATCAGCCAGGACCTGGATGAAATCTTCGAGATCGCCGACCGGATTGCGGTTATTTCCAGAGGTTATCTGTCTGCGGCCGAGCCGACTTCAGACATGAACCGCGAGCGGGTCGGCCTGCTCATGGCAGGCGGCGCGGAAGCGCAAGGGGAGGTTGCCTGATGCGCGTCGAACTCGTGAAAAGAAAAGAGCACAGCCGAAAGATGGCACTGCTGTCGCCGTTGATCGCTGTTGGTCTGACCGCAATCGCAGCCGGACTCATTTTCTCAATATCCGGACATAACCCATTGTACGGATTATATAAGTTCTTCATCGAACCTCTGACACAAGAATGGTCTCTCAACGCGACAATTGCCAAGGCAACACCGCTCATCCTGATCGCCTGCGGCTTGTCGGTTTGCTATTTGTCGAACAACTGGAACATCGGTGCTGAAGGCCAGTTCGTCGTCGGCGCGCTGTTCGGCTCTGCTCTGCCCATTCTGATGCCGGACTTCGAAAGTGCTGCCACGCTTCCCTTGATGATGGCTTTCGGCGCTATCGGTGGGGCACTCTGGGCCCTGATCCCGGCGCTGTTGAAAACCAGGTTCAATACCAACGAAATCCTGACCAGCCTCATGCTGGTCTATGTCGCCAGTCTCTTGCTGGACTACCTGGTTCGCGGACCGTGGCGGGATCCCGGCGGTTACAACTTCCCGGAATCGGCGCTCTTCTCCGACGCCGCCACGTTGTCCACCGTCCCCGGCACGTCGCTCAGCTATGCGGCCCCGATCACGTTGATCGTCGCAGTCGTGCTTGCGGTGGTCCTTGGCAAGACCATAAAGGGTTTCGAGATCAGAGTGATGGGCGAAAGTCCTCGCGCAGGCAGCTTTGCCGGTTTTTCTGCAAAGAAACTGACGCTGTTTTCCTTCGCAATTGCCGGTGGTCTAGCAGGCCTTGCCGGTACGATGGAAGTGTCCGGCGCACTCAACCAGCTCCTCCCGACCATCTCTCCCGGTTATGGATTTACAGCCATTATCGTCGCCTTTCTGGGAAGGCTGAATCCCTTCGGTATCATCGTCGCGGGTTTCGTGTTGGCATTGTCCTATATCGGCGGCGAAGCGGTGCAATCGGCGATGGGTGTCTCCAACAAGATTGCCAGTGTCATTCAGGGCCTTCTGCTGTTCTTCGTGCTCGCCTGCGACACACTTATCCTCTATCGCATCAGATTTGTCGGCCGCCGTGGTTCGGCAGGGGAGGTCTCCCATGTTTGAAGCCGTTCTCCTGACCGTTATTACCGCGGCAACACCGCTGTTGATTGCTGCGATCGGCGAACTCGTCGTTGAACGCTCCGGTGTTTTGAACCTTGGTGTCGAGGGCATGATGATCATGGGGGCCGTGGTTGGTTTCGCTGTCGCCAATCAGACCGGATCCGGGACGCTCGGCGTCTTTGCGGCAATTGCCGCCGGCATGGCCATGTCGGCACTTTTTGGCTTCCTGGTGCTCGTCCTGGTAACCAATCAGGTGGCAACCGGTCTTGCCCTAACCATCCTCGGCGTCGGCTTCTCGGGCCTGATCGGGGAGGCCTTCATCGGCATTCCAGGCCTTAAACTTCCGGATCTCTACATTCCTGTGCTGTCCGACATTCCGTTTTTCGGGCCTGTTTTCTTCCAGCAGGACGCGCTCGTTTATGTGAGTTTCGCGCTGGTCATCGCTGTTGCCTATTTCCTGTTCCGGACCCGGCTTGGCCTCGTGCTTCGGTCTGTTGGTGACAACCACGTGTCGGCTCACGCTCTTGGTTATTCCGTTATTCGCATCAGGTTCGCAGCGGTTCTTTTTGGCGGCGCCTGTGCAGGTCTGGCGGGTGCCTACATGTCGCTTGCCTATACGCCTCAGTGGGTTGAAAACATGACTGCAGGCCGAGGCTGGATTGCGCTGGCATTGGTCGTGTTCTCGTCCTGGCTGCCGCTTCGCGTGGTTATTGGCGCCTATCTGTTTGGTGCAGTCAGCGTCCTGAACCTCCACGCCCAGGCAGTTGAGCTGGACATTCCGTCCCAACTGCTGTCCAGCTTGCCGTACCTTGCGACTATTTTGGTGCTTGTGCTCATTTCGGCAAACCGCAGACTGACGCTCGTCAACACGCCAGCCTGTCTCGGCAAGCCATTCGTTCCAGACCGGTAAGCCTCCCAGCCACCGGTCGGCCCGGCCCCGGTGCGATCGGGGGCTTGGCCTTAGACAAGATCGCAACAGAGAGATCGAAACAGAGGGGAAAGAACCAGATGAAATCTCTTTTGAAAGCAACCGTTGCCGCCGTTGCCTTCGCAGCTGCCGGCTCTGCCGCAAACGCTGCAGACGTCAAAGCCTGCTTTATCTACGTTGGACCAGTTGGCGACTTCGGTTGGTCCTATCAGCACGACCAGGGCCGTCTTGATGCGGAAAAGCATTTCGGCGACAAGCTGGAAACCGCATATCTTGAAAGTGTGCCGGAAGGTCCGGATGCAGAGCGCGCGATCGAGCGTTTCGCCCGTGAAGGCTGCAATGTCATCTTCACCACGTCCTTCGGCTACATGAACCCGACGATCAAGGTCGCCAAGAAGTTTCCGGATGTGAAGTTCGAACACGCGACCGGCTACAAGACTGCCGACAACGTCGCGACCTATAACTCCAAGTTCCACCAGGGCCGTTACATTATCGGTCAGATTGCCGCCAAACAGTCCGAATCCGGCGTCGCAGGTTACATCGCCTCGTTCCCGATCCCGGAAGTGGTGTCCGGCATCAATGCATTTCTGCTCGGTGCTCAGTCCGTCAACCCGGATTTCAAGCTGAAGGTCGTCTGGGTCAATTCCTGGTTCGATCCGGGCAAGGAAGCCGACGCTGCAAAGGCGCTGATCGATCAGGGTGCCGATGTCATTACGCAGCACACCGATTCCACCGCACCGCTTCAGGTCGCACAGGAACGTGGCGCGCATGGCTTCGGTCAGGCATCCGACATGATCCAGTTCGCACCGGAAGCCCAGTACACGGCAATCATCGACGATTGGGGTCCGTACTACATCGAGCGCATCCAGGAAGTCATGGATGGCACCTGGGAGCCCAAGAGCACCTGGGCAGGCCTTGCCGAAGGTCACGTCGTGATGGCGCCTTACACCAATCTCCCGGATGATGTCGTTGCAATGGCCAAGGAAACCGAAGCCAAGATCGCCGGCGGTTGGGAGCCGTTCACCGGCCCGATCACCAAGCAAGACGGCTCGGTTGCCGCTGAAGATGGCGTCGCCCTCGATGATGGAGCCATTCTCGGCATGAACTGGTACGTGCAGGGTATCGACGACAAACTGCCGCAATAATCGCGGTTATCACCTATCCAGGACGGCCCGGAGCCAGCTTTTCCGGGCCGTTTTCATATCCGGTGACCGATTGTCTGAATGTTATGCGTAAAGCACCTGCTTCCATCGCGATCGTTCTGATCGAAGACTTGCGCAGAAATCACCGCAACGTTGAATCGCAACATCGACACCTCTACAAACGAAACTATAATTTCGTTTCCATCCAGGATGGATCGCCGCAATCCACACGATACGGACCTTTGACGAATGATCCGCAGACGAGAACTGATGCTCGCCGCGGCCGCTGCTGGATCTGGCAGCATGGCTGGCTTGGCCTCTGCCAGCAGCGCCCCAGAGGCAGAAATGACGACACACAGCAGCAGCTCTGCCCAGGGGTTCCGTCTGGCTCTTGGTGGCGGAGCCGCAAAGGCATTCGCTCACATTCCCATTCTGGAAGCGATGGATGACCTGGGTGTCAAACCCGTCGAAATTGCCGGGACATCAATGGGGTCGATCCTGGGTGCTTTTTACGCCAGCGGTATGAGCGGTCGAGAGATCCGACAGTTTGCAGTTGATCTCTTCACCCAGAAAACGCAATTGCTTCAAAAGCTGTTTCTGAAGGATGGCCGAACCTGGTCGTCGCTCTTCAATGTTGTCCGTCCGGCGATTATCGATCCCATCGTTCTTTTCGAAACGGTGTTTCCTGAAGACCTGGCCGAGCAGTTCTCGGATTTGAAACTGCCAATGAAGATCGTTGCGACGGATTTTTACACCCAGTCGCAGGTGGTTCTGGAGGAGGGGCCCTTACTGCCTGCAATTGCAGCCTCGTCCGCTCTCCCCATGCTTTTGACGCCTGTCAGGATAGACGGCCAGGTTTTGATAGACGGGGGCTTCGTCAACCCGACACCGTTTGATGTCTTTCAGGACGACGGCATTCCGACAGTCGCTGTCGATGTTACTGGCAGCTCTTTCGAAGAGCGAAAAAGCGGGCTTCCAACCGGCCTGGAAACCTGGATCGGCTCGTTCTCGATCACCCTTCACTCGTTGGTCGCCGCCAAATTGGCCTGCAATCAACCTGATTTGTTGATTGAACCGCCTGTCGGCCGTTTCAAGACCATGGAATTCTTCAAGGTTGCAGACATCGTGAAAGCAGCAGAACCAGCCGGAGAAACCTTCAAGCGTGGCCTGGCCAGCCTCCTGGAAAATCGATAGTCCAACCAATTGGTTCCGGGCGTTAGATCGCAGGATCACGGCGCTCGAATATCTTTTTCAGCGCTTCCGCTCTTTCTGGTGACCAGCCGTCCGGATCGACAACTGCAGCCCATCCGTCGATGTAATCAGGCGCAATGTAGTAGTGCCCGTATCTGGGAACATCCAGCGCAAACATGGAATCCAGCGCAATCTGAAGCATTGTCACCACGGGAAACCAGGACAGTTTTTCTGAAACATCCGGCGCACGCGGTGAGGCCATCCAGGCTGGCGGCCTGAAACCCGTATCGAACGTGAAGTTCACGATAGGGTCGCTGCCATAATTCAGAAACACCGCACGAATTGGCCCCCAGGGCGCATAGTTCCCCTCCAGTCCGCCATATTGATCCATCACCCGGACAAGCGAGCCGTTTCCATAGTTCGGACGCCATGCCGGACTGTTAGCCTTCCGCCGATCCCGGACCTCCGACCAATATCGCGAAAAGAAAGGAGACCCAGCCCAAAAGGCGCCCTGGATCGGGTCACCCAGCATGTCAAACAGGGGAAGTGTCGCCTGGGAGTTGAAGGCCCCCTGGCTGAGACCGTGAACATAAAGCTCCGGCCGACTGTCTTTGGGCATCTGCGTCCAGTGGGCATAGACCGCGTTGAAAAGGGCTCGAGCCTGATCTACCCCGTAATCTGGATGGGCAAGCAGCGCCAGAAAACTGGTCAGATAGGAATATTGGACAGCCACTGTCGCCACATCACCGCCAAGCATGAAATCGATTGTGTCGTGAGCTCCCGGGTCCATCCAACCGGTGCCGGGTGGTACCACAACCACAAGAACCGATCGGTCAAATCCGCCAACGCGGATCAGTTCCTGCAAAGCAAGTTGGGCGCGTTCTTCTGCGGTGTCACCAGACCTTCGTCCAACATAGACCCTGATAGGATCAACGGCATTATCCGGCCAGAATTCGGAAATCTCTGCTGCAGTCGGAGCGGTCGCGACATAATGACGACCCCAACGCCCCATCTCCTCCCATTTGACCAGCGACCGGGTACTGCCGGTTTTTTCGGGATCAGCAGGTTTTTCGATATCAGGTTCAAGAAGCAGGTCTGCAGCCAGAAAAGACGTATCGGCCATACGAAACGCATTACGTACAAGGGCTCCATCGACAAGTGCCCACAGGAACCAGCCAACCAGAACGATGGACAGGACCACGCCGACGCGCCTCGGAAGCATCTTGTCCAGAACAACAGCAACGGCTCTACGCAAGGCACCTGCAACCCGGAAAACCAGCCACAAGCAAAGTGCGATCAACACGCCAACAGTGACGATGAAGAACGGCGCTGCGCTCTCGAGCGGCGGCAAACCAACAGCTTCACGGGTCGCGTTCTGCCAACTGGCAGCTTTCGACAGACTGTAGACCATGATCGCAAGGCTGATACCGCAAGCGGCAAGGAGCCAGAGTGTCCACAAACGTCCCTTGGGCTCCGGCAACTCCAGATAACGCCAGACACTCCTTGCCAGAAGGGTCACCTCATAGCCAAACGTCGCTGCCACGGCGGCGAGGGTCGCTTGTACAATTGGTTCCCTCGGCATCATCGACGGCGTCAGTGCGGCACCGAAGAAACTGGCCGCTACTATGAGCCCGGTTGGCGTAAGCCCATCTCGGAGTGTCCTTAAGATCGGCATTTGCACCCGCTCCCAACACGATTTCACGATTCAGCTGCAGGATTTCGTGTTGGAATGAGCGCGTCAAGACAACCTTGGGTAAACAATGGCAACATGACAGCAATCTTGTGCCCATCCCCGTTATCCACCACAAAACCAAGCATAATTTACGTTGCGTCTTTTGGCATTTAGACGGTCTTAACCGTTGTCGGGTCTAAATTCCTACATCGTGGATTGAAGGGCAGAAAGATCTTTCCGCGATCGGGGTCTACAACCGTTTTTTACTCGCAAGTTTCGTGAAAGTTTGCGGCGCTAACAATCGGGCGTAATCCACCGCTGGTCCAGCGCAGCAGGTAGATGGCCTGCCGCTGATACCGGAAATGGCAAGCCGGGGGGCACCGGTTCGTCTGTGACAGAGACATTGGGCCGGAGAGGACTATCGATAAGCTCCAATTGGGGCGGTGTAATCTGTCATCAAGGCGGTTGAGCCAATGATTTTTGATAAACTGTTGCGAATAGGATTTCCGGCGCTTTGCGCCTCCCTTACGCTTTTGCTCGGTGTAAACGCCTACTCGCTCTATAGCGCGCAAGCCGACTACCTTCACAAGGATCAGTTGGAACGTTCGGTCCTCAACGACACGCTGCGCTTTAACACTACGGCCCTGGAAAAACTGATTGCACGGTACAGTGCCTTGAAAAGCCCGGAAGATGCTGCAGAGGCTGGAAAAACCTACGAAGCACTGCTGAACGCCTTCGAAACGTGGCCCAGCGACGCCTATAGCGAAATTGTGGGGCCGTCGGACTACATCCAGGACAAACTGGTTCACATCGTTCGTACGAGCAACCGGGTGAAACCGTTCCTGGATACGCTCGATGACCAGACCTCCGTGAGCAATGCACTGATCATCCTGCAGGGGATAGGAAGTTCCCTTCAACAAATCAATCAGATGGTGACCCAGGAAGCTGCCAAGCAAATGTCGGCGGCGAGAAAGAGCTTTCATTTCCACCAAATTGTACAGGACGCGCTCGTTGTTGTTTTCCTTCTGGTCAGCCTTGGATGGATCTGGTTCTCCAACAAGCGCAGCCAGGTGCTGCAAGGACAGGCAGAGGCAACTCGCGAGCAAACCAGGCTTCTGGAGCACCGGCTGGACCACGACAGTGTTACAGGCCTGGTAAATTCCCGTGTCTTTGCAGAGATCGTGCGCTCTACTCACGATACACTCGCTCCTGATCAGACCTTGAGCATTCTCAACATCGATCTGGAGTCCAGACTGCCGGCTATCAACAAGTTCAGCCTTGTAACGGAGGAAGCTATCCTGGCATCGACTGCGGACCTGTTGCGTCACGCGGTAGACCGGATGGAAGGTGTAAATTGCCTTGCCCGCTCAGGAGGCAAGGGATTTCTCCTCATGACTGTAAGTGATGAAGAGGTTGGGCTGACTGCTTCTGTCGTCGCAAACCGGATCCACGACATCTTCCTGCGCCCGGTCCCAACGGCACTCGGATCCTTCCTGATTTCACCAGCTATCGGCTATGCGGATTCAACTACCGTCGAGCGAGATGCCACCGACATCATTCGCAATGCGGATCTCGCGGTTGGTAACGCCGTCAGCTACAGCCGCCGCCGCGTCGTGACCTACCAACCGGCCATGCGCGCGGAAATGGAACGGCGGACAATCGTCGAAAACGCACTTGCCCGCGCCATAGAGGCGAACGAATGCCTTCCGCACTTCCAGCCTCAGTTCAACCTCATGACCGGGCGGATTTTCGGCGTTGAAGCCTTGGCACGCTGGTACCATTCCGAACTGGGATGGATTTCACCCTCGGAATTCATCCCGATCGCTGAACGCAATGGCGATATCGTATCGCTGGGATGGAAGATCCTGGAAACATCGTGTTCGGAAGTGCAGTTGTTGCCATCGGACCTGAGCCTGTCGGTCAACCTTTCTGTTGCGCAAATTCTGAGCGACGACGTCGTTGCAATGCTCGACGAATGCCTCGGTCGGACCGGTCTGCCAGCCTCCAGGCTGAAACTGGAAGTGACCGAAACAACCCTGATGAGCGATCTGCGCCGCATTCAGACGACACTCGTTGAGTTGCGATCATTGGGTATCGGCATTTCGCTGGATGACTTTGGCGTCGGTTATTCCGCCCTGTCTTACCTGACGGACTTTGACTGGGACGAAATCGAGATCGACAGGTCGTTTGCCACCAAGGCGGTCAAGGACAAGAAAATTCGCGATATTCTCAAGATGGTCCTTGGTATTGCCGAAACCATGGGCTCTCAGGTCTTGATCGAAGGCATCGAGACAGTCGAGCAACGCGATGTACTGGTCGATATCGGCTGCACCATCGGCCAAGGCTACCTGTTCGGCGGTCCCATGGCGATCGACGACATAACGACCCTGTTCTTCTCGGATCATTCCAAAAGCACTCTCGCGGGGCTCTGATACCTCGGTTGGTATCAAGGCCCCGCTTTAACGAGAGAGACTCTCAGGACCTGCGTTCTACAGGCTGTTTCCTCGTGGTCTTTTTCGATTTCCGGACCAGGGAAATGGCCAGAACCACCCCGCTGACAGCCACGACGAGCAGCAGCTGATGAAATGGCGAGCCAAGCAGATGCTCACCTGCGCCTTGCCAACCGGTCAGATGATCGTGCGCACCAGGGTGTGCAAATGCAGGGGTGGATGCCAAGGCAAGAATTGACGTCATCAAAAGCTGTTTCATTCTGCGATATCTCCATGGGCCAGACGAGTGGTGAGGATGTCGATGAGGTCAATGTCTGACCGTTGCGACAGGGATACAAAGGTGAAGGTCATGGTCTCCCGGGCTTGGACCATTGAACCTGGAAAACTCATGTAGACGAGTTCTCGGGAAGCAAAGGCCGGCGAGGCTGTACCGACCTGCCAATTGCTGACGATCTTTGCGTCGACAAGGTGCTGTATGAGACCATCGGCACCGGGGCGGTGAAACGGGACGCCGGCAAGACGCAGGTAACTGGTCTTGTCGTCGGCAGCCCGAAAGCCGTCGATGAAGCTCACCGCAAGTGCCTGCAGTTCTTCGGCCCGGTCCGCATGCGAAGCCCCATGAACATGAGAATGCAGATGGTCCGGGCCCACGTGATTATGTCCGGCGAGACTTCCAAGATCGTGGTTATGTGTGTGGTGGTGGTGGTGGTGGTGACCATGTTCATGATCGTGATGAACATGGTGATCGTGCCCGTGATGATGTCGCGCCATCGCCTTACTCCACGTCCGGACCGGCCGGAACGGACACCGGCTTGTCGATGATGGATTTATGCGAACCCATTTTTCCATGGGAAACCAGGGTCCCGAGAACATCAACAATCACCCGAGTTGCCAGAAGGGCTGTGATGTCGGAGCAATCGTAAGGTGGTGAAACTTCTACGACCTCCAGACCGCAGATGCCTTCCTTCGCGACCAGCGACACCAGTTCAAGTGCCTCTCTCGGCAGAAAGCCACCTGGCTCCGGCCAGCCGGTACCGGGCACGAACCCGCAGTCGACACTGTCGATATCGAACGAGATATAGACTGCATCTGCGTCCTTCCATGCCAGTTCCAGCGCCCGTGCGGCCGTTTCCGCCAATCCCAGTTCCTCGACATCGCGCATGGTGAAGATATTGGTGTTCCGCTCCCGGGCAACTTCCACACCTTCGCGCGGCACCTGCCACCCTCCGATACCGATCTGAACCAGATTGACAGCCGGTACATTGACGAGATCTGTCGCGTGGAACCAGGGCGTCGTATGCATCCGCTCATCCAGGTCCTTTTCCTGAATGTCGATATGCCGATCGAAATGCACGATACCAATGCGCTTGGACGTGCACTGGGCAATCCCGCGTACGCAAGGAAAGCCGATTGAATGATCGCCGCCGATCATGATCGGCAAGGCTCCGGACGATGCGACGTGCGAGACCGCCCGCGTAATCTGGTCGAACGTCTTTTCGATATTGGCTGGAATGGTGAAGATGTCACCGACATCGCAAAGCGTCATCTGTTCCCGAAGATCGACACCCATCTCGTAGTTGTAGGGCGTATAGAGCGCGGAAATCTTCCGAACTCCTTGCGGCCCGAACCGTGTACCAGGTCTGTAAGTGGTGCCCCCATCGAAAGGGATGCCGATGACGGCGGCATCATAAGCCCCGACCTTTGTCACATCCTCGATATAGGGCGCTTTCAGGAAGGTGTTGATCCCCGCGTAGTGGGGCAGTTCTCCACGGGCAAAGGTCGGGATCGATTTGTCGGTGAGACTATCCGATCCTGTCAGTCCCATTCGCAGTGCCCAGGCTTTTTCCTTTTCCCACGCGGCAGAGGGCAGGGCACCTTCCTTTTCAGCGGCCTTCCAACCTCGCAATTGAAGTTTGTCGAAGTCGGGATGATGCTGTCTTCGGTTGGGGTCTCGGGTGAATTGACCTGCGGCTAGGTGGTGCGTCCTGGGGCCTGAGGCTCGATTGAAACTCATGGGATGGTCCTCATTCCTGATTGTTTGGGGTATGGATGTTTTGGAAAGACGGAGTGGGCTTGTTTGTTTGTGGAGCACCAATTGCACCTGCGATGGCCTCCGGAGACCGCAAGGATGCTCCAGTTGGCGATTTGAGTGGCAGATCGTAGGTGATGGTCGCGCCGTAGGCCTGTGGCGCCTGCGGGTCGTGGCGGATCTTGTCGAACACCAGCAGACGCGTGCCGAGCTTGAAGGCCTCGTGAATATCGTGCGTCACCATGAACACCGTCATGGACAACTCTTTCCAGAGCCCCAAAAGCAATTCATGCATGTCGACGCGTATACCCGGGTCTAGCGCGCCGAAAGGCTCGTCGAGCAGCAGTATGCTTGGCTTCTTGATCAAGGCCTGGGCGATCGCGAGACGTTGCTGCATGCCACCGGACAGTTGCGCCGGATACTTGTTTGCCGCCGGTCGCAGCCCGATCCTGTCAAGCAGGTCGTCGGACGATTCAAAAGCCGCCTTGCGGGAAGTGCCAAAAAGCCGCCCGGTCCAGCGCGACGTTTCAAACTCTTGCGCAAGGATGAGGTTTTCAGCCACGGTCAGATGCGAAAACACCGAGTATTTCTGGAAGACGATCCCGCGATCGGATGTCGGCTCAAGAGGCAAGCGAGTGCCATCCAGGAGGATCTGTCCACGGCTTGGATGTTCCTGGGAAAGCAGCATCCGCAGGAAAGTCGATTTTCCGCAGCCGGATGCTCCAACGATCGTGCAAAAAGACCCGGTCTGGACTTCCAGGTTGACCCGTTCGAGAACAGGCACGCCGTCGTATAATTTTGCCAGGTTCTGGACCGAGAGTTTAGACGCAGTATTCATAGCGCGTCACCTCCCAGATGGTGCCAGCGAAAAGCGCGGCGGGACAACAGCAGCAAGGCTCTGTCGAGCAGGAACGCCAGCAGCGTGATCCAGACGACATAAGGCAGGATCACATCCATCGCGAGATAGCGACGCACCAGGAAGATGCGGTAGCCAAGCCCCGAAGTGGACGCGATAGCCTCTGCTGAAATCAGAAAGATCCAGGCTGGCACGAGAGAGAGCCGCAGGCTGGTGATCAGGTGCGGAAGCACCTGCGGCAACACGAGCCGCGTAACCATTTGCCAGACGCTGGCCCCAAGTGTTTCCGCCTTGATGATCATCTCTCGGGGAATGTCCAGAACCGCCTGGGCCGTGGAACGGATCATCACTGGTGCCGTTCCGATCACGATCAGGGCGATTTTTGCGAGTTCGCCAAGACCAAAGGTAATGAACAGGATCGGCAGGATGGTGATCGGCGGTATCAGCGAGAATGTCGCGAGATAAGGAGCCAGTCCGCTGCGGATATGGGGAATGAAGCCGATGGCAATGCCAAGGGAGATCGCCAGAAGCGTCGACACTGCCATCCCTGTCCAAAGACGCCAGAGACTGTCGAAAGTATCCAACCAGAGCAGAAGGTCTCCCGACCTCCGGTCCGGCACTGCCGCCATGCGCCAGAAGGCTTCTCCCATGCTGGTGATGGAAGGGAGAAGCTTGTCCGCCGGATTGTCGAGCCGCCGATAATGGCTGGCAATCGCGTAGGCGACCAATGTCAGCACGAAAGGCAGGAGCCCAAGCGCCAGGGCGGTGACCCGGGAGGGTTTCCGGTTGATGATACGCATAAAACGGTCCGATCAGTCTATGGCTGCGGCTCCGGCGCCGAGGCGCCGGAACACCGGATCAGCAAAGGAAGCCTAGAGCGTGCCTTCTGCTGCCATCGTCATGAAACTCGGGTCGAATTTCAGTTTCACGTTTCCGGTATCGCCATAGATCGATCCATCCGGGAAAGAGACACCGACGAATTCAGGGCTGGGTGCCCCTTCACCCAGAATGCCCTTGTCGAAAAGGAACTCGGCAACGAATTTCATCGTCTCGGGAAGTTCAGCGGACTTGGTGAACGCGACCGCTTCTGCGGGCGTGTAGAACATCTTGGTCGTCGCGAGCTGCGCGTCGTAGCCGGCAAGGTCCGTGCCGGAGGCTTCGGCCATGGCGGTGCGTGCCGCGATGCCTTCGTCACTGTCTGACGACATGATCCCCATCAGTTCGTACCAGGCACCTACAAGAGCCTTGCCGAAGGCGGGATTGTCCGCAAGCGTCTCGGTATTGACCATCATGATATCGATGATTTCGCCTGGAATGCCGGAACTGTCGAACACCTTGGTGGCATTTGCTTCCGCTTCGATTTCAGACAGGAGCGGGTTCCAGGTGACCACTGCCGTGACATCCGGCGTCTGATAGGCAGCGATCATGTCTGCATCGGATGTGTTGACGACCGTCAAATCCTGTTCACTGAGACCAACCGTGTCGAGCGCCCGTGCGAGCAAGTAGTGGGAGACGGAAAGCTCCACCAGATTGACGCTTTGTCCCTTGATATCGGCAAGCTCGGTCTTGTCCTTCAGGATGATGCCATCGTTGCCGTTGGAGTAGTCGCCGAC
The DNA here is from genome assembly GCF_054658215.1 of Roseibium sp. ROS1. Classification (NCBI taxonomy): domain Bacteria; kingdom Pseudomonadati; phylum Pseudomonadota; class Alphaproteobacteria; order Hyphomicrobiales; family Stappiaceae; genus Roseibium; species Roseibium sp. ROS1. Next base: position 1,330,962 of record NZ_BAAGIG010000002.1, read on the forward strand.
GATAAGCGCAGTCGTGTCGACACCGCCGCCTGCCGGGATCGAAAGGGCGTCCATATTGGTCATGGAGCAGCCGTCATATTCTCCTGCGGTGTATTGATTGATGGACTCCACGTAGTCGTTAATCTGAACGATCTCGACGGAGATGTCGTATTTGTCGGCCCATTTCTTCATGAGGCCACTGTCCTGCAGATAACCCCAGGGCATCCAGCCGACATAGATGGACCAGCAGACCTTGAAATCCGTCTTTTCCTCGGCCCTGGCCGAAGTGAGGGAAAGAGGCAGCGTCAGCGCTGCGGCGAGGAGGGAAGCTTTGGCAATCGATTTCAACATCTGTGCGCGTCTCCTGTCTTGGGCCCGGTCATCAGAACCGGACTTACGTCATGAGGTTTTTGCGCACGGCCGGGAGCAGGTTCGCGCGCGCGAAACCTCGTGCAGTTGTCTCCCGGGTTTTTGTCCCGCCGTGTCACCGGTCTATGTCGGCATATGCCTCTCAACCGGCTTGCACCTCTCGGTCCTGCGTCGTCTTGCGACCGGATCCCTAGGCGCGCTGCACATCATAACCAAAGCAAGGGGAATGCCAGAAAGGCGAAGATGGAAATTTCGTACATTGTTTCAATAATTTAAGAAATAGAATCTGGATTGAGTTGGTCGAAACCAATCAACAGCAAATGGTGTTCTGAGCAGAATATGGGCAGCATGGTGAAGAATGCACCATGCTCAGTCCTTAAGCAGGCTGTGCTGATCTATCGTAAAACAGTCTCAGCCGGTGAAAGAGCAGATCTGAACCAACGGCAGGAAATGCTGTTCGGTGATGCCCAGACAACAGGCGTGCGCCACCAGCAAAAACCCGGTCAAGGCCGAACCGGTGGCGAGCGCCAGAACCAGCGATGGATCACGCATCATTTCGCGAATGCCACTCATGGCTTGAACTTCGGTATGTGCCATAACAATTCCTCCGGTTTGAACATCTGCAAGAGCCAGACAAGCGGCTCTTGCAGTCGGGATTTATTCCGCAGGTTCGTCGACCTTACCCTCGTCGCCAGCCACGTCCTGCTTTTTCTTGCCGCCGAAAAGGCCTTTGATCCATCCCTTCTTCTCGTCGCTATCTGGAGGAGAAGCGTCTGCTGTCGCGGTATCGGCTTCCACCTCGTTCGTCGCAGCCGGTGTTCCCGGGGCGACCTGTTCGCCGAAGGCGGTAAAAAACTCACCGGCAAGCCGTTTGGCGGTTGAATCGATCAATCTGGCACCAAGCTGCGCCAGCTTGCCGCCAACCTTCGCATCAACCTCGTAGTGAAGGATCGTCGCGTCAGGACCGTCTTCTTCCAGATGAACCTTGGCGGCACCTCTGGCAAAGCCGGCTACCCCACCGGAACCTTCGCCTTCAATGGTGTAACCGTTCGGCGGATCGAGATCGTTGAGCGTCACCTTGCCGCCGAAAGTTGCTTTTACTGGGCCCACCTTGAGACGTACCTTCGCCTCCAGTTCAGTATCGGAATGCTTGATCAGGTCTTCGCATCCCGGAATAGAGGCCTTCAGGACTTCCGGATCATTCAATGCCTCCCAAACCTTATGCTTTGGAGCTTCGATCCGCTGGCTGTCGTTCATTTGCATGTGATTGCTTCCCTGGTGGGGTCAAATGTGATGGATGTTGGTCTGGCGGTGTCCGCTGCGGCGGATCATCAAAAGTTCCGCCAGGATAGAGAGTGCAATTTCTTCCGGTGCAATGGCTCCCAGATCAAGGCCTGCGGGCCCCTTGATCCGGTCGAGGGTCTGATCCGCTACGCCTTCCTCGCGCAATTTAGCCTTGAGGGCTGCAATCTTCCGGCGACTCCCGACAAATCCGATGTGGCGCGCATCCGTCAGAAGAGCTGCCTTCAGGGCCGCCAGATCGCCGCGTCCCTGGGTCGAAATAATGGAGTAGATCTGCCCGTTGCTTCGAACGGGACTGTCAAACCCTTCTGCTCTTTTCCCGGCACCTGAAAAGACGGACAGCTCTTCTGCAGGCGCGCAGAAGGTCAGGTCAAATCCGATGGAAGGCGCCTGGCTCGCAAGGGCAACGGCAACCGGACTGGCGCCGTAGATGACAAGCGTGGGCCGCGGCAGAACCGGTTCTATGAAGATATCCATAGTCCCCTGGCTCGGGCACATGTTCCGGGCAAACTGAATGCCTTCGCGCTCCTCACCGGCTTCCACGCCGATCTCCGCCAGCAGGTCCGCCGGTTGTAGGGAGATCAATCGTGTCTGACCATCTTCAAAAGCGGACTTTGCCGCCTTGATGACAGCCGATCTTGCGCAGCCACCGCCGATCCAGCCGCCGACAATGTCTCCATTCCTGTCGATCACGGCCTTCGCGCCCGCCTTGGCCGCGGTCACCGATATGGTGCGTACGACGGTTGCCAGAACAAAGGGTTCGTTGTCACCCTGCAATCGGTTCATCAGGCGCGGCAGGTCCTGCACGACCTCTGGCGCGGCCTCTTTGCCGGACACGGGAACAGAATGCTTCATCTCGACATCTCCCATCGTTCAAAGTCTCGCAAGATAAGGCTCTAGGGCTTCAAGGCTGGCGAGGTTATGGGCTGGCGCGAAGAAATCGACATGGGGCAGGGCGGCGGCCATGCCTCCGGCTGTCGGTTCATATCCCTGCCAGCCAAGCAGCGGGTTGAGCCAGACAATGCGCCTGCAGCGCCTACGTAACCGTGCCATCTCATCGCCAAGTGCTTCCGGCGTGCCTGTGTCGTAGCCATCCGACAGGATCAGGACGCAGGTGCGCGAGTGAACGACCCGGGCGGCGTGCCATCTGTTGAAGTCGGCCAGTGCCGCGCCGATCTTCGTGCCGCCACCGATCCCTTGCGCCATCAGCCCCATGCGATCGAGCGCACGGCCGGCGTCCCGCTCCGAAAGGGCTGAGGAGACGTGCACAAGACGGGTATGAAAAAGAAACGCTTCTGCTTCGCGGAAGCTATCAAGCAAACCGTGCACGAACCGAGTGAATACACCCGTGTAGTTGTTCATCGACCCGGACGCATCGAGCAGGATCACCAATCGCAACTGTTTCTCGCGAGGGCCCTTGCGCACAAGTTCAATAGGTGCTCCGCCATGGGCAATGGACCGGCGGATGGTTCTGCGCAGATCCAGCTTCCGGCCTTTTCGTTTCTGACGATCCCTGCGGGTCAGTCTTATACGCATTGCCCGTGCGAGCCGTTCGGCAAGCTCATGGGCCTGCTTAAGGGCGTCCGGATCGCTGAGATGTCGAAAATCCAGCTGGCCGAGGTTTTCGGCAATGCTCGCACCTTCCCGCCGCCCGGAGGGAGCGTCGTCGCTCGCCTCATCCTCTTCGCCGGGGAGGCGTTCGACATCGCCTGCAATTGTCTCCTGACGGTTACCACTTGCGTCTATCAACTCGCGAATGGTCTTCATGCCCTTGCGCGTACTCGTCCCGGTAACCTTCACGCCAGATTTGACACCCTTGCCGATCCAATAGGCATCGAAGATGTCGTCGAAACGCTGCCAGTCGGACAAGCGTCCACAAAAAAGACTGCGAAACGCCGCCTTCAAGCTTCCGGGGCGCTGAATAATCCGCGAACACAGCAACCGGCTAGCATCACGGGTCTCGGCCAATCCGACCTTGAAGCCACTGTCACGCAGTGAGCGGACAAACCCTGCCAGCCGCAGCCTCAGGATCGGCCCGATGTCTGCACTGGTTTCAAGGAAAAGGCCGGACATTGCTCAAGCCACCTTTCCAAGCAACCTGTCGGTAACTTCGCGGCTGACACGGGCACTGTCCTCCCGGGTTTTCAGGACACAAGACAGCGTCTCAAAGACAAGCTCCCGGCTCTCGTGCAGGTTTTTCGCCCCAAGGCCGAGAAGAGCCGCCGCCCAATCTATGGTTTCGGCAACGCCTGGAACCTTCACGAGGTCTTCCTTGCGCAGTTTGTTCATGAGTTCGGCGATCTGTTGGGCGAGAGCAGCATCCAGACCCGGGACACGCGCCAGCAGAATTCGTGTTTCGCGGTCGGGCGAGGGGTAATCGACGAAATGATAAAGGCAACGCCGGCGCAATGCGTCCGACAGTTCGCGTGTACCATTTGAGGTCAGAACCACGCGTGGGATTGTAACTGCCTGAACCGTTCCAAGTTCCGGGATCGACACCTGGAAGTCAGACAGGATCTCAAGCAGGAATGCCTCGAATTCCTCATCTGCCCGGTCGATTTCATCGATCAGCAGAACCGGCGGCACGTCCTTTCGGATGGCCGCCAGAAGGGGGCGTTCCAGAAGATATTTCTCGGAGAAAATCGCTTCCTCGACAGTTTCTGCACTGTCGCCAGATCCTTCCCGCGCCTTGATGGCCAGAAGCTGGCGCTGATAGTTCCACTCGTAGATGGCATCGGAGCGGTCGAGGCCTTCATAGCACTGCAGGCGGATGAGATCGGTGTTCTCAAGACGCGCCAGAGCCTTCGCCACTTCCGTCTTGCCGACGCCGGCTTCACCTTCCAGAAGCAGCGGCCGCCCGAGCATTCCGGTCAGGAGAAGTGCCGTCGCAAGACCTTCGTCCGCGATGTAACCGGCATCCGCGAGCTGAAGCGCTATCTGATCCTTGGTCTGGGTCATGCTGGTCCGTTCGGTGAGAAGGTCGCATCCATCGTCTTTCAGGTGCTGATCCAGAATCAGTCACGAGAGGACGATCGGAACGTCACCGCAGGCTTTGTCCCGGAGGAGCCAGCCTGCGGTAAGAAGTGCATTATGCGTGCGCACCCAGGTCCTTGGCCGCCTGCCAGATACGCCAGGCGTCATGCGGCATCTGGATATGGGTCGACCCGAGGAACTTGAAGGCGTCGTTGACCGCGTTGGAGAAGGCCGGCACACCGCCGACATTCGGGCTTTCGCCAACGCCCTTCGCGCCGATCGGATGATGCGGGCTGGGGGTGACGGTGAAATCCGTTTCCCAATGCGGTGTTTCGACCGCCGTCGGCAGGAAGAAGTCCATGAAGGACGCACCCAGCACGTTGCCCATCTCGTCGTAGCGAATTTCCTGACCCATCGCGATGGCGAAGGCCTCCGTCAGGCCGCCGTGGACCTGTCCCTCGATGATCATCGGATTGATCCGGGTGCCGCAGTCGTCCAGCGCATAGAACCGCCGTGTCTTTGCAACGCCGGTGTCGACGTCGATATCCATTACACAGAGATAGGCGCCGAAAGGATAGGTCATGTTGGGCGGGTCATAATAACTGACCGCTTCAAGACCCGGTTCCATGCCTGGAGGCGGAGCGTGATAGGCAGCCCAGGCAATCTCCTTCATGGACTTACGTGCCTGCGGATTGCCTTTCACCTGGAAACCGTCCACGTCCCATTCCAGGTCGTATTCGGAAACTTCCAGCATGTGAGCCGCGATCATCTGCGCCTTGTTGCGGATCTTGCGAGACGCAAGCGCAATCGCGGCACCGGCAACCGGTGTGGAGCGCGAGCCATAGGTCCCAAGACCGTAAGGCGCGGTATCCGTGTTGCCTTCCTCCACCATGATGTCGGCGGCCGGAATACCGATTTCCGTCGCGATGATCTGCGCCCAGGTGGTTTCATGCCCCTGGCCTTGCGACTTGGTGCCCATGCGGGAAATCACCGAGCCGGTCGGGTGCACGCGGATTTCGGCGCTGTCGAACATCGCAACACCGAGGATATCGCAATTCTTGGACGGTCCGGCACCAACGATCTCGGTAAAGAACGACACGCCGATGCCCATGATCTCGCGGGTTTCCCCCCGCTTGAAAGCTTCCTGCTTGGCCTTTTGCTCAGCGCGCAGCTCGCGGTAGCCGATCGTGTCCATCGCCTTCTGCATGGCGGTGTGATAGTCGCCGCTGTCATATTCCCAGCCAAGGGCCGAGTGATAGGGGAACTGCTCCGGTTTGACGAAGTTCTTCATCCGCAAGTCCGCCGGATCCATGTCGAGCTTCTGGGCCAGAATATCCATCGCCCGCTCGATGCAATAGGCCGCCTCCGTCACGCGGAACGAACAGCGGTAGGCGACGCCGCCCGGTGCCTTGTTGGTATAGACCCCGTCGACAGCCAGATGCGCTGCCGGGAAGTCGTAGGACCCGGTTACGATGTTGAAGAAACCAGCCGGCCATTTCGACGGATCGGCACAGGCATCAAAGCCGCCATGGTCAGCCAGAACATGCACCTTGAGACCAGTGACAGTACCGTCGTTCTTCGCAGCGATTTCCGCGGTCATGTGATAGTCGCGAGCAAAGGACGTCGTCGAAAGGTTCTCCATCCGATCCTCGACCCACTTCACCGGCACACCGGTGACGATGGACGCAACGATGGCGCAGATGTAACCCGGGTAAGCCCCGACCTTGTTGCCGAAACCGCCGCCGATATCCGGCGCGATCACATGGATCTTCTGCTCCGGAATAGTCGAGAGCAGAGAGGCCACCGTTCGGATGACATGGGGTGCCTGGAACGTTCCCCAGACCGTCAACTCGCCCTTGATCTTGTCCATCGATGCAACGCACTGACAGGTTTCGAGCGGTGAGGGGTGCGTGCGGTGATAGGAGATCAGCTCCTTGATGGTGACATCGGCTTCAGCAAAGGCTCTGTCGGTTTCCTCCTGGTCGCCAACTTCCCAGGTGAAGATGTGGTTGTGGTGTTTGCGCGGCCCGTGTGCGCCTTCCATCTTGCCGTCGAGATCAGGCCGCAGAACCGGAGCGTCCGGATCCATCGATTTGAAAGGGTCCGTCAGGACGGGAAGCTCTTCATATTCGACTTCCACCAGCTGAATGGCATCGTCGGCGATGTAGCGGTTCTCGGCTACCACGAAGGCGACTTCCTGGTTCTGGTACAGCACCTTGCCATCGGCCAGCACCATCTGTACGTCACCGGCGAGTGTCGGCATCCACGCAAGATTGACGCCTTTCAGGTCTTCCGCCGTCAGGACGGCGATCACGCCAGGCAGTTTCAGCGCTTCGGAAGCGTCGATCTTCGTAACCTTGGCGTGGGCATAGGGCGAACGGACGAAATCGCCGAACACCATCCCGGGCAGTTTCACATCATCGACATACTGGCCCTTGCCTTGCGTGAAGCGAATATCTTCCACACGCTTGCGCTTGCAGCCCATGCCTTCCAGGGCGGCTTCGCGCTGTTCCCTTGTCGGGGTCATGTCGTTCATTCTGCAGCCTCCTGAAATTCAGTACCATTCAGCTTCGCAGCGGCGTACTGGATCGCCTTGACGATGTTCTGGTAACCGGTGCAGCGGCAAAGATTGCCCGAAATGCCCATGCGGATTTCCTCTTCCGTGGGGTTCGGGTTTTCCTTCAGCAGCGTGTGGGCACGAAGGATCATGCCCGGGGTACAGAAGCCGCACTGCAGCCCGTGCATCTGCCGGAAGCCTTCCTGAAGCGCGGACAAGGTACCATCCGCATTGGCCATGCCTTCGATGGTGGTCAGTTCTGCGCCGTCTGCCTGAACGGCAAACATGGTGCAGGACTTCACGGACATGCCGTTCAGCTCAACCGTGCAGGCACCGCAGTGAGAAGTCTCGCAACCGATATGTGGCCCGGTGAGGTTGAGATCCTCTCGCAGGAAATGGATCAGAAGCGTGCGCGGTTCAACAAAACGCTGCACCTTCTTGCCGTTGATGGTCATGGTGACCGGGATCTGTTCAATATCGCTCATAGTCGTTTCCCTCGATCCTGGTTCAGCTGGATGCGCGCGATGCAGCTTTTGCGAGCGCCCGCTGCAACATCACGCCTGCCATCTTGGTGCGATATTCTGCAGGTCCACGTCCGTCTGAAGCGGGCTCGGTGATCGCCTCAGCCGCCGCGACCGCGCGGGCAACGGTTGCCGTATCGAGCGTCGAACCAGCCAGAATCTCTCCGGCTTCCTGCGCAAAAAGCGGTGTATCCGCGACATTGGTGAGGGCAATCGAACAGAAGGACACACTGCCACCTTCCATCGTCAGGACCACGGCAGCAGCGGCTGTCGCATAGTCGCCAACCTTGCGCTTCAGCTTTTCATAGGCATAGCCATGCCCTGCAGGCGGGACGGGTATACGAACGGCTGTCAGAATTTCCTCAGGCGCAAGGGCCGTGAAATAGGCCGCCTCGTAGAAGACGCGTGCAGGCACTTCTCGTTCGCCGTCCGGCCCGGTCAGAACATAGGTCGCATCAAGGCACTGCATCAGCGCCGGCATATCGTTGCCCGGATCACCATTGGCGACATTTCCGCCAAGGGTGCCGACATATCTGATCTGCGGATCGGCAATGAGAAGCGACGTTTCGCGAATGATCGGCAGTTTTGACGCCAAGAGGTCCGAGGCGATCAGCTCATGCTGCGTGGTCATGGCGCGAATGGTGATCGTGCCGCCGTCGTCGGAAATGCCTTTGAGATCGGCAATGCCACCAAGGTCGACCAGATGTTCCGGCGCTGCCATGCGCAACTTCATCATGGGGATCAGGCTATGGCCACCGGACAGTGGCCGGGCTTCGTCGCCATGGCTGACCAGGATCGCGACAGCTTCCGCCACGGACGATGGCCGGTGATAGGTGAATGCACCAGGTATCACGTCTTTCTCCTCCCTCTGCCGGCCACCTCTGGGCCGGATGCCGGTTTTCCCGAAAAGCGATTGGTTTCGCCTTCCACCGGCAACGTCGTGTCCGGACGCTGGAAACGGCCGAATTGTTCACGTTTGAGAAGGGTGCGGAACAGTGCGGCGCACACTCAAGAACGCTTGCACAAACAGCCTGTCTGGCCACACGGATGACGTGCTGTCCTGCACGAACTGCGACAGCTCTTCTGACGCATTTCACGGCTTAAATTGAAATGCTTTCAAAAAAGTAAGGTAATTACAATAGCTTACAATAGGAGCCCAAGCCGCAAATACCACCACCATGAAGAGTGTCCGCTTGATGCCCATTTGCACGAACGGCGTATTTTGCGGCGTTGCATGCACTGCAACACCGAAAGTGAACCAAACCGATGATCTGGTTATTGCGCGGCAGCAGGCTGTTCATGCCCCGTATGGCTTTGATGCCTGTTTTGGCCAAGCGCCTTCAATCGCGCTTTCACCCGCCCCCAACGAGACCGGCTGACAGGAACACTCTGCCCCTCCTGGCCCGCCAGGATTAGAACACCACCGTCACCGGAGCGCTTGTAGCTGACAACGCGGCTGAGGTTGACGATGTGACTTCGGTGGACACGGTTGAAGGTGCGCGGATCAAGCTGCTGTTCCGCTTCACTGATGGAAAGAGGGCAGAAGAATTCTCTGCTGCCATCATAAAGACGTGTGTAATGGGCGTCCGCGTGAATGGCATATATATCCAGCACGCCGATCTTGGTCTTCTGGCCGTCCCGCTCGATCGGCAGCATTCCCTTGCCAAGTGGCTGACCTGGCCGGACCGCTTGAGCCGCCGCCTGCAATCCTGATGCGGTTTTGCCGCTAACAGCCATTGCGGCTTGCGCTGACTGGCCCTGCTTGTCTTCACTTGCCGCACGCAGCTCTTCCTCTAGCTGCTGGTTCCTGACCATGCCGCTATCGGTCTGGTCTTCCTGGGCTGGAACGAGGGCCAGCAGGAACAGGCCCGACACCAGAAATGCTACGCAGGAAACGAGAATAGCCAGCATTCCGGGGCTCAGGGCTGGCGCAAGAGTACCTGAAACCGGTTGCAGCGTTTCATAGGTCAATCCTGCCATGGCCGTGTAATGCATAGCTGAAATCGCAAGCGCCAGAACCGCTGCCGAAATGACGAGAGGAGGGCGGCGGCCGAGGCCAAAAAGAAGCCACATGGCGAGACCGGCTGCGTTGAAGGCAATCAGAAAGCTTGCAAAAACGTAGGCCGGGTCGTGCTCCATTTGCAGCGAACCATGCAAGGCGTACATGCCCAGATAATGCATGGTGCAGATACCGCTTCCCATGACGAAGGCGGAGAGGCCGAGGCGAATCGGGGTCAGCCGCGCATTGCTCGCTGCGAAAACAGCAATACCGACAACGAGTACACAGACGAGAAACGACAGCAGTGTCGGTAGAACGAGAAAATCTACGGCGACAGGCAGACGGGCTGCCAGCATTCCGACGAAATGCATGGACCAGATGGCAAGGGCGACGGTCAATGCTGCCCCTGCAAGCAACAGCCGACGTCTCGGGTCAATCGCGCTGCGAACCTGAACGGCAAGGTTCAAGCCTACGAAACTGCCCTGAAAGGCCATCACCAGGGACAGCGCAACAAGCCAGGGCTCGTGCATCACTGACATGCCGGCTATCTCCTCCCAGTAGCCGCCGCCGCAACAAGCGACGGTTCCTCCGGATCAGATGATAGGGGAAAGAGAAATCTGCATCAAATTACGCGTGATACCAATGCATACGTGCACGGGCGGCGGGATCAATTTGAAATGTCCTGAGAAAAAAATGGCGGTGAGGGTGACCGTCCAACCGACCCCTTGAACATTGTTTTTATTGACTTTTTTCGAGGGCATTAGGTCATCAGTTAGGTGATTTTAAGTCATCGATCAATCGCACCAGTCCGCCTTATAATCAGGTGTCCAGACCCTAGCGTGCCCCTCATTAAGCAGAATCGCTCCAGCCGTCCGGCCGTCTGGCATCCGCACCCACACAAGGGGGCGTTTCCATCTGTCGCGCTCACCGCTGTCTATTACCTGGGCGCCGGGCGTCTCAAGCAGCTCCTGCAGTCTGCCCTTAGCGGCGCGGGCGAGCTCCACTTCCTGCTGACATTTGCCGCGTAGCTCCGGTGTGTCGATGCCGGATTCATACGGCGCGCCGTCTCCCATGATGCGCATGTTGACGCCGTCGCATTTGACCGTGTCGCCATCAACGGCGGCGAGGACGGCGCAAGCTAAGATTATCTCTTTCATAAATTCACTCTAGGCGCGCATTGGGCGTTGTCGCAAGGGGTAGACTCCAGGCGCACTAAGCGCGTTTCGGCGCGCTGGACCATTTCGGGGCGGAGCCGCGATCATGGCTTCAGTTCAATCGAAATGGAGCCATTCTGAATGACGATTTACTGCTGCGAACATTACGCAAGTTCTTCCACCTACTTGACCGACCAACCGCCTGACAGAGTCGATTTGATCCGGTGGATGCTGCCAACACCACCTGCGCGCACCGTCAAGCAGCGGAGGAGTGCTTGCATGCAAGCGGTTAAGAGTGTCGATTTGACCCAGTCTATCTGTGCAATAAAGCGCCAGTGTAAGGCGAAGCTGCAACCGCTCTGGGAGGCTTACAGACAGGAGCAGGGCCCCGGTGCTGCTGACTGTACACCTGAGATCGTCGAGACGTTCAAGCAGGCTTTGGAAGAGATTGGGCGCGCCTGGGAGGCTGGCTGGCAAGCTGATCGCGTGATCGAGTGTGTCGGCGAGTTCTCGGAAAAGCCATTCGCGGGGAACGAGGGCGGCATTCCGGGCGTGCTCATCGTCGCGGACATCGACCGCGTCGAGCAGTTGTTCATGGCACACGAGTCCTGGGCGGCTTTCTCCCCGAGGGTGGCCGGTGACTTCGACAAGATGGTCGCGAGTCACGACGACCTGACTCGCTGCGCCAGGGCGCCAGCCATCAAACCGTATTGCGTCGTGTTGGTGGATGCGCCGCAGAAAACTATTGACGCGGCCGCCCGATTGTTTGGGCATCAATGTCCGCTGATCGTCACGGCAGGTTGAATGAAGAAAGCCCCGGAAACGGGGCTTTTTCTTAGTTGCGGTTGGCTTGCTTGTAATAGAAAAGTCTATCAGAGATACAAAACTCTATCGGGTTGCTTTGCGCTTTCTGGTCTAGGCCGTGAAATTTCTTCATTACCCATGGTTGACTCTTGTTTTATCTGCCACTTATCTTCAGATTATCTTCTGGTAATAAGACGCCAATTGAGCGTTAACAGGAAAGGAAATGACATGGAAACAATCACGATTGAACGAGTCGCCGAGCTTTGCCACTGCACGCTGAAGTCTGCGGCGAAGGTGGTCAAAGATCCGACATTCCCGGCGCCGATGCGGCCGACACGGCTGCGCATTTGGGAGCTGTCGCGCGTCGAGGATTGGCTCCGCTCCACCGCAGAGGACGCAAAGCTGATCGGCGATCTGAAGGGCAAGCCTGAGCAGGATACTTGGCAGGACACTGCAATGCTGCGGGATCTGGCCGCCGATAGCGAGCACGAGCGCGCAGCGGAGATCGACATCGATGAGTCTCAATTCGAAGGCGCGGAAACGCTCGGCGATCTGAAGCGTCGGCAGGCGGAGGCGCGGGGCTGAGAGCCCAAAAAGAAAAGGCCGGTCAGGTGCAGCAACACCGACCGGCCGGATGATCAATCAACCATTGGAGATAGCAGAATGAACACATGGAAGAGTAACGCCGCGCAGTGGATTGAACAAGAGTTGCAAGCCGCCGCTGTCACGTTGTGGCTTGGTATCGCTGGCATCTGGGCAGGCGTGCTGTTGGGCTCGACGCTGGTGCGGGCAGGGGTGGTTTGAAGCTATCGAGATTGTGGGGACATATTTAGGTCCGAAAATTCGGCGGAGCGGCAGTGTTCCGCCGTTTCCGTTATAGCGGAAGTATCTATCCGACATATTGGAATTTCGTTCGCTTGATCATTTTAGGGGCGGCGGAGTTCAATTGACGAAATGAAGAAAGGCCCAGCGCTAACGAACGCTGAGCCTTTCAGAAGAGTTCCTAACGACGTTGGCGCGTCTTAGGAGCGGTCACCAGCAAAGATCTAAGGAAAGAACCAAGTGACAATTGGAATTTTACGGGCCGACGCCTCCTGCGTCAACACCCAGGACACCCATAGACTCCCCGTTGAATCCTTCGAAGATCTTTTCCGCTCGACACCGGAAGGTGCCGAGGTTCTGCGCATCTGCACCCCGCAGCTCGACCGCCTGCCGATCTTCCAAAATGACAACGAGATCTCGCGAGATGCTGGGCGTGAGATTATTGCTGATGTCGTCGATATCATGGTGTCCGGAGCCGTCATCCTTGAGCCAGGCTATGGCGGCAAGCTTCAGCAATCGCTGATCAAGGTAACTGTCGGTGGCGGCAAGTCTGATGCGGCTTGGAAGAAAGTCGCTGAAACCTGCATCGGCAATCCTGATTTCCGCGTCCTTGTTCGCTTACAGTCCCACCAGAAGGCCGCAGAAGCCGAGCATGATCTGCTTAACGCCCTGCGCACAATCAAGCCCGAGCTTACAGATGGCGAGTTGCAATCAATGGCGCAGCGCTGGATTGGCGCAGGATCACCGGACCCGCGCGTCAAGCCGGAAGACGGCAAGCCCAAAGTCAGCGCCTGTCAGAATGACAAGCTTGTCGCGACGGTACGCTCTGCCGGTGGCGTCACAAGCGATGCCTGCGCGATTTGCCCGCTTGCTGACGCATGCTTTTACGTGCGCCAGGACGCGCGAGACGCACAGATCGTCATTGTTGCCGGTGATGTGACTCTGTCGTCGCTACCCTCGAAAATCCAGCGCCGCAATAAGCAGGACGATCAGGAGCACTTCGACCTTGTCGTCATTGATGAAACCAGCCCTGTTGATCTGCTGAGCATCCAAACGCGCGGCACCGATATCGAGGTGCTGACACAAGACATTCAGGCGCTGCACGACGCCGCAGAGGCGCACGTAGCCAAGTATGTGCTCGAGCGTACCCGAGCAAAGCATGAGCCCAAAGCCCGCCGTGCGGCGGAGCTTGCCGTCAAGCATGAGGACCGCGCGAACGCCGGTTTTGATCGCATAATCAAGGCTCAGGAGTGGGTGGCGACCTGTAAGGCCCGCATGGAGAAGAAAGAGCGCAAACTTCTGACCGCACGGGACCGCGAGAAAGCTGCAGCAGCATTGGAGCGTGCGCAGCGCAACTATTACAAAGCGCTCGATAGATTGGACCAGGCGCGGGAGCGTGCCGAGCGTCATGGTCAGCGCATGGAGTCCGCGGAATCTTCGCAGCGGCATCATGAGCAGAAGGCGACGGAAGTTCAGGAGCTGCCGTACGATCACAGCGAGAACGTCGAGATCTTGCAGCAGATCCGCGACATGCTGCACCTTGCGGCGCAGGGCGGCCACAAATTGACGGCGGAGGCAATCGCGCATGAGCTGCGGGGCAATCGCCTAGTCGGCTCAATTGAAAGCGCCAAGATCGAGCTTGAAGAACTGAAGAGCCGCATCTGGAAGGCTGTCGTGCAGCTGCCATCAAATGCCTTCGCAGATCTCGATGCGGCGCCTTCGGCAGAAGATAACGATCCCGGCGGGGTGGTAGCACCGATCAGCGCCCTGCTGAATGCCGTCAAGTCGATCAGCGGCATATTGAGTGCGTTGATCCAGGGGCTAGAAGACGCTCTGTATGCGCGCGACCCTGAGAAAGGAATCCCGCATCTGGAACTGAGGCGCCTCGGCAGCACCGAGTCTGACACCGGCAAGACGCGATCCTATGCCCGCATGCGCTCCAAGCTGTCGCGGCAGATCGCGCAGGTGCCGACGATCATCCTGGACGCCAGCGGCGACCCAGAAGCCTTGCAGCCCTGGTGGCCGGACATTTTCACTGCCGCCGATGTGCGGATCGAGGATGGGGCCGGTGTGCGGAGGATTCTGTGTACTGACTCCCAGGTCAGCAAAGGGAGCATGGAACCGTCGCGGACTGTTAATGAGCAAGGCGTCGAGATCTTCAGTGACGGTGGCCGGAATGCACAGATGCGCAACTCCGCGCGGGCAGCGTTGTTCCACCATCTGCGAAACAAGCAACTGGGCGGGCAGGGGGCTTTGATCCTGCATGCTGTCTCTGAACGCTTCCTGGCTAGTGTGAGCGCGCTGGAGGGCGTGCTGCACGGTCACCACGGCGCTATGCGCGGCATCAATGAGATGAAGAATTGCCGGCACCTCGAAGTGATTGGCCGCAACCGACCAAAGGATGAAGTGATCGAGCTATATGCCGAGCTGATCTTCCGCCGGCGGATTGACATTGAAGAGCCGCAGAATGATCGCGGCAATGTTGTCGAGTTGTTTCCTGAGCATGGGAAAAAGAAGCGGTCAAGCGGACGTAAGGCCAAAGATCGTATCCAGCCTCAGCCAAAGGAAATCACGCTGCGTGACGGTCGTGTTGTGGCGATCTGGCAGGAGGCGCATCCAGAGCCCTATTGCGAGCGCATCCGCAGCATGCTTGTCAATGATGAGCTTTATCAGGAGGATGGTCGAGCCCGCGCCGTCAACCGTGATGAAAGCACACCGGTGGACATCACCTTGCTTACCGCAAGTGATCCAGGTGTGAAGGTCGATGAGGTTTTCAGCGCGAAGGAATATGATGCCGTTGCTGGCTGGATTGGAGGGCTTTTGCTGGCAGGTATTTGGCCGCTTGGAAACGGCAATGCTGGGCTGCGTGCCCAGGCCTTGCGCACCTTGGTCAATCAATCACCCTGGATGACTCATTGCGTTGATGTGCCGGAGGAGGGGCAGGACGCACAGAAATTCTTCGAAAACAAACGCAGAGACAACGGTGTGAAGGATCTCTGCAAACTGATCGACGAAGCGGCCGTAAAGGGTCAGGCTTTCAGTCTTTTGCATTCTGAACTCGACATGGTGGGCTGGCATCGCCTCAAGATCCGGCCTGCCGGTGGGGGACGGGGTGGCATCTGCTTTGTTGAAGGTGAGACCGTCGATGCGGCTATGGTCAGCGCCTCTGAGCTATTTCCTGGCGCGGAGATCGCGCATGAGCCGGATGATCGGTCTGCGAGTTGCCACAATGAAGGCCTTAGACCCCTCAATCGCCTTATAGTGACTACTAAGGCAAATGAGGGGTCTAAGGTGGCATGTGTGGCAACTCAGTGTGGCAACTCGACAGAGACGCGGCATGAGACCGTGCTGGCATGCTTCGAAGAGTTCGGTCTGGTCCCTGGCACTGCCGCACACGCCATCGCCATTGCCCCGCATATCTGGCCTGGGCGCAGAGACGCTGACCGCCCATTGAAAACCGCGCACTGGTCGGATGCGCGCGATGGCGAGATCGTTGTCGCTTACAAATGGGGCGCCGGGCGTCAGAAGAGCAAAGCTAAAGCCATTGTGCAGGCCGATAACATGCAGGAGGCCATCGAGATCCTACAGCGTGCTATGCCCGGCGCTGAGATTCTCGATGCCGAGACGAAAGCACCCCAGGTGCAGGAACCCGCCATCGAAGACACCGGACGGCCTGAGCCCGTCGAGAAGTGCTTTGCTGAGTTCGGATTTGTTCCTGCCAGCCCGGCGCATGCGGCTGCCATTGCTCCGCACATCTGGGTATCTGACGACAGCGCCAAGGATTATGTGCAGCGAATTAAGCCTGCGGCAGATGAGTTCCAGGTGCATTACCGCTGGGCGGCCCCAGGAAGCCGCAGGAGGCTCTCCTACGCCATCGTGAGGGCCGGGACACTCGAAGAGGCGCGGGCCAAGCTGCTGGCAGCCTTGACCGGCGCGGAGATCGTCAGGAAGCCCTCTGAAGCGTGCTGAGGGCGTTTCTGAAGCGCCGGGCGTCTTTGCTGAGCAGCGCACTCCAGGGGCAAGAAAAAGCCCAGGAGCACTGTGGCGCCTGGGCAAAGGTGGACAGGTCCACAACCGGAGTGCAATCAAGCCGCGAAACCCAATGTATGCATAAAATGTCATGGTTAATGATTTACTACATCAGTGTTATTCATGTCGTCTCTTTGGTGCTGTCGTTGAAATGCAAAAACTTAACGCCACATTAATGCCGTTGATGTTTTGTTCTCATGACACTAATGTTGTGACTCGAAAACAGGAGCGATGAGCGATGTCTAAACCACATTCCCCGCTTGCCATCGCGAATGAGTTTATCAACCGTTCCAATGGCGAGCTTACACAGATGCAGCTGCAGAAGCTGGTGTACCTTGCACACGGCTGGATGCTTGGTGCTACTGATCGGCCGTTGATCAGCGAGCAAGTCGAAGCATGGCAATTCGGGCCGGTGATCCGCTCTTTATATGATGCCTTGAAGAAATACGGCTCTTCCAGCGTCGCCAAGCCGCTTAAATGGGGAGACGATACGCCTTTCTCTCTCGACCAAGGTGAGGTTGCCAAAGAACCTCTGCGTCCAGATGAAGATTTCATCATTGGTATGGTGTGGGAGAAGTATGGCCACATGCCTGCCTTCAAGCTCTCTGCGTTGACGCACGAGGCGGGTACACCGTGGTCAATGTCATACGAGCCCCAGAAAAACCGACCGATTTCGAATGAGACTATTCGAGACCACTTTCGACAGTTGTTGACAGAGGCAAATGTTGCGTGAGCGGTGACGGGGGCATTCGGTTAAACAAGGCGCTGCTAGAAGCGGCTATGCGACGTACCGTCGAAGTCGCTGAAGAAAAAACATCTCAAGATGCGCAAGACAAAGATGAGATAACTGCAGCCAAGGAAGCCGTCGCTGTCCACGCATCCATGTTGGACAACGAGGACAAGGGCAGCAACATTCGTCTCCGCAAGAAGTATGCTTCTCGAGTCTATTGGTACTTGGTCGTGTACTCTCTAATCGTTGCGCTCATGGTAATCGCGAGTGGGTTTTCCTGGAAAGGATTTTCCCTGCCGGAGACTGTTCTAGGTCTCCTTGTGGGGAGTACCGCTGTCAGCGCAATTGGGTTGGTGCATGCGGTGGTAACCGGCCTGTTCCGGCAGGTGAGGTAATCGAGAGATCAGAGCTGACTGAAGTCACCCGGCCACCGCGCCGGGTTTTTTCATGCCCAATCGACCGCGGTAAATCCGCCTGCAACATTCTGACTAGCTTGTCAAGGGGTTGTGTTGACATTTTTTGTTACGCCATGACATCCTGAGAATGTGATCAACAGAACGAGGAAATCGATGGCTCACAAGACACTTACGATGCCGCCGGAATTGGAGCGGCGGATCAAGCAGGAGGCACAGAAAGAGCAGCGCCACTTTGGCCCAATGCTCCGCATCCTGGCCCAGGAAGCTCTGGCAGCGAGGTCACAGGCGCAGGGATAACAGCAACACAACACACACAGCAGCAACCCGCAACATCAACCCATTGAAAGGAGACTTTGGGAAATGACACATGCAAACCAACACGAGAACCGAGCGCAACACCTTCGTACTGATCGACACGCCTAAGAACAGACGAAAGCTCGAAGAGTACCGCTGCGAGCTCGACAGCCTGCTGGCAGATTTCTGCTGGTGCCTGAACAATCAGGATGATCCTGCGGCAATGACCAAATGGAAGCGAGTCCGCGCCCACCTGCTGGACTATAGCGACGAACGCAGAAGGCGCTGGGAAACCCCTTATCCCGAATTTAAGTCACATCGCATCGACGATGTGCTCGCCGACTTCGCCGCGTTAGTGGATATCGACGGCCGGTTGACCGGCCTTGACCGCAAGATGCAGATGGCAGCAGAGACAGCCAGATGCGCACGCGATGGCCACCGCTTGCCGGCATGGCTGATGAGCCTTTCTGCGATTGGCTGGAATAAGCACGATCAAGACTTCAAAGACATGTGCCGTGCAGCTGCTGAGGCCTTCATGATCCTGGCCGATGCCGGAAGCGATCCGTTGGGGGAGGGCTTCACGCAGGCCAAAGCGGTCATAGAAGCGGCCATGGGCATCAGCTCGACCCCTATCGGTGACCTGACAGGAATAGTCGTAAACCATAAAGACCCGGAGTGGATTCAGTGAGACTCTTCAAGGAACAAGCACACCCCCTGCTGTCCTTCAAGGACTTGGGCAAGCGCGCCGGTCAGATCGGCGGCCAGCTGCCGAAACCGGCAAAGGAACCGGCCAAGGAGGTCACCAATGCCCGGTGAGATCATCAGCCTGTCAAAGCACAGAGCGGCCCGTGAGGCCGCTCAGGAGGCCGCCGACCGCGATGCTACCCTGCTGGGGCAGGAGGCTGTCCAGGGCGCTGCAACGGACCTTGTGCGCCATCTGGCAGCTCTTGCGCTTGAAGGCCGCTGTCATGATGCGCTGATCGGCATTGACGCGCTCCAGGGCGTCCTTGCAGGCATGCGGGCAAACATCATGGCCGGTGACAAAGAAACGCTCCGCGACATCATGCGGAATCTTCCGGTGGAGCTGGCGCGATGATTGATTTGAAGGTAGATGTCAGCGACCTGCGCCGCCTCACAAGCGGCCTGGACAAGCTGGCCGTCGATAATGAAAAGCTGATGCGCCGGTCAAACATCGATGCCCTACGCCGCGCCCAGACCGTGGCAAAGCGCGAGGTGATCAAGTTCGGCCGCTTCAACAAGCACAAGCAGGCAAGGGGTGATATTCACTCAGGAACGCGGATCAAGCCGGACGGTGGACTCGGCGGCACACTGTCGATGCGCACGCCGCGCTACAGTCTCGCTGCCTGGGCAAAAGACGCAGACCCGAAAGGAGATTTCCGAGGGCGAGGCGTCCAGACACAGCAAGGCGTCTTCTCGCTCAACATCTTCGAGCGGCGCGCGGCCTTTGTCCGCAACATGAACGGCAACACACTTGTTGCCGGCAGTGAAGGCGATAGCAGGAAGATAACACGCACCTACTATTCCGTGCCGCCCAGCACGCTGCTGAGATACCCGGAAGTCAATGAGCCGACTTCGCAGCGCTATTTCAGTGCTTATGACGGCGCCTATCGGCAGAAGCTTGATCGCGCCTGGAGCAGGCTCTAAACCCCAGGTGCATCAAACCCCTGTGCTGGCAGCCACTGATTGCCCCAGGATCACAGATAAGCAGGAGCCGTGGCGCCGCGCGCGTTGCGGCTCTTTCTGTTTGTGCTGTTCGCCGACCGTCTCGCACTCCTAGCGCCGGACGGCTGCCTGCCCACCGCCGACCCGCCGCCCTGCCGGCCACCACCCCACACCCTGCACCCCTGCATTCGGGTCCTTCCCAGGGGCACAAGCTTATGCGGGGGTGAAACACCGCATTCTATCGCTCAAATAATCGGTTTTTATCGACGGGGCACCGGCTTTTTTCGGCGGATTTCTGCGAGTTTTGATTGTGTCAGAACATATCGCGCGCGACGCAGTTGTGCGCGATTGAAAATCGTCAGCTCAAATAAAATGACCGCGGTCAACTATTCGAAACTATGAAAATAGAAAATGGGGCGCGGAATCGCACCCCGGCGCTCCGGTTTACATTTTTATGTGTCGTCCGCGACAATAAATAAACACGCAAACCGGACACGTAAAATGACACAAGACACTGAAAACCTCGCACAAATTGAGGTGACAGAGACTGCCTTGGCTGGCTTTTTGGGAATGTCACGCACAACACTCTCAGAGCTCCGCCGTGAGCGCAGACTGACCGCTATCCCTGGCACGAAACGCCCCGTGCGCTACAACCTGCAAGCCGCCGTTCGTGAAAACAACGAACGACTCCGCGAGGCCGCAGCCGGTCGATCTGTTGACGCTGCCGGCGATGACAGCCAGATCGACGCAGTAAGGGAATCCGCACTTCTCAAACGCGCGCAGCGGCAGCTCATCGAAGCCAAGCTTAATCAGATGCAAGGCGACCTAGTCGACCGCGAGACTATGCAGGCCGCGATCAATGTCGTTTGCAGCACTGCCAGGACTCGAATCCTGTCGATGCCGGCAGCCCTCAGCAGCCGACTCCATGGCTTAACGAGATCCGATCAGGCCGCCATCACTGAGGCTTGCCACCAAGTCTTGCAAGATTTGGCCGACGACTCCGCCCGCATCCCCGACCTGCTGAAAAAGCGCGTTCTGCAAGATGCTGAATCGTTGATCGACGCTGCCGCGAAAGACAATCGCAAATGACCGCGCAGCCAGATCATAAGTGCTTTGATGCGGCAAAGGCCGCGCTCCTGGCCGTCACCGCATTGCAGGAGTTCCGACCGCCGCAGAATCTGACTGCCAGCGAGTGGGCTGAGCTGCACCATGTCGAGAACGGCAGTAAGGTGCGGCTCATCCCATATCAGCGTGAGATTCTGGACACCTTCAGCGATCCGCAGATTGAAGAGTGCGTTTTCATGAAGTCGGCCCGCGTCGGAGCGACCATGCTGATGACCGCCGGAATCAACTACCAGATCGCAGAGCAGGGTGGTTACATGGCTATAACCCTGCCGACAGAGGCTGACGGGCGCGACTTCGCAAGCGATGTGCTCGCGACCAGTCTGTCATCATGTCAACCGGTCAAAGCAAAGCTCGATTTCGCGACAACCGACAACCTGCTTCTGAAGACGTTCCCAAGCGGATCTCTCAGATACATGTTCGCCGCGAGCCCGCGAACACTGCGCCGACACAACCTCGATACGGTCTGCGCCGATGAGGTGGCTGCCTATAACGACGCCATCAAGAATGGCGGCGAGGGCGATCCGCTCTCCCTGGCGCTCCGCCGCCTGCAGAACAGCTCCAGGGCGTTTGCCTACATCGCCTCTACCCCTGTTGAGGCTGAGACTGACATCATCACCGAACGCTTTCTGGCGACCGATCAGAGGCACTTCCATGTGCCGGCGCCGTGTTGCGGGGCAATGCAGGATCTCAAATTCAAGCAACTGCGCGCAGATGGCCATGCAGTCAAGGCCCTAGTTCCATCAGAATGGCCAGCGACCCGGCTGGAGTCCGCAGACATTCGGTATCAATGCTCGCATTGTGGTGAGCTATTCGAAGAGCAGCACAAAAAAGCGATGCTTGAGGCCGGCGAATGGATCGCCCACGCACCCGAGAACGCCGGAAACGGAAAGGCTGGCTTTTTCATCAACACGCTTTATAGCCCATTCCCGCGCGCGAGTTGGGCGAGACTGGTGGCTGAGTGGCTCGGGGCGAAAAAATCGCCCGAAACTCAGCAAACATTCGTCAACACGGTCGAGGGTTTGCCGTGGAGCATGTCTCTGGATGAGCTCGACATCCGAACGGTTAAGGCACGCACGCGCTCCTGCGGCATGGATCTGGTGCCGGCCGACATCCTCCAGCTTGCTGTTGGTGTCGATCTCCAGGCGGATCGCTGGGAGGCGTCAATCCTGGGCTTCCAGGCACCGGAAGATGGCGGCGGAATCGTCCTGCTCGACCACATTGTGGCGCCGCATGATCCGACGATTGACCCGAGCTTTGGAGAGGGATGGGATGCCCTCGACAAACTGCTGAAACAGACTTGGCAACATGAGCTTGGCGGTCAGATCGGCTTCAGCATCGCCGCCGTGGATTCGTCGGCCTTCACTGATCAGGCTTATGCCTTCTGCGCGCCCAGGAATAACGTGCATCCAATCAAGGGCAGGGCGATGGAGTCTGCAATGTGGCGCAGGACGCAGAGCAAGCAGAAGGCCGGAGCTGCCGGGCTCCAGATCATTGGATCAAATGCGGCAAAAACGTTCGTCTTTCAGCGACTCGTTGCCCCGACCACAGAGCCAGGTGCCTTAATGCTCGCTGAATCTATCGCGCGCGATGAGATCGTCGAGCAGCTACTGGGTGAGAAGCGCGTGTTCAAGCGTGTCGGTGGGCGTGCTGTCGCTGTTTTTGAGCCAATCCCAGGCGTTCGAAATGAAGTGCTCGACTGCGTTTCCTATGCCTGCGCGGCGGCTCAGTCTCAGCGCCCAAATTGGAAAGAGCTCCGCAACGCCCTAACAGTCCACCACGGCAGCCCCGCCGCCGGCACGAAAAAACCCAGCCCCTCCGAGCGTCTCGCCAAGCTGGGCACCATGTTGAACGGCTGATTTGACTTTTCTTCGGCGCGTGCCGCATTCTCGAATAGTCATTTTCCTTATGACGGTTGCGATGTGTGTGAGTTGAGCCCCTTGCCTCCCAGGCGGGGGCTTTTCTTTTGCGCGCCCTCCAGCCTGATTCAACCTCGAATCTGCGGCCTAGCGCTGCCTTGATCATTGTTATGCGCGCCCCGCACAATTGTTGCAGATCGGCGAAACACACCGCCGAAAACGCAACAATTATCGAGGAATGACAATGGTCTGGAATAGACTGAAAAGCTTCTTTGGAGCCAGTGAGACCGGCTACGGAACCCCGCACAACGAACGCAGCCGCGCGGTCACAGATGCTGCTTGGAACCCGCCGCACCTCTCCGGTGATGGCCACGCACTGGGCGCTCGCGATTTCGTCGAGGCCCGCATAGCCGAGCTTGTCAGACGTGATGGTTTCGCAGCCGGCGCCCTGGAGCATCATACGACAATGCTTGTCGGCCCGCGCGGCCTGTCGCTCAGCTATCAGCCGAATGCTGAGCGCCTGGGCATCTCCCAAGAGCAAGCCCGCGAGCTTGCCCGCGCCGTCGAGTCCCGGTGGAAGGAATACACCAGCGACAGCCGCAATCTGGTGGACGCCTCCGGCCGCCATAACTGGGTAGCCCTCCAGACACAGGCTGCCCGATCCTTCCTGATCACCGGCGAGATCCTGGCCGTCACCAAGTCGATCAAGAATCGCGGCCCCGACACCTGCATGACCGCAGTTCACCTGATCAGCCCGAACCGGCTTGCGGACCCCGACAACGCGCATTCGATGGACGACGTGCGCGCAGGTATTCGCCGCGATAAGAACGGCAGGCCGACCGAATATTTCATCTGGGACACGAACCCGCGCGACCGGCTCAACGTGCGCGGCCGCAATAAGGCTGTTGGCGTAAAGCCGCACGGGAGCACCGGCCGTAAGTTGGTGCATCACCACTTTGACCCGCTCGACCCGGAACAGACCAGAGGGGTGTCTTTGATCGCTGCTGCAGCTGAGGCTGCCAAGAGACAAGGTGACTTGAGCGATGCATCACTGCGTGCTGCGATAGCTCAAACGGCCTTTGCCATGATAGTGAAATCTGAGCTCAATTACGACCAGGCCATGGCCGTCCTGGGCGGCAGCACAGGCGAGTCCGGCGCGGGCTTTGGTGACGTTTTGGCTGAGTGGCAGGGCGTCAAAGCCGGCTTCTATGGAAACAAAAAGACCCTCGACGCGGCCGGCACCAAGACAATCCACCTGCTGCCGAATGAGGATCTCGAGTACAAGACTGCTGCCGGCATTAATGCGGACTATGAGCCCTTTGCGCGCACGCTCAACCGGGAGGTGGCCCGTGGCGCCGGTGGAATGTCACTCGAGCAACTAACCGGGGACTATTCTCAGCTTTCCTACTCCGGCGGCCAGCTGAGCCTGGGCATGGAGCAGGGGCACCAGGGCGGCCGGCGCAATCGCGTTCTTGGCGCGTTCTGCCAGGGTGTCTTTGAGTGCTGGCTCGAGGAGCTGTTCATCCGCGAGCCAGACCTGCTGCCGGGCAACGTCTCGTTTTACGAGAACCGCGCCGCGCTCTGCAATTCGACTTGGAACGGTGGTCACCGCCTGCACCCCGACCCGGTGAAACAGGCAAGGGCTGCTGAGAGCCGCATCGAGAACCGCATCACGACTCGTGCCTGGGAATGCGAGCAGCTGGGGCTCGACTTCGACGACGTTGCCGAGCAGCTTCGCCGTGAGCAGGAGATGCTTGAAGGTATCGCAGACCCCAAGGTCAACCGCTCCGCCGTTGTCGAGATGCTGGACTCCGATGAGCAGGAGGCTGCGTAAATGGCCAAGCTGCATATCTCAACAATCAAGTTCAACGGCTTAGACGGCGTCTCCGCGACTCTGCGCAAGATCACCGCGAACGTAAACGGCGCCGCAAACCAGATCGAGCGCCGCCTCAATCGCGTCGGGAAACGCTTCCAGACGATGGGGAAGGGCGTCACCGGCGGCCTTGGCCTGCCTGCAATTGGTGGAGGCCTCGCTGCTGGCGAGGCTTTTCGCCAGCAGATTGGCGGATTCATGGAGTTCGAAGATCAGCTGAAGAAAACCCAGGCGCTGCTGCAGGCAAACGACAAGGACATGGCCAGCCTTTCCGAACGGGCGCTGTCCCTGTCGCAAACAACGACTTTCAAGCCGACCGACATTGCCAAGGCGCAGCAGGAGTTCGCTCGAATGGGCGCGACCCTGGAGCAGATTTCCGGTGGCATGGAGCCGATCCTCAAATCTGCCATGGCTGCCGGCGTCGATACTGATGGCTTAGCCCAACACGCAGATCGGCTGACCAACATTGCCCAGGGTGCTTTCGGCTCTATTGACACCGCCGCGCTGTCGCGAGCGGCCGACATCGTCACCACCATGGCAACCGGCTCCGCCATGACTATGTCCGATGCGGCGAACAACTTGAAAACCGCCATTCCGATGGCAAAGGCCCTGGGCCTGAGTCTTGAGGAAATGGCTGCCTGGCAAATGTCCATCGCCGATGATGGTTTCCGTGGCGCGGAAGCTGCAAAAGCCTTCAGAACCGGCATGCTCCGCGTGATCGCGCCGACCAAAAAGGCCCAGCAAGCGCTCAATTCAATTGGTGTCGATCTGCAGAAATATGCGAGCGGATCCAGTGAGGTTGGTGCCAAGAATATCAAAGCCGCAACCCAGAGTGCGGGCTTGTCAGGGCTGAGCGATAGCTCAATCAATGCCGTGGCGGCCGCTTTGAACGACACCAGCAAAGAGGCTTCGACCCGGCTGGATAACGCCCTGCGCCTCATTCAAGACGAGATGGGCTCGCTGGGCGCTGAGGCCGAGTCCATGGTGAGAGATCGCCTTTCTGGCGAGATGGCACGCGCAACGGGCTTCGACTTCTCCGCCTTCATGAAGGACATGCGCAAGTTGCTCGACTCTGGCGCGATCACAATCGCCCAGATGGAGAAAATTTTCGGCAAAGAGCGCTTTGCCCCGATGCTTGCCGCCCTTCAGTCGGTCAACGAGTTCGAGGACTACACCAAGGATCTCGAGAAAAGCGCCGGCGCGACGGAACGATACAACGAGACAGCCAGCAAATCCCTGGCACGCAAGCTGGAGCAGCTCCAGTCCGCCTGGGCGTCTTTCAATATCACGCTTGGCGCGGCGAACAGCGAGACCTTCGCCAAGCTGGTGGATGGACTAACCGGCCTTGTCAATCGGATGAACGACTTCGCGAAGGCGAATCCAAATTTCGCTGCCGGGCTGAACATGCTGACCGGTGCCGCTGCGATTGCCGTGCCAGCGCTGGCGACTCTTGGCTTCGCGGTCACCGGCCTTGCGGCTGGCTTCAAGGCCCTGGCGCTCGTATTTGCGCCTGTCCGACTGCTCGCTAAAGGCATCGGCCTGCTCCTGGGGCCAATCGGCGCCCTGGGCAAGGTTTCCGCCAAGAGCGGGGGCGCAATCGCGCGCATGGCGAAGGGTGCTGCCGCTGGGTTTGGCCGCATGCTGCCGATGCTTGGCCGCATGGGTCCATACGGGCTGGCAGCGGCAGCTGCCATCGGCGCGCTGTATCTTGCCTGGGAGCCGCTGAATAATCTGTCCGGCGGCAAATTTGCTGAGGGCCTGGAGAAGATGAAAGGCGCGTTCTCAAGCCTGCTGCAAGGCGATTTCTCCGGAGCATTCGATCAGTTTCTCGATGGCATGGGCAAATTCCGCGACGGCGTGGTCAACATCCTGCCGGAT
This sequence comes from Roseibium sp. ROS1, assembly GCF_054658215.1. Classification (NCBI taxonomy): domain Bacteria; kingdom Pseudomonadati; phylum Pseudomonadota; class Alphaproteobacteria; order Hyphomicrobiales; family Stappiaceae; genus Roseibium; species Roseibium sp. ROS1. The sequence goes on from NZ_BAAGIG010000002.1 coordinate 1,357,326, forward strand.
CTGGGGCCAGTCTTCGAGAAATTCGACAAACTCGCGATTGCCGCCGGCAAATTCCTCGATGCCATCCTGCCGGGTGACGGGCTCAAAGAGGGCTGGGATTTCATCGCCAACAGCCTGGGGCTTGTCTTCGACAACATCCTCGCTGTCGTCGAGGCGAACATCTCGATTCTGACAACATCGTTTGAGGGGCTTGCCAAGGTCATCGAGGGCGTGTTCACGCTCGATGCCGGCAAGATCGCAGATGGTTTCGGCACTGCCTTCAACGGCGTCAAGGATGCCATGTCTGAGCTGATGACCACCCTTGCCGGCAACTGGGGCGAGTTCCTGGGCAGCATAGGCCTGGACCTTGAGTCCGTTTCTGAAATGGGCTCCGCCATCAAGGAGAAGGCCGCTTCGATGGTCGACTCCGTGGTTGCCGGAATTGCTGACTGGGGGCAGGGGATCACCAATGCTGTGACCGGCCTTGTTGACTACGTGGTCGCTGGCGTTGCCTCCTGGGCAAGTGCCATCGGCTCAGCCGTTCGCGGCCTGATCAATGATGCCCTGAGCTGGACGGGGATTTCGCTGTCTGATGCGCCGGCAGCTCCCCAGGCGCCAGAGATTCCGACGTTCCCAGCTCCGGTGAATGACAACTTCCAGGTTCCGAAGGTCGAGCGACGGACTCCGCTGATCGATGTTGGCGGCCCTGGCGCTCAGATCAGGGAGATGGCAGGCGACAGCTCACTGACTCGCAGCCTCGACACGCTGTCGAGCAGCTCGGTTGACCAGGGCGCGAAACTCGATGAGCAGAACGCCAAGATTGACCAGCAGACTGCCGAGATCCAGGAGCTCAAACAATATCTCAGCTACCTGCCAGCCATTGCCACAAACACCGGCGCCATTCCCAGCGCGATGGCGAACATGGGCAACCGGGCCACCCCCGCAAGCCCCGCCCCAGGCTCCCCACGCTCTGCGAATTGGAGCTCCAGCGGCCTAGCCGATCCGCAACTCTAAAGACTAAACCCCGCCGCGGTGCGGGGTTTTTCTTGTTCTATTCAATAGTAATTTGAATTGATGTTATTTACTTCGGTCTAGACCAAGTAAGCAATAAGTGTCGGGGGTTGACGTTTTTTGTCGGCATTCTGCACAATACGATTATTGGCGCGGTAAAAGCTGCGCAATTGAAGATCGGGGGCGTGGTTATTGCTTCGCTGCGCCCCCGAAATTTTCGGAGAAATCATGACCAACTTAATCGGCACCGCCGAGGCAGCCCGCCTTCTCGGTGTCTCGGTGCGAACCATGGAAAGGTGGCGCTCTCAGGGACTCGACCCGAAACCTCGCAAAATTGGTGGCCGTCAACGGTATCACATTGACGACATCCAGCGGATGACCGGGCCGACACCCAAGGAGCTCTCAAAGTGAAAATCGCGCTAGACCATCCAATCGAGCACAACGGTGCTCAGCTGGCCAGCGTGACTATCAGGTCGCCGACCTTTGCGGAGATCGTCTCCGGCCCGGCCTCGCCGGTCAGTAACGGCAATTTCGATTACCAGCTTGCCGCTGACTGGGCAGTGCTTCTCGCGGATGTGCCGGAGTCGGCTATCGATCAGCTGCCGTCACGCAAAGCTATGCAGGTCATCGAAGCCGCTGCAATCGAGGTTCACAACGCTCCTGCAGACGATCTCAAGAAGGCGGCTGCGGAGCTTGTGTTCGGAGGCGGCATCAGCCCCTCAGAGGTCGAGCAGATGACAGCAGACAAGATCAGCTTTTGGCTGGAATTGGCAGCCGAACGCAACAAACGCAACACCGAACGAAACCAACAAGGAAACTGACAATGAACATCATAACCCGCCTGTTCGGCGACAAACAGAAGACGGCGGCCGACAAGCTCTCAGTCGCAAAAGCTCGCGTGCTCGAGCTCGAAAATCTGATCGTTCAAAATAAGATCGTACGCGATAGTATCGCCGATCAGATCATTGATGCGGAAATCGCCATCGGCCTGGGCGAGGGCTCCAGCGCAACAGTTACCAAGCTCCGAGCTGAGCAGGCCGATCTCGAGTCCGAGATCCGTGGCGCCGAGGCTGTGCTGACCAGCATCTGTGACGCAATCCCAGGCCTGCAGGAGGCCGCTGAGCAAGAGGCTGCCGACGCAGAGAGGCAGGCAGGCATCAAGGCAGCCCTTGCTGGCCAGAGGACGTTGCAGAAGCGCCTGGACACCGCGCTCCAGGCTCAGGCCGCCCTGGAACAGGCCCTGGATGCCCTGGCAGACGCGCCGGAGGCCGCCCGCATGATCCGCGCCGGCCGGTTCACCGACCGCGACATCAGCGAGCGCGCCCAGGAAGAACTCGACGCGCGGACCCAGGGCATCACCCTGGCCCAGCTGCGCGTCATGGAAGAGCAGGCAGAAACGAAAGCCGCAATCAATGCCGGCCGCTTCCAGGCTGTCGGCCTTGAGCAGCGCAACGCAGATCTGCACCGCATCGCATCTGCCGGCCATGGTGACGCGCTGAGCGTCTCGCAGATCGGCGAGATCCAGCCGTCAAAGGTCTGGTGCCGCGAAGCTCCTGGGCATGATGGTTTCGCTGGTGCCTGGGTGGATGCCGAGACTGCCGCGAAATACGAACAGAACGCATCCTAACAGAGGGAATCCAATGGCTACTGTAACAATCGAGAACACTCATCACCGCAAGGCGTGCAGGGTAAGCTTCACGTCGGACAACGGCGATCAGAACCTGCTCGCAGCCTACTACACAGTGGGCCTCGACAACGCGGCGCGGCGCAAGGTTCACAAAGCCTGGCGCCAGTCGGTGGACAAAGACCGCATCGACATCGCGCCGGGCGACTTCCTGACCTTCACAGGCGAGAAGGACGAGGACGGGCACTATTCCCGGTACTTCGATCAGGTGCTTAAGTTCGCGCGGCAGATCCAGAACGACACCGGCAGCCCGGATGTGTCGTTTCTCACCGCGACCATCGTGGAGTAACTGACATGTCTATTTTCAATGAAGTCTTTGCGGAAGTGAAGGCGGCAAAACTCGCGGCAGGCTGCTCTAACACCTTCGCCACGAATGAGGCAGCGGATGCGCGAAAAGGTACCAAACTGCTGCTTGAGGCTGGTTTTTTGGTGACCAAGTGTGCGCAGGTGCCCGCTGCGCCGGCCGCACTCGCGTCGGAATCCTCCACTGCAGCCGTCGACTCCTTCGAGCAGCGCCTCGCAGCCGCCGGCATCGATCTGGCAGAGGTGCAGGCCGAACAGATCGCCTGGGACAAGAAGAAGGCCGCGAACCTCGCGGCAGCCGCCCAGCAGCGCCCTGGCGTTGATGAATCCGCGGTTGAAGCAGCCCGTGCCACCGCGCGCTCTATCCGCACCGCCAAATACGGCAAGCCCGCAGATTCGGCGCAGAAGCACCGGACCTATGCCCGCGCCGGCATGGTGTCTGGTGATGAGGCGGAGCAGGACGCGCCGGCCGCCAACAGCGCAAATCATGCCGATGCCGTCGCTGCTGCCCGCGCCGCAAAGGCTGCCCGCGCGCAGGGTGGTCAGTTTGGCGGCTCTAAGCCGGTTGTGCATCAATGAGCGCCAGGCAGCGGAGAGACCTGCGGCAGGCAATCGTCGCGCTCCTGAGCAATCAGGGGCGCCAGCCTTATCCCACAATCGCCAAGGGCATGGTGTTCGACACGAAGTCTGATGAGATCCAGTTCCATGCCGCTGATCGGCAATGCCCGTTCATTCTGGTGACGATCGATCGCGCAGGCGGCGTGCCGCAGACCAGTATGAATGCCTGGGATGGCGTGACGCACAGTGTCGAAGTGATCCTCGAGCTTGGCCTGACCAGTGACGCTGCGAGCCGGCAGACTGATGCTCAGCTCGAGGCCGCGCTCGATGAGTTTGAGGGTAGCGTGCTCGAGTTGCTGCTGGATCGTGCGAATAACCCAGGCGCCCAGGCGCTTGGCAAGATGTACTCCAAGCTGCTGGGCGTCCGGTCAGAGCGCATGGGGCATGCCCGGTCTGAGCACCGGCTCGCGATGAGGTCTGTGAGCATCGATCTGGAGTTGAACCCGCGTTGCAAGAGCTACGAGGATGCTTTTCCGGAGCTGCAGCGTATCGGCATGGTGGTGGCTGCGAGCGCATTGGATTGGCTGCTAGATTCGCGGTTTTCTGCCGGCCCGGCGCAACAAGGCGGGTGTTGACGAAGTCCGTTCGCAGTGCAATGGTGAAGCGTCGCTCCGAATAAATAAGGAACCAGTGACAGAGATCAACGTTTTATTAATGGAACTGATGCAGAAACGAATGTGTGATAGAAGGTTGATTGTTATTTGTTGACAATCCCTGATCAGCTATATATTCGCCGAGGCATTGGTTGGATTTGAAGGATTAAGTAGTCATGCAGGAAGTTTGCATTGACCCGAAGCGGAAAGAAAGCGAAGCGCTCCCGCGTGATATTTCGCGGTTTAGGAAACTTTATCCGAACGGACGCGCTACCATCAAAGATAATCCTGCACCCACTCTCGGGTTCATTTCGACTTTAGAAATGATACATGACGCTCGGCAGTAGTGCCAAAAAAAGAATCAACTAAATGGATAGGCGGAAGAATGATTTCTTCCGCCTTTTTTGTTATTAAGTTCTGATTCGGCTGTAGAGTGAATCGGATGATTGATTTTAACAAAAACAAACTAGATGAGTGGCTGGACAACTTTGAGGAATTTAATTATGACTTCAGAAGGTTCTGCTTTGTTTGCATGAAGGTTTATGGAGTGTATGGTGACTTCATACCTAATACTCTTAAGCAGATCCATGAGCAGTGGGTGGAAAGTCATCAAGACTGGCTAGATAATGAGATTCATGAAAGCACTACCGAGCTTTCCCATCTAAAAATCTGCGCTCTTCTGCTTTACGCCCTCTGTTCGGAGCCATTTTTTGGTAACTTGTACGAGCATGAATACCATGAAGATATTGATTATAGCTTCAATGGCCCTGAAGAGCTCTTCGAAAAAGCAAAACAAGATTTAATTGACGGAAGAGAGGCAATTGTCGCGCTCGATTTTTGTACTTTGATAATAAATTGGTTTGAAGCAAATAGAATAGATAAATCATCTCCATACACGCAGAGAATGACCGAAGATATGAGACATGATATACTTTCATATCTCGTGGCTGATGCATTTGACAGAAAGTCAATATACTTAATATTGAAAGCTCTTTATCTTAGACCTTCTGATGAAGGGCCTTCAAATTAGTAGTAAAGCCAAGAGTCTTAGGTGGGCTACTATTCTCGCGCTTTCGGTGCCGGGGACAGGATAATCAACCTGTCTCCAACCAAATCAAGTGCCCCCTAAGCTCTTTCCTTAAAGGATACTTCGGGCAAGATTCTAGATGCTGACCACCAAAGCGCGGGCAGCGCCAAACGCGCCCCTCGTGAAGACTTTTCACTTAAGCGTCTGGCGGGAGTTGATCAATCGGCAGTACTTCTTCGGAAGCTGATTGTCGGCAATCTATAATCATCCAACAGCCAGCATCGCTAGGGAAGTCTACTGTTACAGGCCTTGTGCTGGGTGGAGAACGCATCATAACAGAGCACGAAAATCGTTCGCAGCCACGGTCGCCCTTACCGCGCTTGGTACGCAGTTCCCAGAGCCGGAATAATCCTTGTGGCAGGATAAAGCTTGTTCGCGTGTGAGCAGATAGAAACTAGGTGTCATAGTTCGAATATCGAGCGCGACGAAAAGGAAAAAGTCTGCACCCGCTTTCGTTTTCATATCGACCGGCCAGCGGCCAATTTCTGATTCCGACTTAGCAAATTGACGGGTTTTCACTTCAATCGAATGCGCGCGCCCATTGCTAACGACAACCAGGTCATGCCCAGGAGCTCCTGGAGGACTGCTGTACGCCGCAAGGTCCAACGTGTTCAATTTCGCCAGCGCCAAGGCCTCGCCTAATTCACCTGCTTGTTGGTGTGCGAGTTTCTTCATGAGGACCCGTCCTTTCGCACAATCGCCGTATCGAAGGGCAAGGCGATGCGTTCGAGAGGCGATCCACTAGATCTCATAAGTCTCATTTCTCTTCCAATCCAATCAAGTGAACGCTACGCTCTTCCTTTGACGGATATTTCGGTCGCGTCTCCAGCGCCGTGCCACCGCATCGAGGGCATCGCCAACCACGCCCCTTATGCAGGTCCATGACAAATGCATCAGGCGGGAAACCGTCCAGAGGCAACACTTCAGAATAGGCGCACTGCAGGCAATCGATGATAAGTTGGCAGCTGGCCTCGCGGGCGAAAGCCACCGTGATTGGGTCTGTACTGGGTGGAGTGCGCGGCATCCTAGACTCACCTCGTACTAAGCAGTGGCAACCGTTCCACCGACAACAATGCACCCAACGGTGAAGAAAATATAAGACGAAATACCTAGTACCGTCGAAAAAAGTGCAGTCTGATCTAGTTTCTTTCCAACATCATCCCGTTTATTCGTATTTTTTAATTGTGTATTTTCGTATTCTTCGCGATTCTCCATATAATAGCTTGAAAAATACTTTTTTGATTTTTCCGTTGCCTCGATCTCAGTATCGAAAACGATCCATTCAGCCCCATGAATAAAGTTTTTGTACGCAGCGAAAGAGCCCAGAGCCGCTCCAAAAATTCCGAAGACAAAACAAGCACTAGCCGCAAAAAATCCCGTTGAGATTGACTGGAGACTATCTCCTTTCGCAATAGCCCCCATAAATGCCAAGCCTGCAAACAGTGCCCCGCCATTCAAGACAAGAGCACTCCGAAGTGCGATCTGACCATATGCTGCTGCAAGCTGAAGTGACGCTATATACTTGGCATTACCTCTATCGAGCACTGCACCAATTTCAGTGACATGAAGATTGAAAACGTCTTTCTCAGGCATCTCTTGGCTCAACTCCAAAATCAATTCTGAGTTGAGTCTCTCATGCCGCAAACCAGCCGGTCAATTAGAATACTTCAGTTTCAAATAGGTGTCCCGCTTAAACAAACTTCAGATCAAAGGGCAGTGCGATGCATTTCATGGCGTCCAGTTTTTTGTCTAGCGAGAACCTGCCATAGTGCTCGCTGTGCACATCAGCGCCGCCACTGTGCCCCGCAATTTCGCGGCGGAGATCGCCTTCGACGCCTATATTTTTCAGCGCCTCAATCACACTATGCCGCAGGCAGCCAACCGTCCGGCCCTCTTGCTGAAGCTCATTCTCGCTCAGAAATTTGTTACACGCAGCGCTGAAGCTTCCGCTTGCATCCCAGTAGCGCTGAATCCCGCCGGACTTCACAAGTGCCTTCGCAGCCGGAAGGGCAACACCAACGAGAGGCACTTGCCGGATTCTAAAATCGGTCTTAACCCGACCCCGCGTGGTGTCCTCATCACCAAGGTGGTCAACGATCAGATGCGGAATTTTGTCATCAACGCGGAAACGCTCCAGGGGCATTCGGAGGATCTCTGCAGGGTTTGAACCCGTCTCAACAAGCAGAAGCAAGATCCGGCGCAATTCGTCATTCATACCGGCGAGGCCATCGCCCTTCAGCCATTTGTTAGCCACCCAATCACGGCTATAGGCAAGCTTCCTGCGTCGCACAATCTTGAACGACAGCCGATCAAACGGATTTTTCGCATCACTCTGCTCACGATCCGCGAATGCCTGCCAGATCAGTTTCATGTCGCCGATCTCTTTAGAGCCAGAGTTGGCGCTGTATTTTTTTTCTCCAGGCGCCGGACTGTAGATCCGCCCATGCCAGAAATCGAAAAACTTTTGGGCATCCTTGCGCGTGATTTCAAGCACAGGCAGATCGCCGACAACTTCGACAAAACGCGAGGCAGATCTGCGTTTCTGGTTTTCGAAGACCTTTTTCTGATTTGGTGAATGGGCGCTGGTGAACACGGCAGCCTCGCGACTTAGGTAAGACACCACGGCCTTCGACACCTTGGTGTCATGAGAGCCGGCTGCTTCACCGGAAACCTGTTTGACCGCATCGGCAACCTGATCCGGTGCAAAGCCAGCTTTGGAAAGTGCCGCCTTTTGAGCGCCTTCCATGACAAATGCCGCCGCTGCCGGCGTGGGCGCGGACTTGAGCGAATTGGCTGTTGCCTGGATGGCTGCCGGGTGAGCTTCCATAAACTTGGCGGCAATATCATCTGGGGAAGCAGCAAGGAGCTCCTGAGCCGCATTTGCATCAACCCCTGCAAACATCTGGTGAAGCTGCTGGCGCACCATATCGACAAGCATCTCACGCATCGCCGGATCAGTTGGCAATCCGGCAATGGCTTCACGCTTTGGCAGCAACTCCTTTGCGCGCAGATAGTCCGCCGGATCACCGCGCAGTGCGGCCCACTCAGCATCAAGCTGCATGTTGATCACGTCACGTTTGCGCCGCGCTTCAATCAACGAGTCCGTGCCGAGAGCGATCTGGACGAATTTCCCGCCGCCCAGGCGGTCTCTCACATCGGCCGGCTTCATCCGCTGGAAGTGCCAGAATCCATTCGGTCGCTTCTTGAGATTCTTGTTCGCCGGATCGCGCATGTTTGCCTCGATTAGGTCATCCGTTAAGTCATCGGACTAAGTCATCGAGTCGCAATAAGCAAGGAATTGTTGAAAATCAGCCATTCATGGCGACCTAAATGGCGGTGAGGGTGGGATTCGAACCCACGGTACGCTCTCACGCACGGCGGTTTTCAAGACCGCTGCCTTAAACCACTCGGCCACCTCACCATGCCGGTGCCTTGGCGGCCCGGCTGTGCAAACCGTTTCCTTTTTCTAACTCGGAAAGTCAAGCCGGAATCACCAGCATGAAGTTCAGGCGGGCGAAATCGTGTGGATGTGTGGGGAAATCAAGCTCCTTTGGGATGTTCCCGCGCCGCTTGCACACAGGGGCAGGACGGGCAGTGCGGGCGCAGGAACATCGCCAAAGGGTAGGGGCCGCCGGTCCGGTGTCGTGGGCAGGGTTTTGAACCGGCGGCCGAAGCTGGAGGTGGGGTCCAGCATTGCTGTGACAGGGCGGTCATCAGCAATGAGTTCACCCTAGGCTGATTTGACAGGTCTGAATGTGATGTACGTCACAACTGATCCGAATGACGATTTCTTCTCACCTGTGTCCTGTGCGCAACAGCCGGCGACAGGCAAATTGACGCAGTTTTTAGTCATATATTTCAGACTGTTACAACAAACAGCCTTTGAGAAATGAACCTCGGGTCGCCTGAATCCGGTGGAGAGTTGAATTTGGGCAACGCGGCGGCCTCGACGGGCAGTTTACTTTGAAGTAATAAAACTACGCTTTAACAAGGGCATATGCGGGATGTGCAGCGGGGGCTAGTGCGTCTTGCGGGGACTGATCTGAAGATCGGAACAATGCCTTGAAAACCGGTGTGGACCGAACCACACGCCGGAATGATCGCGTGAGCTGCGGGGCCGCCAGCGCGTAAGTGAGTAGGACGGCAGTATGCAAGGGACAGGCGGGAAATCTTGCCGGGTGACAAACCAGGTGGCAGGAACGTCTTCAGGGGAACCAGCTGTGACGCTTGATGGTAAATCGCGTCCTGCACGGAAACTCAGCGCCCAGTTGCGCACGGGATTGATTGTGGCAGCAGCGGTTTCGGCCGTGGCAGCCTGCAGCACCGCGCCGCAGCAGCAGAAATCAAAATTCAGCCCGGAAAAATATGGTGTCAAAGGCAGCCCGAAAATGGTTGCTGAAGGCCAACCCGTGCCGAAGGGTGGCGGACGCTATATCGTCGGCAAGAAATACAAGATTGCCGGCAAGTGGTACTACCCAAAGGAAGATCCGGACTACAAGAAGACCGGCCTGGCTTCCTGGTATGGACCGACTTTCCACGGTCGCAAGACAGCCAACGGCGAGGTTTTCGACCGTAACTCCCTTACAGCTGCGCACACGACGATGCCGCTGCCGTCCTATGCCCGCGTGACGAACGTGGAAAACGGCCGCTCGATGATCGTTCGCGTCAATGATCGCGGCCCATTCCACGGCAACCGCGTCATCGACCTCTCTGAACGCGCGGCAACGATGCTTGGCACCAAGAGCGCCGGCATCGGCAAGGTAAAGGTCGAGTACGTCGGCCGTGCACCGCTGCACGGACAGGACGAAGGCTTCCTTATGGCCTCTTACCGTGGCCCAGGTGCGGTCGAACCTGGCGCGACAATGCCGGGCACAATGCTGGCACAGGCCGAACCGCAGCAGGTTGCGCCTCAGCAAATCACGCCGCAGGTCACCTTCGGAGCTGTTCCGGCGCCAAGCGCACGTCCTTATCTGACCACCGCATCCACGACCACGGCTTTCCGGGCGAAGCAGACCACCTTGACGGTTGCCTTCGATCCGGCGCAGGCATTCGAAGCCGGCAAGCCGACAATCGAAGTTGCGTCCAACAACCGCTTCGAGCCGGTCGAATCGGCCTATTCCGCTCCGGTTCTTGCGCCGGCGGAAGGAACACTCGGCGTGCTGCGCGTCCCGGCTCCGGGAACGTCCGCAGGTCTCGTGTCAGGCAGTGCAATTTCCTCATTTGCTGCGAACCGCCGAATTTCCGACGCGCATTCGCTGCTTTCAAATGTGTCCGACACGGGCCTTTCGATGCGTGAGCTGGTGGTCAAACTGGAAAACGACGGCTAATCGGCCCGGAACCCGGAGTAGGTCCGGCTTCTTCCACACGCCGCGCCTGTATCTAAAAATAGGGCAAGCGGTTCATGGCCTCCGCATATATTGCATCCGGATTTTTGAAAGCGTCTCGTCGCCTTGTAGGGCGAGGAGCGCTTTCTGCTTTTTTTGTCGTCTCTGCGTTCGCTCTCCCAGGGAATGCAGCCGAAACAATCGTGACGAAAGCTCCGATGGCTTTCCTCTATGAGCCCGGCTCCGGCACAATCCTTTTTGCCAAGGAACCTGACCAGCCGTTCGCTCCCGGCGCTCTCGCCAAGGTCATGACAGCGGCAACGGTTTTCAAGGCTGTGAAAGACGGCGATCTCTCGCTTGATCAGACTTGCAAGGTCAGCGAACACGCCTGGCGAACCGGCGGCGCTCCCTCGGGTCGTGGTGCCACAATGTTCGCCGCCATCAAATCCGATATTTCGGTTGAAGACTTGCTCAAGGGATTGCTGGTTCACAATGGCAACGATTCCGCCATCGTGCTTGCCGAATGCCTGGACGGGTCCGAAGAAGCGTTTGCTGTGCGCATGAACGAATTCGCGCTATCCATCGGCATGAAGAACAGCCGCTTCGGCAACCCGACTGGCTATCCGGAAGTCCCAAGCCAGACCACTGTCCGTGATCAGGCAAGGCTTGCGGAGTACATTCTGGAGAACCACGCGGATCTTTATCCGATGTTCGCTATCCCGGAATTCACCTGGAACAAGATTTTCCAGCGCAACAAGAACCCCTTGCTTGGTGAAATCCGCAACCTTGATGGCCTCGGCGGCGGCAATGATGCAGAATCAGGATATTCCGGCCTCGGTTCGGTGGACAGGAATGGACGCAGGGTTATTGCTGCGGTTGCGGGTCTTTCGTCGGACAAACACCGCCTTCAGACACTCAAGGAGGTCATCGAAGGCGCCTGGGAGTATTTTTCCGTTCAGACATTGTTTTCAGCGGGCGATGTTGTTGCGGACGGTCGGGTGTTTGGCGGTGTGACCAGCAGTGTTCCGCTAGTATCCGAGAAAAGCGTTGACGTGCTGCTGCCGCGAGGTGGCACACTCGATTACAGGATACGCGTTATCTACAACGGACCGCTCCCCGCGCCAGTCAACGCTGGAGAGCAGGTTGGCGAAATCCGGGTCATCGGCAAGGATGGGGTCGTCTACCGCTCTCCATTGGTAACCGGTGGCGCTGTTGCGGAAGGCACCATGATCGGCAGGGCTCTGGACGGCCTGCAGGAGCTGCTGTTCGGCTGGATCGGGTAAACGGTGCACAAAGATTGCAATTGCTGCTAAAGCCGGTGACAAAGACCAACAAGAACTAGCGGAGCCGGGATAGGGTGCCAGGACATTTCATTACCTTTGAAGGTGGCGAGGGGGCCGGAAAATCGACCCAGATCGCCCGCCTGAAAACCTATCTTGAAGGTCTGGGGCTATCCGTTGTCGTAACCCGCGAACCAGGCGGCTCGCCAGGGGCTGAGAAGATCCGTGCAATGCTGTTGTCTGGCGGCGCAAAGGACCTCGGTCCTCGCGGCGAAGCAATGCTTTTCGCCGCGGCACGCGCGGACCATGTGGATACCACCATCAAACCGGCGCTGGAGCGTGGCGACTGGGTTCTCTGCGACCGCTACGCCGATTCGACCTGGGTTTACCAGGGCGAGGCGGGCGTCGATCGCGACTATCTGAAACTGCTGGAAACGGCCGCGGTTGCCGGCATCTATCCCGACCTGACGATCCTCATCGACGTTCCGGTAGAAGTCGGGCTTGGACGTGTGGCGGAACGTTCTCGCACGGATGACAGCGGTGGCCCGGACAGGTTCGAAGGGGAAGAGCTCAAGGTCCATCAGCGAAGACGTGAACTTTTCCTCGAACTCGCCAGGAGCGAATCCTACCGATTTGCCGTGATCGACGGTGCCAAGGAGCCTGCCGAGGTCGAAACGGCCATTCGCAATGCCGTGCAGGAAACCTTTGCCGGCGACCTGAATGAAGGCGGCGCATCGGGCGTCACTGCTGAAGAGGCGCACTGATGGCCCGTGCCAATGCACCGATCGACATTCCTGAAGTTGATGCTCTTCCTGGCTATCCGTTGCCCCATGAGCGGGACATCCTGATCGGACACACCAAAACGGAACAGGCTCTTCTGGACGCCTACAGGTCCGAGCGGCTTCATCATGCCTGGATCCTGGGTGGTCCAAAGGGGATCGGAAAGGCAACGCTTGCCTTTCGTTTCGCGCGTTTCGTGATCGCAAATCCGGACAGATTCGGACAGCAGGTTGCCGCCGCGCGCGACCTTGCGGTTGCGCCCGACCATCCAGTGTCCCGTCAGCTGAAGGCAGGCGGGCATCCGAACATTCTGCATTTGCGTCGACCCTGGGACGAGAAATCCAAACGGTTCAAAGCCGACCTGCCGGTGGATGAGGTGCGCAGAACCGTTTCCTTCTTCGGTACCACAGCATCCGCCAAGGCCTGGCGGATCTGCATTGTCGATGCTGCGGACGACATGAACATCAGTTCCGCCAACGCGCTCCTAAAGATCCTTGAAGAACCACCGCAACGATGCCTGTTCCTGGTGCTGAGCCATGCACCAGGCCGGCTGCTGCCGACAATCCGGTCCAGATGCCGGCGCCTCGATCTGGATCCCTTAAGCGAGCAGGAGGTTGGTCAGGGCCTGCAGGACCTGTCTGGCGGATCGGTTGCCTCGGCGGATGACCTTCGTGAACTCGCTCAGACAGCCGACGGCAGCTTGCGATCTGCCATCACATTGCTTTCGGGAGATGGTCTTGCAATAGCCAAGGGCGTTCGTCAGCTCGCCGACCGTCCGCAACAGCTCGACCTGGCCGCTGCGCATGCATTGGCGGACCTGGTGGCCGCACGCGGCCAATCCGACAATTGGGAAAGCTTCCAGCACATCGTTCAGATCTGGCTGCATGACCGTATGCGCCGGGATCTTGGCAAGGGTGTGCGTGACGCACATGGGATCGTCGAGATCTGGGAAAAAATGAACAAGGCGATCCGGGATGCGGACGCGCTCAATCTCGACAAGAAACAGGTCGTGCTGGATTTTTTCTTCGCTTTGCGCGCAGCCTGACCCGTCAAGGCCCACCAGGCGGCAACACAGATTGGAAATCGTCACAAGCGAGAGTTCGTGACTTGGGCAAGCCCCGATTCTCTTGTTAAAAGGCGGCAGCAACACCTATATGCGCCATACCGATCAAACTCATTTGGATCCTCAATGCTTGTCGACAGCCACTGCCATCTCGATTTCCCGGATTTTGACGGTGAACGTGCCGATCTGATCGCGCGGGCCAAGGCGGCCGGCGTGGAACTGATGGTCAGCATCTGCACCCACATCCGCAAGTTTGACCAGGTTCTGGCAATCGCCGAGGAATATCCGGAAGTCTATTGTTCCGTTGGCACCCATCCGCACAACGCCGGCACGGAGCGCGGCATTCCAGCCGATGAAATCGTGCAATTGGCGAACCACCCCAAGGTGGTCGCCATCGGTGAGGCCGGTCTCGACTACTTCTATGACAAGGCTCCGCGCGATGCACAGGCGGAAGGCCTTCGCATCCACATAGAAGCCGCACGGCGCACCGGCTTGCCATTGGTCATTCATTCACGCGACGCGGATGACGATATGGCAGCCATCTTGCGCGAAGAAATGGGGAAGGGGGCCTTCCCGGCCCTGCTGCATTGCTTTTCGTCCGGCCGAGACCTTGCACTGACCGGAATAGAGCTTGGCCTTTATGTGTCCTTTTCCGGAATTTTGACTTTCAAGCGCTCGGAAGAGATCCGTGACATAGCCCGAGAATTGCCGGCTGACCGGTTGTTGGTGGAAACCGACGCCCCATATCTCGCACCGCAGCCGAGACGCGGCAAACGTAACGAACCAGCCTATACAGCGATGACTGCAGCGGTTCTGGCGGAAACCAGGGGCGTTTCGGAAGAAGAGATAGCTCGGCAGACCACAGAGAATTTCTTCAGGCTCTTCAGCAAGGTGCCTCGTCAGAACCTGCAGACAAAAGCGATTGCTTCATGACCTTGACGCTGACCATTCTAGGATGCGGCTCTTCCGGAGGCGTGCCGCGTGTCGGCAATGATTGGGGCGATTGCGATCCCCGCGAACCGAAGAACCGCCGCAGCCGCTGTGCGCTTCTTGTGGAAAAGCGTGTGGATAACGAGTGCACAACGGTGTTGATAGACAGCGGACCCGACATCAGGTCGCAATTGCTGGCTGCCAACGTCAAGCACCTGGACGCGGTTGTCTATACACATTCGCATGCCGATCATCTGCACGGTATCGACGATTTGCGGGCCTTTTGGGTGCAATCCGGCAAAAGAGTTCCCGTCTATATGGACGAAGCGACAAGCGCGAGGGCACTCACAGCGTTCAGCTACTGCTTTGAAACACCGGCAGGCTCCAACTATCCGCCCATTCTGGAACGCCGTGATCTTCGTCCGGATACAGCAGTCACCATTGAGGGAAACGGCGGTCCGATCACCTTCGACCCTTTCGAGGTTGTCCACGGAGAGATCAATGCACTCGGATTTCGCATTGGTGACACAGCTTACATCCCCGATGTCTCGGACATTCCGGAGAACAGCCTCAACCAGTTGAAATACCTGGATCTTCTGATCCTGGATTGCTTGCGCCGCAGACCTCATCCAAGCCATTTCTGCCTGGCGGATGCGCTGTCCTGGACTTCCAGAATTGCTCCCAAACGCACCATTTTCACCAATCTTCACAATGACTTGGACTACAAAGTCCTGTCATCGGAACTGCCTGAAACCATAGAACCTGCCTATGATGGTATGCTCCTGTCCGTTGAAGACACAGGCACAGGCAAAGAAAGCGCTCTAACCACCGATGGCTGGTAAGCCACGCTACAAACAACCGACGGAAGATCGGCTGATCAAGTCTGCGCTTCATTACCTGGAACGCTATGCGACATCGGCCGCCAATCTTCGCAAGGTTCTTGAACGCAAGGTTTTGAAAGCCTGCATGAGCCTGGAACTCGATCCGGCCGACTATGCCGACCTGATTGATGCGGTCGTTGAAAAGTGCGTTCAGACAGGTCTCGTCAACGACAAGACCTACGCGGAAACCAAAACTGCCGGGCTGCGGCGCCGCGGTGGCTCAACGCGAAAAATCGAAGCTCAGTTGGCTGCCAAAGGCGTTGACAGAGAAACGATACACACGGTGCTGGCACAAGACGAACGCAGCGACGAGGAAGCCGCTCGGATCTTCGCAAGACGCAGACGGCTTGGTCCATACAGAACCACACGAACGCGAGATGACCGGCGCGACAAGGATCTGGCTGCAATGTGCCGGGCGGGCTTTTCCTTTGAAATCGCCCGCAAGGTGATCGACGCGAACGACAGCGATTGATCTATACGACAGCACGACTGATGGGCGGAATGACGCTCCGCAACACAAACTGACTGGCAACGCCAATCGGATCCGACACTAAGGCATTGGCAAAGCAAGGCAAACACGTCTAACTATTAATGTTCCATAATATTGATTATGCGAATTACAGATGTGGATTGGGAGCCCTCCATCGTCCCAGCAACAAATGTCACCTATCGGGCTTTCTCACCATTGCTCCAGCTCTGGACCTTGGCTGTGTCGGCTAGTCGACGTCATTGCAGATAGCTTGCAGAGCTTTGGCTTGCGTTCCATCGGTGTCCGGGCTTGAAAGACCGGACATGCAAACCAGAGCTTTCCAAAGCGCCCATGCTCTGGCCCGTTGCCAGGTCTGATCATCTAACTCGCACGCATCCCGGAAATTCTTCCGGCTTTCGGGGTCGAAATACGTCCAGGCCATAACGAAGTCACAGGCAGGATCACCGATACCGAAGGTTCCAAAATCTATGAGAGCTTTGACGACGCTTTTGGTTACGATGATGTTTCCGACCGCTACATCTCCGTGGAACCAGACAGGTCTGGCCGTCCAGGCTGACGTCATGCCACGCAGCCAGACCTCAAGGCACCGCACTGCGTCCACCTTGCTGCCGAGGATATCCAAACTCGTTTGAACTTCGTCGCCGTAAGCGCTGGGATGACAACCACGATAGAATGAGTGCTTGCCTGCAAGGAGCCCGCCACCCGTATCGATCGCGCTCAAATCGCACAGGGTTTTGCCAAGCGAAACCGCGATTGTTTCCGGATTTACACCGTCAGCGCTTTCAAGTGTATCTCCCTCGACCCAACGCCTTATCGACCACGGTAGCGGAAATGTCTCGCTTGGCAGGCCGACAGAGACGACACTCGGCACTTCAACGGACAGATGCTCACTCAAGACAGCCAGCGCACGCGCTTCTTTCTTCACTGCTTCGGCATAGGATTCATTTCGTGGCAGACGCACGGAAAGAGCATCACCGAGCCTGAAGGTGGCGTTGTCCCAGCCCTGTTGGGAAGCCGGTTCAATTGGTAGATGGTCAAGATGTGGAAACTGCTGGCGTATGAGGAGCGCAACTGTGTTTCGGTCGATTTCCATATTGTCCACGGTTGCTTTTCCAATCAAATCTTACCATTAAATCTAATCAAATCAGCATCTTTTCCCAGCCAAATGCCCCCGGAAAAGAAGTCGTTGCCGAGTGAAAATGGCCTTTGCGGCGGTTCAAAACCTGCCTCAAACAATGCCTCTCATCTCCGGCAGATCACAGATCCGGATTGGACACCCCTTCCCGAACAAGTTCATAAGCTACTGTTATTACTAGGTTATTACCCGAAAAACACTGCAGTTCTCGCAGCTAGTCTGAACCGCACACAGTATCGACGCGCCTGACGCCGGTGCTTATGTCTGTATGATATTGTTCTGATATGTCAGCAAGCGAACGTTACACTTTTCGAGAAGTGACCCCGGCAGATCTACCTCTCTTGGCGGAATGGCAGTCGCGACCACATGTCCGCAAGTGGTGGGACACGGCCGAGCCCTTTACTGCGCAAAAACTCAAAGACACGCGGGTGAAGCGCTGGATTGTTGAGACAACCCAGCGCCCTTTCGCCTACTTGCAGGACTACAGCGTTCACGGCTGGGAAGATCACCATTTTTTCTCGCTACCCAAGGGATCTCGGGGCATTGATCAGTACATCGGCGAAGCAGACATGACAGGTAAAGGGCACGGCCCTGCGTTTATCGCGCAGCACCTGAAGGCACTGTTCGAGGCCGGCGTTCCGGTCGTTGCGACCGATCCCCACCCGGACAACACTCGTGCCATTTCAGCGTATAAGAAAGCGGGCTTTGAAGTGTTTGGTACCTCCCGGGCGACACAATGGGGCTTGATACTCCCCATGAAGGTCAGTTCATCAGGGTAAGGCCCTGTGCTGTTTTTCCGTGCAGCATGGTGTTTCTAGATGCCATCCCTGCCCCCTCTCCTTCGTCCTGGCGAAACGGTGCCATTTGCGACCAACACTGTCTTATCGTGCGCCCAAACCGGGTCTCAGTGAATTGGACCCGAGTACGCCGCCAGCCAGACTTTGCGTAGCCACAATATCGCGCTATCGCTGATGCAGCTTTTGATTTGCATATTCGATTCTACCGGAGACCTTTTTTGGCCCATCTTTCTCAAAAACTGCGTGTAGCCATCCTGTTTGGCGGGCGATCTGCGGAACACGAAGTCTCGGTCCTTTCCGCCACAAATGTCATGAACGCGCTCGATCCTTCCAAGTATGACGCGGTTCCGGTCTACGTCACCCGTGAAGGACAATGGCTGCTGAGCAATTTAGAAAATGGACTTTTGAGCCGGCCGACAACTGGCATTGAAATCTGTCCGGTTCCAGGTGGCCGTGGCCGAGTGATTGCACTGGATGAAAACGGGTTGCCTCGTGACTTTGCCAAGCTTGACGCGGTCTTTCCCGTGCTTCATGGCCTCCATGGCGAAGATGGTGCGGTGCAGGGTCTTGCTGAAGTGGCCCGGGTTCCGCTCGTTGGATGCGGTATCGCAGGGTCCGCAAATGCACTCGACAAAGATCTTGCAAAACGGCTTCTCATCGAGGCCGGCCTCCCCACGGCCAAATCACTCACAATTCGGCCGGACGATGTGCCGGACTTCGAACTCCTGAAGCGCGAACTTGGTTTGCCCGTATTCATCAAACCTGCCCGCCAGGGTTCCTCGGTCGGTGTCAGCAAGGTTCAGACGGCAGACGACTTTGAGGCCGCGTTGAAGGAAGGATTCAAGCACGACAACAAGCTTCTTGCCGAGGAGTTCGTTCTTGGCCGCGAAATCGAATTCGCGGTCCTGGAGGAAAGCGACGGCACGCTGTTCGTCTCCAGGCCGGGTGAAATTGTTCCTGCCGAAAGCCATGGCTTTTACACCTATGACGCAAAATATGTCGACGAAGACGGCGCGGCCTTGAAGGTGCCCGCAGATTTGCCGCACGAGGTCGAAGGCCGGATGCAGGATCTGGCGGCAAAGGCGTTCAGGGCCCTGGGGTGCGATGGCATGGCCCGCGTCGATTTCTTTGTGACGCAGGAAATGAATTTCCTGCTGAACGAACTAAACACGATCCCCGGTTTTACGAATATCAGCATGTATTCCAAAGCGATGGCTGCAAGCGGCGTCAGCTATCCGGAAATCATCGATCGTCTGATCACCCACGGCATTACCCGGGCAGAACGGGATATCTGATGCACGGCCGTCATGCGCTCAACGCAAGAACACTCTTCACGAATTCTATGCCGATGTTGTCGCCATCCCTGCGAACAAGGCGGCAACTTCTTTCAGCCTTTCCATCGTTGAAATGGAGAGTGAACTGGCTCGGAACATTTCCGGCATTTTTCAGATGAAGCCGTGCTCCGGTTTCTGAAATGTCCCTCACCGAACACTGCAGGCTCTCATTTTCGCCAAACCTGATTTCGGCATGTTTATGCACGCGGGTTCGCTCGCTTTTCCGCCGGTTTTCCATGCCGACGACCCAATTGTCCAGATTGCTGCAGACGGACGCAACATTTTCGGATGCAAGCATCAACTTGCTGCTGATTTCGTCAGTCGCAGCGCATTGCTGTTCTGCTGCAGTTGATGTTCCCTGAACCAATTCCTGCACTTCGGTGATTGACGACTGGATGGCCTTCAGCGCTTCATCTACAGCTCCCGCAACGGTCTGCATCTCCTCGATCTCGGCGAAAATGCGCGTTGTTGCTTGAGATGTCTGGCTCGCGAGATCCTTGACCTCGTTCGCCACAACAGCAAAGCCTCGTCCCGCCTCGCCTGCACGGGCGGCCTCTATCGTTGCGTTGAGGGACAAAAGGTTGATCTGATCCGCAACTTTCGAAATCAGCTGAACGACATCGTCCATGGAAGCCGCAGCTTTGCGGAGAGTTTCAGTGGATCTTCCGGCTGCTTCGGAGCGGGTTTGCATGTCATCGACCGCCCGCTGCGCCTCGTCCATTCCACGCGACACATCTTGTGCAGAGCCGGTAATTTCCCTGGCAGAAGCAACTGTCTGCTCAACAGTTCCAAGTGTCTCCTCGGCGGCCGCAATGGCTGTCTGTCGTGACTTCATGTTCTGCGTAACGTCGGTGGCAAACTTGGTAATCTTGATGAGCCTACCGGACGCGTCGAAGATCGGATTGTAGGTCGCCTGCAGCCAGATAGGAGTGCCACTCTTGCCGTAACGCTGATAGATGGCCGACGTATGTTTCCCGTCCCCCAGTTCCTTCCAGAACGAGGCATATTCCTTGCTCTGTGCGTAATCGGGTGACACAAACATGCGGTGGTGTTTACCGACCACCTCAGCGGCAGAATACCCGGTCGTACGCAGGAAGTTCTCGTTCGCGTCGAGAATGATCCCTTCCCTGGTGAAGGAAATCATCGCCTGGCTACGGCTGATTGCTGCGATCTGACCTTCATATTCGGCATTTCGAAGCTTTTCGGAGGTTACGTCGGTCGCAAATTTCACGACCTTGAACGGGTGACCAGCCGCATCGAGGATCGGGTTGTAGGAAGCCAGGATCCAGATATCCCTACCGTCCTTGTGCCGGCGTCTGAACTCACCGCTCTGGTAAGCCCCTTCTCCAAGCTTGTGCCAGAAAGCCTTGTATTCTGGCTTGTTCCGATCTTCCGGATCCAAAAACAGGCTGTGGTGCTTGCCTTTCACTTCCGAAAGTTCGTAACCGAGCGACTTCAGGAAATTCGAATTCGCATCGAGGATCGTGCCGTCCAGGTCAAATTGAATAACGGCTTGCGATCGGTTGATTGCGTCTATCTGCCCCTGGGCTTCAAGCGCCTTTCGTTTCTTCTCGGTAATATCGGTCGCGATCTTGACGATCTTCCGAACGGTCCCCAACCTGCTGATGACCGGATTGTAGGTTGCCTGGATCCAGACTTCCTTGCCTCCCTTGGCAATCCGGGCAAATTCAGCTGATTGATACTCCCCCTTCGCCAAAACCTTCCAAAGACGTTCATAATCGGACGACTTTGCATAGTCCGGATCGACGAACATCCTGTGATGTCGTCCCTTTATTTCATCCAACGAATACCCGAAGGTCCTGAGAAAATTCTCATTCGCTTCCAAAATTGTGCCATCGGGTTTGAATTGTATGATCGCTTGAGAACGACTAAACGCATCGACAATTTCTCGGCAGTCACTTTGCGGCAATAACAACGTCATAAGAAATCGCCTTTAGGTAGGTGTTTTCCCGTATCACACTAGCGACATCTTCTTGAATCTTGTTTAACTTGAACTATAGGTAAATATATCTAGGGTTGCTGCGCGCATGTACGGCACGGACCTGTAATCGACGCCATACTCTACGTCCCTTAACCGTCGTAACCACTTGAACGGCCGCGCATTTTCTTGATCTGACCACGTTGTTTCTTGGCGTCGAGACGACGCTTCTTGGATCCGAGGGTCGGTTTCGTGGCCTTGCGGGGTTTCGGCTTTTCCGTAGCCTTTCGAAGCAAGTCCAGCAAACGCTCCAACGCGTCTTCCCGATTCCGTTCGCGGGTCCGGAACCGATCCGCCTGCAAGACGATCTCGCCGCCCAGAGTCAGCCGGCTGCCTGCAAGCCTCGCCGCTCGCGTCTTGACGTCTTCGGGAAGTGTTTCATTGCCGGCAAGGTCGAACCGCAGTTGAACTGCCGTTGAGACCTTGTTGACATTCTGCCCGCCAGGCCCGGAGGCGCGAATGAAATCTTCTGTGAGATCATCCTTGAGGATGAACAGGCGTCCGGTCACTGCAATCTTTGAAGCAGCAAAGGGATCGTCCGTCTCGCCGCTCATACCGCCTGATCGCTCTCGGTCGGCAACTTCAGGCCGACACCGCTCAAGATAAGCGACGTCACCGCGGCTTCAGTTTCGGCCTGGAAGGCCGCGTCGGAAAGGTCCTTCCCGGTCAACGCCTTGATCTGCACCGAAAAGTCCGCGTAATGCTGGGTGGTTGCCCAAATCGTGAAGATGAGATGGACAGGATCGACACTTCGCATCTTGCCTGCCGCAATCCAGTCTTCGATCACCTGACTTTTTTCGGCCACCAAACGCTTCAGATCCGTTTGCAGGATCGGCAATATCTGTGGCGCGCCCTGCATCACTTCGTTGGCAAACAACTTTGAGGCTTCCGGAAACCTGGCAGACATTTCGATCTTCTGGCGAATATAGGCAGCCAGTTCCTGCGCCGGCTCTCCATCCGGATTGAGCGTTTTCAAAGGGGCAAGCCATACCTCCAGGATATGGGCCAGCGTCGCGCTATAGATCGCCTCCTTGGAGGAGAAGTAATAGAGCAGGTTGGACTTCGACATTCCGGCATCCGCAGCAATCCGCTCAACTGTCGCGCCGGAAAATCCTTTCATGGAAAACTCGCCAAGCGCCGCTTCCAGAATCAGGGACCGGTTCTTTTCCTGGATCCGGCTCAGCCCGCCTGATTTAAAGGATGCCTGCGTCTGCTCGCCCAAATCCGCCATCTACCGTTCCGTCTTCTGCCGTGAAGGGTCGCAACCCTACACCCAAACCACATGGCATTTTTCCGGAAAAAACACCGATTTCACAACTGGCAAGTTCAGCACCGGAGGGAATGACCAGAAATTAGTCATGACGACCGGATTTGCATCTTGACCATTTGGTCAAATCCCTCCTAGGGTAAATTGACCAGATGGTCAGAAGGCTAGTCGATTGATCCGTCCCTCGCAATGGGGATGTCTTGAACAAACGGCAGCCATCGGCCAGTTCGGGAATCCCGGCAACCCGGGGCGGCTGCAAGGCCAGACAGAGGATTTAGGCGAACGGGAAAGAGGCAAAAGCCCAACCGGAACGCCAGGGAACAGTGTGGGGAGAGGACCAGCGCAGTCGGCACTGCCGTTGACGCAGTGCGCGTGCTATTCCTTCCATCACAAATCAGCAACAGTCGGCCGCTTCAAGCACGAAGGGTCGCAAGGAGGACGTATGTCAGCATCGAGCCAGGCTGCCACCAACAATCTCGAAGCTTTCTGGATGCCGTTCACGGCCAATCGGCAATTCAAGCAGGCCCCACGCATGTTCGTGTCGGCCAAGGACATGCATTACACCACTGCCGACGGACGTCAGGTTCTCGACGGCACGGCCGGCCTCTGGTGCTGCAACGCCGGTCACTCCCGTCCCAAGGTCGTTGAAGCGGTCCAGAAACAGATTGCCGAGCTGGACTATGCACCCGCCTTCCAGATGGGCCATCCCAAGGCATTTGAACTTGCTGCGCGTCTCGCGGCCATGATGCCCTCCCCGCTGGACCATGTCTTTTTCACGAATTCCGGATCGGAAAGCGTGGACACTGCACTGAAGATTGCACTTGCCTACCAGCGCGCGATCGGACAGGGCACTCGCACCCGTTTGATTGGCCGTGAACGTGGCTACCACGGTGTCGGCTTTGGCGGCATATCGGTTGGCGGCATCGTCTCCAACCGCAAGACCTTCGGCACGATGCTCACCGGCGTCGACCACATGCGCCATACCCACGATCCCGAGCGCAATGCATTCTCCCGCGGCATGCCGGAAAACGGCGCTGAATATGCAGAAGAGCTGATCCGTATCATTCAGCTTCATGATCCATCGACCATCGCAGCTGTCATTGTTGAACCGGTCGCCGGATCGACCGGCGTTCTGATCCCGCCCAAGGGATATCTGGAACGCCTGCGCGAAATCTGCTCGCAGCACGGCATTCTGCTGATTTTCGACGAAGTTATCACCGGTTTCGGTCGTCTGGGGTCACCGTTTGCGACTGATTTCTTCGGTGTAACGCCGGATCTTGTCACAACAGCGAAGGGCCTGACGTCCGGCGTCGTACCGATGGGGGCGGTGTTCTGTACGTCCGACATCTATCATACGTTCATGACCGGCCCGGAACACATGATCGAGCTGTTCCACGGTTATACCTATTCCGCGCATCCGCTCGCCTGCGCAGCCGCTCTTGCAACACTCGACACCTACGATGAAGAAGGCCTGCTGACACGTGCGGCTGACCTTGCCCAATATTGGGAAGACGGCCTGCATTCGCTCAAGGATTGCCCGAATGTCATCGACATTCGCAACCTCGGTCTGATTGGCGCAATCGAACTGACGCCAATTGCAGGGGAACCGACGAAACGAGCATTCTCGGCGTTCCTGAAGGCCTACGACGACGGGCTGCTGATCCGCACGACTGGCGATATCATCGCCCTGTCCCCGCCGCTGATCATTTCGAAGGAACAGATCGACGAGTTGTTCGGCAAGCTGCGCAGCGTGCTGAACGCCATCGACTGATACCCGGCAAGACAAGAGACAAAGACACGTTTTAGGAGACACAAGCATGGCAGCCCCCGGCGAAAACCTGAGGATCAACGCAGAACGCCTCTGGGACAGTCTGATGGAGATGGCAAAGGTCGGTCCGGGTGTTGCCGGTGGCAACAATCGCCAGACCCTGACCGATGCCGATGCCGAGGGCCGCAAGCTGTTCCAGAAATGGTGCGAGGAAGCCGGCATGACCATGGCTGTCGACACCATGGGCAACATGTTCATGACCCGGCCGGGAACAGACCCGGACGCCCTGCCCGTCTATGTCGGCTCGCACCTCGATACACAGCCGACCGGCGGCAAGTATGACGGCGTTCTCGGCGTGCTTGGAGGACTGGAAGTCATCCGAACCATGAACGATCTCGGCATCAAGACCAAACACCCGATCGTGGTCACCAACTGGACCAACGAGGAAGGCACTCGCTTTGCACCGGCAATGCTTGCGTCAGGCGTCTTTGCTGGTGTTCATACACAGGACTGGGCCTATGACCGGGCCGACCACGAAGGCTTGAAGTTCGGCGATGAGTTGAAGCGCATCGGCTGGGTTGGTGATGAAGAAGTCGGTGCACGCAAGACCAAGATGCACGCAATGTTCGAACTCCACATCGAACAGGGTCCGATCCTGGAAGCCGAGGGCAAGGATATTGGTGTCGTGACCCACGGCCAGGGCCTTTCCTGGACGCAAGTGACGGTTACCGGCAAGGACAGCCACACGGGCTCCACGCCGATGCCCATGCGCAAGAACGCCGGCCTCGGCATGGCCCGTATTCTGGAACTGGTCGATGAAATCGCCTGGTCGCATGCTCCACATGCGGTGGGCGCTGCCGGCCACATCGAGGTTTTCCCGAATTCACGAAACGTGATCCCCGGCAAGGCTGTCTTCACGATCGATTTCCGCTCTCCGGATCTCGCCGTCATCAAGGATATGGAAGATCGCCTGAAGACAGGCGCCAAGAAGATCTGCGATGACATGGGACTGGACGTCGAATTTGAAAAAGTCGGCGGTTTCGACCCGGTAGAATTCGACAAGGGATGCGTCGATGCGGTTCGCAACGCTGCCGAGCGTCTCGGATATTCCCATCAAAACATCATTTCCGGCGCGGGTCACGATGCCTGCTGGATCAACAAGGTCGCACCGACTGCGATGATCATGTGCCCCTGTGTCGATGGTCTGTCGCACAACGAGGCAGAAGAGATTTCCAAGGATTGGGCCAAAGCGGGTGCTGACGTCTTGTTCCACGCGGTGGTCGAGACTGCGGGGATCGTGGAATAGCACAAACATCGGCCAACCTGTCGCGTCAGCGACCGGATTGAACGAACACCTGGCTGCCCCGGACCTGAACCGAGGCCCGTTACAGGGAAATGAGAGGAACATGATTTTTAACGGAAAGGCATTGGCAATGGTCTGCGCCCAGTTTTGGGCCGCAGCACCTGCCTTTGCCTTTTCCGTTGGAGACAGCTGGGACTGGCAACTCACGGAGCCGGTCGATCTCGACAGGAATGTCAGGGTTCTGGATCTGCACCCAGACCTTGTGACGCCGGATGACCTGGCAGCTCTCAGGCAAAAAGGTGTCCGCACCATTTGCTATGTCAGCATCGGAACCCTGGAAAACACCTCCGAGGATTTCAACGCATTTCCGGACGACGTGCTCGGCAAAACCTATGAAGACTGGCCGGACGAGCGTTTTCTCGATATCCGCCGCCTCGATGTCCTGCTTCCCATCATGAAATCCCGTTTCGAGGCCTGCAGGAACGAGGGTTTCGACGCGATTGAACCTGACAACATGGACGTTCATGACAACGACAGCGGGTTTCCGATCACCGCGGACGACGTTGTTGCCTATGTCGCCAGACTGGCCACCATTGCCCATTCGCTCGATCTCGGCATCGGGCAGAAGAATGTGCCCGACCTGACTGCCGATCTAATTGGCCACATGGACTTCCTGATCGCCGAAAGCTGTTTTCAGGACAAATGGTGCGACGACGTCAACGCCTATGTCCGGGCAGGCAAGCCGATCTTCGATGCAGAATACACGGACCGGCCGATAGACTTTCAAGAAGCCTGCGAATTCGCAGCGCAGCAGAACATTGCGATGATCCTGAAAGACCGGGATCTGACGTCACCGGTACAAACCTGTCCATGAGGCAGGCTGACGAAGGAAATTTCCGGTGCAACGCACCGGACGAGTGAACAAACGAGAAGGGGAACACAAATGGCCAGCAAAGTGATCAAGGGCGGTACGGTTGTAACTGCCGATCTTTCCTACGAAGCCGATGTGAAAATCGAAGGTGGCCGCATTGTCGAAATCGGCCCCAACCTGTCTGGTGACGAAACCCTGGATGCGACCGGCTGTTACATCATGCCGGGTGGCATCGATCCGCACACCCACCTCGAAATGCCGTTCATGGGCACATTCTCTTCGGACAATTTTGACAGCGGCACACGCGCAGCGTTGGCCGGTGGCACGACCATGGTCGTTGATTTCGCCCTGCCCTCACCCGGCCAGTCCCTGCTGGAAGCCCTGCAGATGTGGGACAACAAGTCATCGATGGCCCATTGCGACTATTCCTTCCACATGGCGATCACCTGGTGGGGCGAACAGGTCTTCAACGACATGCAGACCATCGTCCAGCAGAAGGGCATCAACACATTCAAGCACTTCATGGCCTACAAGGGCGCCCTGATGGTGAATGACGACGAGATGTTCGCCTCGTTCTCACGCTGCGCCGAGCTTGGCGCCCTTCCTCTCGTGCACGCGGAAAACGGCGATGTCGTCGCCACCTTGCAGCAAAAGCTGCTGGCGGAAGGCAACAATGGCCCCGAAGCACATGCCTATTCCCGCCCGCCGGAAGTGGAAGGCGAGGCAACCAACCGCGCCATCATGATCGCGGATATGGCTGGTGTACCGGTCTATATCGTTCACACGTCTTCGGAACAGGCGCATGAGGCCATTCGCCGGGCTCGCCAGAACGGCATCCGTGCCTATGGCGAACCGCTCATCCAGCATCTGACGCTGGATGACAGCGAATACAAGCACGCCGACTGGGACCACGCCGCACGCCGGGTCATGTCGCCTCCGTTCCGCGACAAGAAACACCAGGACAGCCTCTGGGCAGGTCTCGCTTCCGGCTCCTTGCAGGTGGTTGCGACCGACCATTGCGCATTCTCCACCGAGCAGAAGCGCACCGGTGTCGGCGATTTCACCAAAATCCCGAACGGCACCGGTGGTCTTGAGGACCGGATGCCGATGTTGTGGACATATGGCGTGAATACAGGTCGCCTGACACCCAATGAATTCGTCGCGGTCACTTCAACCAATATTGCAAAAATCTTGAATATCTATCCGAAAAAAGGAGCAATTCTGGTTGGCGCAGATGCCGATCTTGTCGTCTGGGATCCCGAAAAATCGAAAACCATTTCCGCCTCCAGCCAACAGTCCGCCATCGACTACAACGTCTTCGAAGGCAAGGCCGTCAAAGGGCTGCCGCGCTACACACTCACCCGTGGCCGCGTTGCAGTGGAAGACGGCACCGTCAACCACAGCCAGGGTCATGGCGAATTTGTCGCCCGCAAGCCGTATCAGGCCGTCAACAAGGCGCTAAGCACGTGGAAGGAAATGACGGCACCGCGTAAGGTGGAACGCACCGGCATTCCCGCCAGCGGCGTCTGAACCAATCCGGCCCCGCCTTTCAAACAGGCGGGGCCTTCAAGAAACGAACACGTCAATCCGGACCCGACTCGTGCCGCGAGGAACTTGATGACTGCACTTGCCAGCGCAAAGGACACCGAAATGGTGGAAAACAAACAAAGCGCCAGCCCGAACCGGGTGATCGATATCGAGAACCTCTCGCTGACATTCGAGACGAACGACGGCCCGGTTCACGCGCTTTCAGACATCGATCTGAAGATCGAAGAGGGAGACTTCGTTTCCTTCATCGGTCCGTCGGGTTGCGGCAAGACCACATTGCTCAGGGTTATCGCCGATCTTGAAAAGCCGACCGCGGGGTCCATCACGGTCAATGGTGTCTCACCTGAACAAGCGCGCCTCAATCGGGCCTATGGCTATGTCTTTCAGGCTGCCGCCCTTTATCCCTGGCGAACGATTGCCAAGAATGTGGCATTGCCTCTTGAGATCATGGGGCTTTCAAAGGCCGAGCAGCAACAGCGGATTTCCCGAAACATGGAGCTGGTGAACCTCACCGGCTTCGAAAAGAAGTATCCCTGGCAGCTTTCAGGCGGCATGCAGCAGCGCGCGTCGATCGCCCGCGCCCTCGCCGTCGAGCCGGATCTGCTCCTGATGGACGAACCCTTCGGTGCGCTCGACGAAATCGTACGCGACCATCTCAACGAACAATTGCTGCAGCTTTGGGCCAAGACCAACAAGACCGTTGTCTTCGTGACCCACTCGATCCCGGAAGCGGTGTTCCTGTCGACCAAGATCGTCGTACTGTGCCCGCGCCCGGGCCGTATCTACGACGTGATCGAAAGCGATCTGCCACGCGATCGCAGTCTCGATATTCGCGAGACACCGGAGTTCCTGAAAATCGCCCACCGGGTACGGGATGGCTTGAAGGCAGGACACTCCTATGAAGACTAGATCGCATCGACCTGCGACATTTGTTTATGTCAACCCTGCCGTAGAAATCCAGGCCCTTGATGGTCGTGCGACCAGGGTTTGGCAGCGCATTTTTGCGATCGCAGGAAAGGCGCGGATACATGACTGACGCCTCTCTTTCGCAGACCCGTAGCCTGAACCCATTTGCCGGTCTGATGTCTGGAACGGTCGGTCCGGTCACCGTCGTAGTCTTGGCGATCATTGCGCTCTGGTATGTCGCCGCAGTTGCACTCAACACGCCATTCCAGCAAGACATGTATGAGCGCGCCGGACAAAATGATGTCGGGTTCTCTCAACTGGTCACCGATACGCTTTACCAGGAGCGCCCGGTCCTGCCTGCGCCGCACCAGGTGATTGTTGAAATCTGGGACACGACGGTAAACAAGAAGATCACGTCCAAACGGTCGCTGGTCTATCATACGGGCATCACACTCTCTTCGACGCTCCTCGGGTTTCTGATCGGCACGACACTCGGCATTCTTCTGGCAATTGGCATCGTTCATTCGCGTGTTCTCGACAAATCGTTGATGCCGTGGGTCATTTCCTCGCAGACCATTCCCATTCTGGCCATCGCGCCGATGATCATCGTCGTTCTCAACGCCGTCGGGATCTCAGGTTTGCTGCCCAAAGCGATGATCTCCACATACCTGTCCTTCTTCCCGGTCACGGTCGGCATGGTGAAGGGACTGAGATCACCTGAAGTCATTCACATGGACCTGATGCACACCTATTCGGCGACGCGCTTCCAGGCGTTCTGGAAACTGCGCCTGCCCTATGCAGTGCCCTACCTTTTCACATCAATGAAAATCGGCATGGCTGCCTCTCTCGTTGGAGCGATCGTCGGTGAACTGCCGACCGGTGCCGTGGCCGGTCTCGGCGCGCGTTTGCTTGCCGGCTCCTACTACGGCCAGACTGTCCAGATCTGGTCGGCACTTCTGATGGCCGCCTTTTTGGCAGGCTCCCTGGTTGCCCTGATAGGCATGATCGAGAAGCGCACGCTGAAACGCATGGGGATGGCCGGATGAGCACCATGACCGCAAAAAAGAGCCGCCTCGATATGCCGGCGCTGTTGGCCTGGTTCATCGTAGCCATGGTGGTAGTTGGCCTGTTCAGTCCGATCTTCGGACCGGACTACGGCATCATGGATGTTCCGCGTCTGGCCCTTTG
This sequence comes from Roseibium sp. ROS1, assembly GCF_054658215.1. Classification (NCBI taxonomy): domain Bacteria; kingdom Pseudomonadati; phylum Pseudomonadota; class Alphaproteobacteria; order Hyphomicrobiales; family Stappiaceae; genus Roseibium; species Roseibium sp. ROS1. The sequence continues at coordinate 1,387,465 of NZ_BAAGIG010000002.1, forward strand.
CCTGGTCATCCTGGCAGTCGCCGGTGTACGCTACGAACTTGGCTTCATGCGCAACCCCTTTGGAGATCTTGTCCTCGGCATCATTACCGCCATTGCTGCCTGGCTGCTGATCTCAACTTCCTCGCACCACGTCGGGCAGGCCACGCTCGGTTTCTGGGCCCTGGTAGCAGCAACCTGGGCAGCGGCCTGGCTCTTCGTTGAACGTCTCGCCACATGGCGCAACCTGTCGCCACTTGCAGCCCGGCTCATCAACCTCACCATTCCGGCACTCTTTGGAATTACCCTTCTGGTACTGTGGCAAATCGTGGTCACTGGCGCGGGCGTTCCGAAGGTTCTGTTGCCGGCCCCTTCCGAAATCTGGGTCCGCCTGACCAATTCCGGACCAACATTGTGGGCTGACTTTCGCCAGACTTTCCTGAAAGCCGTTCTGGCCGGTTACGCCATCGGCTGTGGTTCGGCGTTCATCACTGCCATTCTGGTGGACCGGGTGCCGTTCCTTCGCCGCGGCCTGCTGCCGATCGGCAATCTGGTGTCTGCACTGCCGATCATCGGTGTCGCCCCCATCATGGTGATGTGGTTCGGCTTCGATTGGCCGTCCAAGGCAGCGGTCGTGATCATCATGACCTTCTTCCCGATGCTGGTGAACACGGTATCAGGTCTCGCCGCGTCTGATGCCATGCAACGCGACCTGATGCGCACCTATGCCTCCAACTACTGGCAGACGCTTTTCAAGCTGCGTCTGCCGATGGCCATGCCCTTCATCTTCAATGCGCTGAAGATCAATTCGACGCTCGCCCTGATCGGTGCCATTGTCGCTGAATTCTTCGGTACACCAATCGTCGGCATGGGTTTCCGTATCTCCACGGAGGTCGGCCGCATGAATGTCGATATGGTCTGGGCAGAAATCGCCGTTGCCGCCCTCGCCGGATCGCTGTTCTACGGCCTCGTCGCGCTCCTGGAACGCGCCGTCACCTTCTGGCATCCGTCCGTCAGGGGGTGATTTGCCTCTCCACTTGTCATCCCGGATATGCCAAAAGGCATCATCCGGATGACAAGCAGACAGGATGTTTCCACTCCATGACTCCCAGCCGCGAAATTTCCCGCCTTATCGAAATCATGGCAGCGCTCAGAACGCCCGTAACCGGTTGTCCCTGGGATCTGGAACAGACGTTCGCGACCATCGCGCCCTATACGCTGGAAGAGGCCTACGAAGTCGCGGACGCCATTGCCAAGAACGATCTGGTGGAACTGCGCGAGGAGCTCGGCGATCTGTTGCTTCAGGTCGTCTACCATGCACGCATGGCTGAAGAAGACGACCACTTCGACTTTGGCGATGTGGTCGAAGCCATCACAAAAAAACTTATCCGCAGGCACCCGCATGTTTTCGGTGACGAAAACGGAGAAAAACCGGAGCTGGTCAAAGGTATCTGGGAACGGATCAAGGCTGAAGAGCGGGCGGAAAAGCGAGCCGCCAGGGAAGCGCTCGGCATGGAAGCAGCGCAAAAGGGCTTTCTCGACGACGTCCCGACCGCCTTCCCGGCCCTTCAGGAAGCCGAAAAGCTGCAGCGACGGGCTTCAAGGGTTGGTTTTGACTGGAACGATGCCAGACTGGTTCTGGACAAGATCAGAGAAGAAACCCACGAACTCGACGAGGAACTCGCCAAATCCGCTCCGGACAAAGACCGGATCTCCGACGAACTCGGCGACACGTTGTTCGCGCTTGCAAACCTCGCCCGGCATCTGGACATCGATCCGGAAGAATCTCTCAGGCGCACAAACCGGAAATTCCGCAAGCGTTTTGCAGCCATTGAAGCTCACGCAGTGAAAGCGGACACGACACTTGAAGCGATGACGCTGGATGAGATGGAAGCAGCCTGGCAGGCAGCGAAGAACAAATAGTTCCCCCTGCTCGGCCCATTCCGGCTTTTTATCTGATTAACTAAAGATAAGCGGCATAAAGCTCGCGAAACGGGCCACGTTGCTTGTCGGAAACGCGCACTTCCGCTGTTACGAAATCTTCGGCATCGGTGCGTTCCAGCACCTCTGCCATCTGATAAAGTTTCGCCAGCAAAGCGCCATCGGCAACGGGGATCTTCACAGTCAGAATGTCGTCGTGCTGCGCCATGAAAGCATCGACACGGGCATAAAGCTGCTCGATCCCTTCGCCGGTCAGCGCGGAAAGGGCAATCGGCCCCTCTTCACCGGCATCTTCCAGCAACTTGTCGCGGTAAGCCGGATCAAGGCAGTCGATCTTGTTCCAGACTTCGATGATCGGCGCGCCCGTTAACGCGTCTACACCAAGATCGGTTAGCGTCTTCTTGACGTCTTCTGCCTGCGCTTCGGTGTCGGCATGCGAAATGTCCCGCACATGCAGAATGAGATCCGCTTCAAGCACCTCTTCCAGCGTCGCCCGGAATGCGGCGACCAAGTGGGTCGGAAGATCGGAGATGAACCCCACCGTATCCGACAGGATGACTTCCTTGCCATGCGGCAAGGCTACCTTGCGCAGGGTCGGATCGAGCGTGGCGAACAGAAGATCCTTGGCAAAAACGTCAGATTCGGTCATCCGATTGAAAAGCGTCGATTTACCGGCATTGGTATAACCGACCAGCGCAACAACCGGCTGCGGGATTTTCTTGCGTTTCTTGCGGTGCAGGTCACGCGTCCGGCGAACCTGTTCCAGCTGTTTCTGCAGCGCAATGATCCGGTCCTGAATCTGGCGCCGATCGGCCTCGATCTGGGTTTCACCCGGACCGCCCATGAAACCTGCGCCGCCGCGCTGGCGCTCAAGGTGGGTCCAGGAGCGGACGAGACGGCTCTTCTGCCAGGTCAGATGCGCCAGATCGACCTGAAGCCGACCTTCCTTGGTGCGGGCCCTGTCGCCGAAGATCTCCAGGATAAGACCTGTGCGGTCGATGACCTTGGTCTTCAGCCGGCGTTCAAGGTTTCGCTGCTGAACCGGGGTGAGCGGATGATCTATGACAACGAGGTCCAGATCCTCGCTTGCAACGATCCCGGCAAGCTCGGCAACCTTGCCATCGCCAAACAGGGTTGCAGGCTTGGGATTGTTGACCCGGACAACGCCGGAATGCGCGATATTGAGATTGATGGCAGCACTCAGGCCGAGGGCTTCTTCCAGCCGCGCTTCCGGGCTGCGATTGCCGCGCAGTTCTGTCTGCGCGGTTTCGCCACGCAACTGCAGAACCGGCTCCAGAATCATCGCACGGAAGGGCTGGGGCAGACGGTCTACCCCAGTATCTTTCAACCTTAGAGATTTCTGGCCAGGTTCCTCGGAACCGTTGGATTTAGAAAAATCGTCTGCGCGAGACTTCGGTTTCAATCAGCTTGCCTTTTCAGCGTTTTCCTCAGCCTGATCGAACAGTTGAACAGGTCCGTTTGGCATAATTGTGGAAATCGCGTGTTTGTAAACCAGCTGGGAATGCCCATCACGACGCAGCAGAACGCAGAAGTTGTCGAACCATGTCACGACACCCTGCAATTTCACACCGTTGATCAGAAAAATCGTCAGAGGAGTTTTTTGCTTGCGAACGTGATTAAGAAAAGTGTCTTGGAGATTTTGTGCGCGCTCAGCCATCAGTCTTTTTATCCTATTTGCCCCGGATGCGGCCGAGCATCCGGCGTTTCAGCAGCCTACCGTCAAAAGCCGTTCAGTATCAATGACTAATGTTTGACGCACCGCCCGCTTTTCGTATAGCCCACCAGTCAAGACCGTCTGCCTCGGTCTAAAATAGTTTCGTACTTTCGACCCAATAAGGCCAATCGAATCATACCGCCTGCAAATCAGTAGCAGTATGGAACAATTCGCGCAATCGGGTTGCCACCGATCCAGGATGACCGTTTCCGATAATCCTGCCGTCCAAACGTGTCACAGGCATCACGACAGTCGTCGCTGCCGTGACGAATGCTTCCTTCGCATCGAAAGCTTCCTCAAGGCTAAACGGTCTTTCCTCAAACGTCAGCCCTTCCTTTTGGACGAGATCGAGTACCACGGCGCGTGTGATACCGCGCAGGATCCCGCTCTCGGCCGGCCGGGTGACCAAAACGCCTTCCTTGGTAACGATCCAGGCGTTGGTCGATCCGCCTTCGGTGACATTGCCGTCGGCATCCACATACCAGGCTTCCTTGCCGCCCTGTTCCTTGGCGTTCTGTTTCGCCAGCACGTTCGGCAAAAGCGCAACGGTCTTGATATCAACGCGCGGCCAACGGTTTTCCGGATAACTGAACACCGAGATACCCTGTTCGGCCTGTGCCTTGGCAGCAGTCGGGCTGGACGAACGGGCGGTCACAACGATCGACGGCGCAACGTGCGCCGGCGGGAAGAAGTGATCGCGCTTGGAAACACCGCGCGTCACCTGGATATAAACCAGTCCGTTGCGAACCAGATTCCGACGGACGACCTGATGTAGCACGAATTCCACGGCGTTGCGGGCCATTGGCCAGTCTATGCGCAGCTCACTCAAGGACCGGCCAAGGCGGTCCAGATGGCGCGGAACGTCGACGATCTTGCCCTGCCAGACTTCACAGACTTCATAAACGCCATCGGCAAACTGATAACCGCGGTCTTCAACATGCACCGCAGCATCGGCATGACGCACATACTGGCCGTTGACATAGGCAATCCGGCTCATGGTTCCTCCAGAACAGGACGGTTCGAAACGAACCGATTGGTATTTTTGAAAGTTTTGACCTTTCGGTCAGACAAAAGCAAGGCCAGAAAGAAGCCACTCAGCCTTAAAAGAAGTCAAGGCTGACGCGGAACATCTGTTCTACCTGGCGCACGCGGTTCGCAACCGCGAAGATCACGATACGGTCTTGTGCCTGAATCTGCAGGTCACCATTAGGCGTAAGCACCTCGCCGCCGCGGAAAACCGCACCAATGCGGATACCGGACGGCAGATCGATAACCCTAAGCGGCTTGCCGACCAGCGGCGACGTATCCAGCGCTTCCGCCTCGACAATTTCCGCAGCCCCGTTCTGAAGCGAATGAACGCCCCGGATACGACCACGTCGGACGTGTTGGAGAATGCGAGAGATGGTTACGGCGCGCGGGTTGATAAACGCATCAATCCCCAGCGCGTTGGCAAAAGCCGGGTAACTCGGATTGTTCAACAGCGACAAGGAGCGTTTGCAGCCAAGCTTCTTCGCCATGACGGAAGACAGAATGTTGACTTCATCCTCGTTGGTGAGAGCCACCATGGTATCGGCATCGCCGGCATCGGCTTCATTCAGGATCGTCTGATCCAGCGCGCTGCCGTGCAGGATGACCGATCGCTTCAACTCATCGGCAACAGCCATCGCCCGCTCACGGGAAGCTTCGATAAGCTTGATCTTTGTTCCGGACTGACGCTGTTCAAGTGCCTTGGCGACATACAGCCCGATGTTGCCACCACCGCAAATCACGACACGGGCCGCTTCCGGTTCCTCGTGTCCGAAAATGCTCAGCGTTCTGCGAACCTGGTCGCGGCGGGCAACCACATAGGCAAGATCACCCGTCAGAATGGAATCGCTGCTCTTGGGGACAAACAGCCTGTTGTTGCGATAAAGGCCGACGACAACGGCCCCAAGGTCCGGGAAGAGTTCGGTAAGCTGGCGCAAGGGAGTGTCCACCACCGGGCAGTCCTCCTCGCACATGATCCCGACGACAACAACCTGGTCGTCGGCAAACCGGACAGTCTCGACAGCGCCTGGAAGCGCCAGACGGCGCAGTACCATCTCGCCAACTTCGATTTCTGGCGAGATGATCACGTCGATCGGCATGTGGTCGCGCGAAAACAGATTACGCCAGCGCCCCTGCAAATAGGATTGCGCCCGGATACGGGCGACCTTTGTGGGAACGTTAAAGAGCGAATGCGCCACCTGACAGGCCACCATGTTGACCTCGTCATAAAGCGTGACGGCAACAATCATGTCGGCCTCTTCGGCCCCGGCCTGTGCAAGAACGTCCGGATGCGCGCCATGGCCGACAAAGCCACGCACGTCCAGTTGATCACCAATGGCGTTGATCAGTTGCGGAGAAGAATCGATCACGGACACGTCGTTCTGTTCCGCAGCCAGACGCTCGGCAATGCCGTAGCCCACCTGCCCCGCGCCGCAAATCACGATTTTCATGGAAAGATCCCTTTCCCGCCTTGCCGTTACCTATCGCTTCCCGAAGTGCCTCAGGTCATGCCCAGGGTTTTCAGCTTCCGGTGAAGCGCAGACCGTTCCATACCGACAAATTCGGCAGTCCGCGAGATGTTCCCGTCAAATCTCTTGATTTGAGCTTGAAGATATTCACGCTCGAAGATCTCTCGGGCCTCCCGCAGTGGTACGGACATCAGGTGTTCCCCTGTACCTGACGTGGGCAGGCTCGGCAGAGTTTCGCCGATTTCCGCTGGCAGCAGGTCCGCAGTGATGGTGCTGTCCGGGTCGCCGCGACTCAGAATCATCAGACGTTCGACGTTGTTGCGTAGCTGACGCACGTTGCCCGGCCAGTCATGCGTTTGCAGAACCGCCATGGCGTCATCACCGATAGGCCTTTGCGGAATGCCCGAAGCACCGGAAATCTGGTGCATGAAGTGATGCACCAATACCGGAATATCCTCACGCCGCTCGGCAAGGCCGGGCACACGCAGGGGAACCACGCTCAGACGGTGGTAGAGATCCTGCCGGAACAGTCCCGACGCAATGTGTTCCTCGAGATTTTTCGATGTCGAGGACAGGATACGAATGTCGACCTGAACCTTCTGAGTGCCGCCAACACGGGCGAAGCTCTGCTCAACGAGAACCCGCAGGATTTTACCCTGGGTTTCGGCAGGCATATCGGCGACTTCGTCGAGGTAAAGCGTACCGCCGTGCGCTTCTTCGAGCGCACCAATCTTGCGCAGATTGCCGTTCTCATCCTCGATGCCGAAAAGTTCTTCTTCCATCCGCGACGGCGTGATGGTTGCAGCATTCAGCACGACGAACGGACTTTTGGCACGCGGCGACATGTCGTGGATCATCCGAGCAGCACGCTCCTTGCCCGCACCGGAAGGACCGACGATCAGGATGCGACTGTTCGTTCCCGCAATCTTCTGGATGGTTTGCCGAAGGTTGTGAGCTGCCGAGGAGTTGCCAATGATTTCGCTGGTTTCGCCGCTGCGCTGCTTCAGATCGCGGATTTCACGTTTCAGGCTGGAAGCTTCCAGGGCGCGCTCGACGATATGAACCAGCCGGTCTGCTTTGAACGGCTTTTCGATGTAATCGTAGGCCCCGCGCTTGATGGCAGAGACCGCTGTTTCAATGTTGCCGTGACCGGAGATGATCACGACCGGCATTTCAGGATCCGTTTCACGGAAGATATCGAGCAGAGCCAGGCCGTCGAGGCGGCTTCCCATCAACCAGATATCCAAAATGACAAGCGAAGGCTTGCGCTCCTTCACTGCGGCCAGGGCGCTGTCTGAATCGTGCGCGGTCCGCGTTCCATAACCGTCATCATCCAGGATGCCGGCAATCATTTCGCGAATATCGGTTTCGTCGTCTACGACAAGAATATCATGCGCCATGGGCAGTCACAGTCTGGTTTTGCAGGTCGGTCTCCGGCTCGATCTCGGCATGTGCTGCCAATGTCAGTCGAACGAGCGTGCCCGTGTCCTCAGGGTTGGTTTTGGGGGCGTCGAGCAATTCGATGCCACCGCCGTGGTCTTCCAGGATCTTGCGGACGATGGCAAGGCCAAGGCCCGTCCCCTTCTCCCGGGTTGTCATATAGGGTTCCAAAAGCCGGCTGCGATTTTCTTCCGGCAGCCCGATGCCATTGTCGATGACATCAATCACGATCCGGCCGCTGCCGTCTTCCAGTTCACCGCGCAAATGCACGGTCACCTTGCCTTTGGGCAAATCGTCTCCAATGCGCGCACTCACCGCCTCCGCAGCATTCTTGACCACATTGGTCAGAGCCTGGCCAACGAGACGCGCGTCAAAGACAGCCGTCACCGGACTGGACGGAACATCCGCGGTAACACTGATTTCCGGATTTGCCACCGACTGCATGAACGCCGCATCGCGCACCGCCTCGCGCAGATCTCCAGATGTCTTCGTTGGCTTGCGCATACGGGCGAAGGACGAGAACTCGTCCACCATCTGACCGATATCGCCCACCTGCCGAACAATGGTGTCGATGCATTGATCGAAGACTTCCCGGTCCTCCTCGATGCGTTTGCCGTAGCGGCGGCGTATGCGTTCTGCCGAGAGCTGGATCGGTGTCAGCGGATTCTTGATCTCATGCGCGATGCGCCGGGCAACATCCGCCCAGGCCGAATTGCGCTGTGCCGAAACCAGATCTGTAATGTCATCCAGCGTCACCACAAAACCATGTTCGCGCCGGGTAGACTGCTCCCTCGTTATACGCACGTTGATCGTACGCAGGCGTCCGCCCCGCGTGATCTCGATCTGCGTTTCCGGAACCCTGTCACTGTCATTCTTCAAGACATCGGAAATGCAGTCGTTCAGCTCAGGAACCACCTCGATCAGAGACTTGTTCAGGATCTGCACTTCATCCAGCTGCAGCAATTCCAGGGCGGAGCGGTTGATCAGCATGATCGAGGCTTCATCGTCAACGCCAATGACGCCGGTGGACACTCCGGAAAGAACGGCTTCGTTGAAGCGGCGGCGGCGGTCGATCTGCTCGTTCGCCGCCAGAAGCGCATCACGCTGCCCGAGAAGCTGACCGGTCATCTTGTTGAAGGTTTCGCCCAGGTTGGCGAGGTCACCACCGGATTTCTCGGTCGGAACCTTGACGACGAGATTGCCTTTGGACACCTCGTCGGCTGCCGAAATCAACGTTCGGATCGGCGAAACAAGTCGATTGGCAAACCCGAAACCTATCCAGATCGCCGACAAGAGCAACACCAGCGCAACGCCGAGATAGACCAGAGCAAAGGCCACCTGGACGCCAAAGCGGCTATTCTCCATCTGCTGGTATTGCGAAGCACCCGTCTCGGCAAGACGCAGATATTCGACAACGCGCGGATCTATGGCGCGAACGGCATAAAGATAGAAATTGTCATAGGCGGACAATTTCATGACACCGCCGACCAGGTTGGAACTTCCCGGTGCGATCAGGATCGGATCCCCGGATTTTGCTTTGAAGAAGCTGTCGGCAGGCGGCAGCGGCACTTCCGCGTTGGGATCTATGACGACGCGGGTGACCACCTCGCCGTTTTCGTTCAGGATAAAGGCTGCGAGGATACCGCGAAGGGAAACCTGCGTTGCAAAGAACTGATCGAAACGGGTCGGCTCGAATTCATAAACCGCCTTTGCCCGGTCGATATCGTTGGTCATGGCGATCAGGTCGCCGCGCAGAACCCTGGCGTGTTCCTGAAGATAGGCCTGAGCAACGGTCAGGGCGTTGTCGATAATCTGACGCGTCCGGTCCTCGAACCAGCGATCAAGGCCGCGGTCCAATGTAATCGCCGCCAGAATCGCCATGAGAACGGCCGGTACAGCAGCAACCACACTGAACAGAGCCACGACCCTCACGTGAAGGCGAGCAGCAGCCCGTCCACGCCGCCGCGCTTGCCACAACTTCAGGATCTCGAAGGCGATGACACCCACGAGAATTGCCGCGAGCGCACCATTTATGGTCATTGCGACCATGATGACTTCCCGCGTGGGATCGATGGACGTCAGCCCCATCAGGATAACGAAGGTGACACCGATGGAAACGAGGGCAAGCAGGATGATCGCAAGACCCACACGCCGCCAGAATTTGCCTGCGGCGCTGGATTGAGCGACGGGTTCTTGTACTGCTTCCAGTATCATTCGGTCTCTTTTGATTTCAGCTCGCCAAACGCGGACTGTCTTGATGTATTTGCGGCAAACTTATCACACAATGTTGCGAAATTGCGACAGACCAGAAGAGGCGCAGAAAATTTGCGGTGGACAGGTGATCACTTTATCGCACACTGCTGAATTCGTTATTCTTTTTTGCAGCATTCACAAAATGACTGCCCCGTCTGTAATTGGAATTTTCCTTCAGATGACCCAATGAAACCAGGCTTATATTGAGGGCGAAATTATCTCCTCGTGGTTTCCCACCCCGTGAATCACAAGACCACTCGTCACGACAACCTGCAACTGGAACAAAAAAAAAACGGCCAGACCTTTCGGCCTGACCGCATCAATTTGCCGCCCTGTCCTGAAAAGACTATCGGGTAGACCGCATCACCTGGATGTCGAGATCCCGGATCTTCTTGCGCAGTGTGTTCCGGTTGACACCGAGAAGCTCTGCCGCCTTGATCTGGTTACCACGCGTCGCCGCCAATGCTGCGCTGATCAGAGGGTACTCCACCTCCCTCAGGATGCGGTGATAGAGGCCGGGAGGCGGCAAGGCATCGCCGAACGTGTCGAAATAGCCGGATAGATAACGCTCGACCGATCCACCGAGATTGACGGTCTCCTGGGATTCCTCTTCCATCGGCGAGACCGAAGGCTGACTCAACTCCTGCTCCAGCAGATTTTCGCTGATCACGTCCTGCGGATACAACGCAGCCAAACGACGAACGAGGTTCTCCAGTTCGCGCACGTTTCCAGGCCAGCGATACCGGCGCAGAAGATTGAGCGCTCCCTGGTCGATCTGCTTTGCCGGCAGCCCCTCTTTTTCAACGAGCGTAAAGAAGTGCCTCACCAGATCCGGAATGTCCTCGACGCGCTCGCGCAACGGCGGCAGGCGGATCGGAACCACATTCAGACGGAAATAAAGGTCTTCGCGGAAAAGGCCCTGGTTGATCAGGTGCCGCAGGTCCTTGTTGGTGGCTGCAATGATCCTGACGTCCGTCTTGATCGGGGTGCGACCACCGACAGTGGTGTATTCGCCCTGCTGCAAGACGCGCAGCAACCTGGTTTGAGCTTCCATCGGCATGTCGCCGATTTCGTCCAGAAACAATGTGCCGCCATCTGCCTGTTCAAACCGGCCGGAGCTGCGGTTCTGTGCTCCGGTAAAGGCACCCTTCTCGTGACCGAACAACTCGGCTTCGATGAGGTCTCGTGGAATGGCCGCCATGTTGATGGCAACAAACGGTCCGTTACGCCGCTTGCCGTAATCATGAAGCGCCCTTGCGACAAGTTCCTTGCCGGTACCGGATTCGCCGTTGATCATCACCGTCAGGTCGGTCTGCATCAGCCGTGCAAGAACCCGGTAGATCTCCTGCATGGCGGGAGACCGCCCCACAAGTGGCATGCCCTCGCCCGCATCATCAAGATCGACAGCCGGCCGCTTCTTCGGCTCTTCCAGTGCGCGCTGAACAATACTGGTCAGCTCCTTCAGGTCGAACGGCTTGGGCAGATATTCATACGCCCCCTTCTCCGAAGCCTTGATGGCCGTCATGAAGGTGTTCTGTGCGCTCATGACCAGAACCGGCAACTCCGGCCGCATCTTTTTCATGCGTGGCAGCACGTCGAAGATATTTTCGTCCGGCATGACCACGTCGGTGATCACAAGATCGCCATCGCCGGATGAGACCCATCTCCAGAGCGTTGAGGCGTTGGAAGTCAGCCGCACCGTATAACCTGCCCTGGACAGGGCCTGGTTGAGAACTGTGCGGATGGCTGCGTCGTCGTCTGCAACTAAAATCGTGCCCGTCGGCATGGTTACTCGGTTCCTCTGCTGGTCCGGTCGGACGAAGCTGTGCTGTCACCCGTGAACGCGGGCATCAGAATGCGGAAAACTGTCTTCTGGCGTTGGCTGTCACATTCGATGACACCGCCGTGGTCACCAATGATCTTGGCAACGAGTGCCAGACCAAGGCCTGAGCCATTGGTCTTAGTCGTGATAAACGGCTCAAACAGATGCGGAAGAAGGTCTTCCGGAACGCCCGGTCCATTGTCCTGAACACAGAACTCCAGCGGCAGGCTGACCTTTTCGTCGGTACCGGGAACAGACAGCCGCACACCGGGCCGAAACGCCGTCGAAACGCGAATTTCACCATCGGGATCATCGCCAATCGCTTCGCTGGCATTCTTGATCAGGTTCAGGAAAACCTGAATCAGCTGATCCTTGTTGGCATAAACCGGAGGCAACGACGGATCATAAATCTCCACAATCCGTTTGCCGCGGGCAAAGCCGGAATCCGACAAGCGCTTCACGTGGTCCAGAACCACGTGAATATTGACCGGCTCTCTTTCGATCGGCCGTTCGTCCGAAAATACTTCCATCCGGTCGACCAGTTTCACGATCCTGTCGGTCTCATCCATGATCAGACGTGTCAGCGCCCGGTCTTCGGCTGGCACCGACTGCTCTATAAGCTGGGCCGCGCCACGAATTCCTGACAGCGGGTTCTTGATCTCGTGCGCCAACATGGCGGCAAGTCCCGTCACGGTGCGGGCGGCTCCACGGGACGTCAGCTGCCGGTCGATCTTTTCCGCCATGGTGCGTTCCTGGAACATCAACACCACAGCCCCCGGCCGCTCCGATACAGGTGCAGCGTTGATATCGACCACCTTCGGCGCCCCGATACGCGGAGAACCGATGTCGACCTTGTATTCGTTGACCGGCGCGCTGCGTTCGCGCACCTGCTCGATCAGGGTCAGCAAGGGGCTCCCGAAAGGAACAAAGTCACTGATTGGATGGCGACGAAGCACCGATACACTGGACCGCATGAAAATTTCCGCGGCCATGTTGGCAGACTCGATCACGCCGTCCGGCGCAACCAAAAGCACCGGGTGTGGCAAGGCATCCAGTATAGTCGGCCCGTCACTGGCAAGCGCGGCCGTACGGCCTGTCTGAGACATGATGTCCTTCAAGCTGCTGTCCGTTTGTTCGAGGAAGAAAGCCAGTCGCTTGCGAGGCGGATAACCTCCGACGGCTGATTGGAAGTCATAAGGGTCTTGCGGACAGATCCAGGGATGTCGGCCGCGCCAGCAGACGTTGTCTCGTCCAGATACCAACCGAGATGCTTGCGCGCGATGCGAACACCCTGCCGCTCACCGTAGTGGCTGAGGATGGCCTCGTAGTGCTCCGCCACTAACTCCGCCAACTCTGTTCCCGTTGGTGCGTTGAGCTGTTCGCCACTTGCCAGAAAATGTCCGATGTGGCCCGGCAACCAGGGACGTCCATATGCACCCCGGCCAATCATCACGCCGTCAGCGCCGGAAAGCTCAAGCATACGCAAGGCATCTTCAGCACTCTTGCAATCCCCATTGGCAATCAGGGGAACCGAAATAGCTTCCTTGACAGCTGCTATCGCACACCAATCGGCCTTGCCCTTGTAGAACTGGCATCGGGTGCGCCCGTGAACGGTGATGAGTTGCACCCCGGCCGCTTCCGCACGGCGGGCCAGCTCCGGTGCATTCAGGTTCTTGTCATCCCAACCAAGGCGCATCTTCAAAGTGACGGGCACATCGACCGCTGCCACCGTTGCATCAACCAGCGTCAGGGCATGGTCGAGATCCCGCATCAGTGCGGAACCGGAGTATCCGGATGTCACCTTTTTTGCGGGACAGCCCATGTTGATATCGATTACATCGGCACCAAGACCAGCGATAACCTTGGCGGCCTCCCCCATCCAGCGGGCTTCACGCCCTGCAAGCTGAACGACATGAAGCCCCTTGTCCTGAGCCTCCGCACGCATTTGCGTTTCGGCGTCGCCTTTGACGAAGGATTCGCTCGCAACCATTTCGCTGACGACCATGCCGGCGCCGTATCTGGCAGCCAGCCGGCGGAAAGGGAGATCGGTCACACCGGACATCGGCGCGAGCACGGCCGGGTTTGCGAGTTGATACCGGCCAATCGTGAGTGTTTTCATAGACGGCGACACAGCGTCTCTTTTCTGCTTATTGACTGTGCAGATTCATAATTGCCTATATTGTAGACAAGTTTCGCAATGCAACAAGTCAAAATTTGCGGTCCGAACAGGTTCCTAGGTAAAGACGGTTCAAAGCTGACGGTTTGATGCAGAGCACGAGGAGCCCGTTAATGACAAAAACCGCTGCCGCCCTTGTCGTTGCCGCAGGGCGTGGCACCCGTCTTGCGGGCTCCGACAATGCGTTACCCAAGCAATACAGGCCATTGGCTGGCCGTCCTGTGCTGAGCCATACACTGGATGCTCTCGGGAATCACCCCCGGATCAACCGTCTCGTAACCGTCATTCACCCTGACGACGTGAACCATTTCTCTGAAGCAGCAAGAGCGGCCTCCACTGAAACAGCGTCCAAGATCGGACCGGCAGTCTACGGTGGTGCCACCAGGCAGCAATCGGTCCTGGCAGGATTGAAGGCTCTCGCACTCGAAGGATTTGATTACGTCTTGATCCATGACGCTGCACGGCCGTTCCTCCCATCTGCCGTGATAGACAGATTGCTTGAGCAACTGCAGGCAGGGAACGAAGGCGTTCTCGCCGCGCTGCCCGTGGCCGACACGTTAAAAAGAGCAGATCAATCGGGTCGTTCGCTGGAAACCGTTGACAGAACCGGGCTCTGGGCAGCGCAGACGCCACAGGCCTTTCCCTTGCAGCGCATACTCAGGGCGCATGAAAAGGCGGTAGCAGCGGGAAAACTCGATTTTACTGACGACACCGGCCTTGCGGAATGGGACGGGATGACCATTGTCCTGACGGAGGGCGACCCCGCTGCATTCAAGATCACAACTGCCGCCGACCTCCGTCGTGCAGAACAACAGGCCGAGTTACAACTGATGTCGACTACCCCCGCCTCACCGTTGCCGCTTTCAGAACTTGCCGATGTTAGAACCGGGATCGGATACGACGTCCACGCCTTTGAAGATGGCGATGCCGTCATTTTGGGCGGAGTAGCCATTCCCCACTCCAGCAAGCTGAAAGGTCACTCAGACGCGGATGTGGTGCTGCACGCTATAACGGACGCTACGCTTGGTGCCATTGGCGATGGCGATATCGGCCAGCATTTCCCTCCAAGCGACCCGCAGTGGAAAGGCGCCTCTTCTGACCAGTTTCAATTGGACGCCATGCGCCGCCTGTTTGAACGCGGCGGAAGACTGGCGCATGTCGACGTCACCATCGTGTGCGAGGAACCGAAGATCGGGCCCCACCGCGAGGCAATTCGCTCTTCGATTGCCAGGATTTGCGCCGTGCCTGTTTCGAGGATCTCGGTCAAGGCGACGACATCCGAGCGCCTGGGTTTTACAGGCCGCAAGGAAGGTATCGCGGCCCTGGCCAGTGTGACTGTGCGTCTTCCTTTTCAGGACGAGGACTAGAAATCCATGACCGAGACATCTCCGAACAACCTGGAAGAGCTTGCACCTCTGTCAATTGCTGTGCTGGACGGGCTCATTGCCGCCAAGAAAATGGTAGCGACGGCAGAATCTTGCACCGGAGGCCTGATTTGCGGTGCGCTTACGGAGATCGCGGGATCTTCGGCCGCCGTGGACCGGGGGTTTGTGACCTACTCCAATGAAGCAAAGAACGAAATGCTGGGCGTTCCGAAAGACCTTATCGAAAAGCATGGGGCCGTCAGCAAGGAAGTCGCGATAGCCATGGCAGAAGGAGCGCTCGCCAGATCCAATGCGGATGTAGCAGTCTCTGTAACGGGTATCGCTGGGCCAGGTGGCGGAAGTCCTCAAAAACCGGTTGGCACTGTCCATATTGCCGTTGCGGCAAAGGATCGCCCGACGGATCATCTCCATTGCTGGTTTGCAGACAACGGCCGGCAATCAATCCGGCTTGCCACCGTCAGAACTGCCCTCACATCGATTTTAAATGCAATTTCCTGAGTAAATGCTCATTAACGCTCATGGGAGTTCGCGCTGGGCTTCCGCATGGTCATATGTATATTCCAGACAACTTGACCTCAACGTAACTCAAGATCAGAACCTTTATGATTAAACCAGCGACCATTCTGGCTGCATTTTTGTGCGCAGGCTCCACCGCTTTTGCAGGTGCCATACCTCAGCCTGGCGACTTTTACCTGATTTCACGCGATCGCAGCGGACACTTTGTGGGCAGTCACAAGCTGTTCACGGAAAACGCCCGCGGATTGAAAAAGGTCTCTTATTGCCAGCGTAGCTATTTTGTACGCAGCCATTCGGTCGCCTGGACGCAAGTGGAAACCGAACGCGGCAACAAAGTTCAGGTGGAATTCAATTTTGGCCGTGGCTGGCGTCCGATCTGCGGCAATCCCGAGCGACAGGTCAGTCTTGAGGACATCGGCGTCACAATGAGTGCGCACGATCTTCTGGCCGCTCCAGATGAGACTTCGGCCCCACAAAGCAGGCTTTCCGCGATCGGCGCAATGTTCCAGAGCAATAGCGCCGAAGAAGGCCACAGCACGTATCACACACGCTAAAAGCCGGCCGCTTCTGGACAGTTATTCGATATTTCGTCAACAAAATCAGTGCTTTTAAAGTTTTAATCAAACTCATTTCCCTTACGAAATCACTTTTACAAACACTTGCCGTATGGTCACCGTAAGCAGGAACCAACTCGCGAAATGATTTCGCGGTAAAGGGAACGGGATATGTTAATCCAACGTGCGCTTCTTGCAGGAAGTGCCCTCGCCCTTGCGTGCGCCAATGCGCAGGCCGGCAACAACACGCCGAAACCGGGTGACACCTACATTATTTCGCGCGACGGTAATCAGCTGTTCCGCGGCTCCCACCGCATCTATGACCGAATGGCGGACGGGCTGGTGGAAGTTCAGTATTGTGGCAGATCCTACTTTGTACGCTATGCGACAGTCGCCTGGACGCAGCTCGAAGTGCAGCAGGATTACAAGGTTCGGGTGGAGTTCAATCGGGGCAAAGGCTGGCGGCCGATATGCGATCATCCTGAAGAACAAGTGACGCTTGAAGACCTCGGCGTACAGGATGATCCGAGACTTGTCGTTCAAAATGACGGGTCGTCAGTAAAGCGGGTAAACCGTTTTGCAGTCATTCGCGAAGCGTTCAAAACAACGGACGGCGACAACGCTGCCAAGTCATATCACGGCAACTAAAAAAGCCGGCACCGGGCTGGTAAGGCTCGGGTAAGCTGGTCAGCTTAGACTTTCAACAGGAACAGGTGACATAAACGCGCAGAAAAAAGGACCCTGACATGAAACGCGCCCTCGCGTTCTTCGCTGCTTTGACGGCCGCTGGCACTACCTTTGCCGGCGTAGCTCACGCTCAGAGCGACTTTTATATCAGGTCCCAGTATTCCAACGGTACGTTCACCGGATTTCATGAAATTCTGACAAAACCGAAAGAGGGCTACTACCAGGCCCAATATTGCGACCGCACTTTCTGGGTGTCCTCGAACACCGTTATCTGGACGGAAGAAGAAGCTGCTGCCGGAAGAAACCTCGTGGTCGAAGAGAATGTCGGCTCCAGCCGCACGCCCGTCTGTACCGATTATACATCCTTCGCAACGCTCGAAAGTCTCGGGTTGAAGAAGAAGGAAATCGAGCAGATCCGTCGCCAGGCAGAGCCCCTCGACATGCAGTCGAGCCGTATCCGCATCATTCGCGACGCCTTCAAGCAGTTCAAGTAGGCCCAAAAGTCAGCTTAATCAGGTCCCGTAAACCTGGTCCGCGCGAGCTTCGAAGGCGCTTGAAAACTTTCGGAAGGCCTTTTCGAACATAACGCCCATGAGAGAGCCGAGCGTCCGACTGCGGAATTCGTAGGAAATATAGAAACCGACGTTGCAGCTGCCCTCGCCTGCATCCTCGAAAGTCCATTTGTTTTCCAGGTGCTTGAACGGGCCATCCAGGTACTCAACCAGAATCGTCCTGTCCTGCGGGCGCAGTTCAACGCGGCTGGTGAAAGTTTCCTTGAACAGCTTGTAGGCAACCGTCATGTCGGCCACCAGTACCGTCCGTCCACCATCCAGCTCCTTGCGACCGCGCACGTGAAGATCCTGGCACAACGGCACGAATTCGGGATACCGCTCTACGTCGGCAACAAGGCGGAACATCTCGTCCGCCTTGTGGTTGACTTTGTGGTCGGATGAAAAACTGGGCATACGGTGTCCAGTGTCCTGTTGCTTTGGCGTTAGTGGCCGAGCTTTGCTTTGCGCGCGGCGCGAAGATCCGCGAAATCTTCACCAGCGTGGTGAGACGACCTCGTCAACGGGCTTGCCGACACCTTCAGGAAACCTTTGGCGTAAGCAATACGCTCATAGCCTTTGAACTCTTCCGGCGTCACGAAGGAAACGACCGGATGGTGCTTCTTGGAAGGTTGCAGATACTGGCCGACCGTCAGGAAATCGACATCGGCCGCCCGGAGGTCGTCCATCAGCTGCAGCACTTCGTTGCGCACTTCCCCCAACCCGACCATGATCCCGGACTTGGTGAACATTTCCGGATCAAGTTCCTTGACCTTCTGAAGAAGGCGGATCGAATGGAAATAGCGCGCGCCGGGTCGAACGGTCAGATATTTCGACGGCACTGTCTCAAGGTTGTGATTGAAGACATCGGGCTTCGCCGCCACGACAATCTCCAGAGCACCGTCCTTACGCAGGAAATCAGGCGTCAGAACCTCGATCGTGGTCGATGGCGCGGTCTTGCGAATGGCATTGATCACATCTGCGAAATGCTGTGCACCGCCATCGTCCAGATCGTCCCGGTCGACGGAGGTAATCACCACGTGCTCGAGCCCCATTGCGGCAACGGCATCCGCAACACCCTGAGCTTCCTTCGGGTCGACTGGCCCTGGCATGCCCGTGCGCACGTTGCAGAAGGCGCAGGCACGTGTACAGGTATCACCAAGGATCATGAAGCTGGCATGCTTCTTTGACCAGCATTCACCGATGTTCGGGCATCCCGCCTCTTCGCAAACCGTAACGAGATTGTTCTCGCGCACGACATTCTGCGTTTCGCGGTAGACCGGCGATGTCGGCGCCTTGACACGGATCCAGTGCGGCTTGCGCTGTATCGGATTGTCCGGACGGTGAGCCTTTTCCGGGTGGCGCGGGCGCGCTTCGGATTGTTGCTGCGGGCGATTGAGCGTGTCGACGATCGTAACCATGGGCCTTAAGTGTCGTTATTCCGGTGAAAGGTCAAGACGGATTAGCGTTGAGCCAGCTATGTGCTTAGCGCAGGACCGGTCAGTTCCTGAAGCCGCTCGCGTGCACGTTCCGACAGCGGTTGAGACTTTCGCGTGCTCTCGCTCATCTGGACGATGACGGTCACCGCCTGCGCAACCGGCTTTCCATCCTGAAAAACCTTCTGGAACAGCTTGAACGAACTGCGACCAACGTCAAGCACGGCTGTGCCGATCTCCACTTCGCCCGGCCAGTTGACTTCCGCCAGGAAATCCAGCTCCAGCCGCGCGATCACAAAAGCTGCGCCTAGGTCAGCCAGCGCTTCATTGTAGAGCAATTCAACACGGCCGGTTTCCAGAAAAGTGGCGAACACGGCATTGTTGACGTGTCCCTGCCGGTCCGTATCACCATAACGAAGCTTGTCGCCTGTCCTGAGAACAAAAGCCTCCAGGCTCTCGAATTCGTCCGGATTTGTGCTCACTTGAACATTTTCTTCCAGATGAACAGGAACAGGATAGAGCCCAGAACCGCGATAATCAGACGATCGAGAATACCACCTGTCACATGCAGGTTGAGCAGCGATGCGAGTTCACCGCCAACCAGCGCTCCGACAAGGCCGACAACGAGGCTGCCAAGAAAACCTCCGCGACTGTTCAGCACCCGGTGAGCAACGGCGCCCGCAATGAGGCCGATGATGATTGTGATGATCCACCCCATCGCGGACTCCTATTTCCAGAAATTTCAATTCGTCAGGCGATCAGTCGCGCAAGCAGCACAACGACAATTGCTCCAACGGCCGCCACGACAATTTCATTGACGTAGGCATTGCCCAGATTGACGTTGATACCTGCGAGCTTGAACAGGAAACCACCAACAAACGCGCCAATGAGACCGCTGACGAGGTAACGGATCAGACCACCGCCGCCAACGACGACGCTTGCAAGCCAACCGGCTATAATGCCGATTGCAACCCAGATCAAAATTGCTTTTACATCCATGACTGACGGCTCCTTTCAGCCTTTTCTCAGACGGTTTCACGTTACCCGTTTCAGAAAAAGCGTCCAGCGTTGATGTCCTGATCAACCTTCAGGCCTGCGCATTTCTTTCACTGCTTGCAGATCCAGAGTACGGCAAATGGAGAGCGGCCTCGGCGCAGTTTTGCGCCGAGACCAAAAGGGATCAGGCGTTGAGCACCTTGCCGTAGGCGTCCAGCACAGCTTCCTTCATCATTTCCGACAAGGTCGGATGCGGGAAGATCGTGTGCATCAGCTCTTCTTCGGTAGTCTCGAGGTTCATCGCGACGACAAAGCCCTGGATGAGTTCGGTCACTTCTGCGCCGCACATATGCGCACCGAGAAGCTCGCCGGACTTCTTGTCAAAGATAACCTTGATCATGCCGTTGTCTTCGCCAAGCGCGATGGCCTTGCCGTTGGCGTTGAACATGTACCGGCCAACGCGGATGTCGCGGCCCTGTTCCTTCGCCTTTGCTTCGGTCAGCCCAACAGAGGCAACCTGCGGGTTACAGTAGGTGCAGCCCGGAATCTTGCGATGATCCATCCCGTGAACGCCAGGCACACCTGCAATCTTCTCGATACAAATCACGCCTTCATGCTCAGCCTTGTGGGCAAGCATTGGCGGACCGGCGACATCGCCAATGGCATAGAGGCCGGGCACATTGGTGCGCCCATACTCATCAATGACCACACAGCCTCGGTCGGTTTTAACGCCGAGCGCTTCCAGACCGATATTCTCGATGTTGCCCTGAACGCCGACAGCGGAAATCAGGTGATCAGCCTTAATCTGGCTGACCTTGCCATCTTTGGTCTCCACGTGGGCAGTAATCGAATCTGCCGCCTTGTCGACCTTGGTCACCTTTGCTTCGGTTATGATCTTCAGGCCGCGCTTCTCCAGAGCCTTGCGCGCGAATTTCGAGATTTCCTCGTCCTCGACCGGCATCACGTTGGCCATCAGCTCGACAACCGTTACGTCGACGCCCATGGATCGATAGAAAGACGCGAATTCGATCCCGATCGCACCTGACCCCATGACCACCAGCGACTTTGGCATCTTGGCCGGTTTCATGGCCTCGAAATAAGTCCAGATAAGCTTGCCGTCCGGTTCAATGCCAGGCAAAGAACGCGGGCGCGCACCAGTTGCCACGATGATATGTTTGGCGGTGTAGGTGCCTTCACCCTTCACGCCTTTCGGAACCGGATTCTGCGGCTCGACAACAGGTTTGGAAGATTTTCCGACCTTGACTTCGCCCGGTTTGGTGAGCTTGGCCTCACCCCAGATCACGTCGATCTTGTTCTTCTTCATGAGGAAACCGACGCCACCGTTCAGTCGGGCGGAAACGCCGCGCGAGCGCGCAACGACATCCTTGACGTCCGCCTTCATGGAGCCTTCCAGCGTCAACCCGAAACTCTTGGCATGGTTGGCGTGGTCCAGGATCTCTGCAGAACGCAGGAGGGCCTTCGTCGGAATGCAACCCCAGTTGAGGCAAATGCCACCAAGGTGTTCGCGTTCAACGATCGCAGTCTTGAAGCCCAGCTGGGCAGAACGAATAGCGGTCACGTAACCACCCGGCCCTGAGCCGATAATGATCACGTCGTAATTGGTATCAGCCATGGTGTATTTCCCCGGCGAATGAAGTCATCGATTGAAAACGGCGCGGCGTTGCCGCCGCGCCGGAGATGAGGCTTAAACAAGCATGCTCATCGGGTTTTCGATGTAGCCCTTGAACGCGGCAAGAAGCTCGGCGCCAAGCGCACCGTCCACGCAGCGGTGGTCGGTCGAAAGCGTCACGCTCATCACCGTGGCAACAGCCAGTTCGCCGTTCTTGACGACAGGGCGTTTTTCGCCGGCGCCGACAGCCAGAATGGTCGCATGCGGCGGGTTGACGACGGCCGAGAAGTTCTTCACGCCCATCATGCCCATGTTGGAGACCGCGGTGGTACCACCCTGGTACTCTTCGGGCTTCAGCTTCCGTTCTTTCGCGCGCTTGCCGTAATCCTTCATCTCGTTGGAAATGACGGAAAGAGGCTTTTCTTCCGCCCGGCGGATGATCGGCGTGATCAGGCCTCCCGGGATGGAAACGGCGACACCGACGTCGGCATGCTTGTGCATGACCATGTTATCGTCGGTCCACGATACGTTCGCATCAGGAACATCGCGCAGAGCCAGAGCCAGAGCCTTGATGGTCATGTCGTTGACCGAAAGCTTGTAGGCCGGCTTGCCTTCCTTGTCCTTGGCGGCAGCATCGTTGAGCTGTGCCCGAAGAGCCAGAAGAGCGTCGAGTTCACAGTCCACGGACACATAGAAGTGCGGAATGGTCTGCTTGGACTCGGTGAGACGCTTGGCAATGGTCTTGCGCATGCCGTCATGCGGCACGAGTTCGTAGCTGTCCTTGTCGAACAGTTTCAGAACCTGATCCGCGGACGGACCGGTTGCCATGGCCGGTGCCGCGGCAGCTTTCGGCGCTTCCGCAGCAGCGGCGGCGGGCGCTGCCTTGCCTGTACCTGCAGCAAGAGCAGCCTCAATGTCGCGCTTGACGATGCGGCCATGCGGACCGGAACCGGAAAGTGCTTTCAGGTCGAGACCGTTGAGCTGAGCCAGACGGCGAGCCAGCGGCGACGAAAAGATGCGGTTACCGTCAGCAGCTTTGGGAGCCGGAACCGGATCCGTTGCCGCCTTTGCCCCGACCTCGATCGCCGGCGAGCTTTCCGGCACAGCCGGAGCCTTGTCGCCTCCCGATGAAGAAGCAGGTGCCGCCGATCCACCGGAGGTGTCGATGGAACTGGCATCTTCACCGTCTTCCAGAAGTACGGCGATCAGTTCGTTGACCTTCACACCTGAGGTTCCCGCAGGCACTACAATCTTGCCGACGGTGCCTTCGTCAACCGCTTCCACTTCCATGGTCGCCTTGTCGGTTTCAATCTCGGCGATTACATCACCGGCCGAAACCTGATCGCCTTCCTTGACCAGCCATTTGGCCAGGTTGCCCTCCTCCATGGTCGGAGAAAGGGCCGGCATGGTAATATTGATTGGCATGTCCGTCTCCCTGGCCTCAGGCGGTGTAGGTTACGGCTTTGACCGCATCGATGACTTCACCAACGTTCGGCAGAGCCAGCTTTTCCAGGTTTGCAGCGTAAGGCATGGGAACGTCCTTGCCGGTCACGCGCAGGATCGGTGCGTCGAGATAGTCGAACGCCTTTTCCTGAACCTGGTAGGCGATTTCCGATGAAACGGAGCACATCGGGAAGGCTTCTTCGATTGTCACGATCCGACCTGTCTTGCGGACGGACGCCAGCACGGTGTCGATATCCAGCGGACGAATGGTGCGCAGGTTGATGACCTCGGCCGAGATCCCCATTCCGGCCAGCTCTTCAGCCGCCTTGATGGTGTAGGTCATGCCGATGCCCCAGGAAACCAGCGTCACGTCCGTTCCGCCGCGTTCCACCTTCGCCTTGCCGATCGGCAGAACGAAATCGTCCATGTCCGGGACTTCGAAGGAATGACCGTAAAGGATTTCGTTTTCCAGGAAGATGACCGGGTTCGGGTCGCGAATTGCTGCCTTCAGAAGGCCTTTTGCATCCGCAGCCGAATACGGCTGGACCACCTTCAGGCCCGGCACGTGGGCGTACCAGGAAGCGTAATCCTGTGAATGCTGGGCACCGACTCGCGCCGCGGCACCGTTTGGTCCACGGAAGACAATCGGGGCACCCATCTGACCGCCGGACATGTACAACGTCTTGGCGGCGGAGTTGATGATCTGGTCAATCGCCTGCATGGCGAAGTTGAAGGTCATGAACTCGACGATCGGCTTCAGACCGGCCATCGCTGCCCCGACGCCAAGACCGGCAAAGCCGTGCTCGGTGATCGGCGTATCGATGACACGCTTGGCGGAAAATTCGTCCAGCAGGCCCTGGGTGATCTTGTAGGCGCCCTGATACTCCGCGACTTCCTCACCCATGATGAAGACGTCCGGATCACGGCGCATTTCCTCGGCCATCGCATCCCGCAAAGCTTCGCGAACGGTGGAGGACTTCATTGCCGTACCGGCCGGGATTTCCGGATCGTCAGCAGTTTCAGGCGCAGGAGCAGCAGGCGTCGGAGCAGAGGCGACAGCTGGTGCGCTCGAAGCTTCTGCAGCCGCAGGGGCTTCAGGGGCCGCAGCGGCGGCTGGCGCGGAAGCTGCAGCGTCGATGGCACTGGCGTCTTCGCCCTCGGCCAGCAGAACCGCAATCTTCGCGTTCACCTTGACGTTGTCGGTTCCTTCGGCAACCAGGATTTTTCCCAGCGTGCCTTCATCAACCGCTTCCACTTCCATAGTGG
Organism: Roseibium sp. ROS1; assembly: GCF_054658215.1. Classification (NCBI taxonomy): domain Bacteria; kingdom Pseudomonadati; phylum Pseudomonadota; class Alphaproteobacteria; order Hyphomicrobiales; family Stappiaceae; genus Roseibium; species Roseibium sp. ROS1. The sequence continues at coordinate 1,411,764 of NZ_BAAGIG010000002.1, forward strand.
CCTTGTCGGTCTCGATTTCGGCGATCACATCGCCTGCAGAGATGGTGTCGCCCTCGGCCTTCAGCCACTTGGCGAGCTTGCCCTCTTCCATAGTCGGCGAAAGCGCCGGCATCAAAATGTCAATCGGCATGTTGTCCCCCGGCCTTAGAGCAGAATGTCGGTGTAGAGTTCAGACACATCCGGTTCCGGATCCGTCTGTGCAAATTCGGCAGCTTCCGCGACCCTGGCCCGCACATCCTTGTCGATGGCCTTGAGGTCGTCTTCGGATGCCCAACCCTTGTCCATGAGGCGCGCACGCACCTGTTCGATCGGGTCATGTTCGGTCCGCATCTTCTGGACTTCGTCCTTGGAGCGGTATTTCGCCGGATCCGACATGGAGTGGCCGCGGTAGCGGTAGGTGATCATTTCAAGAATGAACGGCCCCTTGCCTTCACGGCACCATTCCAGAGCTTCAGCGGAGGCTGCCTTGACTGCGCGCACATCCATACCGTCGACCTGCTTGCCCGGAATTCCGAAGGAAGCACCGCGTTGGGAAAGATCTGTGGTGGCGGAGGCGCGGGCAACGCTGGTGCCCATGCCGTACTTGTTGTTCTCGATCACGTAAACGACCGGAAGCTTCCACAGCTCGGCCATGTTGAAGCTCTCGTAGACCTGACCCTGGTTGGACGCACCGTCACCAAAGAAGGCCATCGCCACGTTGCCGTTTTCACGGTATTTGTTCGCGAACCCGAGGCCGGTGCCAAGCGACACCTGCGCACCGACGATGCCATGGCCGCCATAGAAATGCTTCTCCTTGGAGAACATGTGCATGGAGCCGCCCTTGCCTTTCGACAAGCCACCGCGACGACCGGTCAGTTCCGCCATCACGCCTTTCGGATCGAGATCCATTGCCAGCATGTGGCCATGATCCCGGTAACCGGTGATCATCTGATCGCCGTCTTTCTTGGCCATCTGCATACCGACGACGACAGCTTCCTGTCCGATATACAAATGACAAAACCCGCCGATGAGGCCCATGCCGTACAGTTGCCCGGCTTTTTCCTCAAAACGTCGGATCAGAAGCATTTCGCGGTAAGCGTGAAGTTCTTCGTCCTTATCGAACTCGGCGATCGCAGGCTGCGCCTTCTTGGCGGAGCTGCGTGTCCGGCTGGTGCTCTTGGAGCTAGCGGAAGTGGTCTTTGATGCTGTGGCCATAACCCTCATCTCGGCGTGACGTTTCCCCTAAGATAGGTAGGAGCAACTTATCCGGTTGGGTCTGTCAATCCAATCCACGCATCTCGCACTGCAACAACAGTATCAAGGTATTGTTGATACTACAGAATTTTATATTTAACCAGATTATTGTTAATGCAGCAAAATCAACTGAAATTCAGTTCATGCTGTAACGGTGGCCCGGCCTGAGAACTACCAGCTCGTCAGGATGCACCAGGTTGAGATTAAGCCTTGCGCGCTCATCGAGCATATCAGGATCGAGGCTCTCCGGCCGAAGCAGACTAACCCTTGAGACGAGCTCCTGACGCTGGGCGGTCAAGACAGCCAATTCACCTTCAAGTTCGGAAACCTGACGCTCGATCATTGCTCGGCCAACCATACCGAGCTCACCGCTCATCGCATGGAAGCCAAAATAACCAAGCGCAGCAATGGCGATTGCAGGCGTGATCAATCGACGGAGAAATGACTGTTTTCGCTGACGGGTAGCTGCTCGGGGCACTCTTTGGACCTTAACGCTGATACACTGGCCTCTTGGTTCTCTCACTATGCGGATTTAGGTTTAATAGAGTCTTGAGACAGCCAATCAAATGCACGGTAAATTTGTGTCCGGCGAGAGCAGCCCATGGATCAGTGGACGACCGCACGCGAAGAAATGGTTGAGCAGCAACTGCGCAGGCGCGGCATTAGCGACAAACGGGTTCTGGCCGCCATGGCCAGTGTGCCGCGCCATATCTTTGTTCCGGAGAGCGAGGTAAACCGAGCCTACTGGGATGGGCCTTTGTCCATCGGATATGGCCAGACAATATCCCAGCCCTATGTTGTTGCTCTCACTTGCGAACTGCTTGAAATCAGCGAAAACGCGAAGGTTTTGGAGATCGGAGCAGGTTCTGGTTACGCAGCTGCTGTGCTTGGAAATCTCGCTCACAAAGTCATTTCGATCGATCGACTTCAGGAGCTCGTCAACCTTTCCAGGGAAAATCTGGAACAGGCAGGTTGCAGGAACGTCGAGGTTATTTGCGCCGACGGAACACTTGGCTGTCCGGCGGAAGCCCCTTTAGATGCCATCGCAGTTGCGGCGGGAGCGCCGGCTGTCCCCGATTCTCTCAAAAAGCAACTCAAGGTAGGCGGTCGACTGGTGATTCCGGTTGGCAGGTCAAAGCGGCAGCAAGATCTCATCCGGATCGAAAGGCTTTCCGAAACCGAGTTCAAAACAGACAATCTCGGTGCTGTCGCCTACGTACCTCTGGTGGGCGCCGAAGGATGGACGGATGCGGGCTGAGGCCTGTCGGGTGTCAACCGCCAACATCAGGTATCCCGGCGGCCCCTTCAATTGGTTCAAGCGTTGTTACAGAAAAACACTGTAAAACAGGAAGTTACTCTGGCTTGGGGCCACCAGTTCGTCCATCGCGAACTCCTCGACCCTCCGGATAACCACACTTTCAATGCGATTTTGGGCTGGCCCCTGCTCGGGTCCGCGCCCTCGTTCCACACGTCTGAGCGAGCCGGCGAACTCTGCCTCAGGCGGCCGCCAGGCGCGCCAGCTTGGTCAGCACCGTTGCGGTCCCTTTCAAACGTGCGTCGGTTTTATCCCAATCGCGCGTCAGCACCACCTTCTGATCCGGTCGGATCTTCGCAAGGACACCCTGCTCGGCAATGTAGGAAACCAGACCGGCCGGATTGGAGAATTCGCTATTGCGGAACGTGATGACGATCCCTTTCGGCCCGGCATCGACCTTCTCGACATTGGCCTTGCGGCAAAGCCCCTTGATGAAGACAATCTTTAGGAGATGCTGCACTTCTTCCGGCAACGGTCCAAACCGGTCGATCAGTTCCGCGCCGAAGGAATCGATTTCCTCCGCCTCGGTGACATCGCCCAAACGGCGGTAAAGCTGCAGACGCAGTTGCAGGTCGGCGACGTAGTTTTCCGGGATAAGCACAGGCGTGCCGATGTTGATTTGCGGTGACCACTGCTCGTCGCCAAAATCCGCGCCACCATCCTTGAGCTGGGCAACCGCCTCTTCCAGCATCTGCTGATACAGTTCAAATCCGACTTCCTTGATATGCCCGGACTGCTCCTCGCCAAGCAGGTTCCCTGCCCCGCGAATGTCGAGATCGTGGCTTGCCAGCTGGAAGCCTGCCCCTAACGTTTCGAGAGACTGAAGGACTTTCAATCGGCGCTCGGCAGTCGCCGTCAACGTCTTGTTCGCAGGAACCGTAAAGAGCGCGTAGGCGCGGGTCTTGGACCGGCCGACACGGCCGCGCAGCTGGTAGAGCTGTGCAAGGCCGAACATATCCGCCCGGTGTACGATCAACGTGTTCGCGGTCGGAATATCCAGCCCGGATTCCACGATCGTTGTCGACAGCAGGACGTTGTACTTGCCCTCATAGAAGGCGTTCATGACGTCTTCCAGTTCCCCCGGAGGCATCTGGCCGTGGGCAACCGCCACTTTCAGTTCAGGCACCTGATTTTCAAGGAACTCGAGGCGCTCTGCGATGTCGGCAAGGCGCGGACAGACATAGAAGCTCTGCCCGCCTCTGTAATGCTCGCGCAGAAGGGCTTCTCGAACCACCAACGGATCGAACGGCGAAACGAACGTGCGCACTGCCAGTCGGTCCACAGGCGGCGTTGCGATCAGCGACAGTTCGCGTACCCCGGTCAGCGCAAGCTGCAAGGTCCGCGGGATCGGTGTGGCCGATAGCGTCAACACGTGAACGTCCGATTTCAGCTCCTTCAGCCGCTCCTTGTGCTTGACCCCGAAATGCTGCTCCTCGTCGATGATAAGCAGGCCGAGATCCCGGAATTCGATGGACTTGCCCAGCAAAGCATGGGTGCCGACGACAATATCGACTGAACCGTCCGTGATGCCTTTCTTGGTCAGGCTCAGTTGTTTGGTGGGCACCAGGCGGGATGCATGGGCTACGTTGATCGGCAGACCATGAAAGCGCTCGGAGAAGGTCTTGAAGTGCTGACGGGCCAAAAGGGTCGTAGGTACCACCACCGCAACCTGGCGCCCGGACATGGCGGCAATGAAAGCTGCACGAAGTGCCACTTCCGTCTTGCCGAACCCAACGTCGCCGCAAACCAGCCGATCCATCGGCCTCCCTGATGACAGATCGTCGAAAACCGCATCGATCGCCGTAAGCTGATCGTCTGTTTCCTCGTAGGGGAATCGCGTCGCGAACTCGTCGTAGACGCCTTCCGGTGTTTCCACCACCGGCGCAGTCTTGAGAGCGCGTTGAGCTGCTGTCTTGATCAGGCCGTCGGCGATTTCCAGAATGCGCTTCTTGAGCTTGGCCTTTCGTGCCTGCCAGGCACCACCACCGAGCTTGTCGAGCTGGGCTTCCTGGTCTTCCGAGCCATAGCGGGACAGAAGCTCGATGTTTTCGACCGGAAGATAGAGTTTGTCGCCTCCGGCATATTGAAGTTCCAGGCAGTCATGCGGCGCGCCGACTGCTTCGATCGTTTTCAGACCGATGAACCTACCGATACCGTGGTCCACGTGAACGACGAGATCGCCTTCCGAAAGGCCCGTCGCTTCGGTAATGACGTTGGCGCCCTTGGACTTGCGCCGCGACTTGCGAACCAGCCTGTCGCCGAGAATGTCCTGCTCGCCGATGAAGACGACGTCATTGAGCTCAAAGCCATGCTCGATGCCCAGTACACACAGCGCGGTTGTCTTGGCGGGAAGGCCCTCGATGTCCTTCAGCGTGTCCGCATTCTTGACCGCTCCAAGACCATGGTCTTCAAGAATCTGGCCGAGACGGTCGCGCGAACCTTCTGACCAGCAGGCAATCACCGTGCGTTTGCCTTGCTTTTGCAGTTGGCGCACGTGAGTTGTCAGCGCGTCAAAAATGTTGATGTCGCCCGCTGCCCTTTCGGCAGCAAAACTCCGGCCCTGACGCCCACCCAGTTCGACAATCGTCTTGCCGCTGCCTGGCGGCGGCGTAAAGGGATCAAGTGCGGCGCTTGCGCGGTCGGCGACAGCTGCACGCCATTCCTCTTCGGTGACATAGAGACTGGCCGGTTCCACCGGCATGTAAGGCACCGTTCCGGCGCTTGTCCCCATTTCGCGCGCTTCCTGACGTGCGCGGTAGTATTCCGTGACCTGGTCAACGCGTTCGCGGACTGCGTCACTCATGCTGGTGTCCAGAACGACAGGCGTATCGCCGATGTAATCGAACAGACTTTCCAGTCGGTCGTGGAACAGTGGCAGCCAATGCTCCATGCCTGCGTATCGGCGACCGTCACTGATCGACTGATAGAGCACGTCTTCTCGGCTGGCTGCGCCAAAATTGGCAAGATAGGAACGACGGAAGCGGGAGATGGCTTCCTCGGACAATACGACCTCGCTCATCGGAACCAGGTCAAGGCGTTTCAGCTGTTTGGAGGTTCTCTGTGTTTCCGCGTTGAATGAGCGGATCGATTCAAGGGTATCGCCGAAGAAATCGAGCCGCACGGGCTCCTCCGCTCCAGGCGCGAAGAGATCGACAATACCGCCTCGAACAGCATATTCACCGGTTTCACGAACGGTCGGAGTTCGCGAAAAACCGTTCATCTCCAGCCATGTGGAGATCGCTCCCATGTCGACCCGGTTACCCGGTGCCATGGAGAAGGTCTGGTCGGCCATGAAAGAGCGCTCGGGGACACGCTGAAGTGCCGCGTTGAGCGTTGTCATCAGTACGGTTTTCTTGCCATCCGTCATGCCTCGCGCAAGTTGGCCGAGCGCCAGCAAGCGGCGTGCACTGATCGCAGAATTGGGCGAAACGCGGTCGTATGGCAGGCAATCCCAGGCGGGCAACTGCAGGATTTCGACCTCTGGATCGAAGAACTGAAGTGCTTCGCTGACCATGGCCATGCGCGTGGCGTCGCGAGCGACAAATACCAGGGCAAGGCCCTGCGCCCGGGTTTCGGCGAGCAGCCTTGCAAGAGCGTAGCTTTCGGCCCCATCCGGAACGCCGGCAAGCGTCACGTTGGCCTGATCCTTCAGCAGGCTGTCAAACACAGCTGGCGTCCTTGTTGTTATCTGCCGAACCCGGCCGGACCGGCGGCTTCATGATAGGCAATGATGCGGCGGTAAAGCGGACCGTCCCACTCCTGCGGCAAGGGCTTGCGACCTGTCATCCAGGCGTACAGATCTTGGTCATGCGCTGTCAGCAGGTGCTCGAGTTCGAGGAGTTCTTCTTCCGTAAGGCTGTCGATCTTGGCATCCGCAAATCCCCCCAACAGCAGATCCATTTCCTTCATGCCCCGATGCCAGCACCGAAACAGTATTTTCTTGCGCCGGGAATCCCGTTCGCCACCATTTGTATCGACGTGTGCGCCGGACATTTCGGACATGAGAAACAGACCTATGAGAAGCTGACCGGCCTTTAGGCAAAGGCAGTATTGTTTTCGCCGATATCGGCCGGACGAGTGATTTCGTGTCGGTTATATAGCGCCAGAGAACGAGCTTGTCAGCGCCCAGTTCACAGAATGTTCTATTTGTTGCGCAGCGCTCCGCCTTCGTGGCAGAACAGGGGTTCCTGATACCGAATGCCCTGCCGTCTCTCGAAGGTTTACACGCCGAACATGCGCCCGCCGGTCCTCGATCCCCTGTTTGCCCCGGTTTCGACTTTGCCCGGAATCGGACCAAAGATCGAAAAGCTGGTGTCCGGCCTCGTCGGCAGCCAGCCGGACCGTGACGCTACCGTTGCTGATCTGCTCTTTCATATTCCTCATAGCCTTATAGACCGGCGGCACCGCCCGGGCATCGCCTATTCGGAAAATGGCGACATCGTCACACTGGATGTCACCATCGGCCGGCACATGGCGCCCCCCCGGCATTCGAAAGCACCTTACCGGATCAACGCCTACGACGAGACAGGCCAGATCACCTTTGTCTTCTTTCACCCGCGCCATGACTGGCTGGAGAAAACTTTTCCCGAAGGCGAACGAAGAATCGTGTCAGGCAAGGTCGAATGGTTCAACGAGCGCCCTCAGATGGTGCACCCGGACTATTCGCTGAAACCTGAGGAAGCGGAAGAAATGCCGGCGATCGAACCGGTCTATCCGTTAACCGCCGGTTTGAGCTCCAAAACCCTGCAAAAGGCTGTGCGGGCGGCTGTCGACCGTGTGCCTCACCTCCCGGAATGGCTGAATGACGCCCATCTTCACCAGACTGGCTGGCCGGACTTTGCAGAAGCCTTGAAGACACTGCATGCACCGCATGAACGCAACGACATCGACCCCGCCTCCCCCTTCATGCAGCGGCTTGCCTATGACGAGCTGCTCGCCAGCCAGTTGGCTCTTGCCATGGTGCGGGCACACATGCGTACGCTTGGCGGAATATCGCGAAGCCCCAAAGGGGAACTGCAAAAAGCGGTGATAGCGTCACTGCCGTTTCAATTGACCGGCAGTCAGGCAAAAGCGATCGAAGAAATCAATGAAGACCTCGCCAAGCCGGTGCGCATGTTGCGACTTCTGCAAGGCGATGTCGGCGCCGGCAAGACCGTTGTTGCGCTTGCCGCCCTGGCACAGGTGATAGAAACCGGTGCGCAAGGAGCCCTGATGGCCCCGACGGAAATTCTCGCCCGCCAGCACTACGCCTCGATGTTGCCGCTGTGCGAAAAAGCAGGCATTCGCCTTGCCCTGATGACCGGAAAGGACAGCCAGAAGGAACGTCGCCTTCGACAGGAGCAGTTGGACGCAGGTGAGATCGACCTCGTGGTCGGCACCCACGCCCTTTTCCAGGGAACCGTGACCTTTCGCAATCTGGCCATGGTCGTCGTAGACGAGCAGCATCGCTTCGGTGTGCATCAACGGCTCGCCCTCTCGGCCAAGGGCAACGGCGTCGATGTTCTGGTCATGACCGCCACTCCTATTCCGAGAACGCTTGTGCTGACAGGCTTTGGCGACATGGACGTGTCGCGCCTGACGGACAAACCCGCGGGCCGCAAGCCCATCACCACCGTTTCGGTGTCACTGGACCGCCTGGACGAGATCATTGGCCGGGTTGGTGCAGCGGTCGCCGACGGACAGAAGGTTTATTGGGTATGTCCACTGGTCGAAGAATCCGAAAAGATCGACCTGGCCGCCGTTGAGGAGCGTCACCGGGTTCTGGAACATGCTCTTCGGCAACGCGTCTCACTGGTCCATGGCCGCATGAACGCCGACGAAAAGGATGCCGCAATGGCAGACTTCAAGTCCGGCGCAACCAAGGTGCTGGTGGCAACAACCGTTATTGAAGTCGGCGTCGATGTGCCCGATGCCACCATAATCGTGATCGAACACGCCGAACGTTTTGGCCTCGCGCAATTGCACCAGCTGCGAGGCCGTGTCGGACGCGGTGACAAGCCTTCGTCCTGCGTCCTTCTTTACAAGGGACCGCTTGGAGAAACGGCTGGCGCGCGCCTCAACATCATGCGCCAGACCAACGATGGTTTCCTGATCGCGGAAGAAGATCTGAAGCTTCGCGGCGGTGGTGAAATTCTCGGCACCCGACAATCCGGCACGCCAGGTTTTCGTATCGCACGCGCCGACGAACACGCCGATCTGATGGAAGTTGCACGCGACGACGCGAGACTTATCCTTGAACTGGATCCGGATCTGAAAACCAAACGCGGCGAAGCTCTGCGGTGTCTTTTGTATCTGTTCGGCCGCGATGCCGCGATCAGGCTCCTCAGGGCCGGCTGACAAGTTCGAACAGCAGCGAGTCAATTCCCAGGTGTCGGCACGACTACACCAGCAGCCATTTGAGCCAATCGTACGTAAGTCGGCAAGGACGCCTGACGACGTAGGGCAAAGTGAATAATGGATTACATTGGTTGCTAACGCACTCAGGCGTCTTCAGAGCTTCTCACCCGCTCCAGCTGCGCCGGATCGACAATATCGTCTGCGAGAATTTCCGGATATTTCGGATTGACCAGACCAGCCGAGATCACGAGCTTTGCGGCATCTTCGACACTCATGTCCAGTTCGATCACATCTTCCTTCGGAACAAACAGCAAGAAACCCGATGTCGGGTTCGGCGTGGTCGGCAGGAACACGGAAAGTGTATCGGCCTTGTCCTTGAGCCGGCGCTCCACTTCGCCCTTGGTGTCGGTGGAGATGAACACAATCGCCCAGAGGCCTCTACGCGGATATTCAATCAGTGCAGCTGTGGTAAAGCTGCTTCCACGCTGATCAAGCACTGTCTCAAAAATCTGCTTCAAGCCACTGTAAATGTTACGAACGAGCGGCATGCGACCGACGATTTTTTCGCCAACCGAGATAAGACTACGCCCAAGGAAGTTTGCTGCAAGAAAGCCGACGACCGTGAGGACAAAAACTGCAACAATGAGCCCGAAACCGGGTATCGGAAACGGCAGGTAGGTGTCCGGATTGTAGATCTTGGGTACAAACGGCTTGACCCAGCCGTCCACCCATTTGATGAAGGTCCAGGTCAACCACAGGGTAATGCCGATCGGGCCGGCGATGACCAGCCCTGTCAGGAAGTAGTTGCGAAGACGTGTTGCCGCACCCGGCCGATGGCCTATCTTGTGCGCGTCTTCTGCTTTATGTTTGTGTCGGCTCATGGGTTAAACCCGAAACTTCCCTGTGTGTGCTCGTCTTTTCAACTGACCCGCAATTAGATAAGCATCTTTATCGCAGTGCGGTATCCTTCGCTTGATTTATTTTTCAGCGATGTATTCAAATTATGCCGGATTTGGAGGCAGTGTTGCGGCGGACCACGTTCAAACTTCTGGGAACCGGATGTGTCGGCCTCGGGATTGTCGGTGCGTTCCTTCCCATTCTGCCGAGCACGATCTTCTTCATCCTCGCCGCTGCCTGTTTTGCCAGATCCTCTCCCGCACTTGAGGCGCGCATCCTCAACCACCCTATCTTCGGGCCGCCAGTGATTGCCTGGCGCGAACATGGCGCGATCCCGCCGAAGGCAAAGATCTTCGCCATTTCCGGAATGACCTTCGGATATTGCGTCTTCTATCTTTCAGCCCATCCTGACCTGTGGCTTGCCATAGGTGTCGGACTGTTCATGATCGGCTGCGCAGCCTACGTCCTGTCTCGTCCATCGGGCCCGGGCAACACCCCTCCCGACGGTTGCAAGGATCCGTCATAGGTCGACGGGCTAAATGTCTGGAATAAGCCGTTTCCCAAGGGAAACAGCGCTTTCTTCCGCATATCCGAGTTGTTCGTAAAACCGCAGAACCTTGTCGTTGTCCTGACGTACCATAAGGTTGATCTTCGGACAGCCCTTCGCAACCAGGAATGCCTCGCAGCGGCTCATCAGCATTTTCCCAAGGCCCGCCGTCTGGCATTCGGGATCGACTGAAAGATAGTTGATCGAGCCGCGGTGGCCGTCATACCCGGCCATGACGGACCCGATAAGCCTGTCCCCGCGCAGAAGCACGAAGAAGGCTCCGTTTTCGTCGGTCTGCTTGCGGTCGATGTCCTTGTCCGGATCATTCCAGGGGCGCGTCAGGCCACATTTCTCCCAGAGCGCAATGACGTCGGCCCTGTACCGCTCCTCAAAGGGCAAAACCCGGTCTTGCGTGCTTGTGCTGTCCATGGACTATTCAACCGTCACCGATTTGGCCAGGTTCCTCGGCTGATCGACATCGGTGCCCATGAAGACAGCCGTGTGGTAGGCAATGAGCTGAACAGGCAACGCGTAGATGATCGGCGCAACGATATCCGACATGTCCGGCAGAATGACGGTATTTTCGGCCGCATTGCCGCACTCCGACGCACCGCGCTCGTCTGTGATGAGCACGATCCGTCCGCCGCGCGCGGCCACTTCCTGCATGTTGGAAACGGTTTTCTCGTAAATCGCGTCAAAGGGCGCGATCACGAAAACCGGCATGTTTTCATCGATGAGGGCTATAGGACCGTGCTTGAGTTCCCCGGCAGCGTAGCCTTCTGCGTGGATGTAGGAGAGCTCCTTGAGCTTCAGCGCGCCTTCCAGTGCAAGCGGGAAATTGGTTGCCCGGCCGAGGTAAAGTGCATTGCTTGCCTTGGAGAGCGGATGCGCCAGTTTCTCGATATCGCTTTCACGGGCCAGGGCCTTGAGAGCGAGGCTCGGCACTTCGATCAATTCCGCGACAAGCTCCTGCTCCCGCTCCGGCGTCAGCACGCCGCGCTCCCGTCCGGCCTGCAGGGCAAGACCGGCGAGCACCGCAAGCTGACACGTGAAGGCCTTTGTCGAGGCAACGCCGATTTCAGGTCCGGCAATTGTCTGGAAAACCCTGTCGGCTTCCCGGGCTATCGTGCTTTCCGGAACATTGACGATCGCGCCGATCGTGGCACCATTCGTCTTGCAGTAGCGCAGTGAGGCGAGCGTGTCTGCAGTTTCGCCAGACTGGGAAATGACCAGCGCCGTGTCCTTGTCGCTCACCGGTGTTTCGCGATAGCGGAACTCGCTGGCGATATCGATCTCCACGGGAAGACGGGCGTATTTCTCGAACCAGTATTTGGACACCAGACCGGCAAGATACGCTGTCCCGCAGGCCGTGATGATCAGACGCGACAGGTCCTTGAACTTGAGTTGGTCAGCCCCTTCCACGCGGGCCCGCTTGGTCGTGTAATCGAAATAGCGTGACAGCGTATGGCCCAGCACTTCCGGCTGCTCGTGGATTTCCTTGGCCATGAAATGCTTGTAGTTGCCTTTGTCCATAAGACTGGAGGTGACAGACGACCTTGCTTCCGGGCGCGTGACAGGCTGGTTCGCCTGATCGAAAATCTCAACACCTGCCCTAGTGATGACAGCCCAATCGCCCTCATCAAGATAGGTAATCCGGTCGGTAAACGGCGACAGGGCGATGGCATCGGACCCGAAGAACATTTCCCCGTCTCCATGCCCGACAGCAAGCGGCGATCCTTTGCGGGCACCGATAAGAAGATCTTCCTCACCGGAAAACAGCATCGCCAATGCAAAAGCACCCTTCAGGCGCGGCAGAACCTGTGCAACAGCATCGCGAGGAGAAAGTCCCTTGGCCATCGCCAGATTGACCAGATGGGCCACGACTTCTGTGTCGGTTTCGGTATCCAGCACGGCACCGGCAGCGACGATTTCCTCTCGCAGTTCCAGATAGTTTTCGATGATACCATTATGAACGACGGCAACCGAGCCGGCCTGGTGCGGGTGGGCATTGGCAACAGTTGGTGCACCGTGTGTTGCCCACCGTGTGTGACCGATCCCGGAGATGCCTGTCAGGGGCGACTTTTCGAGAACAGCTTCAAGATTGCGCAGCTTGCCTTCCGCCCTGCGGCGCACGATGGCACCATCCACCAATGTGGCAACGCCAGCAGAATCATAGCCCCGGTATTCCAGCCGCTTCAGCGAATCCACGATCCGCGGCGCCGCATCAACCGTTCCCAACACGCCAACAATGCCACACATGCAAAAAGCCCTTTAAAAATGGATCCAACGGACCGCACTGCTTTAGACGACAGCGCCTGCCAACCAGAAATCAATCCCTGTTTCATTAAATGACAAGGGTCGAGAATTGTATGAAAGTCAGGATTTGGTTTCCTTGGCAGCCTTCAGCCGCTCCCGCAGCTGTTTTGCCTTGCCTTCCTTGACGATCTGCCGAGCGCGGCCAAATGCCATGGAATCCTGGTCCACATCATCGGTGATCACGCTTCCGGCAGCGACAAAAGATCCACTGCCAAGGCTGACCGGTGCCACCAGCGTGGAATTGGAACCGACAAAACTGCCCGCTCCAATCTCTGTCCGGTGTTTCAGGTAGCCGTCGTAATTGCAGGTAATCGTGCCAGCACCAATGTTCGACTTCGAACCGACACTTGCATCGCCGATGTAACTGAGATGATTGGCCTTGGCACCGTCTTCGAAGGTCGTGTTTTTGACTTCGACAAAGTTACCGACACGGGTGTCGGCCCCCAGAACCGCGCCGAGCCGCAGACGGGCATAGGGGCCAACAGCGCTATTTCTGCCAACGGATGCTCCCTCAAGGTGACTGAAGGCGCGGATCCTTGCTCCCCTTGCGACCCTTACCCCCGGGGCGAAGACGACATTCTGCTCTACGACCACATCAGATTCCAGAACGGTATCATGCGAGAAATAAACCGTGTGCGGCGCAAGCAATGTGCAGCCGTTTTCCAAAGCGAAATTACGCATACGAACCTGGAAATCCTCTTCACAGGCAGCCAGCTGGGCACGTGTATTGATGCCTTGCGTTTCGACTTCCGAGCCGGAAACCGCAACAACCTTCAAGCCCCTGCTGTTGGCGATTTCAACCGCGTCCGTCAGGTAAAATTCGCTTTTGGCATTGGCATTGCCAATCGCATCCAACAAAGAGAGAGCATGCTGCCCCGAGAAACCCATGATGCCGGAATTGCAGAACGTGATCCTCCGTTCTGCTTCCGAGGCGTCCTTTTCTTCCCGAATGGCAACCAGTTGCCCGTTATCGGTCAGCAACCGGCCATAGCCGAATGGTTGTTGGGTTTCGAACCCAAGCACTGCCAGATCTGCACCATCCGACAAGGCCCGTCGAACTTTGCCTATCGTGTCTGCCGTCACCAGTGGAGTGTCGCCGAACAGGATCAGGACATCGTCCGAAGGCGAGGCCAGCGCAGAACGGGCGGCAAGCGCCGCGTGAGCCGTACCCAGCCTCTCGTGCTGGACATGACAGTGCGCTTCCGGTGCAAGGTTTTGAACCAGCTTTTCAAGCTCGGGCATATCTGGGCCGGTTACGACGGAAATTCGGTCAGAGCCAGCCTGTTTCAGGGCCTTTACCACATGCCCGACCAACGGCAGTCCGCCGATCTCATGCATCACCTTTGGCAGGTTGGATTTCATCCGGGTGCCGAGTCCGGCGGCCAGAACAATCGAAAGGCAAGAACGGGAAGTCATCAAAGGTCCACTGTCAATTTTTCGGGCATCACCCACACAAGTCGGCCTCTATATGCCCCGATCCACAGAACATTGAAAGATCTGACTTCCTGAGTGCTTCGGTTTGCTTTTCATTAACCATAATGCGCACCTGATGAGGTATCTTCTTTGAGATTCGGTTTCAGGCTCGGAAAGCAGGACTTTTGGCAAAACGGAAGGCACAAAAATCTGTTCGGGACGTTGTCCGGGATACGTTCACGCCTTCGCGTGTCGGCCTGCTTTCCTGGGCATTTGCGGCCGTTTGCATGGGAACTGTCGGCCTTGCTTCCTATCAGTTCAGCAACGCCCACGGCCAGTTCACACCGAAGTTCGATTTCCCGACGGGAATAACTCTGCCCCCGATCGGAAGCGTGGGTTCAACTGCCTCCATCACGTCACCTTCCGCCAGAGGAGTGCCAGTAGAAGTCATGCAGTTGCCGGAAGATAGTGATCACGCCCCCCTTCCCGGTCTGGACCAGAGCCAGATCGCTGTGCTGCAAAAAGAAATCGTCGGGTTGCGTCGACGCCTTAGCGCACTTGCCGAACAAAATATTGCGTATTCGCGCCGCATCGCTGCACTGGAGAAGGAAGCTGCTTTTTCCAGGCTCTCTGAAATGGGAAATACCGACAGAGACAGCGGCGAACCAGTGGAACCGAGCCCGGGCATCGTCCGCACCGAGGTGACGGAAAAACTGGAAAAACCACTTCCCGTCCCCGTAGCGTCGCCTAAAGCAAAACGCGATGCTTCAAAGCTGAACCAGACGACTTCTGCGGCACCAGATCAGGCGGACACCAAGAAACAGGTTGCAACGCCGGCCCTTGATGTTCCCAAGGCGCCCCCCCGGATGGTCAGCATCGATTCCGGAACCGCTCCAGTCGACGCGCCTACCCGAAGTTTCAATCCTGCCGAACCGGTCCGGATAGTCGACCTGCCAAGGGTAGATCTGCCCGCGCCAGGTGGCGAACCCCAAGCGACAGGTTCAATCCCCTTGGCTGTTGAAGACAATACGCCTTCTACACCGCCCTCGCCGGAGCCGTTCGACGCAACACCTACCCAGACGACAAGTCGACCTGCGGTTATCACGCCTTCCAGTCCCGCCGGACGGCTTCGCGGTGGCGGTGACAGCAAACTGAAGCGAAGCGATTTCGGAGCGATTATCGGTCACTACAGCTCAACTGCTGCAGCAGCAAAAGCATGGGCCGATTTCAAGAATCAAAATGCGGAACGCATGCGTGACCTTCGCCCGCTCCTGATGGAACGAAATACGCCTCAAGGCGGTATTGCCTTGATGGTCGGACCGTTTGCCAATGCGGCGGACGCTGCCGTTGCGTGTCTTCACCTGTTGGATGTGACTGAGCTCTGTCACCCGGCCCTGTTCGCGGGTGACCCGCTCGTGACTGCGGCGGAATTTCGCGACACGGCGTTTTAAGGCAACCTAATCTCGTTAGATTTCAGTCGGTTGATGCAATGCGCCAAGACGAAGAACTTTGGCGCTGCGTTTACCCGATGGTCTGCAGCGCGGGGAACGTTTCCAGGAGCCAATAAGACAAGACCGCCATCTGCCCGGTCAGGAACATGACCCCGGTCAATACGAGAACGCCGCCCATGGTCTTTTCAACGACACCCATGTGCTTGCGGAACCGCCGCATGAACTTGAGAAACGGCGAAGCGAAAAGCGCGGCAATCAGGAACGGGATACCGAGGCCGAGTGCATAGGCGCTCAAGAGCAAGGCACCCTGCCCAACCGTTTCTTTTCCGCCAGCGACAAACAGAATGGCAGCCAGTATTGGGCCGACACAAGGTGTCCAGCCAAAGCCGAAGGCAAGGCCGATGACATAGGCGCCAAGCGGACCCGCAGGCTTTTTCTCCACGTGAACACGCGCTTCCTTGTAAAGCAGGCCTATGCGGAACACGCCAAGGAAATGCAGGCCCATAACGATGATCGCGGCGCCGGCGATATAGCTCAGGTAATCGAGATAGGCGCGAATGAACTGGCCAAGAAAACTGGCAGTCGCCCCCAGCAAAACGAACACGGTTGAAAAACCAAGCACAAAGAACAGGGCACTCAGAAACACCCGACGCGATGCAGCCGTGCTGTCTTCTGCTTCACCTGATAGTTGCTCCAGCGAAACGCCCGCAAGGAACCCCAGGTAAGGTGGCACCAAAGGCAGGACGCAAGGCGAGACAAAAGATAGGACACCGGCAAGCGCGGCACCTATGATGGTGACTTCCTGGATCATTCGACATTCCGGTTGTTCGGGCAGCCCACCGGCAATCCGGCGAGGCTCGGAGCGACCTTATTAGCCGCTTCCCCGCTTTGACCAAAGACACAAGGTGCTCACCATTTGGAGAGCTGTGAACACCGGTCAGTTTGCCTTGGCCGGTGCAGTTGCGGGCACTAGGCCTTTTTCCTGGAAATAGGTCAATGCGCCAGGATGTAGCGGCGCCGGCATGCCGTAGGCAACCAGGTCATTTTCGGTCAGGCGGCCAAGTGCGGGATGCAGACGTTTGAAACTGTCGAAATTTTCGAAAACCGCTTCTACGAGTGTTGTCACGATCGGTTCCGGCATGCGCGCAGACGTTACGAAGGTCGCGACAACGCCGAAGGAATCCACTGGCTGCGAAAGACCATAAAGGCCCGCAGGGATGTCGGCCGGCATGTAATAGGGAACTTCTGTCAAAAGCTCGTCAACCGCCTTGCCATCGATACCAATCAGACGAATATCGCAACGAGCCTGAGTTTCCTCGATCAACGCAGCCGGATGACCTATCAATTCGAAATAGGCATCAATTCTGCCTGAACAAAGAGCTTCAGACAGCTCCGATATCTTGAGCTCTTCAAGATCTTCCTGATCACTCTGCGTCCAGCCAAGGCCGCTGATCAGTGCGTTCCAGGAAGCTGCAGACCCCGATCCCTTGCTGCCGATATTTATCTTTGCCTCTTTCAAATCATCGAAGACCCGATAAGAAGATTCGTCTCGAACGACGATCGTTGCGACTTCGGCATGAAGTGAAAAGATAGAGCGTAGCTCGTCAAACGGCCCGACCTCTTCAAAGGCAGAGGTCCCGAGAAAAGCGTGATGCTGCCAGTCGGACTGCACATAACCAAAATCGATTTCACCGGAACGAATCTTTTCGATATTGGCAATTGACCCCAGCGTGGTTTCGACTGAGCAACGAACGCCGTGGTCGGCGCGTGTCATGTTGACGATCTTGCAAGTCGCCCCGCCGGACGGATAGTAGACGCCGGTAACGCCGCCGGTGCCAATCGTAATGAAATGCTGTTCATCCGCACGCACGCCAGCGATTGCACCGCTCATAACCAACAATCCCGCGCCCAGAAGTGCGGTAAGACGGCTGCATGCGGTATTGGAACCGGACAACTGGCGCGTAAAGCACTGCGCTGCTACGAGGGTCTCTTGAGACTTTGCCAAATGTTCCGCCCTTCTGCCGCCGACAAATATGGCGGTATCCTTCAACAACTCGGCTACACACCGACTGCAACAACCCAGCATCAGGCGCTGCAGCGCGACTCCTGCACATCTGGCTGCCGAGGCACCCGCAAGATTACGCAATGTCGAAGGGATAGCAAAGGCGACGCGTCAACACCAGTTCGGGACGATCGGTTCAATCACAAGTTACCGAGCCCATGACCGGACCGATAGCACAAACAGTTTGAAAAAATTTCTGATCAGAACAAATTTAGATTGAACAAATGCTACGGACGAGAATATGCCACGGTCCCCAACCCCTTGGACCGGCCATACTCCAGACAGCGTCAGTTGTTTCGCCCTCCCCGGATTACCTCAAAGAGCTTCCCCTTTAGCTCTTCTTCAGCATCACCGTCGCGAAGGCCCTGCCGCCACTGGTCAAGGATGAGACGCAAGCCGAGCGTTTCCCGGCTATGCGGTAGGTCTCCGATAAACGACGCGAAAAACAGGTCGAGCCGTTCCCGGTCGATCAAACCCTGGTCGATCAATCCGTGAATCAGCGTCATCGTCGCCGCGATGTGCCCTTTCACGAAATCGAACTCGACGGAGCTCGTGTGGGTGTCGATTGTCGTTGTGTGCATGTAACCTCTCATGTGCCTGATAACGTTACCTCACATAGCTTTATTGCGCTACCTGACAGTTTTCGCAGGAGAATGATCGTTATTTTCTTAGAAGCGAAAATTAGCAACTAGAGTTAAAAAGAGTAAAATCTACTGTACTTGATAATACTATCAATCGAAGGACCGTTGTTGCTAATAACATGTGCGAGAATTCACCATTTCCCGAATTTGGTTGTGTGTTTTCAACAGTGACCACTGAACAACGCTGTTTTTTGCTACCCTGTTGAAAAAATCGATTTTGCCTCTTGCATTGTCCTCAAGGTCGGCCTAAACACACGCCACCAACGCGGTGGCGCTGCAACAACGCACTGAACCGCTTCGGAAATTGGTGAGAGCCGATAGCTCAGCTGGTAGAGCAACTGACTTTTAATCAGTAGGTCCAGGGTTCGAACCCCTGTCGGCTCACCAATATTTCCAAAACCTTAGCCTTAAAAATTTTAAGCTTGTAGTATCCACCGCTTGCGCGTCGCACGGTGGACGAGATCTGTGTTTTCACTATCCAAGTTCGCGATCCCGAGACCTGAGAACTTGCTGGCATTTGACCTAAAAGCAAAGCCGGACAACCCATCTGGATCGCCCGGCCAAACTAACCTTAAGTAAGATTCAAACAACGCAAAACCGTTTGCCTATTGAAAATTTTCTCACGTCAGGACGCAACAGGCTCCTGTTCCGTCTGGGTTTTTCCTTTTCCGCCAAACCAGCTTTTGACGGTTTCACGCATGGTCTGCATGTTCACATAAAGAATCGGGATCATGAGAATGCCGATGCAGGTCGCAAACAGCATGCCACCGAACACCGCGAAGCCAATGGCCTTCTGACTGGCCGCACCAGCACTTGATGCGGTCATCAAAGGCACGACACCCAGCAAGAACGACAAGGCCGTCATCATGACCGCCCTGAACCGAAGATGAGCCGCTTCTACTGCTGCATCCTTGATCGACTTGCCATCGGCCCTCTGCTCCATTGCAAACTCCACGATGAGAATGGCATTCTTGGCGCCCATTCCGACAAGCATGATCATGCCAATCTGTGTGTAGAGGTTGACATCCCCCCCAGTCGCAAAGACCGCAACAAGCGCCCCGAGGATTGCAAAGGACACCGACATCAAGATCGCAATCGGCATCGTCCAACTCTCATACTGAGCGACCAGGAAGAGATACGTGAACAAGATTGACAAAAGCAGGATGAATAGAACGATCTGCCCCGATCCGAGCTGCTGCAGCGCTGTACCTGTCCACTCGAGAGAATACCCGTCCGGAAGAGCTTCAGCCCCCGCGGCATTGACTTCGTTGATGACCACACCTGTTGAGGCTCCAGGTGCCGGATCAGCCATCACGGCAGCGGCACGGAACATGTTGTAGCGGGTCAGGATCTGCGGACCGAGGACATTCTGTGTCGTCAAAATGCTGCGCATGGGCACCATCGTCCCGTCGCTCGACCGCACATAAAGTGCACCGATATCCTCCACCCGATCGCGGAACTTGCCTTCCGCCTGGATCATCACCTTGTAGACCCGGCCGAAGATGTTGAAGTCGTTGATATAGTACGAGCCCAGATAAGCCTGCAGTGTCGTGAAGACATCCGACACATTGATGCCGAGCGTTTTGGCCTTTTCACGATCAAGATCGATAAAGACCTGAGGCACATTGGCCCGGAAAGTCGAGTAGGCTCGCCCAACTTCGGCACTCTGGTTGGCAGAATAAATCATCGAGCCAAGTGCCGATGACAAATCCTGCGGCGAACCTCCACCAGTTTGTTGCAGCATCACCTGAACACCGCCGGTCGTGCCAAGGCCCGGAATCGGCGGGGGGTTGAAGGCAATGATATTCGCGCCAGGAATAGTCGAAAATTCCGCCCAGAACTTTGCAAGGATCGCGTCAATGCGAAGGTCGGGTGCCTGACGGTCTTCCCAGTTCTTCATGGTCGCAATCACCAGCGCCGCATTCGAGGACGTTGCGCCGTTGAGGATTGAGTAGCCGTTGACAATGACGACGTCTTCCACACCCGGCGTTTTGGAGGTCAGGTCAACCACCTGCTTGGTAACGTTCTCCGTCCGTTGCAACGACGCTCCATCGGGAAGCTGAACGTCGACCATCAGGTAGCCCTGGTCTTCCGAAGGCAGAAAGCCCTGAGGCAGTGATCCGCCGAGTGTCACGATCAAGGCGACCGCCCCGGCAACAACGGCAAGCCCTATCACGGCGAAGCGAACAAGGCGGCGAATAATACCGGTATATCCGTTGCGTACCGAGGTTATGCCACGGTCGAACAGCCCCATGATGCCGCGCGGCGGGCCAGAACGGGCTTTCAGGATCAGGCCACAGAGAGCCGGAGACAGCGTCAGCGCGTTGATTGAGGAAATCAACACAGAGACCGAGATGGTGACTGCGAACTGGGAATAGAGACGGCCCGTAATGCCTGGCATGAAGATAGTCGGAACGAACACCGCCAGCAGCACCAGCGTCGTGGCAATCACCGGACTGGTGATCTGTTCCATCGCTTTCGTCGTGGCTTCTTTCGGCGACAAGCCTTCGTCGGCAATGATGCGTTCCACGTTTTCCACGACGACGATGGCATCATCCACAACGATACCAATAGCCAGCACCAGTGCGAACAGCGAAATCGTGTTGAGCGTCATGCCAAGTGCCAGCAGCACGGCAAACGTGCCGATAAGCGACACTGGAATGGCAACAGTCGGAATGATTGTCGCTCGCCAGTTCCCGAGGAAGATGAACACCACCGAGACCACCAGAAGGAAGGTCAGGAAAAGTGTGGTGATGACGTCGTTGAGAGAAGCCTGAACGAAATCCGTGGTGTTGAAGGGTACGCCGTACTGCATGTCCGGCGGAAAATTCTTGGCCAGTTCATCCAGGCGAGCCAGCACGTTTTCCGATACCTGAAGCGCGTTTGCGCCTGGTGCCTGATAGATTGCCAGAACCGTGGAAGGCTTGCCGTTGTATTCGCCGGAGGCGTTGTAAACCTGTGCGCCAAGTTCGACGCGGGCAACATCGCCAATCGTTACGACCGCGCCGTCTGCACCGGTCCGCAGAACGATCTGCTCAAATTCTTCCGGTGAGGCCAGACGGCCCTTTGCCTTGATCGTGTACTGAAACTGCTGTCCGTCCGGAACCGGAGGCGCGCCGATCTGACCGGCAGCCACCTGAATGTTCTGGTCACGTACGGCGGTGATGAAATCCGTCGGCGTCATGCCCAGGCTGGTCAACCTGTCCGGATCAAGCCAGATGCGCATGCCGTAGGAAAAGTCGGTCATGACGTCTGCCAGACCAACCCCAGGCACACGGGCAAGTGCATCCTTCAGGTTGATCGAGGCATAGTTTGACAGGAAGACCGGATCGTAACTGCCGTTTGGCGAAAACAGTGTAATGACCAGCAACATGTTCGTGCTGGCTTTTTGCACTGTCACACCGTTGTTGGTCACATCGCTTGGCAGCTGGCTGTTGGCCTGACTGACCCGGTTCTGCGTGTTGACCGTGGCAATGTCCGGGTCTGTTCCGACAGCGAAGGTAACGTTGAGCGAATAGTTGCCGCTGTCGTTACTGGTCGACTGCATGTAGATCATGTCGTCGACGCCGTTGACCTGCCCTTCGATTGGGGCGGCAACAGTTTCTTCCAGCACTTCGGCATTGGCACCGGTATAGGTCGCCGTAACATTTACGACCGGCGGGGTGATATTCGGAAACTGTTCAACCGGAAGCGACAGATACCCAAGCACACCGGCAATAGTGATAACAATGGAAATGACCAGCGCGAATTTCGGCCGGTAGATAAAAAAGCGTGAAAACATTTAGCTTTTCTCCGCCGGCTTGGAAGCAAGTACCGGGTTCACGACAACGCCGGGGCGCACTTTCTGCAACCCTTCGATGATGACCTCGTCACCTTCCTTCAGGCCTTTAGAGACGACGAAATCCGTGCCTTCCTGCTGACCCAGTGTCACGTAGCGCTGTTCGACCTTCTTGTCCGACGTGATTGCCAGTGCAAACGCACCTTCCTGGTCCCTTTGAATGGCAGCCTGCGGCACAACCAGCGCCGTTTCCGTTTTCGGCGCTTCGAGAACCACCGTCACATAGGTTCCGGAAATCAGGCGGATGTCCTTGTTATCGAATTGTCCGCGGAAGGAGATGGTGCCTGTCGCCGTATCGACCTGATTGTCGATGAAGACGATTTTGCCCTTTTCATTATAGTCCTGCCCGTTTGGCAGAACCAGTTTCAGGTCTGGAGACTCATCCGGCTGGATATCGGCAGGGTTTATCCCGTGTGTCTTGACCGCGTTGAGGTACTGCGCCTCGCTGACGGAAAAATTGACATAGACAGGAGCAAGGCTGATCAAGCTGGCCAGTGAATTCGTCGTGGGTCCGACCACCTCGCCAACGCTGTAGGTGGTCTTGCCGAGCTGGCCGTCGAAAGGTGCCGAAATGTCGGTGTAGCTGAGGTTGAGTTCCGCCTCCTGCAGAGACGATTGCGCTGCCTCCACAGAGGCTTCCGCCTGTTGCTTTTGCGCCAAGGTCGCTTCGTAAGCAGCCTCGGAGAGATGCCCCTTGTCTCGGAGGTCCCTGTCACGCTTCTCGTCAGCAGCCTTAAGTGCAGCGTCTGCCTTTGCGCTTGCAAGATCCGCCTTGGCCTTTGTCAGTGCGGCCTGATACTGCGCTTTTTCAATCGTGAACAACAGGTCGTTTTTCTTGACGACGGAGCCGTCCGGCACAGCTTTCTCTTCCAGGAAACCTTTGACGCGAGCCATGAGATCGACCTGGTCGATTGCAGCGACTTGCCCGACAAAACGTGCGCTTTGGCGAATATCCTGGGACGCAATCTTCGCAACGGTCACCGATGGTGGCGGCGCTGCCGGAGCGGCCTTTTGCGAGTCGTCAGAGCACGCGGCCAAGAGCGCCGAGGTTGCAGCAACGAGTGCAAAATTGCGAGGGAAAGAGGCAAAAGGCAAAAAAGTCATTCGGGAACTCCGCAGTCCGACCATCAGGTCAAGGCGCATAATTTGGGGTTCACTATAAAAGGACTGGTTGATTCAACAAGTGAATAGTGCCCTTGCCGTGTGGTCTTGGCGGGAAAAATTCCTTAACGTTTTCAAAGTCACGTATACATTGCCCGACACGGCAATCACGAAACACACCTAATGGTTTGTGCGTCGGCAAATTTTCTGAATGCGATAAAGTGCAGCAAATCCTGCCAGAGAGCCGTGGGCGGAACACGTCTCCCGGCTAAGCCTTCTCAAAAAGAATGTATTTCATTTACGAGACAACTGGCGACAGGATCAGCGTGAGCCCGTTGAGCTGGCCTGCTGGCACTATCTTGCGCTCATCCAGGCCTTTGCAGCCGATTTCCAGAGCAACAATCTGCGGCAGGGAACCGGCGATTTGCGCAGCTGCATCAGTGCCGACCAGTGACGCATACGCAGATGGCGTTAGCACGGATATTGTTCCACGAGCAGTCTTGATCTCCAGACCCAGACTGGTGGCGCGCATTTCGCGTTGGCCCGTGAACCCACCCAGAAACTCGTGATGATCCGAGGGATCGCCGGCAACGAGATAGACTGTCTTTATCGTTGACGCGCCGTTGGCATGATCCTGAAAGGCTTCTTTCCAGAAATTTTCGGGAAATCGATTCCTGCAGGTGAAATAGCCGATCTCCGGTGCAAGTGCATCACTGACAAATGTCAGGTCGAAGGCAACTTGCACCTTGCCGCCATCCGCCAGATTGGCGGTGCGCTCGAAGGAAAACGGCTCGTAGAGTTTCAGTCCAGCCTTGCTGAAATCGTCCCTGTCCTTCGCAGGATCGGAACTGTCCAGCACCAGCATGCTGGCCCCTTCGTGCCGGGACAGAAAATCTCGGTTGAAAGCTCCGAACGAGAAAACCTCTTCAGAAGCCTCGAAAATGAGATCCCGATCGGCAACGCTCAACAACTCGACGAAAAAACCGTCGAGCTGAACCAAACGGTTGGCCGTTCCCCAGGAATGGCGATTTTCGGGGGTAACCGTGAAACCGAGGTCGGCCCACGCCTGGCCCGCGGCCTCCAGATCCCTCACCGCTACAACGACGTGATCGAGCCCGCGCACCATTATCTTGTCCCCTTCCCGCCTTGGGCGATCAGACCAGACGGCCCTGATGGATCGCTGCGCTTATGAAGGATGCAAACAGCGGATGCGGATCGAAAGGACGGGACTTCAGTTCCGGATGGTACTGAACACCGACGAACCAGGGATGATCCGCGATTTCGACCGTTTCCGGCAAAACACCGTCTGGCGATGTCCCGGCGAAAATCAGTCCGCATTTCTCGAGTTCATCGCGGTAGCCGATGTTGACTTCATACCGGTGGCGATGACGCTCCGAAATGCTGGTCGTTCCATAAATTTCAGCAATCTTGGAACCGGTCTTGAGCGCAGCAGGATAGGCTCCAAGGCGCATCGTACCGCCCAGATCGCCTTCGGCGTCGCGCACTTCCTTGCGGTTGCCCTTCGTCCACTCGGTCATCAGGCCGACAACAGGTTCCTTCGCCGGACCAAATTCGGTGGAATTGGCTTCGGCGATCCCGGCGAGATTACGCGCCGCTTCCAGAACCGCCATCTGCATGCCGAAGCAAATTCCGAAATACGGGATCTTGCGCGTCCGGGCGAAGTGTGCCGCAGCAATCTTGCCCTCGGCACCCCGTTCCCCAAAACCACCGGGAACCAGAATTCCGTGAACACCTTCCAGATAAGGGCTCGGGTCTTCCTTCTCGAAGGTCTCCGATTCGATCCATTCAAGGTTCACCTTGACCCGGTTGGCGATACCGCCATGGACCAATGCTTCGATCAGCGACTTGTAGGCATCCTTCAGAACGGTGTACTTGCCGACAATCGCGATCTTGACCTCGCCTTCCGGATTGGCAACCGCCTCGGAAATGCCGTTCCAGCGATCGAGCACCGGTGCAGGCGCCCCCTTGATGCCGAAAGCAGCCAGAACTTCGTCGTCCAGCCCTTCCTTGTGGTAGGCGACCGGCACGTCGTAGATCGACTTGACGTCATAGGCCGGAATGACCGCGCTCTCGCGCACGTTACAGAATAGCGACAGCTTCCGTTTTTCCGTTTCCGGGATCGGGCGATCACAACGGATCATCAGGATATCCGGCTGAATACCGATGGACCGCAGTTCCTTTACAGAGTGCTGCGTCGGTTTGGTCTTCATTTCACCGGCGCTCGGGATGTAGGGCATCAGGGTCAGATGCACATAGACGACGTCGCCTCGCGGAAGATCGTTGCCAAGCTGGCGGATCGCCTCGAAGAACGGCAGGCCTTCAATATCGCCCACAGTTCCGCCGATCTCGACGAGAACAAAATCGTAGTCCTCGTTGCCGGTCAGAACGAAGTTCTTGATCGCATCAGTCACGTGCGGAATGACCTGGACGGTTCCGCCCAGATAATCGCCGCGCCGCTCCTTGGCGATGATGTCCTGATAGATCCGCCCGGTGGTGATGTTGTCCTGCTGGTTCGCAGGACGACCGGTGAACCGTTCGTAGTGGCCGAGATCGAGGTCTGTTTCCGCACCATCGTCGGTCACAAAGCATTCGCCATGCTGATACGGGCTCATGGTGCCCGGATCGACGTTCAGGTAGGGATCGAGTTTGCGGAGACGGACCTTGTAACCGCGAGCCTGGAGCAATGCGCCCAGTGCTGCAGAAGCAAGACCTTTTCCAAGCGAGGAGACCACGCCGCCAGTGATGAAAATATATCGCGCCATGGACCAATACCATATCCTTGCCGAGGGCGCCTTGGCCACTCGGGAGTTGCGTTCTCAACACATAAAAATGCCCTGCGAGTTAAGCCGCAGGGCATATGTCGGGTGAATGGGCCAGAAGACCCGTTCGGCCGCCTTACTGGGCGGCCGGGACCTGAGGTCCGGAAGGTTGCTGTTGGTTCAGCTGTTTCAACGAATCGAGAACACCGCCTGAACCGCCTTCGGTCGTGCCGTCCGTCGTGGCAGGCGCATCCTGGGTTGCTGTCGGAACAGCATCAAGAATCGAACCGGGCCGGTCCTGATTCTTTGCAATAAGGCTGAGCGTCAGCGATGTAGCGAAGAAAGCGACCGCCAGAACGGCAGTTGCACGCGTCAGGATATTCGCAGTCCCACGACTGGACATCAGACCACCGCCTCCGCCGCCAATGCCAAGCGCGCCGCCTTCGGAACGCTGCAGGAGGACAACAAGCACCAGGGCCAAGACGACCATCAAGTGGATTACGATGACTACGGTTTCCATCGAACGCCATTCTTCATTGAATTCAAGATTGGCGGCCTTCTACACCAGACGCCGCCAGCTTTCCACCCTTCAATTGCGCCTTCGACACAGAAGCTTCAAGGCCGGGCACAATATATTCGGTGTCTTCAGGAATAAGCAGCAAGTATGCCGAGGAAATCTTCAGCCTTGAGACTGGCGCCGCCAACAAGGGCGCCGTCGACATTGGCAACAGACATCAGTTCACGCGCATTGCCCGGTTTCACAGACCCGCCGTAAAGAAGGCGCATGGAAGCGCCTTCCCCGCCGAACCTTGCGGAAAGATTGTCCCGCATTGCCTTGTGCATTTCCTCAACATCACCTGCGGTGGGTGTCAGACCTGTACCGATCGCCCAGACCGGCTCGTAGGCAATCACGCAGTTTTCGGCAGTCGCCCCATCCGGAACCGATCCGTTCAATTGGCGGTCGACAATAGCAAGTGCCTGGCCTGCCTTGCGCTCGGCTTCTGTCTCGCCGACACACACAATCGCCACAAGGCCGGCTCTCCAGGCTGCCCGAGCCTTTTCATTGACATCAACATCGCTTTCAGCGTGATCCGTCCGGCGTTCGGAATGACCGACGATGACAGCCTTTGCGCCGGCATCTGCAAGCATTTCAGCAGAAATGTCACCGGTGTGGGCACCAGAAACAGCGGTATGGCAATCCTGACCACCTACAGACAGCGCGCCACTGCCAGCCTTTTCCGCGATTGCTGCGATCAGCGTTGCAGGCGCACAAATCATCGCATCGACCGAATCCGCCAGATCGTAACTGATGCCGGCGATCATCTTGTAGACTTCAGCCTGGCTTGCCTTCAGACCGTTCATTTTCCAGTTACCGGCAACCAGCGGTTTGATCGCTGCGCTCATGTTCAGTTTCTCCCGCGGCATGATCCTTGATTTGCCGCCTATAGAGCAGAAGCGCACACGCGTTGCAATCACCCTGAGGACGGGAAAACCCAAATCGCTTCCGAAGTTTGTAAAAGGCCGCCTTGCGGCGGCGGCGCGGCGTCTTTATGATCCGCCCGCTCCGGCCAAGGCCGGTCCTGAATTCAGCCGGTCACGCCGGCTGCCGGAACGAAGAAGAATACGGGAGTCGTCATGCTTGACGCGCTGCGCAAGGGCGCTGGCACCTGGGTTGCCAAACTGTTTATTGCTCTGTTGATCTTTAGCTTCGCCGTGTGGGGCATTAGCGGTTTCTTGACCGGTGTCGGCCAGAACACCGCCGCCAAGGTCGGTGACACGGAAGTCTCCCTGTTCGATTTTGACCGGGCCTACAGGCAGGACCTCGGACGGCTGGCTCAACAGTTCGGCCGGCCGCTGACGCCGGCAGAAGGTGCGACCCTCGGTGTTCCGCAGCAAACCCTGGGCAAGCTTGTGGCCGAAGCGGCCATGAACAACACCGCACAAAACATGAAACTCGGTGTTTCGGACGAACGCCTGGCGACCATTATCCAGAGTGACCCTGCATTTCAGGGCCTTGGCGGCAGGTACGACAAGACCCGACTACAGCAGGTTCTGCAGGCAAACGGATACCGGGAAGACGAATATGTCGTCGAACGCCGCAAGGTTGCAGAGCGTGCGCAACTTGCAGAAGGCCTCGCCGGAAGCATGAAGGCGCCGATTGCCTATCTGGAAGTTCTTGACGCCTATCAGGGAGAAACGCGAAGCGTTGATTACCTGGTCGTCACACCGGAATTCATCGGAGACATCGAGGATCCGGCCGAAGGTGTCCTGACAACCTACTTCGA
The DNA here is from genome assembly GCF_054658215.1 of Roseibium sp. ROS1. NCBI lineage: Bacteria > Pseudomonadati > Pseudomonadota > Alphaproteobacteria > Hyphomicrobiales > Stappiaceae > Roseibium > Roseibium sp. ROS1. The sequence goes on from NZ_BAAGIG010000002.1 coordinate 1,439,979, forward strand.
AGAGAACAAGGACAATTTCCGCGCACCCGAGTTCCGTGAAATCAAATACGTCTCACTCACGCCGACGTCTCTCTCTCGTCCGGATGACATTTCCGACGAAGACGCTCGCGCTGAGTTTGAGCGCCGGTCGGAAGATTTCTTCCAGCCCGAACGCCGCAAGATCCGTCAGATGTCATTCCCGTCTCAACAGGCTGCAGAAGAGGCTGCCGAAGAAATTGCGAACGGCAAGACCTTTGACGAACTCATGAGTGAACGCAACCTTGCCAACAACGACGTTGCCCTTGGCATCATGGCAAAGACCGATTTTCTCGATGAAGCTATCGGCGACGCCGCTTTCAGCCTCGAAGAAGGCGCCACCAGCGGTACGGTGGAAGGCAGGTTCTCGACCGTCATTCTGAATGTCGAAGAAATCCTTCCTGAAAGCACCAAACCCTTCGAAGACGTGAAGGACGAGATCGTCCAGAGCCTCGCAAAGGAACAGGCGGAACGGGAAATTCTGGATCTGCTTAACGAAGTCGAGGATGCCCGGGCAGGCGGTGCTCCGCTGGACGAAATCGGCGAGCGTTTCTCCCTGACTGTAGAAACTCCGTCAGCTTTTGATGCATCCGGAAACGGTGAAGACGGTAAACCCGTAACCTTGCCTGATGCTGAGGGACTTGTAGCAGGTGCGTTCGACAGTGACATCGGCATCGAAAACGATGTCCTTCAGCTCGGTGAGCAAGGCTTTCTCTGGTATGACGTCGCAAAGGTTATTCCGTCGCGCGAACGGACCCTCGACGAAGTTCGCGAAGACGTCATTGCCGCCTGGAAGCAGGATGAACTCGGCAAACGCTTGAGCGACACTGCGGCAGACCTCTTGGCCAAGGTAGAGGGCGGCACGCCGTTCATTGCCCTTTCCGCAGAAACCGGGCTGGAAGTGAAATCCGCAACTGACCTGAAGCGCAACACGCCGTCCGGGGATTTCGGCCGCGAAGCTGTTTCGGCAGTATTCGACGGCCCCGTTGGAACAAGCGCGGTCACCGAAACCAACGATGGCAACGGTCGGATCGTGCTTAAAGTGAGCGGTTCCAACGTACCGGACTTCCAGAGCGACGCACCGCAAGTAGCGGCCCTGGGTCAGCAGCTTTCCCAGCAAATTCAGGACACGCTGCTCGGCCAGTTCATCTCCGACCGGGAAACCAAGGCAGGGGTCGAGATAAACAATGCCGGTATCGCCCAGATGATCGGGCTGGACCGGAATTGATCCGTTTGAAAGTGGAATGACGACATGAGCACATTCAAGGACTTCATCGCCAAGGTGTCAGACGGTCACGCCTTGAGCCCTGAAGAAGCCCGCGAAGCCTTTGAGGTGATCCTGTCGGGATCTGCAACACCATCGCAGCTTGGCGGGTTTCTGATGGCCTTGCGTGTGCGCGGCGAAAGCATTGCCGAAGTCACGGGTGCGGTCGCTACCATGCGGTCCAAGATGATCCCTGTGAGGGCCCCGGCCAACGCGATGGATATAGTGGGAACGGGTGGCGACAATTCCGGCAGCTACAATATTTCCACGTGCACGGCCCTGGTCGTCGCCGGCAGCGGCGTACCGGTCGCCAAACACGGCAACAGGTCATTGTCTTCCAAGTCGGGCGCTGCAGAAGCGCTCGCCGAACTTGGCGTCAACATCGATATCGATGCCAGGAAAATATCCGATTGCATCAACAGGGCGGGTATCGGTTTCATGTTCGCCCCGCTGCACCATGCAGCCATGAAACACGTGGGTCCAACACGCATGGAACTCGGCACGCGAACAATCTTCAACCTGCTTGGCCCATTGACCAATCCCGCAGGTGTGAAGCGCCAGATGGTTGGTGTGTTTGCCCGCAAATGGGTGGAGCCGCTTGCGGAAGCTCTTCGCGAGCTAGGGTCCGAAAAGGCCTGGGTCGTCCACGGGTCCGACGGAATGGACGAAATAACCACAACCGGTCCAACCGCTATTGCCGAACTCAAGAACGGGACAATCCGTTCGTTTGAAATTTCACCCGAAGATGTCGGCCTTGCCGTTTCCGATCCGAAAGATCTCAAGGGCGGACTTCCCTCGGAAAACGCGAAAGCCCTGCGCGACGTCCTCGCCGGAGCAAAGAACGCCTATCGAGATGTGGTGCTGTTCAATGCGGCTGCCTCCCTGCTGGTTGCAGACAAGGTGGAAACCTTGAAGGATGGTGTCGAGTTGGCGGCGCAATCCATTGACAGCGGATCCGCAGCCGACACCTTGGAAAAGCTTGTCGCAGCATCGAACGGGTAAGACATGGCAGACATTCTTCAAAAGATCGAAGCCTACAAGCGCGAGGAAATCGTCGCTGCAAAGGCATCCGTTCCGATCGACGAACTCAAGGCACGCATCAAAGACGTGAGTGCTCCACGCGGGTTTCTCAAGGCGATCGAAGCCAAACACGATACCGGTGAATACGCTCTCATTGCGGAAATCAAGAAGGCCAGCCCTTCGAAAGGGCTCATTCGGGAAGATTTCAATCCACCTCTCCTGGCAAAGGCTTACGAAGTAGGCGGCGCAGCCTGTCTTTCGGTCCTGACCGATACGCCCTCTTTTCAGGGAAAGCCTGAATTTCTGGCTGCTGCACGTGACGCTGTTGCCCTTCCGGCGCTGCGCAAGGATTTCCTCTACGATCCTTACCAGGTATATGAAGCCAGAGCCTGGGGGGGCGATTGCATCCTGATCATTCTGGCCGCTGTTGATGACGACACCGCCAAAGCATTGGAAGACACCGCGTTCGAACTCGGAATGGATGTCTTGCTCGAGGTACATGACGCTGATGAGCTGGAGCGTGCGCTCAAGCTGTCGTCTCGTCTGCTCGGTATCAACAACCGCAATCTCAAGACATTCGAGACCAAGCTGGAAACAAGCGAAGAGCTCGCACCGCGCATTCCGGACGACAGAATCATTGTCGGCGAAAGCGGCCTGTTCACCCCCGCCGACCTATCCCGAATGAACAAGGTTGGTATTTCAACGTTCTTGATCGGCGAAAGCCTGATGCGTCAGGAAGACGTCGCCTCGGCTACCAGAACGCTCCTGGCCCGTCCGGCCCTCTCCGAAGCGGTTTAGGCGGACATGGCCAACAAGGACGCCATTCTGACCCATCTGGATGCGGCAGGGTCTGCCAACATGGTGGACGTATCCGAGAAGTCCGTAACGCATCGGATTGCCGTCGCGCGCGGGACTGTCACCATGCGGACTGAAACCCTGGATCTCATCCGGTCCGGTAACGCCAAGAAAGGCGACGTTATCGGCACGGCTCGCATAGCCGGCATCCTGGCCGCCAAGAAGACCCACGAACTGATACCGCTCTGCCATCCACTGATGTTGTCCAAGGTGTCCATCGACATCGATACCGATGATGATCTTCCCGGCCTCATAGTGACAGCGACAACCAAGGTCAGCGGCCAGACAGGTGTCGAGATGGAAGCTTTGACCGCATGCTCGCTGGCCTGCCTGACGATTTACGACATGGCGAAAGCAGTAGACCGGGGCATGGTCATCGGAGATATCCGTCTGGTCGAAAAATCCGGTGGCAAATCCGGCCATTGGACACTCGACAAGGACGGCAGCCTGGGTGGCACCTGATGAGCCTGATGCCTGTCGACGAAGCGCTGACGAAGCTCCTTTCCGGCGTAAAACCTCTTGAAACGGAATATGTTCCGCTCGAGAGCGCCAACGGCAGATATCTGTCCGCCCCCCTTGTTTCCACCCGAACCCAACCGCCCTTCGCAGCGTCTGCGATGGACGGCTACGCCATTCGTCATGAAGATCTTTCCGCTTCCCGAACATCCTTGACCGTTGTCGGCGAAGCGCCGGCCGGCCATGGTTTTTGCGGAACGGTCGGCAACGGAGAAACGGTGAGGATCTTTACCGGTGCTCCTGTGCCGGCCGGTGCGGACACGATCCTGATCCAGGAAAACGCAGAGCGTGAAGGCGAGCGCATAACCGTTCTGGAGAACCCGGCCAAGGGCGCATTCGTCCGTCCGGCCGGCCTGGACTTTTCCGAAGGTGATGTGCTTCTGCAACCGCCGCTCAAACTTGCCTACCGGCATCTCGCCCTTGCCGCTGCAATGAACCACGCGGTCCTGCCGGTGCACCGCAGACCGAAGGTTGCGATACTCGCAACCGGGGATGAACTCGTTCGCCCAGGAACGGAACCGGGACCGGATCAGATAATCGCCTCGAACCACGCAGGTATCGCCGCACTCGTGGAAGATTGCGGCGGTCAGCCACTCGATCTTGGAATATCACCCGACGAACCGGTGGCACTTGCGACCCACGTTAGGCGTGCGATTACCGAGAAGGCCGACATTCTGGTCACACTTGGGGGGGCCTCGGTCGGCGACCACGATCTTGTTCAAAGTGTCCTTGGACAGGAAGGCATGGACCTGGCGTTCTGGCGAATTGCAATGCGTCCGGGCAAGCCGTTGATGGCTGGACGTCTTGGCGGCACCAAGGTTCTTGGTCTGCCCGGAAACCCCGTCTCAAGCCTTATATGCGGCTTGCTGTTTCTGAAGCCACTCATGCAGGCAATGCTCGGTCAGACGCCGGAACAGTCCGGACCTCAACGAGCCATACTCGCTTCTCCCTTGCCCGAGAACGACCGCAGGCAGGACTACGTCAGGGCAACGCTTTCCAATTCGGAACACGGCGATCTGATCGTAACGCCGTTTTCCCGGCAAGACAGTTCCATGTTGAACCTGCTCGCCAAATCCGGCGCACTTGTGGTCCGTCCACCTCATGCACCTGCACTGGAAGCCGGAGCAGAAGTGCCCATACTGGTACTCTGACGTGACGTGGCAGCTAGCAGTGCGACTGTCTGCGCTCGTCCCCCAATCGAGAAGCTGACTACTCCTCCCTCAGGAAAACAAAACCCGGCCGAGTCTCGGCCGGGTTCTTATTCTTAAATCAGCACGAGGTCGGTTACGCCTTCTGGACGGCGCGCTTTGCCATAACGGTAACCAGGTTCGCACGATAAGCAGCAGACCCGTGAATGTCTGACAGAAGATCGTCTGCGTCGGGTGCTATGCCGGCGACGGCGTCGGCTGAGAAATTACTTGCAAGCGCCGTTTCCATGGCGGACATGCGGAAGACACCGCCCTGCCCTGCTCCGGTCACCGCAACCTTGACGGAGCCATCGTTGCCTTTGGCAACGAAGACACCGGCCATGGCATAACGCGATGCCGGGTTCGGGTATTTGGCATAGGCACTGGCCGCAGCACCCGGAAACTTGACGGCGACGACGATTTCATCTTCATCAAGCGCGGTTTCAAACATGCCGGTGAAGAACTCTTCCGCTGCCAGTTCCCGCTTGCTGGTGACAACGGTAGCACCGAGCGCAACCAGCGCAGCAGGATAGTCGGCTGCAGGATCATTGTTGGCAATCGAGCCGCCAATGGTGCCCATATGACGAACCGCCGGGTCACCAATGCCACCGGCGAGTGACGCCAGTCCAGGAAGCTTCTGCTTCACCAGATCGGAAGTCGAGACTTCGAAATGGCTCGTTGCTGCGCCGATGGTCACACCATCGCCGTTTGCGCTGATCCCCTTCATGTCCGCAATCTTGGTGACATCCACCAGATCGCTGGGGGCTGCAAGCCGCTGTTTCATGGTTGGCAGCAAAGTCTGGCCACCACCAAGGAATTTGCCGTCATCGGCATTGGCCATTAGTGAAGCAGCTTCCGCTACCGATCCGGCCTTGTGATACGTCGTTTCATACATGCTGGGTCTCCCCGGATTTCGAACTGTGCAATGGCGGGCGGGTTGCCCCGCCCGAAAATCCCGTTGTGGCGTTATTCGGCCGCCTGCTTCACACCTGCATGGTAAAGCGCCCAGACCTTTTCAGGAGAGGCTGGCATCGACAGGCTGTTGTCCCCGATCGCATCCGTGATCGCATTGATAACTGCCGGCGGAGATCCGATAGCCCCAGCCTCGCCGCAACCTTTCATGCCAAGCGGGTTGCCTGGGCAGGCCGTGACATGCGTCGACAGATTGTAGGACGGCACATCATCGGCACGCGGCATGCAGTAATCCATGTAGGACGCCGTCAGCAGCTGGCCGTTTTCGTCGTAGGACGCATTTTCCAGAAGTGCCTGGCCAATGCCCTGCGTAATACCGCCATGCACCTGACCTTCCACGATCATCGGGTTGATGATGTTGCCGAAGTCGTCAGCCGCGACGAAGTTGACCACTTCCGTCTTGCCCGTATCCGGATCCACCTCGACTTCGCAGACATAAGTACCTGCCGGGAAGGTGAAGTTGGTCGGATCGTAGAAGGCACCTTCCTTCAGGCCCGGCTCCATGCCTTCAGGCAGGTTGTGCGCCGTGTAGGCAGCGAGAGCCACCTCGGTGAAGGTCAGCTTCTTGTCGGTACCGGCTACTTTCAATTCGCCACCTTCGATCTGGATGTCTCCTTCGGAGGCTTCCATCAGGTGAGCAGCAATCTTCTTCGCCTTGGCTTCTACCTTGTCGAGCGCCTTGACGATTGCCGACATGCCGACCGCACCGGAGCGCGAGCCGTAGGTTCCCATACCGAACTGAACCTTGTCGGTATCGCCATGAACAATGGACACCGCATTGGTATCCAGGCCAAAACGTTCGCTGATCAGCTGGGCAAAGGTTGTCTCGTGTCCCTGACCATGACTGTGCGACCCCGTCAGAACCTCGATCGATCCGACAGGGTTTACCCGCACTTCCGCAGATTCCCAAAGACCGACACCAGCACCAAGTGAACCGACCGCAGCGGACGGTGCAATACCGCACGCCTCGATGTAGCAGGACAGACCAATACCGCGCAGCTTGCCGCGGGAAGCTGCTTCCGCCTTGCGGGCGGCAAAGCCGTCGTAGTCCGCGGCCTTCAGGGCTGCATCCAGCGTCGCATCATAATCACCTGCGTCGTAGCACATGATCACCGGTGTCTGATGCGGGAACGTGCGGATGAAGTTCTTGCGACGGAACTCTGCCGGCGACAAGCCCACTTCACGGGCTGCCGTTTCCATGATCCGCTCCAGAAGATAGGTCGCCTCCGGCCGGCCTGCGCCCCGATAGGCGTCCACCGGTGTGGTGTTGGTGTAGACCGTCTTCACGTTGGCGTGGATAGCCGGAATGTCGTACTGACCCGAAAGAAGCGTAGCGTAGAGATACGTCGGCACGGAAGACGAGAACAACGACATGTAGGCGCCGAGATTGGCGATCGTCTTGACCCTGAGGCCCAGGATCTTGTTGTCCGCGTCAAGCGCGAGTTCCGCTTCAGAGCGATGGTCCCGGCCATGTGCATCCGTCAGGAAGGCTTCGGTCCGGTCAGACACCCACTTGACCGGACGACCGACACGTTTGGACGCCCACAGGCAGACCATTTCTTCCGGGTAGATGTAGATCTTGGAACCAAAGCCACCACCGACATCAGGCGCAATCACACGCAGCTTGTTTTCAGGAGCAACGTTGTAGAAGGCCGACAACACCAGGCGAGCCACATGTGGATTCTGCGAAGTGGTGTAAAGCGTATAGTGCTCCTCGGCCGCATCGTAACCTGCGAGAGCTGCGCGCGGCTCCATCGCGTTCGGAACGAGGCGGTTGTTGTGGATCTCCATGCGCGTGACATGGGCGGCCTTTTCGAAGGCCGCGTTTGTGGCTCCTTCGTCGCCAATTTCCCAATCGTAGATCAGGTTGCCTTCGGCTTCCGGGTGAATCTGCGGGGCACCTGCTTCGAGTGCCGCAAGCGGATCGATAACGGCAGGCAATTCCTCATAATCAACCACAACCGCGTCAGCGGCATCACGTGCCTGAGCCTGCGTATCGGCCACAACCACGGCAACGGCCTGCCCGACATGGCGGACAATTTCCGGTTCCAATGCGCGCCAACCGCCCATCTTCATCGGCGAACCATCCTTGGAATGGATCATCCAGCCACAGATCAGGTTGCCGATACCATCACCCACCAGTTGGTCGCCGGTGAGAACCGCATCCACACCCGGCATTGCCAGAGCAGCGCTCGCGTCAATCCCCTTGACCTTTGCATGCGCGTGCGGCGAGCGAACGAAAGCAGCGTACCCCATGCCCGGCATGGTCATATCGTCGGTGTATTTGCCCTTGCCGGTAATGAAGCGCTTGTCTTCCTTGCGCAAGGCACGGGCGCCAATCCCTTCAACTGCCATTTCTTCTCTCCCGAATATCTGCCGGCTCCGCCAGTACCGGACATCCTCCACTCGCCGGACAATCCGGCTGCTGCCTTTAAGGCAACTGTCTCTCAAGACCTGGCGGTCAATACGAAGATGCCTGTTCCTCCCGGCATCTCATTCGATTGATCGGTCTTGCTGTCCTGCTGCGCGAACGTGTTCGCGCATCAATTTTGGGAGTTCAGGCCAACGCCGTTATTCGGCGGCCTGAGCCATACCAGCCATTTGATCGGAGGCGGCTTTGATCGCCTTGACGATATTGTGGTAGCCGGTGCAGCGGCAGATATTGCCTTCCAGCTCGTGGCGAATGGTTGCCTCGTCGAGATTTCCAGCACCATGACGCTTGATCATGTCCACGGCGGTCATGATCATGCCGGGGGTACAGAAGCCGCACTGAAGCCCGTGATGTTCACGAAAAGCTGCCTGTACGGGGTGCAGGCTGTCGGCTGTGCCGATCCCCTCAAGTGTTACAACTTCTGCGCCGTCGGCCTGGGCTGCGAGCATGGTGCAAGACTTTACGGCCTTGCCGTCGACATGCACAACGCAGGCACCGCATTGCGAGGTGTCGCAGCCAACGTGCGTACCAGTCAATCCGCGCACGTCCCGGATAAACGATACGAGCAGCGTCCGGTCTTCGACATCAGCCGAAACCGTCTTGCCGTTCAATACCATCGATACTTTCGACATGAATTCCTCTCCCTCATGAAATTCCCTGAATCGGAGCGATCAAACCGGCCCACCTGCATGAAATGACAGGCAAGACCTCTGATGTCCGATCCAGACCAGCGTACGAATAAACAATCGAATTCGATTGCGTGTCACTGACCCAATTTCCCGGCTTGTCACCGTGTTTTGTGCTGGGGCCCTGGCGCGTCCTAAATTGTCAGAGCCCGATCATTTCAAGATTTGTCCTACCCGGTCAACTTGCAAGTGCAAGCACGACAATCACGGCGGCGAGCAACACGAGCCCCCAGACCATGGGGCCGCCGAACACGTTGCGTCCCGCAGCGGCTTCAATATTTTGTTCCGCCTGATGGATCTTTTCCTCGACTGCATGCTCCGCATCCTCAATTGCGTGCATGACTTCGCCAGGGGACTCTTCGATCGCGATCCGCTTGGCTTCCTCGGCCACTCCGGGATCCAGATCGTCATCGGCACCAGCTGCGGTCGCAGTTTCGTCCTGTCCTGCCGGTGAACCGACCATCTCGGAGAACTTAGTGAAAAAGTCTTCCGCCATTTTCTTGGCGGTAGAATCAATCAGCCGGCTGCCGAGCTGGGCAAGTTTGCCCCCGACCTGCGCCTTGGCTTCGTAGGAAAGTATGGTTTCGTCACCTTCCTCCGTAAGCTTCACATCTGCAGACCCCTTGGCAAACCCGGCGACGCCGCCCTTGCCTTCTCCCGAGATCGTGTAGCTTTCCGGAGGATTGATGTTCTCAAGGGTCACTTCCCCTTTGAACTTGGCTTTGACAGGCCCGATTTTCGATGTGACCGCGGCGGTCATTTCGGTGTCCGAGGTCTTCTCGAGGCTTTCGCAGCCCGGGATGCAGGCCCGCAAGACATCCGGATCGTTCAAGGCTTGCCATACGGTTTCCCGTTTGGCCGGAATCCGGTGGGAGCCGCTCATGTCCATATGTTTTCTCCCCAAGTTGCGCTTTAGCGCATATTTACAAAGGTTCAGTCGACATTCAACGCGATTGACGCGTCCGCCGCAAACACGTTTTCCCGCATGAGAGCGTGTTTCGTACAAATTTTCAATCGCTTATGTGAACAGAATTGCAGAACGCAATCCTTGACAGGCTGTCCGATGTCTTCAATTCAACGTATGACCTAGCTGTCGCAGTATGCGCCAAAAAGGCACTTCTGTCCTGACAGTTCCGGCCAGAAATTGATAAACGGACGGATAAACTGTTTTATCCGAAGGCAACGCCCGGTTCGACGGCCTTCTGGATGAAACCGGACAGGTCATTGGTCGCCAGAGGCTTGGCGTAGAAATATCCTTGCAGGTAGTCGCAATGCAGCTCCTGCATGATATTTCTCTGGGCAACAGTCTCGACACCTTCTGCTGTAACGTTCAGATCCAGCGCCTGCGCAACGGCGATGATGGATTTCACGACAGCAAGCGCATCCGCATCCTGATCCATGTTCATGATAAAGCTTCGGTCGATCTTGATACCATCAACCGGCAGCTTGCGCAGATAACTGAACGAGGAATACCCGGTGCCGAAATCGTCAATAACGACGCGCGCCCCCTTGTCACGCAGCCACGTCAGGAAGGCCAGGGTCACCTGATCGTTGCTGAGGAACAGCCCTTCGGTCACCTCGAACACCAGGCGATCCAGCGGCAATTCGGCGGCTGTCACAGCATCTTCGATGTCCTTGTAGATCCGGTTTGCCTGAACCTGCCTGGGAGACAGGTTCACATTCAACCGAACGTCATCGGAAATTCCGGTCAAGCTGCTGAACTCGGTGAACGACGTCTTGAACATCCATGCGCCGATTTCGGTAATAAGACCACTGGCTTCGGCAGCTTCGATCATCCGAGCGGTATTCAGGAACGTTCCACTCGGGGTACGGAACCGCATCAGGGCCTCGAAGGACGCAAGGCTCTCGTCCCGGGCGTGCATGATCGGCTGATAATTCAGCGAAAACTTCGTCTGGTTGGAACTACCGGTAAGCAGTGAAGCAAGCCGCAGGCGCTCAAAGGCTGCCTCCTGCATCAGCGGATGAAAAACCGCGTGGTTGGTCACCCCTTTCTGACGCACATCGTTAAGGGCGATGGAGGCAAAACGCACGAGTTCTTCCGCGCCCTGCGTCTCGGTGCCGGTGGATGCAAACCCCAGCCGCAGTCGAAGGGTGATCTGGTTGTCTTCGAGCGTTATCGGTTGCTGGAAAGCATCTTCGATCCGCGCAACCACATCCTGAATCGTATTCTCTTCACCGCCCTTCAGAAGGATCAGAAATTCGTCCTTTTCCTTCCTGGCAATGGTGAGCGCATCGGGGAAGGTCTGCGACAGGCGGTGACCGGTCCGTTTCAAGACCGCGCCCGCCTTTTCGTCGCCGATCCCGTCGACAATGACACGGAACCTTTGGATGTCGGAATGAACGACCAGCAGCTTGGCACCGTTGGCGGCGTGGCGCTGAAAGGTTTCGATGAAACCGGAGAATGTCGACAACCCGGTCACGCGATCGACATAAGCAAGGTTGCGAATATGCTCCAAAAGGCCGGTCTTCTCGTAGCCAAGCGCGACGTTGGAAACAAACAACTGCACGACTTCCGACCCGACGAGCTCCTCCAGCAACTCCTCGGAAATACCGAGATAAAGCGCGCCTGTCATGCCGTTACGGGTGACAAGCGGAAGAGCAAGCCCTTTGGGCGACGCGCATGTTGCCTGCGTCTCCACGCATCTTGCCACGGCATTGCGGATCGCATCGTCACTGATGACGTCCACCGGCAGGTCAATCTTGTCCTCGAAATTTCCCGTTGCCGCGAGCACACGGACGTTGGACTTGTCGAAGGAACCGTAGTCGGGAAGCGTCTCAAGACCACACAACAGGCTGTCGACAGGTTGCCCGACAAGAACCGTGAAATGCTTCAGGACTGCCGCAGCAAATTCACTCAGGGCGTTCTTTTCGACAATAGCTGCAAAATGCTCGTTTAACTGTTTGAGCTTCTTGCGGTTAGTCTCAAGCGACATGACAAGCTTGTAACCGCGCAGACCTGTAACGATGGCTGTAATCAGCTTGGTTCGCGACAATTCGGCTTTTTCGGTGTAGCCGTCGATGTCGAATTTCATGATCACGTCGGTCTGCGGTGCATACCCGGGTTGACCTGTGCGCAGGATCAACCTCGTGAAATGATTGCCGAGTTCGGAACGGATCCAGCTCACAAGCCCGAGGCCTGCCGTATCGCTTTCCATCACGACATCGACAAGCGCCACCGCGATATCGGGGTGTTTCAACAGGATCTGCCGGGCTTCCTGAGCCGACAGAGCATGCAAAAGTTCAAACGGACGATTTTCGAAGATGCATCCACCAACGGCGATCTTGGTGACTTCATGTACGTCGGGATCGTCATCGACAATCAGGATTTTCCAGGGCGCCTTCGCGATCTTCTTCACTTCCGGCTCGGAGGGGGCAAGAAAGTCCATCACCATCTCAATGCACCTTCTGTCCGAGAGGCTTCCTGGTGTCCTGAGCAGCCAAGGCGGGGAATTCGATAATGAATTCCGTTCCCGACCCAACGCTGGAAGACACCGAGATGGTTCCGTTCAGGGCTTCGGTGACCAGCTGGTAACAAATCGCCATCCCTAAACCGGATCCTCCTTTGCCGAACTTCGTCGTGAAGAACGGCTCGAATACTTTTTTCAGATTCTTCTCCGGAATGCCTACACCGAAATCCTGACATTTGAAGATAATCTTGCGTTCGTTCGAATTGTTTCGGTTCTTGTCCTTCGGGTGAACCACCTGGGAAGACAGCTTGATCAGACCTTCGCTGCGCCCCTCGTATCCGTGCTTGATGGCGTTTTCGACAAAATTCGAAACGAGCTGACTGACCGCGCCAGGATAGCTGTCGATGATTTCGTCCGCATGGAGATCAAGCTCGACCTTGAAAGGCGTTTTCTTGAGCGTCGGCTGCAGTGTTGCAAGAGTTTCACGAATGATGTGGTCGAAATTGAAGGACCGCTTCTTCTCGCTCTGCCTGTCGACAGCCACCTGACGAAAGTTCCCGACGAGCTCGCGGGCCCGGCCGAGTGTTTTCTCGATAATATGCGCGGTATCGGAAATACGTTCGACTTCGTTTTCCAGAGCTTCCTTGCTCAGTTTCTGCTCTTCAAGTTCGGTACGCAAGTAACCAGTTGAATCCTTGATGGTCGTGGCCGCCATCAACGCGTTTCCAAGAGGCGTGTTCAGCTCGTGCGAAACCCCGGCAACCAGCGCGCCAAGCGCGGCCAGATTATCTGCCTGGATAAGCTCTTCCTGCACCAACTTAAGCTGCTCCGTCCGGTGGGCGACCAAGTCCTCGAGATTAGTCTGGTATTCTTGAATTTTCTGCAAATCCAGATGCCGGCGCTGAACCATGGACTGGAGACTGGCGGCGAGAATACCGATTTCGTCCGCACGGCCAGGCATCAGTTCGGCCTTGGGTGGATCTTCGATCAGGCGCGGCGTGGAAAGGTATTCCACGATTGCCGAAAGCGGCTGACCGATCAGACGGCGAAAGACTGTTCTGATCACGATGGCGAGCAACAGCAGATAGACGATGATCGCGGTGACGATGAACCCGACAGTCGAAACGATTTCATAGGAAATCGTGTTGCGGTCGATGAGAATGAACACCTGCCCGATTGCATCCTTGTGCAGGATGGTGCTGGGCGAATTGAGGGTATAACTAAGAGCTTCGGCAGCGCGCGGCCCGGTAACAGGTTCACCGAAATTGCCTGTGTCCGGTGTTTCAACCCAGACTTTCTCGACAACTTCGAGACTTTCCAACCCGCGGATGAGCTGCAGGGTCGCGTCCGCATTGACTGTCCAGATGGCGCGTTCAAACGGGCGTTTGGTTGCCTGAAAGAAGGCCTCCGTTACACGAATGGCGCGTGCGTGAGAGGCGTCCCACGTGATCTTCGTGAGAATGCCGATGAATATGACGCCAAGAACAGCGAAAAGACCGAGCGTATAGAGAATGAATGTCCGGGACAGGCTGGAACGGCCCATCTCCTTGGGAGTATATGGCAACGACGTACTGCCGTTCAGTGTCAAGACGCCCACCTCAATTCACGGTGTCCGTTCCAGCTCATAAAACTCCGGCAGAACGCCGTTTTAAATGGCTTCCAGTCAAGGACGAAAACCGAACCGCCTTTGCGGACCGTCTCTTCAATACTTGATTCACAGACACATCTATATTGCCCCTCGCCCCATCAATGCGCCGCGCAGCGGAGATCATGTGATTAGAGCGTCAGTGTGTCGTATATTCTGGGTAGGTTTTCTAAATTTTCCATAAAAATCAATTGTAAATTGAAAGAGCCTTCTTTCCACAGCAAAACAGATAGTCTTGCATCTACAAAAAACCTGAATTCGACGAATTAGAGCGGCATCGCATCATGCAATTGTCTCCGGCAAAACTTTCATACCAGTCCGCTCGATCGTTGCCATTGCAAATTATTGTTCCTTGCAAGGTCTTCATATTCAGAGCTTATTCCGATCAGGCATTGACCACTGACAAAAACGGCTTGTTGGTGGTGGTGCGGCTGTCAACCGGAACCTCTACAGCGTGTGCGGTTGCTGGCGAGGCCTGAACCTGACGCCGGGTGTCTGCAACCTTCTGCTTGGTGGCCGTGGCATCTTTCAGCATGTAGCCGATGTAGCGCGTCGACTCGATTGCATCGTAACCAAGCTTTTTCCGCAATTTCTTGCGCAGCTTGGAGATGTGGCTTTCCACGACACATTCATCCACGCCGTCGTTCATGACGCCGTAAACAGCATTGAAGATCTGCGTCTTGGTGACACGCCGTCCCTTGTTCTTGACGAGATATTCAAGAATGCGGCGTTCCCGGCGCGGCAGTTCCATGACGTCCCCACCGACGACTGGATCGCGACCGTCGAAGAAGACTTCGATGGCACCGGTGCCTGCTGAATTGTTCCGGGAAGTGATCCGGCGGCGGAAAGCTCCGACGCGGGCAATGATTTCCCGAACATGAACCGGCTTCTTCAGAACATCGTCCATACCTGCGGAAAACAGGTCGAGCGTGCTCTCAAGGTTGGCGGTATCTTCCAGAGCCACGATCTGGGCTTCCGGACACCGGCTTCGGATCGATGCAACGTAGCCGCATCTTTCTTCACACTCTCCCAGAAGGATGGCGTCAACCGAGCCCAGATCCTGGGCACAGGTGATTTCCAGCCAGTCAAGAAGTTCCGATGGATGAAGTTCCAGGGAGGCATAGCCTTCCCGGTCGAATGCCGAGGCATAGCCTGCGGTCACTATCTCTCTTGAGTCTACGATTATGAACATATCAGCCCCTTGGATTTTACCAATGTAGAATCCGTAATTTTGGAGCTTCACAAGGTCAACGTTTCTTCCCTAACTCGACAACTATTTCAGAATTTATAGTGGGGGAAGTTCTTATATCCACATAGAAAACTAAATAAAAAATCACGGACATTACCAATAAACTGAGAGAAAAATTTATTAAAATGCCGGGGACCGCGTTTTTCCGCAATCCTTAATAAGATGTAACACTGATATATACAAAAATCGCCGCCAGACAAGGCGGCAATTTCGTATTTATACTAGAGATGTGGAAAATGGTTTACGTATCGGCAGCTAAAGCCTGGGCCAGGTCTGCAAAGGGATCGGACGGTGCCACCTGGTCTGCGCGCTGTCTCAGCGCTTCGTAAATCTTGGGCACAAGTCTGCAGGCCTTTTCCAGTTTTTCGTCGCCCGCAGTCTGGAAACCGCCCATCAGGCGGAGATCCTTCGTATCTTCATAGTAGGATATCAGCCCCTTGATCCGATGGATGAGTTCCTGCTGATCCTGTGTCCAGGCCCGGTCGGCAAGCCGCGAGGTGGATTTCAATACGCTGACCGGCGGATAGTGGCCGGCCTCGGCAATCTGACGATCCAGAACGATGTGCCCATCCAGAAGACCACGAATGGCATCGGAAACCGGATCGTTGTGGTCGTCACCGTCGACAAGAACGGAAAAGATCCCTGTGATTGAGCCCTCGCCGCTGCTTCCAGGTCCGGCGCGTTCGATGAGGCGGGCAAGATCAGCAAAGACGCTTGGCGGAAACCCGCGGGCGACAGGAGGTTCCCCAGCCGCCAGCGCCACATCCCGTGCGGCATGGGCAAATCGGGTGGCGGAATCCAGAATGAGCAGCACCTTGTGACCTTGCGCACGAAAGTACTCGGCAACGCTCATAGCCGTCTTGGGGGCAAGCCGGCGCTGCATGGCGCTTTCATCGCCAGTCGAGGCGACAACAACGGAATGCGCCAAGGTCTCGCCCAGGATGTCATCAATGAACTCGCGCACTTCGCGGCCGCGTTCGCCAACGAGACCGACCACAACCGTGTCAAAGTCCCCAAACCCGGCCAGCATGCCAAGAAGTGTGGATTTGCCAACGCCGGAACCAGCAAAAACGCCGACACGCTGACCGACGCACAGTGGTGTGAACAGATCGATCACCCGCACACCGGTTCGAACGCCTTCGGAAATCTTGCTTCGGTTCATTGCTGGTGGCGGTGCGCGGTCAAGAAGAAACGCTTCCACACCATGGGCAAGCGGCCCTGCCCCATCAATCGGTTCACCAAGCGCATTCACGATCCGGCCGCGCCAGCTCATGTCCGGATGTATGGCAAGTCCGCCCATGACCGAAGCAACGCTGCCGATGCCAATGTCGGTCACGCGCTCCAATGGCTTGATTACCACGTCCTTCTGGTCGAGCCGGATGATCTCGCCCTGCCGGATGCCGGCCCGCCCTTCGAACTGCACCAGATCGCCCAGGCAAACCACGCGGGAAAGACCGGAGACGCGAATGGATTCGGAAGAAACCTGGGTCACACGTCCGCTGAGTTTGACGGGCCCGATCTCAGTTTCCAGGGCCGACAAAGACGCGGAGATTTGATCAAGTGCGTTCAGATACGGAGCGTTCGGCATGGCGTTCCTGAAGAGCTTTCAAGACATCGAGAGGCAGATGGTTGGATTTGTGCGAAGCGAGACGGTCAAGCCCCTGCTGGTCGGGCATTACCGGTCCCGATGGCGTGGCGCTATCCGGCATGTCGAGATAGGAAACGGATGAGGCATTACCCGAAGAAGACTTGTCGGGTGATGTCATTGTTTCCCCATCCGGCCCGGGAGCCGCACCAGTGCTGTTGATGAGATCGACAAGAGCAGTTGGCGGAGTGCCCTTGCGACCAGCCGATGCCACGGTTTCACCAAGTACGGCTGTGGCAGCAGCCTTATCGGCTTCGGTTGCAGTTGGCTCAACACCAGGCTTGCGCACTGGCACAGGAACATCGCTTGTGGGCGCCGGGTCGCCGACTGGAGCCACTTCCGCAACTTCGACGGGCTGTGCCGTGACATTTTCTTGACCGCTGTTCAGGCGATCGCCGACTTCGTTATAGGCGAGCATGGCTCCCAATCCGACCGGCCCGCCGAGTGCGAAGCCGTAAAGAGCATTGCCGGCCTTGCGGGCGTTGTCGGAAATCTCGTCGTTCGTCACCGATCGATAGAGCTCCGCAATCCCCGGAATATGCTGCAAGGGATTGATCACGTCGATGAAGTCACCGAAGCTGAAGGCAGAGTTTTCAGCCTTGGGCGAAATCCCGGGCCGCGCTGCCTTGACGGGCGAACCATCCATGACAGCATTGAGGTCCATCGGCTTGCCCACCGCCTGTGTTGCATCCACCGCCGTCATGAGGTTGCCCCCAGTTCGCGAATGGCCTTCTCCTGGCTTTCATTACTGGTATCGATCATCTTCGTCGCGCTCTCAAAGGCGCGCGAGATCATGATCATCTTGGTCATTTCCCGGACGGGATTGATATTCGAGCCTTCGACATAACCTTGGCGAACGCCGTTTGTGTCATAGGTCTGCACGGGAATAACCGGCTTGTCGGGAATGACCGCCGAGTTTTCAGCACGCGTGAGCTGGGCATCGTCGGGGATCAGGAACAAACCGACCTGGCCGACAATTCCAACGTCGCCCTGGGAAATCTCGCCCGACTGCGTGATCAAGGGTGTCCCGGCATCCGGATCGAGTGCAATCGGCTGCCCGCCTGCTCCCAGGATCTGTTGTCCGGTCAAGGTACGCAAGGTTCCGTCATTGCCGATCTGCAAGCGCCCGTCCCGTGTATAGGACAAGTTGCCGTTGACATCGCGGATTGCAAACCAGGCTTCGCCTTCCACTGCGAGATCAAGCGGATTGTCGGTCTTGTTCAGGCTGCCGTACTGCCGGGAAATGTATTTCTCGCCACCGGTGGAGAAACTGACCTTGTCCTGAGCGGCCTTGGAAACGAGCTCTGCGAACTTGACCTCGTCTGCCCGGTAGCCGGCTGTGTTCATGTTGGCAACGTTTCTGGCAACCGTTTCCAGACGGTTCGAAAGTGCAACCTGCGCAGACAGCGCAACATAAAGAGCGGATTCCATGGATCAAAAGCCTCCGAGGCGGAAATTCTGGATGCTTGCCAACAGTCCCTCGCCCATCTGGATAACCCCTCGGCCATTGCCATAAAGAGCAAGTGTTGGCGACATGTTGCCGGACGGGCCGTTGGAAAGGTCATAGAGTGCCGAGAACCGGTTGAGGAATTTCGCCAGGTAGTCCGCATCTCCGAACTTGCTGAAATCCAGACGTTCTTCCAGGTAGGCTGCCTGCTTGTCGATGTCGGTCATCGCAAATTCTTGCGGCAGGCCAAGGGAAGTATAAACGGCCTCGGCAAGCGCGCGGTCGGCCAGAACATCGTACGCGTTGGTGATATCGGGCGCACGGCGTTCGAAATAGAGTGCCAGACGGACACCCTGGTTTTGTTCACCCTCGCGCACTTCCAGAGTCTGCCGATGATACTTCTGTACAATCGCGTCCTGCGTCCGTGCAAAAGAAGTCGTCGTTTCGCCATACCGCTTGAAATTGAAGGTTTCAGCAAAATTCTTGTACTTGGTATCGGCCAACTGATTGGCGAATGCGCCACGTTCGTCCGTGCCTTCTTCCAGCACTTTCCGAATGAACGCCTTCGCGTAGATCATGTCCTCCAGACCCATGGCAGTCATTGCGTAGTTGAAGATGCGATCATCAGCCAGGAATTCGTCGATGGACTTAATATTGCGGATGTTCTCGCGATAATATTCGGTCTGACGTTCGACCATAGGGTCCGCGGCGACCGTCTTCAGCGAGCGTTCCATATTGGTTCTGACCAGCTGAACCTGGCTCAATGTATTGATCATGGTTCTATCCCCATTGCGGGCCCATGGCGGGCAGGCTTTCGGGGAACACTCACTCGCAAACCTTACGCCAGGCTGACGACCGGTGATGATTTCCAAAAGGCTTTCGCGCGTCAGCTTCAGGCAAGTCTCGGCCAGTAGCGTCCTCCCAATCAGAGTTGCAATCCACACCAGTTGGGAGCTGTTAGGTGACTATTCTTATCGGCCTGATCATAGCAGGCGCGTCCCTTATAGGCGGCTTTGCCGCACTCGGAGGCAAGGTCTCCGTCCTCTGGCAGCCGTGGGAGCTCGTCATTATTCTTGGCGTCGCTATCGGTGCTTTTGTCGTTGCCAATCCAATGAAGGTAATCAGGGGAACCCTGGTTGCCGTGTCGGATGCGTTGCGCAACGCAGTTCCCAACAAGCGGGAATATCTCGACGTTCTGGCACTTCTCTACGGCCTGATGCGTGAGCTTCGCGCCAAGGGCCGCAACCAGGTCGAGCCGCACATTGAAGACCCGAATACTTCTCCGATTTTCCAGAAGTATCCGTCGGTCCTTCGCAATGCCAGTCTGACAACCTTCATCTGCGACTATTTCCGACTGATCATCGTCGGAAATGCCCGCGCTCACGAAATCGAAGCGCTGGTCGACGAAGAACTTCACACCATCCACCGCGACCAGATGAAGCCGTACCATGCCATGAGCAGCATCGCTGATGCATTGCCTGCCATCGGCATCATCGCGGCCGTACTCGGTGTCATCAAGGCCATGGGCGCAATCGACCAGTCTCCTCAGCTGCTGGGCAGCCTGATTGGCGCGGCACTCGTGGGCACGTTTGTCGGCATCTTCTTCTCCTACTCGCTGTTCGGCCCGATCGCCTCCAAGATCCGCAACGTCCGCGAGTCCCGCCTTCGTACCTACATCGTCGTCAAGCAGACCCTGCTTGCCTTCATGAACGGCGCCGATCCGCAGATCGCCCTCGAGCATGGCCGCAAGACCATCTCCGACTACGACCGTCCAACCATCGACGAAGTTGAAAACGAGACGATGAGTGCTGGCGGCGCTGGTGCCGATAACGTCCAGGACCTGCAGGGAGCCGCCTAAGCCATGATCGAAGCAGCGACCGCAAGCTCCAATGCTTCCAGCTCCGAACGCGCGATGATCGCCGACAGACTGCTGGATGCCGCCGGAATTTCCGTTGACCGCCTGCCGATGCTTCCGGTGGTGTTCGACCGCATGGCTCGCCTGATGGCCGACGCCATGCGCCAGAAGTCCCCCTCACCGTCCTACATCTCGGTGAGCTACGTTGAAAACAACCGCATCGGCGACGTACTCGACGAGTTCGAATCCAATGCGCTGGTGGCCGTGCTTTATTCTCCGGAATGGGATGCCCGTGTACTCGTCGGCTTCGACCGGGACTTCATCTTCACACTGGTGGATGTCCTCTTCGGTGCTGACGGGACCGAGCCTCCCATCGACGATGAACGCCCCTTCTCGAATATCGAAACGCGGATCGCGCGCACCATGTTCGAGGTAGCCGCCAAGGCACTTGCCGAGAGCTTTGCCCCGATTGCCGAAACAACGCTGAAGATCGAGCGCATCGAAAGCCGCATGGACTTTGCGGTGGTCGGCCGGCGGAACAACCCGGCCGTGGTGGCCCGACTGCTGCAACAGGCAATCGGGCGCGGCGGCGAAGTGTTCATCGTCATGCCGCACTCGACACTCAACCCGCTGCGGCAGCGCCTTTCCCAGGTTCTGTCCGGCGAGATGTCGAGCCGCGACAAACAGTGGACCCAGCATTTCCACAACGAGATCCAGCGCACCGAAGTCAAGCTGGAAGCCATTCTCGAAGAACGTGAAATGTCGCTCGGCGACCTTGCAAACCTCCGGGTCGGACAGGTCATCGAACTTCAGGCGACAGCCCGCTCTCCGGTCACACTCGCCTGCAACGACCAGCCCGTCTTCACCTGCCAGCTTGGACAGTTGAACGGATCCTACACGTTGCAGATCGAAGAGCTCATCCATGAGGAAGAAAAGGATCTGTTCGATGATCTCCGCAATCGTTGATGGCGTTCTCCTGCTCGCGCTTGTCGCGACCACGGTCCGGATGCTTTCCATGCACCGGGAGCTGCGCCGACTGGGCAGCTACCACGATGACTACCAGCGTATCTTCGATCAGACCGCCCTCGCGCTCGACGGCATCGAGGTCTCGATCCAGGAGATCAACGTCAAGGGTGCACAGATCCTCAATGCGCTCGGCAACCGGATGGACGATGCTCGGGAGCTGATCGCGGAAATCGACGGTCTGACTCGTGAGGCAAAGCGCCAGCAGTCCGTGCTGCGCGCGGAGCTGAAGGAGCTCTCCAAGGCGACCGCCGTCCTGCATGACCCGAAACGTTTTGCGCCCGTTCGCGACGACATCGACATCTTCGCCGACGACACTGCAGGCGAGCAGGCAGCTGGCGCCGCCGGTTCCGCTCAGTCCGGCGGGCGCAAGGAAACGACCATTCATCGCGGCCAGGTCCATCAACAGGCGCCGACACGCGTCCACCGTATCGACAATTCGCTGCAAAGCCCGTTCCGCACGGTCTCCATGAACCAGAAGGATAAGATGTAATGTCCGAAACAATCATCGATCACATCGACGCTGAAAAAGGCCCGAAAACCCGCCCGGCCGATGCCGCAAGTTTCGCCAAGGTGGAATCGCCGGAAAAGAACCAGAATGGCGATACCATCGGTGACGACCGAAATCTCGACACCATCCTCGGCATTCCCGTGAACATCCAGGTGGTTCTCGGATCTGCGACCATGCTGGTTTCCAACCTCCTGAAACTCGGTCGCGGCGCGGTCATTCCGCTCAATCATCGTGTTGGCGAACCGATCGACATCGTGGTCAACGGCCGTGTCATCGCCCGCGGAGAAGTGGTGGTTGTGGAAGACGACAACTCGCGCTTCGGCGTTTCGTTGACGGAGATCATGAGCGCCCAGGCCGGCGGTATGGACATCTGAGGTCGAATTTCTCCGGCCTCACATTCTCCGGTTTGCCCAAGGCTGTCTCCTTAGGATTGAAGTGACAAAATGATGAATTCCGCCAACGCCGCCGCAGCAACCGCTGCAAACCTGGCCAAGCCACCTGCTCCGCCTGCCCGCCGAATGAACGGTACACAGCGCGTAGCCGCTCTGCTGCTGTCGCTGGGCAAGACGAGTTCGCAGAAACTGCTCCGGCATTTCGATCAGGAAGAAATCCGGATGATCACCGTCTCCGCAGCTCAGCTCGGCACGGTGGCATCGGAAGAACTTGATCGGCTGGCCGAGGAATTCATCGAGCAGTTCTCACATGGCACGACGCTTTATGGTTCGGCCAACGAAGTGGAGAAAATGCTGGAAGGTGTCCTGCCGGACGATCAGCTTGCAGACATCATGTCGGACGTGCTTGGTAACTCCAACCGGTCCATCTGGGACCGGTTGACCACGGTTTCCGAAACGGTGTTCGCAAATTATCTCCTGAAGGAACACCCGCAAACCGCAGCGCTGATCCTGACAAAAATAAAGCCGAGTGCAGCAGCGAAGGTTCTCGGCCAGATCAATAACCAGACGCGCAACTCTCTTGTCCGGCGCATGCTGTCGATCAAGGCGGTTGTGCCGGAAATCATGCGCGACGTCGAAAAGACCATGCATGAGGATTTCATGCTCAACCTGTCGGGCACCCTGGAAGCCGACTCCCATGCTCGCATGGCGGACATTCTCAACAAGATGGACCGCGAGCACATGGAAGACGCTCTGGAGAACCTGAACGAGGTGAAACCGAAAACCGCAGAACTTCTGAAGGGTCTGCTCTTCACCTTCGACGACATCACCAATCTCAACGCCCGGACCCGCATGGCGATTTTCGATCAGATCCCGACGGACCGGATCGTGCTGGCACTGAAGGGAACCAATGCCCAGTTCCGGGAAGTGATCCTGTCATCGCTGACATCACGCGCACGTCGTATCGCCGAACACGAACTGGCAGCCGGCGAACCGGCCGCTCAGCGCGACGTACTGGATGCCCGCAGTGCGATCACCAACCTCGCGCTGGAAATGGCGTCGCGTGGTGAAATCGAGCTGAATCCGAAGCAGGACGAAGGCGCATTCTTTGCGTGATCGTCTTTGCAAGCGGTTCGACGTGATCTGAGCCTGAACACCGGGTGGCTGGATGTCGGAAGAAGACAAGGATTCAAAAACAGAGGAACCGACCGAGAAAAAGATCAGCGATGCCATAGAAAAGGGCAACACCCCGGTCTCACGGGAAGCCCCCGTTCTGGCAACATTTATCGCGACGCTCTTGATCGGCAGTTTCGTTGTTACATCGGCATCGAGTCAGCTCGTGCAAACGCTGACGCATCTTCTGGACCTTTCGGGAGGAGTGGATCTTGGAAACAGCGCCGATGCATTGTTGCTCTCCCATGCGGTGTCGATCGAGGTCATGGTCTTCCTCGCCCCGATTGTCGCACTGCTTGCCGTGTCCGGTCTTGCGTCCGCCTTTTTGCAGAACACGCCCAGCATCGTTTTTCACCGCATCAAGCCGGATGCCTCCAAGCTCTCGCTGGCGAAGGGCTGGAGCCGCATATTCGGAGCCCAGGGCCTTGTGGAGTTCCTCAAGGCAGTCTTCAAGTTCTCCACGGTCAGTGCCATCGTCTATGGCCAGTTCCGGGCGAATGAAGCGGAACTGATCAACGCCATGTTCACAGATCCAAGCGCACTTCCCGAAGCGATCCTTCAGATATCGATGAAGCTGATCGCCGGCGTCTGCATCGTTACCATTCTACTGGTTACAGTCGACATTCTCTGGTCCCGCTCGCACTGGCGCAAGAACCTGCGCATGAGCAAGCAGGAGATCAAGGACGAGCACAAGCAGATGGAAGGCGACCCGATCGTCAAGGCCCGGCAACGCTCGCTCGCACGCGACCGGGCACGAAATCGCATGATGTCAGCCGTGCCGCAAGCAACCCTCATTGTTGCCAATCCGACACACTTCGCTGTTGCCTTGCGCTACGACGGGGACCAAAACCCTGCCCCGATTGTTGTAGCTAAAGGGCAGGATCTGATTGCGCTGAAGATCAGGGAGATCGCCGAGGCGAACAATATTCCCGTGATCGAGGACCGGCAACTTGCACGGTCTCTCTACGCCGCTACAGAAGTTGAAAGGATGATCCCGCCGGAATTCTACAGGGCAGTTGCGGAAATCATTTGCTACGTGTACTCACGCCAGACCAAAACTGCTGTATAATTTAATGTATTTGGAGGTCCGGGGAATGCACGATATGCCTGAAGGCAACGGCACGAAACCGTCGCCACTGGAATGCGACCGGCAGCGCCAGGAAGCAATTGCCTCTGCTCTGACCGAATTTATCGAAGATCTGAAACTCGTCGATGTGGTCGACTTCGTCGCCTATATCCGAACAGACCAGCACGGCAATATCGATGAATTGATCAAGACATCGGCCGAGCTCTTCTTCAAGGAAGGGTCCTTGCGCTATTCCATGGCCGCACAGGCAGATGTCGAGTGGGAAACCACCCCGCGCATTTCCCTGGACCTGGAATTCTTCAACAAGGGTGTCTGGATCTATTTTACCGCCGTCCTCGCCTGGCCGGACAATGCAGTCAACGTTTCCTATGTCGAAGTGCCGGACGCCGGTGGCAACAAGGCGAAAGAAACGGAACTGCTGCTTGAGGCCCTGAAGGACGCCCGATTGCGGTAGTTGCGTTTCAGGCATCTCAAATAATTTTCGGTTTGTCAGGCAGCTCGTCCGCACAGATGCGAACGATGTGCCGGCCGGCTATTTCGCCTGACGCCTCGGCAACTTACCGAAATTCGCCAACTTGCTTCAATTCTGCCAGCCTAGCACCATATGCTGTTGGCCCTGCCGCGCGTTTCGGGTCTTCCGGACCTGGAAACTACCTGCAACTGAAACCAGAGAAACGGCGCGTATGAAGAAAATCCAGATCCCGGAGGATCCCGCCCACATGGTGACTGCAATCGTCGCCTATGCCGGGATCGCCAAACGCCTGCATGTGGAGCTCTCAAATCGGCCGATGGGTACGGAAGTGGATCTGGAAGCCATCAAGGCCGACTTGATTGCCGAAGCAAAAAGAGCGGTGCCTCACGGAGATTTCGCCAAAGACGAAATCGGTGTCTACAAGACCATTTTCCAGGCTATCGACACGATTTTCGATACCGATGGCTGAAATCGGCATTCACTAAATGCCGCGAAACAAGCACCACGAATTTATATTGACCAGCTATTGCACCAATTCACTCTCCCAGAAGCGTCGACAAGCGCTCCATGATTTCGTGCAGGCTTTTTCCGGTTAGCCGCATTTCCCTCGCCTGCTCACCGTCTTCAACATCGGAATAAAGCAGGATTTCAACTGCGTTTTCCAAAACCTGGATATCATCGGAAGTCAGATCGATTGAGCCACTACTGCTCGATACCGTTATCGTCTTCATGGGCCTATCCTCCAAACCGTACCAGGCAAAGTCGCGCACTCTGCGCTCGGTCTATTCCGTAGGTTTTCCGAATAGTCCTGTTCCATCAAGCACAAAACAGGCCGCGGTGAGGATCAAAAAAAAGCGCCCAGCCGAAACTGGGCGCCAATTGCCTGGGAGGCGGCAGAAGAAGTTTTTCAGTACAAGACAAGGATCAACAGCTAGTGCGTGATTACGTCTTCCTTGTCGAAATAGTTGAATTCCTCCACCAGGACGTCGTGCACCACAGGCCGGCCGAGACGAGCGTTGGTGGTTTTCTTGAGACGTTCGGTGAAAGCCTCCAGGTCGTAACGTTCCAGGCTACGGAAATCGAGGGTTTCATCCGAATAGAGTACCCGGAAGGCTTCATCCACCAGGAAAGGGTGTGGCGGCACAGGCAGGCGGCGCAATGTATCGCCATCCGCTGTGAAGACCATCTTGATCACCACATATCCCTGCAGCGTGCCATTAAACAGGATCGGCACGTTGACCGGATTCACTGTCTCATAATCCAGCCCTACAAACGCCGGCTCATCGTCGCCGACCCTTTTCTGAGCTGCCAGATACTGCGTGGTGCCGTAACCGGACGCCAGCATGGTGGCAGACATCCAGAGGCCGGCAACGAGGGTCTTTATCATCGAGCCCTCTCCGGAAACGGTGCCTGATACGTGCCGTCGGATTCATAGTCGATCATGGTTCTGGACATCATGCCGACAACTTCCGTCACCGCATTCATATGCAGTTGCAACAGGCCGACATTCTCATCGAGCACTTCCTTGAATTCGGCGATGTCTTCGCGCAGCTCTTCAGAATAAAACGCCGGCGGCACGAGTGTCCGAGCCCTGGACAGGTCAAGCAAAGCCTGGCTCTTGCCGTATTCGAAGATCTTCAGGTCCGCTGTCGGGTTTGCACGAAGCGCCCGGGTTTCCTCGCGCACAGCGCCGATTGCTCGGCGAACGGCGACCACCAGCGGCATGGATCGCACCGGATCGGGGGTGAATTCCTGAAGTGCGAGATCGGTCACGGCAACGTCCTGAAAGTCAACATCGTTGGCAGCGTCCATCAGGCTTTAACTCCCTTTTCAAGCGTATCTGAAATCAGGCCGGCGATACCGACACCACCACTGGCGGCAAGCTGGTTTGCGACCTGTTCGGCAAGCATCGATTTCCAGATTTCCCCGGCGGTTCCAGACCCGAAGACCGCTTCGGAGTCATCCGGAAGCATTGTTTCGACGAACTGGCTGAGGATCATCGCCTCAAATTTCTCCGCAGGAGACTTTTGTGACGGTCCTTCGTAATTGGCGGTTCGAAAACTGCCTTCAGTGGCTCCTGCCCGGTTCGTCGCACCGGCATAGGCAAGTGCAAAGCCATCTCCCGAACCACCAGCGGAAATGGACCTGAGACGGTTCGTGGCGTCAGCAAGGTTCACCGGATCGGCAGCCTTGGACACATCCAGGATCAGATCTGAAGGAGGCGAAATCGCCATGCTGGGCTCCTCGAAAAACATAAGGTGCAAACAAGGCCCGGCAGGCGACAGGGCAAGGCAAGCAATACACTTGAACCGAACCTTGTTTGCATCCTCAGGAATAGCCTGCGCAGCTTGCGGGAGGCTTGCGTCTTCTTGCTGGACGGCGACGAATATGCCCCGTTCACGCCAAGCGGCTTTCACCCGTATCTGCGGTCGAGCAGATCCATCAGGTCCCGTTCTTCTTCAGCACGCTGTTCCTCCCCACGCATCCTGGCGAGACGTTCAGCCATGAGTTTCAGCATCAACCGCTGGCGATCATATTCGGAGTTCACCTTTGCGCGTGCTTCGCTGAGCCGTGACATCTCCTCGATGATGCGTCTCAGCCGCTCGGCAGCATTGGCGATAAACCTGTCGTGCTGTGCCAGGTCGCCATTCGAAAGGGCCAGCAGAATGCGTCTTTCCTTTTCGTTCAGCTGATAGACCTGAGCGTCAAGCTTCTGAAGTAGCCAGGATGAAAACAGGAAAATCTGCTTCTGCATCCGGAACAAACGTTCAATATCCTGACTTTTTCTTGCCATGGAACAGGAACCTTTCACGGTCAGGTTTGCCTAACCTATCTGGAGCCAAGTGAAGTAGCCGTCGAGGAAGATCATGATGGCCTCCGCGATGACGAGATAAAGAAAGTAGAGACCGCCCGCGATCACGAACGGCATGGAGATGAAGTAGACCGGGATCTGCGGTGTCAGCTTGTTGACGAGGCCGACGGCAAAGTTCACAACAACCGTGTAGACGATGAACGGGCTGCACACCCGCAATGCCAGGATGAAGGTTCGGCCCAACTGCTCGGCGAACTGCTCCAGGCTTGTCACGGCCGCCAGCGGCTGCCCGACCGGGATCGCTTCATAGGAGGCTGCCAGCCCGCGCAGAATTTCCCAATGCTGGTTGGTGATGAAGACCATCGCCGTTGCCGTCACCGTGAAAAGGTTTGCGACAGGCGGCAGGGAATCCACGCCATCGATCGGCATGCCCGGCATGTTCGACAGGCCGATTGCCATGGACACCAGCGTCGTCAAAGTCTCCAGGGCCGCCAGAAAGATGCGTCCCAGAAAACCGATGAAGGCTCCGGTCAGCAACTCCGCCCCGATGAAGCCGGCAACAGTGCCGAGCTGCTCATCCGGCAGGGACGCCTGTACGCCTGGTGCCAACAGAGGCGACAATGCCAACGCGACGGAAAGCGCGATGAACAGGCGAACATGCACCGGCACACGGTTGCTGCCGAACCCCGGGATCACCATCAGGCACGCTCCTATCCGGCAGAACAACAGGAAGACCGCCAGAAGCAGCGAGGAGCTGAAGGTGCTGAAAAAGAGGCCGCCGGAAATCACGAGACGCTTCCGAGCGCGGAAACATCCACTCCGCGAGCGATTTCAAGATGCGACAGGACCGGCAAGGTCGGGAACATGCGCTCCACGATCATGCGTACGTATGGCCGGGCATCAGGTGCCGCTACCACCGCGAAGCGGCTGCCGTCCTTCATGTGTTTCTTGACCGCGTCGGACATCTGCGTGCCGAATTCCTCCACCAGTTGCGGCTCGATGTCGAACTCGATGACGTCGCCCTTCCCGTCCCGTTTCAGGGCATTGTGGAAGGCTAGATCCCATCGGTTTCCGAGACGCAGCACTTTCAGAGGGCCGCCTTCTGCAAGGTCGCCGCAAATCTGCTGGGCGATGCGCATTCGAACGTGCTCCACCACCTGCTCCGATCTGCGAACGTGCGGAACGATCTCGGCAACGGCTTCCAGGATCAGGTTGAGATTCCGGATCGAAACCCGTTCCGCCAGCAAAAGCTTGAGCACCGCTTGCAGACCGGAGAAAGACGTGTGCGCCGGACAGATATCGTCGAGAAGCTTCTGGTACTCCGGGTCCAGCCTGTCGAACAGTTTGCGCATATCCTTGTAGGACAAGAGCTGCGGCAGGTTGTTGCGGATCACTTCACTCAGATGCGTGAGGATGACCGTGATGTTCTCGGCCGGCGTCATGCCGCGGCGCTTGAGTTCGTCCTTGTACGCAGGCGGCACCCAGTAGGCTGGCATCCCGAATGCAGGCTCACGCGTCTGGTCAGCCGGTACCGGCAGTGCCTCGTCATTGTTCGGAATGACCAGCAGTTCACCCACTTTCAGATGCTGCGAGGCGATGATGGTGCCGTGGATCTTGATCTGGTAGCTCTTCGGATCAAGCGTCAGACTGTCGGTGACCCGAATATCGGGCACGACAAAACCATACTGCTCGGCAAACTTCCGGCGCATCTTGGCAACGCGGCGAGACAGTTCACCGGTTCGCGTCAGTAGCTCGGCGGAAAGCTGCTTGCCAAGCACCAGTTCGACCTCAGCCGACTTGAGCGTTTCCTTGACGGAGTCCTTTTCCTCAAGCTTTGCCTGTTCCTCCGCTGCGCGTATCTTGTCGTCCTCGACCTTTTTCGCCGCTGCCAAACGCCGCGGAATGGCATAACCGATAAAGCCCATCAGGATCGCCAGCAGCAGGAACGGCAACATGGGCAGACCCGGCATCAACGCGAAGATGGCCATCAGGATAGCTGCGACGAACAGGGCACGCGGATAGCCGCCAAGCTGGCCGAGAACAGCCTTGTCGGTCGACCCTCTGGTGCCGCCCTTGGACACCAGCAGACCAGCTGCCAGCGAAACGATCAGCGCCGGGATCTGGGAGACGAGGCCATCGCCTACGGAGAGCTTGGTGAAAACGTCTGCCGCGTTGGAAACCGTCATGTCATAGCGGGTCACGCCAATGACGATGCCGCCAAGGATGTTCACAGCCGTAATGATAAGGCCGGCAATCGCGTCGCCGCGGACGAATTTGGAGGCACCATCCATGGCGCCGAAAAAGGAGCTTTCCTCTTCCAGTTCCTTGCGCCGACGCTGCGCTTCCTTGTCATCGATAAGGCCTGCGGAAAGATCCGCATCGATCGCCATCTGCTTGCCCGGGATCGCGTCCAGAGTGAAGCGTGCGCCGACTTCCGCAATACGGGTTGCGCCCTTGGTGATGACCATGAAGTTGACGATGACCAGGATCGCAAAAACAATCAGACCGATGACAAAGTCACCGCTCATCACGAATTGCGAAAAGCCGTTGATCACATAGCCTGCCGCGTTCAGCCCCTCGTGGCCGTTGGCAAGGATCATG
The DNA here is from genome assembly GCF_054658215.1 of Roseibium sp. ROS1. Classification (NCBI taxonomy): domain Bacteria; kingdom Pseudomonadati; phylum Pseudomonadota; class Alphaproteobacteria; order Hyphomicrobiales; family Stappiaceae; genus Roseibium; species Roseibium sp. ROS1. The sequence goes on from NZ_BAAGIG010000002.1 coordinate 1,470,265, forward strand.
CGCGTTGTCGAGATATTGAGCGACAGCCGCAGCATGGTGGCGATCAGCAGGATCGTCGGGAAAGACGAGAAATCGAGCGGACGCTGGATCCAGAGCGAGACCATCAGAATCAACACCGACAGTGCGATCGACATGGCCAGGCCGATATCGATCAGGAATGTCGGGATTGGCAGAAAAAGAACGGCCAGGATTAGGACGATGCCTATGGCAAAGCCGACGTCGCGGCGGCTGTCCGGCGCATTGCCGGCAGCCGGCGAAAGGGAGGTGTCTGTCATGCCTTCTCTCTGCTGCAGGTCTGATACCTGGCAACCTCGCCCTTGAAGCTTGCGCGAGGCTTTTTTGAAGAAGGATTTCAGGAGGGAAGTTCAGGAAAGGTTGAGCGCTCTGACCGACGATGGTCGCTCCAGGCTCTGAAGGGAGCGGCCTTCGCACTTGAAGCAAGTCGTGTTTCAAGGAGAAATGGATGCGAGAAACGCATCTACCTTGTCATCGCGGCAAAGGCCTGGATCCATTAGCGACATGCGCCAAGGTGAAAGGTTTCGCCGACAACGCAAAGGACCTGATCCCGGCTTACAGCTTTCGCTGCAAACCGGGACGACAGATAAATTCAGGACCACGACGGCACCTGAAACCATGCAAGAATAGTCCTGCAAACCGTCGCTAGAACCCCGTTTCGATCCGATTGTAGATCAGGGTCGTCAACGAGTAGATCTGGCCGCCGATGAAAGGTCCGGCGACCACGATCATGACCAGGATCGCCACGATCTTCGGAATGAAGGTAAGAGTGATTTCCTGAACCTGGGTCAGAGCCTGCAGCAACGCAATTCCGATACCGACAATCATCGCCGGTACGATCGCGGGGGCAGATCCGACGAGGATCGTCCAGATTGCAGTCCGGACCAGGTCCAGGGCATCAACTTCATTCATGTCATTCCATCCGCTCAGGAAATGGTTACACCCGGTCCAAGCAGAACACCCTGACCGTTGTCGAGCGCGAGCACGGTGCCGTCGGAATAGACTTCAACCTTTTCCACGACACCCGTCGTGCCGTTGGCGTCGGTCACTGTCCGCCCGATCAGATCATCTACCTGACCGAACGAAAGGTTGGTCAGAAGCGTTTCCAGCTTGGCGTTGGTCTGAATAGACTGCTCAACTTGGCTGAAGCTTGCGAGCTGCGCGAGCTGTTCGGACGCGTCCATGGGATTGGTCGGATCCTGGTTCTGCATCTGAGCCATCATCAGATGCAGGAAGGTGTCGTAGTCGACAGTCAGCTGCTTCTGAGCGGATGCAGTCGAGGCAGCACCCTGGGTGGCGCTGACGCCTTCAACACTGGTCATCTAATCACTCCTTAAACAACGGCCAGCCTGGGGCCGTACTGAAAATTTTCTCTTGGCGCCGGCCGGGGGGCGGTCTGCCGGGTTTCCTGCGCGCGCCGGTTCTTTTCGGCCAGCATCAGGCTTGCCTCCAGCGGATAGAGCGCACGCACAACCTTCATTGCCTCGAACCACCGATCCGTTTTTGCCAGCTCCTCAACCTTGTCGAGATGCATCAGCACCTCCTTGTTCGAGAACGCCGACTTCACGGAACCAAGCACGAGATGGAACATGTCCTGAACCGCACCGGCGGCTGCCGGATCGATGATCATGGTCTGGAGAATGAAGTAGAGCTGGCGAAGCGGCGTCGTCGCCTCTTCTGGCTGAAGCACATGGGCTTCCAGCAGGAAAACGGCATCATTCAGCAGTTCGATGTTGGTTTTCCGTTCGGCCCGGATCACCGCACCGTTGATGAACAGGCGTTCGCCCGCTTTCAAACCGATTTTCATGAGTTTAACCGTCCAGGCTGTCGCGGATGATGGAATTGATCTGGATGATGTCGGAGAAGTCCTCCTGCTCCCACTGGCGCAAGGATTCGACCTCTTTCAGGACCCAGATGCCGACAGAGATCAGATTGGCTCTCGTTTCGATCGGCAGTTCGTTGGCGTCGTCCGCCAGGTGTTCCAGGAAGTAGCTCCACAGGCGCCGTGTGTAGAACAGCGCGTCGACGGCTTCGGGAGACTTGACGCCGCGCTCCTGGGCGACGTTGAGCTTGCCGATCACGATCGACATTGCCTCATGTTCGTTGAGCCGCTGGTCAGAGCAAAGATCGTCCATAACCTCAGCGTAAGACAGATTGTACATGGGCCCTCTCAAGGTTGGGTTTGATACGAAAAATCAGACATTCGGCCACGATCACAGGTAGTTGAGAATGCTCAGACCCTGCATTCGGGCCGTGACCGCATAGGTGGTCTCAAGCTGTGTCAGAGCCGTATTGAGACGCACCGACGTTTCCTCCAGATTGACGTTTTCAAGGTCGTTGATGCGCCGGTTCAGGATGTCGGTTTGAACCTTCAACCGTTCACTCGCCAGCTTGACCTGCTCCTGCACATTGCCGAGCTTGCCCATCTGGCTGGTGACATCGGCAATACCGGTGCCGAGCTTCTCGATCGCCTTGTTGACCACCACCTTCCAGGTCTCGGGATCAACGTCCTCGTTACCGAGGTCGGACATCATCGTGTAGGCCGCGGCCAGGTCTCTGAAGGCCTGCTCGTTTGCGCTGACGGAACTGGACACCGTTTCACTCGCCGAAATACGGCTGACCATCACGTTGCTGGACGCACTCGACCAGGACGTGCCCCAGGCCGGGTTCTGGAACATCGTCTCGAAGGCACCGTTCAGATAAGTGGACATTGCCGCAGGTGTGATGCCCGAAACGCCCGGGTTGGATTGCGCCATCCCGAACTCGGTCATGAACGCTGCATCGGCGGCCAATTTGTTCGGAGACGTCGGATCGGAATAATCCGCGAAGGGTTCCTGGTCCGTATTGATGCCGGCAAAGACGAAATTGCCGTTGAGCTGGGTGTTCAGACGGGACGTCAGAAGCTCCAGATTGCCGACGGCATCCGCCTTGACGATGTCCGAACTGCCGTTGTTCTCACGCAGGGCCACAAGGGTCGCCAGAAAGTCCTGCGCATCCGTCAGAATGTCGCCCATTGCCGCCTGGCTGACATCGAGCCGCGACGCGGTAAGCGCGTTGGTATCCATGATGCCATTGAGAAAATGAAACTCGGAACGAAGCGACACGCTTTCGCCGGTCTTGGTCCCAAGATCCAGGCCGACGTCGTATTTGCGGCCGGAGGACAGCTCGATGCTGAGCTTCTGCACGAGGCTGGACTGGTTCTGGATCTGCCGGCGAGACGCATCGGCGAGTGTGATCGTGGAGATATAGGTGGTTTTCATAACTGTTACCTCGCCGCGGCCAGAAGGTCTTCCAGCATGCCGTCGACGGCGCTGATGAGCCGTGTCGCCGCTGAGTAGGATCGCTCGATTTCCAGTAGCAGCGTCATTTCTTCGTCGATGTTGACGCCTGTCTTGTTGTTGAGGTTTTCTGCCGTCCGACTGAGAATGACGGTCTGCACCTCGACATTGCTCGTCATGGTCTTTCGGCCGGCTTCCAGCCAGCTAACGGATGAAGCGGCAAAGCCGGACAACGTGTCGGTCGGATCGAGTTCCACGCCACTGTCGAAAACGGTGTCCTTGTCAAACGCGGAAACCAGTTCCTGCAGACGGTCGGAGAACCCGGCAGCGCCGGACGGGTTGTAGTTGTAATTGGGATCGAACGGATCGGAGATGCCGCCATCGCGCAACCTGTCCAGGTCGCCGCCCTGATCCGGATCGGCGTTGGCATTGACGACGATTTCCGCAGCAAGCCCGGTGATATGGGTGCCGGATGCCGGCACCGCCGGTGCACCAGACCACGTGAACAGGCCAGCCTGATCCGGGTTGCCGCCACCGCTCTGATCGCTTTCGGCGAAGGCTTCGATCAGACCACGCGCGATTTCGTCGAGCTGGCTCTGGTAGGTCACCGCGACTTCGTCGCGCAGTTCAGCAAGACCTTGCAGCCTGCCGGACTTGATCTCCATGAGAGCGCCCGGTCCCGCCACGGGAACGCCGTCCACCATCACGGAATTACCCGTGGTAGCAGCACCATAAACAATGGTCGGCTCGAAGGTGACCGCTCTGGCCTTGGTTTCAAACAGCGTCACGCCGCTGTCCGTGTAGACCACAATATCGCCATTGCTGCGGTTCAGCGTGGTAATGCCGATTTCCTCGGACAGCTTGAGCAGAACCTGGTCGCGGCTGTCGTGGGCATCGGTGACATCAGCCCCCGATTGCGTTCCCCGCACGATAACCGAGTTGAGATCTTCGAGTTGTTTCAACAGCGTGTTGATCTCACGCACGGAGGTCGCCATGTCCGCATCCGCTTTGGTGCGCACATCCTGCACCAGTGCCGTTCCGGACTGGAGCGTCTGCACCATGTCCTTGGAGGCCTGCAGAACGTCCTGCGCCTGGATCGCGTTGCTGGGGTCGGAAGCATAGTTTTGAAGCGACAGCTTCAGCGCCCCGAGTTTTGCCGCAGCGGACATGTGGTTCTGGGTATCGCCTGTGGTTTCAGCGAGACGGGTAAGGCCCGCCAAGACCGCTTCCTGGGAGGATCCAGTGGAGGTGGAGGACAGGAGCGACGAATACAGCGCGCTGTCCGTCACCCGGCCGATACCGTCGACCTTGAGGCCGCCGGCCTGACCGGTGTCGGTGTAGGTCTGGCTCAACAGAACGGATTTGCGCGAGTAGCCGGGGTCTTGAGCCCCGGCAATGTTTCGCGAAACCACGGAGGATTCTGTCTGCCTTGCGGCCAGCGCGGACTGGGCGACTTTGAGGGCTACAGACAAACTCATGACAATAACTTTCCGATTGGCGGGTGAGCCTTGTTAGCGGACCAGGTTGACGAGCTGCTCGAGCAGGTCGGAACCGGCCTTGAACACCTGGGAATTGGCCGTGTAGGTACGCTGGGATTCGATCATTGAGGTGAGCTCGTTGCCGAGATCGACGTTGGAGTCCTCAAGACCACCAACCTTGATGCTGCCCAGGCCGCCCTCCCCCGCGAAACCGACCCGGACATCACCGGAATCGAAGGACGTGCTGTAGACGTTGCCGGATTTGTTGGAGAGCCTGTCCGGGCTCGGTACATCCGCCAGCGGGATCTTGTAGATCGCCCGGCGGTCACCGTTGGTGTAGATGGCAAACAGAGTGCCGTCGTCGGAGAATTCGACGTTCTTCACCGCACTCGGTGCGTTCCCGTCCGCATCAACGTTGGTGACCGTGAAATCAGCATTCAGGTAGGTCGACTGATCAAGGTCCAGGTCGAAGGTGCCACCATTGGGAACCGCGATATTGATTGCGGTCGCACTGGCACCGGTGAGATTGCCTGTGGTGACGTCGAAGGTCAGCGTCTGGGTATTCAATGCCGGAGCAGTATAGGGAAACCCGCCGCCGGGTGCGGCATCTGCCGCGTTGTAGATCGAGACTTCCCAGTCACTGTCTGCAGCCGTTTCCGTGACCTTGGAGTAATAGACATCCAATTTCACCTCGTTGCCGAGGTTGTCGTACACGATCATGGACGTCTTGTGGGAATAGCTCGCGGTGGCTGCGTTGGCGGAGGGCAGATCCGCCGCCGGTACAATCGCCGCGTCTTCACTCACGTTCACGCGCAGAAACGCTTCGCTGGTGGGAGTGGCTTCCAGCTGGTTCTGGGTGATGTTGATCCGCTCCAGACCACCAAGACCGTTGGCAACGGTTGTTGGCGCGGTGTTGCCCGTGATCGGATAGCCCTGGAGATAATAGCCGGCCGTATTCAGGAGATAGCCATCTCCATCCGGAACGAAGTGACCGGCGCGGGTCAGAAAGCTTTCACCTGCCTCGTTGCCGACAACGAAGAAGCCGTTGCCATCCACCGCAAGATCAAGCTTCGACGTGGTGAAGCTGATGTTTCCCTGCTTGGAAACCTGGTACTGGGTGTGTGCCTCGACGCCGCCGGAGTTGAACGAGCCAGCCCCTTGCGAAACAACCAGTGAGGAAAATTCCGACTGGGCCCGCTTATAGCCTGTCGTGCTCGAGTTCATAATGTTTTCGGCAACTGTGCCGAGCTTGCTCGACTGTGCGTTCATGCCGGAAACGCCGGTTCGCATAACTCCGAAAAGGCCCATGACAGGTCTCCTGTGTCCAAATCAACTGGAGACAGTCAAACCGACCTAACTTGCGCGAAGCTGTTGCGAGAAAATAATTATTCTTTCCATTCAGATACTTAATTATGTAAAAATTTATCTATCAAACAAAACGAAAGCACCGGGCAAGCTGTCCGGTGCTTTTGAGAGATCAGGCGCCGCAGAATTGCTTGGACTGCTGTGTCCAGTTTCCAAAACCGGAAGCAACCATGTTGCGGATCACCGTGCAGACATACCGTTTTTGCGCGGGATCATTGTTCGGCCCCGCGTGATAGCGGGCTACAGCCATCGTCCAGGATCCCTGGCGCCGCCTCAGGTCCTTCAGGAACCTTGCCGCATATTGCACATTTGCACGTGGTTCCAGCATCTGATCCACCGAACGGAACTGGTCACCGTGATAGTGATGGTTGATCTGCATGCAGCCGATGTCGATCAGCTTCTTGCCGTGTTGTTGTGCATCAATCACATCCTGCTTCGCGGCTTGCCGGCTGGGAGGAAACACGGACTTTCCCTCGATATTGAGGGCATAGGGGTACAGCGAATTGCGCCGCCCGGTTTCCGTCAGCCCGACCGCATAAAGCACGCCGAGCGGCACGTTGTACTTTCGCGCTGCCGAGATCATCTCGCGTTCGCAAACGTTCTGGGTCTCGGCAGCCGCAGGCACGCTAACGGCGAGAGCACTAAAGATAGATGCCGTCAGAAAGGCTGATGTCAGAACCTTCCTCATGACCTATTCCTCTTGTTGTTTCAGAAGCCTGATACGCGTCTTCTCTGGAGTTTTGGCCCGGACGCCCATTCTGCTGTCCGGCACCGTTGCCGGAACTCTGCGGTTGGCCGTCAAACGGGTTACCGCCACCAGCGCCACTCTGGTTCTGGTTCTGGGCCTGAGGGCCTGAAGCGTTGCTTCCCGCCTGGACCTGGATCCGATCGTCTCCGGCCTGGATCGTGATGGCATCAGCCTTGACCCCGGTCGCCCTGAGCATCTGATCGAGCAGTTGCCGGTCTTGCTTCAGGAGTTCCGCAGTTTGCGCCCTGCTCGTTACAAGCGACACTTCCACTGTATCACCGACCATCCTGAGAGACACTTTCACGGTGCCGAGCTCATGTGGCGTGAGCTGGATATCCAGTGTTTTCAGAACAGGGCCTTCCGCCTTGGCAGTTATGCCACCGTCAAGTGATGCGGAGCTGGAAGCCATATCCTTTACCGCAGCGGCGATCTGGTCACCTACCTGTTGCGCGGGGGAGAGTCGCATATTCGGTGCAAAGTGGGTTTCCTGGCGCAGAACCTTGACGGTGCCCGCCGCTTCGTCCGGCAACATGGACCGGCCAATAGCCCCACGTCCCTCGCCGTCGGAAATTGCCTCCGGTTCGACGCCGAACTGCGCGAAGAGCGAAGACGTTCCGGTCTGTGCAGGTCCATCGGGATCGCCAACCGGCATGCCGTTGGCCTGCCCTTGCAGGAGCGTAGGCATAGGGGCCGCGCCAGACTGAGGCTGCGACGAGGGAACCTGACCGGTTTTTCCAGCCAGCATCGCATTTAGCGACAATCCAACATGCGCTGCCGAACTCTGCAACATGGTTTCGGCTTTCGGGTCCGTTTGTCCCTCGGCCGCACCATCCAGGCCTTCGCCATCCTTCGCCTTGCGTGACAGTGCGTTCTGGGAAGCCTGACGCAGGGCGTCGACAAGATTGCTGGTCGAAAATGCCGCCGAACCTGCCGCCTGCTCCTTGCCGGAACCGGTCTTGCCGTTGGCATCGCCCGTAGCCCCGTCTGCCTGATCAGATGTTTCAGACCCGGGTTTTCCTGCCGCATCTTCGGCGGCATCGCCTTTTTTCATGTTCTGCATCACGGCCTGGAATGCAGCCGCGGCTTCTTTGGAAGAGGTTTGCCCGCGCTCGCCCGTTCCAGCGTCCGTCGACTTGCCGGACTTCGGCGCAGTCGGAACGAATGCCTGAGTGTTAACGCTCATCCTGTTCTCCCAATTGAGCGAGGGACTTTCCCGTCCGGCGCAACAGAACATTCGCAAGTTCCATGTCCGCGCTGACCCAGCTTTGATCTTCAGGAGCGTCCATATTGGTCGCGACGTTGAATTCGCCGATCACGTTGGGCGGCGGCTCCGGAAAATGCCGGACCGAGTTGAGCACGGTGTAGACGCCGTCAAGCATCGCCAGGTCCTGCGCAGTCAGGATCGACTTGTCAATCGACCACAACAGGTCTCGGTTGGCTGTAATGAACTCCGGGTCGAGACGGGTTGCCGCCAGGTAGATCTTCAGGATTTCGTTTTCCTTGGTGCCGTCGACGGTTAGCGTCAGCGCTTCTCCCGTTGCCTTTCGCGCGACATTCAGATGGCCTGCCAGCAAGGCGGAACGGGCCAGCCGAAGATAAAGACCGCGCCTGCTGTCGGCATCGAATTCGTGCAGCACGTCATCCAGGAGCGCGAACTTGTCCTCGCTTTTGACAAATCCGAGCGTGTCCAGTGACAGGGCAAATCGCCTGCGAAAATCACCGGCGTAAACCGACGTGCGGAACCGGCGAAGATATCGGATGCTGAGAACTCGAAAGCGATCGACATTGCCGGTCATCCCAGCGACGAAGACTTCCCGGCGAAGAGCAGCTTCCTCGACGAGTGTTCCAGGCATCAGTAGGCTGGCGACCTGAAGCAGTTCCATCGCCTTTTCTGGATCCGTGCGGATGTAGGGTGCAGCCTTTACCAGTGCGACATGCCCCCCCAGGCTTGCCGGCAGTTCCAGCGGATCAATCTCCGCCAGAAGAACGATCATGTCCTCTTCCCTGCCTTCGACATAGGCAAGCGACGCTTCCATGAGTTTGCGGTCGACAGCGGGGGCCGGATCGAGCGACAAGAGATACCGCATTACGTCTGGATGTCCGCCACTCAGAAGATGGATGACGGCCGCCCGGGCGTTGCGCGGTTCCTGCCACGCATCGGCTGGCAACACGACGAAACTTGCGTCCATCTTTGTCAGCAAGGCTCGCTGCGCCTGCATCGCATGGCTGTTGCCCTGTGCGATCTGCTCCTGCAAGGACTGCAGCGACCGGATCATTTCAAATGGTTCCGGATCCGAAGTCTGCTTGCCAACCTGCTGCGCCCAGCCTGCCGACACCCAGAAGACGGCCGCCATCAAGCCAAGGAGCAGACCTTTGAAGCAGGGGATCCTTATGGAGAGGCAGCGCATTACCGAGCCCCTTCCAGCAAGTAGATCTCAATCCGCCTGTTGGAGGCAGCTAGAGGATCGGACGGAACTTTCAGATCCTGATCGGCGTAGCCTTCGACCCGGTTGAACCTGTCCTTGCCGACACCTCCGCGAGTGAGCATGTAGAGAGCCATGTGAGCGCGTGCCGACGACAAGCGCCAGTTGTCATAGGTCTTGCTTTTGAAAGGGCGCGCGTCCGTATGACCCTTGATGACTATCTGCCCCGGAGTTTCGGCAACCACCTTGCCAATCCGTTCAAGCAGTTTGACGAGTTCCGGGCGTGGCTCGGCAGACCCGATGGCGAACATACCGAAGTTCTGGTCATCGGTAAGGCTGATCAAGGCTCCCTCACCTTCTCTCGTCACCGTAATCTGACTGGCGGTTTCCTCAAGAGCAGTCCCTTCAGTCTGGGCAAGGACTTCCGAAAGACGGGCGACCAGTACCTCGGCACTGCTTTCCGTGAAGTCTTCTTCGTAAGTGCCCTCACCGTCTCCGGTACCAATGACCGTTTCTGTCTGGACTTCAGAGATCACCTCGGCTGAAGACGTCTCAAGCGACTTGCCAAGCACATGAGCGACGACCTGATCCGTCGTATCCCCGTTGTCGGGAAGTGCGCCGTTGCCGACAAATTCAAAGGACGTCGTTCCGGATTGTTCCGCCATGTAGTCCCCGTTGCTAGGCCCATTTCCAGGGGCAGCGTTTCCGTTTTGCCGGGTAATGCCGGTCTCAGGTTGCGTGCCATCTTCAAACGGCGCAGCAAAGGCGAATTCACCGGCCAGAGCCTGGGTAGAAGGCGCGGAACCATCGCCCGGCAAACTTACGTCAGGAGCTGCCTCGGCACTGGCGACACCTCGGCCAGGACGGAACTGCCAGAACATCGGATCAAAGGGATCCCGATAGGCCTGCCCACCCTGGACGCCTTCGTTTTTCTGAAGACCTGTGCCGATACCCTTTGGGTTGTCCTCCCGCACATCGGCGACACGGATTTTCTGCGAAAGGGTGTCGAGTACGGCATAGGGATCCGTGAAAAGAATCGATTCCGAATGGGTCTGGGTAAACTGCCCAGAGGCCGGTGCCCCACCCATCTCCGGTGTCTCGACCACCTCCTCCAGCCTGTGTCCCTTGTCCAGGCCATCACCGAAGTTCTCATCCTGATCGACCGGCGCATCAGACCCACCCAATTTGCCGGTGAAAAGCTTGGTGCCGGCTTCGTTGGTATCGCCGTTGATCTCCGGATCGTTCAGGCCCTTGCGGTTCGGAGCCGTGGAGGCAAGTTTGACCGGGTTGAAATACTGCGCAACGCCGCGACGCACGCTGTCGTCGGTCACGTTGATCAGCCACATGACCAGAAAAAAGGCCATCAATGCGGTCATGAAATCCGCGTAGGCAATCTTCCAGACGCCATGTGGCAGCTGATCGTCTTCCCAGCCGTTCTTGCGCCGGACAATTACGATTTCATTCGGGACGCCGTCCAACATCAGTCTGCCTCCCCTTTCAAGGCTTCAAGCTGGCCGAGCCATTGTCCGAGCCGTGTTTCAATGGTTGTCTCGTCAAGCAGAGCCACCAGTTCGACCTGATCAGCATGCTGAACGTCGATCCGGTCTCTCAAGGCCGGCAACTGCTCCAGCACTCGGCTGACCAGAGTTTCCGGTCCGCGCAGCCTGATCATTTTGCCCTCCGTTTCCTCGGTCAGTTGCCGAAGATTGCCGGCAAAGGCATCGACCAGCTGGTCGACGATCTGCTCTGTCAGGAAAGGTTGAAGAAGCTTGGAAAGCGAATAGGAGATCCGCTGCTCCATAACATTGAGGAAGCCTTCGATAGAGGCGCTCACGTTGGCCGATTCACGCATGTCGAACCGGTCACGCTCGTCTTTGAGCTGCCTTGCGTGCTCTTCGCGCTCCTGTTCCAGGATGGCCTGAAAATGAGCCATCGTGCGGTCACTGCCTTCCGCCAGGCCGCGCTCGTATTCGGCCTGGAGCTGTTCTTCCAGGCTGGGTTCGGGCACAGCTTCCTCGCAAGGCTCCAGAACGTCCACGAGAGCGGGGTCGAATGCACCGAAGGACTTGAATCTGGAGGCGGACAGGACGGGAATATGGGAAGCGATTGAGGTGGTCATTAGATGCGCTCCGATTCATAGAGCCACTGGCGCAGGATCGCGGCAGACTGTTCCTCGTTGAACTCCAGCAAGGATTCCAGCTTCCGGAGCGCAGACTTGTTGCGCCGGCTGTTGAGGTCCTGCAGCATGTCGGAATGATCCGGCGGCATCAGGAAGGTCTGATCCCCGTCGACTGCTTCTGCAGTCCCTTCCGCAGCTTCCGGCAGCATTCCGAGTTCGGCCATTTCGACCTGCGGCTTGGCCATTTGCGGCACCAGGGCAGCCACGGCAGGCCGCAGACCGAACCAGATCACCAGCATCGACACGGTCAGGATTGCGAGCGCATTGATGATGTTGCCGGACTGGCGCATCAGATACTCGGTGATGCTGATCGGCGGGATCGGCTCCATGGCCCGGCCGCCGTCAATGAAGTCGACGACCGCAACCTTGACCAGGTCTCCCCGTTCTTTTTCAATCCCCGCAGAAGAAGCAACTAGTGCTTCGATTTCCGTCAGCTGTTCATCCAGCTGAGCCTGGGTCGGTTCGCCGCCAAGAGACTGTGCAAGACGGGACTTATCAACCAGAACCGCAATGGACAGACGGTCGACACGATAGCCATCCTGAGACGTCTCGATGCGTTTGGAGGAGATCTCGTAATTGACGGTTTCCTCGCGCCGCTCGTTTTCTTCGCTGGAACGCTCACCGTTGTCCGCGGACACATCCTCTTCAGGAAGGTTCTGCTCGACCGTTGTAGGTGCCGAGACGCTGGAATTCTGAGCGTTCTCGTTTTCGCGAATGGTCCGGATGGATCGCTCGGTCCGTGAGTCCGGATCGAAAATCGTCTCGGCAATCGTCTTGCGGTCCGTGTTTAGTTCCGCGGCGACACTGACCTCGAAGTTGTCCAGGCCAAGATATGGCGTCAGGGTCTTACGAATGTTTTCCTGGATCCGGCTGCTGACAGCCGTCTCAAGGCTGGCAAGCTGGCCTGCGGAGGCCTTGGTCGGATCCTGGCCGGCCGCCAGGATACCACCGGACGTGTCGAGCACTGTAACCTTGTCGGCTTGCATGCCCGGAACACCGGCTGCAACCAGGTGGCGGATGGCATCGGCGGTGCGCACATCGTCTGGCACATCGGAACGGATGACGACAGATGCCGACGGCGGCTGCTGATCGCGCCTGAAAGATCCTTTCTCTGGCAACACGATATGAACGCGCGCTGCCCGGATCCCCTTCATGAGCTGGATGGTTCGGGCAAGCTCACCTTCAAGCGCTCGCACCCTGGTCACTTCCTGCATGAAGGAGGTCAACCCAAGCGACCCCAACTCGTCGAAGAGCTCGTAGCCGGAGTTGGCTCCACGCGGGAGACCCTTTTCGGCCAGAAGCATGCGCGCCTTGGCTGTCTGCGCATGACTCACCATGACGGCGGAGCCTTCCGAATTGATGTCGAAAGGAATGCCGGCGTCCCGCAGCGCGGAACCGATGCGAGTGACGTCTTCACCGTCGAGACCCGTATAGAGGACGGTCTGTTCCGGTCGGCTCAAGTAATATGCTCCCGCGCCGACGGTCGCGATTGTGGCGAGCCCGATCAAGGCGAGCGCGACAAGTCTGCGCACTCCCAGTTCCATCAGGTTTGCCCATAGTTTTTCGGCGTGTTCACGGCCCGGCATGCATAACCCCTTCATGCACGTAACGTTCTGTTTGACCCACTATCGGAACTGGACCTTGCGCGAGCCTGTCACCCGGGCCTGAAGACGGAAATTCTGGACACAAAAAAACCGCGCCCCGAAGGGCGCGGTCCTCTTGCCTGGAAATCCGGTCAGATGAACTGGTTGGATTAACGGAACAGGGACAGAATGTTCTGCGAACCCTGGTTGGCGATCGACAGAGCCTGGATTCCGAGCTGCTGCTGAGTCTGCAGAGCCTGGAGGCGGGTCGATTCTTTGTTCATGTCAGCATCCACGAGCTGGCCGACACCACGGTCGATCGAGTCGATCAGAGCGGACACGAAGTCCTTCTGCAGATCAACGCGCTTCTTGGTGGAACCGAGCAGGGTTGCGGAGTCTGTGATGAGGCCCAGAGCTTCGTCGACATCCGAGATCATGCCTTCCAGAGTGGTCAGGTCGGCAGCGCTGTCCGTCAGAGCGGAGATGTCGATGGTGTCGACAACGTTACCGTTCGTCAGAGCACGATCAAGGATACCGGTACCACCACCAGTGGTGTCATAGAGCTGGGTAGCGGTGATATCAACCGTGGTCGTCAGAACGGAAACCGCACCACCGACGCGGGTGAAGGAGCTGACGATTTCTTTCGACGTAACGGTGGTCACGTCGGAAGACAGCCAGTTTTCACCGTTGAAAACAGCGGATTCGGCAGTCGACTTAAGCTGGTTCTGCAGTTCGTTGATGTCGGACTGGATCTTGCCGCGGTCGACACCCGGAGTACGGGCAGCAACAAGCTTGGCTTTGATTTCGTTCATGACATCAACAGTGCTGTCCATAGCAGTGTACATGACGTCGACGGTCGCAGCACCCAGACCCAGAGAGTCTTCAACGGCGCTAAGAGCCATGTTGTCAGAACGCATGGTGGTTGCGATGGACCAGTAGGCAGCGTTGTCTTCCGCGCCGGCAACGCGATAACCGGTGGAGATGCGGTTCTGCGTCTCTGCCAGGTTGGCGCTGGTGTTCCGCAGAGTCTGCAGAGCGGTCATTGCGGAAGCGTTCGTCATCAAGCTAGACATGATATGTCCCTTCAATGTGTCAGTGTGTACTGGATTGGATTGGGACATGCCGGGTTTGCACCGGCACAGCAGGAGCAGCGTCATGCTTTTGAACCGTGGGTAGTTTGGGGTTCAACCTGCTGTGAAAATGACCCTAGCGGCTCAATCTTGCGTGAAGCTTACGTCGATACGGGCAATTTGATCTTTTTCGAATTTCTCCAAGACCTAATCTTGGATCAAAAGATATAGTCGCGCGCGACCTTATCGCCAAAAACAAAAAAGCGGAGCCTTTCGACCCCGCCCTTTTGCGCCCCGACGCCCCCGTCGGTTACAAGAATGATCGCACAAGACTACCGACCAGAAGGTTCCATCCGTCGATCAAAACAAAGAACAACGCCTTGAAAGGCAACGATATGACTGTTGGTGGCAACATCATCATACCCATGGACATGGTGATCGTTGCGACGATCATATCGATCACGAGAAAAGGCAATGCGATCAAAAATCCGATTTCGAAACCCCGGCGCAACTCGGAAATCATGAAAGCCGGGATCAAGACACGCAGTTCAACTTCCTCTGCAGAGGCCGCTTCGTTTTCTGTCACGCGGCCGGCCGCAAGATCATCAAAGAGAACGAGATCTTCCTCGCGCACTTGGCTGAGCATGAAGTCCCGGAAGGGCGTTGTAATCCGCACATAGGCCTCTTCCTCGGAGATCTCGTTGTTCATCAGAGGCTGAACACCCTGCTCCCAGGCTTTGTCGAAGGTTGGAGCCATGACGTAAAAAGTCATGAAGAGGGCCAGCGAAATGAGGATCAGGTTACCCGGTGTTGTTTGAAGACCGATACCGGACCTCAGGAACGAGAAAGCGATCACGAAACGGGTGAAGCTTGTCACCATGATCAGGATGCCCGGAGCCAGAGAAAGCACAGTCAAGAGTGCAATCATTTGGATGATACGGCCGCTGGCACTGCCCTCTCCTGCAGGTAGCAACGCAGAAAGATCCGGCACCTGGGCAGCCGCAGCCCCCGTCATCGCGACCAGTACAAGGCCGGCAACAAAAAGACGGCTCATTGAATAACCACCGATTCCAGAATGACTTCGTTCACCTGACCTTTGGTGCGTGTCTGAGCGCGCTCGGTGAGATCTTCGCGAAGATGCTGCAAACCGATACCACCTTCCAGATGAGAGAGCGTAAGCGTGCGCATGTAGCCGAGAAAATCGTCCTCGACCTTTTTCTTGAGCACGCCAACATCACCGTCCGGATCGTCTTCCAGAAGAATTGACGCCTGCAACCTGATCCAGGCGTCTTGCGGCGACGCCAGGTTTGTCACGAGCGGTTCAAGCGTCTGCAGACGTGTCGAAGGCGAAAACGGCAGCGTTTCGGTGAAGCTCTGTTGTTGGCGAAGCCGGCCATGAACTTCCTCTTCCGTATAGTCCGCAACATATTTTGCAAGGCCCGCTCCAGCGCCACCGCCAATCAGCGTCAGGAGCACCAACGCCGCGACGAAACCGGAGCTGCGCTGATTTTCCCGCGCCCCCTCAAAAGGAACTTCAATGATATTAGGCATTTGGGTCTTTCCGGTACTTTCAGGAAGGGCTCAGAAGGGCGTCACGATGTCGTAGATCTGCTGCCCCCAGGCCGGTTGCTGAACCTCGGTGATCCTGCCACGGCCACCATAGGAGACCCGCGCTTCGGCAATCTTGTCGTAAGGAATTGTGTTGTTGGCCTGGATGTCCCGCGGACGTACGATCCCGGCGATTTGCAGGATGCGCATCTCGAAGTTGACGCGCATTTCCTGCGAGCCGGAGATCACCAGGTTGCCGTTCGGCAGGCGGTCCGTGACCACGGCCGCAACGGACAGCTGGATTTCTTCCGACCGATCGATGGAGCCGGAACCCGCGGAACCGGAGCCGGAATCAACGCCAAGATTGCCGCTGCCGCCATGCCCGATGCCATCCCAGTCGTAATCCATGGTGCCGCCCCAGCCGATATCGGAAGTGCGGCGGCGATCCGAACTGTTGTCCATGTTCGCGCGGTCATTGATCTGGATGGTCACGGTCAGCACATCACCGACCTTCTTCGCACGCGGGTCTGCAAAGAAATTGTCGCGACCGCTGGCCCACAAGGAGTTGTAATCCTTGACCGTGCCCTGCCCGAAAGTACTCAGCGGATAAGCTGCCGGCTGTTGAACGGCAAGGCCGTACCCGACCGGAGACATCTCCGGTGCGCGGCCAACGTCTTCCAGTTGCCCGGCACAGCCGGTCAGCATCGCAGCTCCTAGGGAGATCACAAAAGCGCGCATCAGAAACTCCGTTGTATTTCGGGATGGGTCAGGCCCATCATCGATTGGGTCAGCTGGGCAGCACGGGAAGGTTCCATCTCGTCGAGAATGCTGCTGGCAACACGGGCCTTCAGTTTCAGGAGAACGCCAACAGCGGCTTCCTCGTCGGTCGTCTGCAGCTGCGCCGCAGCTGCTTCCGGACGCATGCGCCCGATAATGGAGACGACCTGATCCTCGACTTCGTTGAGAAGGTCTTCGCGCCGCTCGACCCATTTTTCGAATTCGCGCTCTTTGCGCTGCAATTCTTCAATCCTGTCCCGGAGACTTGCCTCCAGGCTGATCAGTTTCCAGGTCTGCCACTTGATGCGCGCATCCGAAGCCGCTTCGGCGATGTTCTTGCAATAGAGCTCGCTGTCCTGTGGCGGTACGGGCGCAATCGCGCTTTCGCGTGCCTGCGGCTTCTGACGCGGCGCCTGGGCAATGGCCTGGCCGCCGAATGTGAGCGAAACTGCCGCAAGCACCAGAAGCGTGAATGTGCGGCCGCGATCCAAATGTCGTGGCATAAGGCCTTCCCTTGTGCAGAACCTCTTTGACCGCACAATCGGAGATCGAGCTTGCGTGAGGCTGTCGCAAAAAAAACGCCGCTTCAAAAAGCGGCGTTTCAGAATTGCTCTCATGAAGGAGACGTCCCCGCGCCTTCAGGGGTCAGACCACATGAGTGTTGATTTCCCTGTTGGGCTAGGAGCAGGTCTGACTTATTGCACCACGAGTTCCGCCTGCAGCGCGCCGGCTGTCTTGATCGCCTGAAGGATGGCGATGATACCAGTTGGTCGCAGACCGATCCGGTTGAGACCCCGCACCAGTGTGGGCAGGTCCGTTCCACCGACGACAGCCAGTTGACCACCGCTTTCCTGAGCATCGACATATGTTCGTGGCACGACCACTGTCTGGCCATTCAGCGAAAACGGCGACGGCTGCGAAACCTCGGGTGCTTCCGATATACGAACCGTCAGATTGCCATGGGTAATCGCAACGGTCGAAATCTGCACATCCTTGCCTATGACCACAGTCCCTGTTCGCTCATCGATCACGACCTTCGCAATCTGGTCAGGCGTCACCCGAATAGCCTCGATTTCAGCGATGAACCGCGTGACACTGATGTTTTGCGGAGGCGTGAGTACCACGGTGCGATAGTCTCGCTCCTTGGCCACCTTGATGCCGTATCGCTCCCTGGTGAACTGATTGATCGCATCGGCAATACGCACTGCGGTGCGGAAATCCGGATTGGAAAGTTCGAGAACCAGATTGGGTATTTGCGAAAACTTAGCCGGCAAATCTCTTTCGATGAGACCACCGTTTGGAACCCGACCGACGGTCGGTATCCCCTGGGTCAGGCTTTCCGCCTGCCCCAGCTCCGAGAAACCGGATACTGCAACCGGACCCTGCGCAACCGCGTAGATTTGCCCGTCAGCTCCCAGCAAAGGGGTAGCGATGAGAGTACCCCCGGCAAGTGACGTCGCATCGCCAAGCGAGGACACACTTACGTCGATCGTCGATCCCTGACCGATAAAAGACGGCATTTCGGCGGTCACGACAACGGCTGCTACGTTACGCGTCCGCAGCCGCGCATCGCGTACGTTCACCCCCAGACTGTCGAGCATCGATTGCAGCGATTGCTCCGTGAATGGGGAATTGCGCAACGTGTCGCCGGATCCTTTCAGACCGATAACGAGGCCATAGCCGACAAGCTGGTTGTCGCGCACCCCTTGCAGACTTGCGATGTCCTTGATCCGCACCATAGACATTGCCGACACCGGCAAGGCCAACAGTGCAGCCAGAACAAAAACGAGTAACCGGGTCATAAAATCAGTTCTCCACACGTATGGTGCCGTCTTCTTGAACCCGCCCGGAAACAACCAGACCGCTATCGACATTGCGTACGCGTACGAAGTTGCCGGCTCCGCCGTTCTGAAGAGCTTCCACCTGCATGATGATCACCAGCCCCTGCTCACGGAAAACCAGTCGCGCCGGCTCACCACGACGAACAAGGACCGGCTTTTCGACCGAATTGATCGGTACCGGCTGTCCTGGAAGCAACGTACGCCGTGCAACCATGCCAACCAGTTGGCCCCTGTTGGTAGACACCGCGAATTGCTGCGCTGTCCGCGTTGGAAACGATCGTTCGATCAGATCCTGGTGAGTGATTTCGGTTCCAGCCGGTATGGTCTGGCGCGGAACCGGCAGATCTATGCCTCCGGCTGCTTTCGCTGCCCCGGTGCTGAAGATCATGACCAGCACCAGGAAAAGGGATCGGATCGTCATCACCTTCTCCCTGTTAGCGAATGCCGTTGGTGACGGTACCCGCCATCTCGTCGGCGGCTTTCATGACCTTGGAGTTCATTTCATAGCCGCGCTGAGCGCTGATCAAGGCTGTGATTTCCTTTACCGGATCAACGTTGGAGCTTTCCAGATACCCTTGGCGAACCACTCCGAAACCCGGATCACCCGCAACACCGGTAACAGGCGTGCCAGAGGCCTCGGTTTCACGGAAAAGGTTGCCACCCACTGGTTCCAGACCGACATCGTTGGCAAAATTGGAAAGCGTCAGTTGTCCGAGTTCACGAGGCGTCATCTCGCCATCGACCTTGGCATAGACCTGACCCGATTCATTGACGACAACTTCAATGGTTTCTTCCGGAATGATGATCGCCGGTTCGACGGCATAGCCGTCAATGGTCACCAGTCTGCCGTCGGCATTCTTGTTGAACGAACCGGCTCGGGTAAACAGTGTTTCGTCATCAGGACCGGTAATTTCGAACCATCCCCGCCCGTCGAGCGCAACATCGAACTGGTTGCCGGTGTTGGTCAGCGAGCCTTGGGCATGGAGTTTGCGGATCCCGGCGGTACGAACGCCCAGACCAAGCTGAGCACCTTCCGGCACAGGGTCTTCACCACCCCGGTTAGGCACGCCCTGCAGGCGCTCGGCCTGATAGAGAAGGTCTGAGAATTCCGCCTGCGAACGTTTGAAGGACGTGGTGTTCATATTGGCGATGTTGTTGGCGACCACTTCGACATTCGTCTGCTGGGCGCTCATGCCGGTCGCGGCGATAGCAAGGGCTTTCATGGATTTTCTCCTGGTAATTACAATCGCTTATCGAGGCCAAGTCTTCGATCAGATCGACATGCGGCTGATTTCCTGATAGGCGCTCACGACCTTGTCGCGGATGGCAATTGCGGTCTGGAGGGTCGATTCAGCAGCCATTACGGCCTCGACCACCTGCTGTACCGAAGCCTGTCCGTCGACACCTGCAATCGATACGGCCTCGCCTTGCTTGATCTTGTCGATCGCATCGGTCGAAACTTTCGCCATCGCATCGGAGAAACTGGTTTCGCCCACGGCGCCCGTGCCGCCAAGATCCGGCGTGCTCGCCGTGTACCTGGTGGTGGAGGCTGCTTTCAGGACGCCGTCTGTCGACGATGTCAGCGCGGAGATTTCATTGATCATGATCAGTTCCTCAACAGGTCAATGTTGCGCATGACCATCTCGCGGGCCTGCGTCATGACTTTCAGATTGGCTTCGTAAGAACGGTTGGTTTCGCGCATATCGGCCAGTTCAAGCAGCGTGTTGACATTCGGCATTTTGACGTAGCCGTTCTCGTCCGCCGCCGGATGGCCGGGGTCGTATTCCACCGCGAACTCGGCTTTGTCCTTGCCGATGTCCTTCACGGACACCAGGTTGGCCTGGACGGCGCGGTTGAATTCACTTTCGAACGTGATGGTCTTGCGCCGATAGGGATCATCGCCGGCTGCTTCGCCGGTAGAGCGGGCGTTGGCGAGGTTTTCGGACACAACTCTCAACCGCTCCGACTGCGCTCTGAGACCGGCGCCGGAAATCTGCAAGGTTGCGGAAAGCGGATCAGACATGATTGTTTTCCTTTAGGATTTCACTGTGGAGAGGTACATGCGGTGAAAGGACTTCGCGATACTGGCGTTCAACGAATGATCGCGTGCGACCTCTCCTGCCTTCATGAGTTCCTGTTCCAGACTGACGGAGTTACCGGAATGCGTGACCGTCCAGCTGTCCGCCTTTTCGACATCGGACTTGCGCGCGGCTTCCATGGTCTGACCAAGATGGCCGTCATGGGTTGCGGTCATGGCAAGCTGGGTCTTGCTGATCACGGTTGTGAACGGTTCCAGGTCCTTGGAGCGGAAGCCTGGCGTATTGGCGTTGGCAATGTTTTCGGCAATGGTCGCCTGGCGGACGGACAGCCAGTCATTGCTATTCGAAACGAGTTTGGTCAGGAACACAGGTTCCATAGAAGACCTCCTATCAGCTCAGGTTGCCCCAAGGGATAGTCAGCCAAGCTTGCCCGAAACTGTTCGACCGTGATGATTTGGCAGTGTTCCTTCCCGGACGCCTGCGACGCAAGTTTCACGCAATCTTCGGTGTGCATGCATTACCGGTGCGGGCGCCCCTGCCCTTTCAGTAATCGGTATTTGGGAGAAGCGTATGAAACGTCTGCAGCCGCCGACCTGCGCAAGGAAAGCAGCCAGACCCTCGGTCCAACTATTCATATGTCGCACCTTCACGATGCACCGTGTCCAGCTCGCGAAGGCCGGGCTCCTGCAGGCTGCAATCGCTGCTTCAGTTGCCTGCCTGGCTCCAGAAGCCTCAGCCCAGATCACGAACTGCGACGCCTACGCAAGAGCCTACGCAGATGCGCATATCAACCCGGATCAATCGGACATGCCGATCGTCGACGGCGCGATGGAGGGAGCCGTTGCAGGTGGCGCCTGGGAAGGCCTAAGTGGAGCACGCAGGGGTGCATTGACGGGCGGTGCACTTGCCGTGCTGGACAACCTTGGCAGTACACCGGCTGGATGGCGCGGTTTGTATGATCTTGCATATCGCCTTTGCCGGAACGCACAATCACCAGTAACACACCGCCCCTCTACGCTGGGAGATCCCAGCTATCGGCCCGCACTCCCCGATTCCAGCAGACCAGAGCCGTTAAGGCCAACGGGACCGCTCGCCCCATCAAGACCCAACAACTGAGGTTGTGCCATGTTTTCATTTCTGTCTTCGAAACGGGCCTCCATTGCCGCAGCAATTCAGCGTCGCCTGCATCCGCGCCAACGCACAAGATTGCGCCCCGCGAAACTTGCGAGTCTGGACAATGAATTTATTTGCGATTGCACGATCAGGGACATTTCCGATGGAGGTGTCCGTCTCGTGCTGAACGAGGTTACCGACCTGCCGGAAGAGTTCTATGTCTTCGATGCCGTCCCCAAAACCGTTGCCGAAGTGCAGCTGCGCTGGCGCGACGGACTGGCCGCCGGAGTTGTCTATTTAGTTCCACCTGCAAGTATCCGGCACTTCAAGAACACCGGCGTCAGAAAACTTGCACAAAGGCTTTATGCTCTGGATGGCTAGGTCCCGAGTAATTGTCCTACAAATTTCAAAAGCAGCGAATTCATTTCCTTGCCTGAATGGTCAATAATTCAAACAGCAGCGACATAAAGAGACTCCAGAAGCGACGTATTAGCTTTGCAAAACGTCGTGGCAACTCATTAAATCTAGTATTTTATAAAATTCGCTTGTAAAACATGCGCAGGACACAACGCCGGTCTCGCCGATCAAGTTCGATTGGAAAGACCCGACTGCCTGAGTCTGTTGAATGGATAATAAAAAGCGTAATTTCTTCGAACTTCCGGACAAGGTCCTCACATCCCTGCCGACGGGGGCAGTCAAAGATACGGTCGAACATCTCGGTAGAAAGATTGCGCGGGGAGAATATCCGACAGGCGCGATCCTTCCGCGTGAGGACGAACTTGTCGACAGCCTCGGTGTTTCGCGAACTGTTGTCCGAGAAGCCATCAAGGTGCTTTGCGGCAAAGGGCTCGTTCGAACGGCACGCAGATATGGGTCTCGGGTCTGCCCCTTTGACGACTGGAACCTTCTCGATCCGGACGTCATTCGCTGGCATGACCCAAGAAGTCCGCAAACTGCGAGAATTTATGCGGAAGCAACCGACCTCAGACTGATTTTCGAGCCGGAGGCCGCCGCCCTGGCAGCCGTCAACGCAAGCCGGGAGCAACGCGACACCATTCTTGCGGCCGCGCGTGCCATACATCCTCTGGATGGTCAGGAAAGCATGATCGGCGCCGACTACATGTTCCATGCCACGATCCTGCAGGCCAGTGGCAATCAGATGCTTTCCCAGCTCCAGAATCTGATCTACGCGGTCATGCTCTTTTCCTATGCCGCCTCACAACGAACCCCTCCGGAAGAAAAGATTGCGCGTCGCAATCACGTCGGCGTTGCTGAAGCGATCGATTCCGGAGACGCAGAACTGGCGCGTGGACGCATGAAAGACATGCTGGTGCAAAACAAGGCCATGGCGGACAAGCTGGTCGCTTCGACCCTCCAGGAGTGACCTGGTTGCCGGCAAACCTGTTGGTCTGTCTGGCAAACAGAGAGAGACACCGGTAATTTCCTGACCAGATACCCACTCTCTCTAGCGCACCTATGGAATGGCGCCTGCGTTTCCACATTTGTTGGACAACTGAGAATTTTCCCAGCAGACTAGGGAAAACCAACAATGATGGCCTAACGGCCAACCTGGGAACGCCATGAAATTCTATTCAGAAACCGAATTGTCCTCCGGCACATTTTTGGGCCGTGTCTGGCGACCCGATGTCAAGGGTCCTGCCGTCGTCACACTGCGAGAAAACCGCGTTTTCGACATCACGTCCGCAGCCGCCCCCACCGTTCGGGATATTTGCGAACTAACGGAACCGGCTGCCTATGTTGCCGCAGCTAAAGGAGAAGATCTTGGCACTCTGGATGAAATCGCGGCTGGTACCTGCAGCGATATCGCCAACCTGCATTTTCTGGCTCCCTGCGATCTACAGGCAGTGAAGGCATGTGGCGTGACCTTCGCAAATTCCATGGTCGAACGCGTGATCGAGGAGAAAGCGGCAGGAGATCCTCAAAAGGCCGAAGCCATCCGGGCACGGGTAGGTGCAACCATCGGCGACAGCCTGCGGAACCTGCGAGCCGGATCCGAAGAAGCCGCCAAGGTCAAACAAGCGCTTATCTCCGAGGGCCTCTGGAGCCAATACCTGGAAGTCGGCATCGGCCCGGATGCCGAGGTCTTTTCCAAGGCGCAGGTTCTTTCCTCCGTCGGCACCGGAGCCGACGTCGGACTGCACCCGGTGTCCAGCTGGAACAACCCAGAGCCGGAAGTGGTTCTGACAGTCTCCTCAAAGGGTGTGATTGTTGGCGCGACGCTAGGAAACGATGTCAATCTACGTGATGTCGAGGGCCGTTCGGCTCTGCTCTTGTCCAAGGCAAAGGACAACAATGCATCCTGTGCCATCGGACCGATGATCCGACTATTCGACCAGGGATATTCATTGGATGACGTTCGACTGGCAGAGCTGGACCTGACGGTGGAGGGAACGGACGGCTTCATCCTGAAGGGGAGATCTTCGATGAAGGAAATCAGTCGGGACCCTGTGGATCTGGTCCGGCAAACCCTGGGCCGCCACCATCAGTATCCCGACGGGATCATGCTGTTTCTCGGTACCCTCTTCGCACCGACGCAGGACCGGGACGTTGCCGGAGAAGGTTTCACTCACAAACTGGGCGACGTCGTTACAATCGAAAGTCCGGGCCTCGGTCGATTGAGCAACACGGTCCGGCTTTCGACCGAATGTCCGGAATGGACATTCGGCATAAGCTCCCTCATGCGCAATCTCGCGCAAAGGGGTCTCTTGTAGTCGTACGCCGAATTGCCCAGCGCGTCACGAAGGCGCTCATCAGGAAACTTTCGGCCGACCTAAAGCGACGGTTGGACCATCTTCGCCGGATCAACAACCCGGTCGAATTCCTCCGCACTGACGAATTCAAGGTCAAGGCACGCCTGCTTCAAGGTCAGATCATGCTCAAACGCATGGTGTGCGGCATGACTGGCCTTGTCATATCCGATCACCGGACTTAGCGCTGTCACAAGCATCAGGGATTGATCCAGAAACTCCCTGATGCGCTTCTCGTTCGGCTCCATGCCTTCCACCAGGAAAAGTGAGAAGTTGGTGCAACCGTCGCCCATGATCTTTACCGACTGCAGGATCGCATTGATCATCAGCGGCTTGTAGACATTCATCTCCAGGTAGCCACTGGCGCCACCTATCCCGACGACGACGTCATTGCCCATCACCTGTGCCGCAACCATCGCCAGTGCCTCGCACTGCGTCGGGTTGACCTTGCCTGGCATGATCGAAGAGCCGGGCTCGTTTGCCGGAATTTTCAACTCAAAGAAACCGCAGCGGGGCCCACAGGACAAGAGGCGGATATCGTTTGCGATCTTGAACAAGGACACTGAAAGTGTCTTCAAGGCTCCGCTCAACATGACGAGAGCATCATGCGCCCCCTGAACAGCAAACTTGTTCGGAGCCGTATAAAACGGCAAGTCCGTCAATTCCGCGATCCGGGTGGCAGACAACTCCGCAAAAAGGGGATGAGCGTTGATGCCCGTCCCGACTGCGGTTCCGCCCAGCGCTAGTCCATAGACATCCTTTAGGGCAAAACTGATGCGCTCAATGTCCTGACGCAGCATTTCCGCATAGCCGGAAAACTCCTGACCAAGCGTCAACGGCGTGGCGTCCTGCATATGCGTTCTGCCGATCTTTATGATGTCGTCCCAGGCGTCGGCTTTGTCTTGCAGGCTCTTGTGGAGCATCTGCACGCCGGGCAAGAGGCGATGTGTCACCTGGAGTGCAGCGGCCATGTGCATTGCTGCGGGAAAGCTGTCATTGGACGATTGAGACAGGTTCACGTGATCGTTCGGATGAACCGGATCCTTTGACCCCAGCACACCACCGGCAAGGGCAATGGCGCGATTGGAGATCACTTCGTTCACGTTCATGTTGGTTTGTGTTCCGCTGCCGGTCATCCACACGTGCAACGGAAAATGGTCGTCAAGTTTTCCATCAATAACTTCGTCGGCTGCCTGGACAATCAACCGCGCAAGATCTGCATCCAGCAACCCCAGCTCTTCGTTTGCAAGGGCCGCTGCCTTCTTCAAAACGCCATAAGCGTGGACAAGCTCTATCGGCATCAGGTCGCTACCGATGGAAAAATACTTCAAGGAGCGCTGTGTCTGTGCCCCCCAGTATTTGTCCTCCGGCACGTCTATTTCGCCGATGCTGTCGCTTTCAGTACGCATATGCGCCTCCTCGTGAGTGGCTCAAGGGGCCAGCAAGGTTTCCGTCAGTTCACTATCGGGATCCTTCAAACCGTCTATGACATCGAAATGATGGCGGCCGGGATCCTCCTTGTAGGTGGCCATTGGCCAGGCATCCGCAAGGAGTTTCGATTGCCTTAGAAACTCCGGACGCTCCGCTCCACCGACCCAGGCGACAACCGGACAGTCGACGGCGGGCACCATCAATGCCGCACTTTCGGCCATGGCATCGTCTTCGTTCATCTGGAAGGACTTGTTCATCACCGTGTTTCTGAGCGGGCGAAGGTCGTGCAAACCGCTGATGGAAACAACACGCTCGATTCGATCCAGAACGTCTTTCGGCAACCGGCTGTCTTCGCAAATCATGCGTGTGACCAGATGCCCACCAGCGGAATGCCCGGCAAGACGGATCGGGCCACCGACGCGAGCAGCCGCCTTCGTAATCGCGACAGAGATTTGCCGCGTGATATCTGCGATCCGCGCATCAGGAGCCAGATCATACGACGGCATGCATACCGTCCAGCCTCTTGCCAGGCAGCCGCTAGAAAAATGCGACCAGGAACTTTTATCGAATCTCAGCCAGTAGCCACCGTGCACGAACACGACGAGCCCCTTGGACTTCCTCTGTGGCCGAAACACATCGAACCGCTGACGATCCCCTTCCCCGTAAACGACATCCAGATCCTTTTCGACCCAGCTTTTCCGGAAGGTTTCCGCTTCCTGTGCCCAGCGCACGATGAAATCGTCAGCGCCTGGAATATAGGCAGCATTTGAGTAGGCATCGTCCCAATCAATAATCGTCATCTCACTCATTCGAAATCCTCAGGCAAACGTCGAAACCGATCGGCGGCATACTTGCACGATTTACCTAGAAAGCGGAACGGTCTGAATGCCAATCTCAACTTGTCAAATGGACTGCCATCAACCTAACGTCTGAAAAACCAGTAGTCGGGAGGCAAACTTAGATGGTGGAGCGCTGTTCCAATCGCGTGGCCAATCTTGCGCATTTTCTGTCCAGGAACGCTGCCCGGTGGCCCTCAGGGCCTGCGGTTGTCGAGGATGGGGTCACCTTGAGCTGGTCAGAAATCGATTCGCGCGTCTCCGCACTTGCCAAAGGTCTCCAATCGGAATTCGGCGTTTCCAAGGGCGACGGCTTGCTGGTCCAGGCCCAGAACTCGCATCAGATGATAGAGATCATGTTGGCGGCATTTCGTCTGGGAGCCATCTGGGTTCCCTGCAATTTCAGACAGGCTCCGGGCGAGACGGCCTATGCTGCGGTAAAAGCGAAGGCGAAGGTTTTCCTGTGTGACGCTGATTTTGGTGCTCAGGCCGATGCAGTGCGAAACGCCAGAGATCAGCTGACACGATGCATTACAATTGGAGCCAGCGACTTTGGCACAAGCTATGAGGATCTCCTCTCCCGTTACCAGGGACAGGTCCTGCAGAACGAGGCAGTGGACTATAACGATCCCTGTTGGCTGTTCTTCACCTCAGGCTCGACTGGCCGCCCGAAGGCGGTTGTCCTCAGTCACGGGCAGATCGGATTCGTTTGCGTCAACTACATGGCAGACCTGTTGCCCGGGACGACGGAGCGCGATGCGTCGCTGGTCATAGCTCCATTGTCACACGGTGCAGGGTTGCAACTGATTGCCCAGCTATCAGTTGGTTCCACACATGTTCTCCTGCCCGGAGGTGGCTTCAATCCTTCGACTGCATTCGAGTTGATCGAAAAACACAAGGTCAGCAATCTCTTCACCGTTCCCACAATCGTCAAACGCCTGGTGGAAGACCCTTCTGTCGATCAGTACGATCACTCGAGCCTTCGTCACGTCATTTATGCGGGGGCTCCCATGTACAGGGAGGATCAGAAGCTGGCACTCCAGAAATTGGGGCACGTTCTGGTTCAATACTACGGACTTGGCGAGGTCACCGGAAACATCACCGTGCTACGGCCACAGGATCATTTTCTGGAGGATGGACCTGAGACACGCAGCGGCACATGCGGTACGGAGCGCACGGGTATAGAGGTTTCGATCCAGGACGAGGATGGCAATCATCTACCCCCCAATGAAACGGGTGAAGTTTGCGTCATCGGTTCGGCAGTCTGTGCTGGCTATCTGGAAGACGAAGACGCCAACCAGAAGTCTTTCCGGAACGGCTGGTTCCGCACCGGAGACATCGGTCACATGGATGTACAGCGCTACCTCTTCCTGACAGGCCGAGCGTCGGACATGTACATTTCTGGTGGCTCCAACGTCTACCCGAAGGAAGTCGAGGAAGTGCTGCTTACACATCCGGATATTTCCGAGGTCGCAATTCTCGGCATTCCGGACAGGCAATGGGGCGAAGTCGGCCTAGCCGTTTGTGTGGCTGCCCCAGACAAGTCACCCGACCCTCAGGAACTCAGCGACTATCTGAACGGCAAGATCGCCCGCTACAAGATGCCTGCACGTTATCTCTTCATTCCCGGAATGCCGACAAGCGCCTATGGCAAGATCACCAAGAAACTGGTGCGGGAGCATTTGACCGAGAAAGGCCTGTTGTGAGACGGCCCGCCCCCAGATCTCTGTCCGACATTCGTCATCCCGGCCCTTCTGCCATCAATCGGCTCCCACATGCCAGATGTCTGGCGAAACCATTGGAAATCTCCCTGGCAGAGCAAACTCCCTTGCTGGAGGCGCTGGGCCGCTTCGCCACGCACCAAGGACTGAGCTCCGCCGTTCTCGATCTTTCCGGGCTCACGCTCGAAGCGTTCGACTTCGTAATGCCTGCCTGTGCAATCGATGACCGACATGCAGCCTGGTACAGCGACACGCACTCTTCGAAAGGCGCAACGCTGGAGTCCGCAGTTGCCATTCTCGGGATACGAGATGGTGAATGGTTCGCTCATGTACACGCTTATTGGCACGAGGAAGAAGTCGAGCACCTTGGCCACTTACTGCCGCATACGCTGAAGGTTGCGCATCAGGGGGCTATCAAAGGGTACGGCCTGCAAGGCGCAGCGTTCGTGGCATCGCTGGATCCGGAAACCGAATTCACGCTGTTTCGTGTGCAACAGGATGACGAACAGTCACGGACAACCGACTACAATGCGCTTATCACCACACTCGCTCCGTTTGCCGACCTGACGGACAGCATCCAAGAACTCGCAAAAGAGCTGAAAGCACCCTCCTTCGAAGTCTATGGACTGGGCAGTCTGGCCGGAGCAGCGTTCCGCGATGCCCAGCCGATGACAGGTCTGATCTCCGAGATACTCCTGTCTGCAAACGCTGGCGCGAAACCGGAGCAAGAGCTTTGCGTCCCAATCCGCGCCGTCGATCTCGAAGGTGGACTGCATCGGGGCATTCTCACCGCTGGTGGCGCGCCGACTTTGATCACCTGTGAACTGCTGATCATGACCGGATCGAAGGACGACCTAAATCCGATATCGGAGACGGATTGAATACGGCAACTTGTTCGAAGCCAAGAACAGTAAGAGAACATTTACCCTTGCAGAACACAATGAGAACAGGTACCATGTTCTTGATTTGTACCAGATGTTTTCTCGGTCAGGGGACGCCTACATGCTGACGCGCAAGCAGTACGAACTGCTCATGTTCATTCACGAAAGACTGAAAGAAACCGGTGTGCCGCCGTCTTTCGACGAAATGAAGGATGCGCTCGACCTGCGCTCCAAGTCCGGCATTCACCGCCTGATCACCGCGCTTGAAGAACGTGGCTTCATCCGGCGCCTGCCAAACCGGGCCAGAGCCATGGAGGTTGTTCGTCTTCCGGACTCCATCGCACCCGGCTTGGGCGCTCCACGACCAAGAGGCAGCTTCTCACCTGAAATCATTGAAGGCTCACTCGGCAAACCGGAGCCGGAAAAAGCTGCACCGGTGCCAGTGTCCAGTGTTACGGAAATTCCCGTCATGGGCCGCATTGCAGCCGGCGTGCCCATCGAGGCCATTCAAACACACAGCCATACCATCACAGTGCCGCAGGACCTGCTTGGTCGCGGGGAACACT
Organism: Roseibium sp. ROS1; assembly: GCF_054658215.1. Lineage (NCBI taxonomy): Bacteria > Pseudomonadati > Pseudomonadota > Alphaproteobacteria > Hyphomicrobiales > Stappiaceae > Roseibium > Roseibium sp. ROS1. Next base: position 1,499,925 of record NZ_BAAGIG010000002.1, read on the forward strand.
ACGCGCTGGAGGTTCGTGGTGATTCCATGATTGAGGCGGGCATTCTGGACGGTGATACCGTTCTTATCCGCCGGACCGACAGCGCCGACAGTGGCGACATCGTGGTTGCACTCGTGGACGATGAAGAAGCCACCTTGAAACGGCTGCGCAAGAAAGGCGCTTCCATCGCTCTTGAAGCAGCCAACCCGGCATATGAAACCAGGATCTTCGGTCCCGGCCGCGTTCGTGTTCAGGGCCGCCTCGTTGCCCTGTTTCGTCAGTACTGACCAGTCACTCCTCTGCGCGCGCTTCGGCCACCGAGGCGCGCTCGGCTAGACGCAGGCTGTCTCTTGTTACCGTTCCCTGCTGATGCCAGGGGCGCGGTGGGTCAGGGATGGCAAACTTCAGTTTCCCGATTTTCAGATTTTCGTTTGGCGGATGGCCCGGTCCACTGGCACCGCTCGTAGCATTCGCGGCCTCGCTGAAATCACCGGGCGATAGCCAGATGGAGACGGCACCACGTTCGGTGCGCGTACCGTGATCCAGAACGAGGGCTGCACCGCAGCTCTCCGGAGCGACAAGATCGGTCACGACCAAATCGGCATATCGGCAATCCAGCTGAAACGCTTCAAATGTCTTTGGCTGCGCGATTGCAAGAAACGATTGCCTGCCATCCAACCGTTCTGCGTCCTCTGAATTGACGTAGGCCCTGATGACACAACCGTCCTCATCGCAATTTCTTTGAGGCGATTTCATCTTGCGCGACAAGATCGCATCATTCCTCACTCCTTCCGACTGCAGCCAGAGATCACTTGCAAACGATCTTCCCCTTGCTGCGTAGCGCAAAATTCCCGTTTCATCGCGGGCAGCAATTCGAGAGCCGCTTGCAGCAATCTGGATATCCGGAGGCCGGCTGGTGAGAACAATCAATATTCCTGCGACGAGAGGCACTCCTGCGAGCACACGCTTTCTGCCAGGCACCAACAATCCGGCAAATAATGATGATAGCAACAGCAATGCAGCAGCCCCGTCGAGCCTTCCGGAAGTTCCGCCGCCGGCATCAAGGGCTGCGGTAAAGGAAGCAACCTTCAACAGAAGTGAAACTCCGAAAGACATGACAGCCAGAGGGAGAGCCGCAAGGCCGAAGGGCATCAGAACGAATGCAAATACTCCCATCGGCATCACAACAAGTGAAAACACCGGCATTCCCAGCAAGTTGCCGACAAGGCCATAGGGCGCAATGCGGCTGAAGTGATGAGCTCCTATAATGCCGGTCGCCAGCCCTGCGACCAATGCGGTGACAAACAGCCCTGCAACCCACTTGCCGAGGTAAAGACAAGTCGCCATGCCCCATCCGGACAGTCTTTCACCAGATGACAGGGAACGATCTCGCTGCCGCCACAGGTCATATACGGCGACCAGGCAGATCACGGCAGCGAAGGACATCTGGAAGCCGGGAAAAAACAACCGCTCAGGAGCAATCAGCAAGAGTACGAGGCCAGCCAACGCTACGCTTCGCAGGGTCAGGCCGCGTCGCCCCACCAGAATTCCGACAAAGACAATCGCGATCATCAGGAACGAGCGCTGCGTCGCAACCGCACCACCGGACAGAAGCAGATAGACAACTGCAGCACCAAGGGCTGAAAGCGCGGCCCATTTGTGCACCGGCCACCTGAGCGTCAGGATCGGCACCAAGGAAAAGAGCAGCAAGACCGCCCCATAGGCGCCGCCGGCAAAGAGCGCCATATGCAGTCCGGAAATTGCAAGAATGTGAGCCAGTCCGGCGGCCCGCAAAATCTCTTCCTGCTCGTCGGTTATTCCGCTGCGGTCTCCAACCAGAAGAGCAACGATCAGTGCGGTTTCCGGCCGTTCCGAAAGATTGCCCCTGATACGCTCCGCAAGGTCTATTCGAAGCTTGGCAACGGCAACGGCTGGGCGAAATTCATTTCCAGCCTCCTCAGTCTCGATGACCTCGGGAGACCCGAAACTGAAACCCGTCGCACCTATCTGCTGAAAGAAGGCCCGGAAGGAATAATCGTATCCTCCTGGAAAGACGGGACCTGCAGGGGGAAACAACCGCGCACTGACGCTCACGGTGCGCCCCACTTCAATGTCGCTTCCTGCCGGAACGCGCAAGCGCACCTTGGCGGGAAACTCGCCCTCCTCGACAGGACGCCCATTGACCGAGGATACGGCCAGCACGATCCGGTGACCGGCTGCCGCGCTGTCAATCTCTTCTATGTAGCCAGCAAGATCTGCGTTCATCTGTTCGGCAAGGCGCGGCGCCGAAACATATGCCGTGCGAAGACTGGAAGCTGCCAGTCCGGCAAAGAATGCCAGGAAGAGAACGACGGAAACCGCCACCGTGCCGCGCAGCTTCACACGCCAGAGTACCGCGCTTACCAGCACGACCAGAACTCCCAACAGAACCCAGGAAGGTTCTTCAGGCAACCAAACGTAAACACCAATTCCCGCAGCAAACGCGAAGGCACACCACAACAGCCCTTGCGAATCCCAAAGACGATCTGCTGACGCATTGTGAGCAAAATAAGTGTGACCAGCACCCGCTAGCCTTGAACGCCGTTTCTCACGCACTTCAGGCGTGAGCACGGCAGGTGATAAATCCTCGCGCTCAACATCAAGGGTTGCCGTTTGCGACCGGCCGGCAGAAATATCGAGCGGACCGGACCGTGACGTCACTTCAGCTCCTCATTTTGGTCCAAGAAATGGCCGGAGCCCCTATTTAGCCTCGCCAAAGCCTGTGCTAAGACCGCGCCACCAATTCGGCGCGCTCCGCGCCGTCATACTGACAGAGACTTTCATAAAGCACCATGGCACAGAACATCGTCACGCGCTTCGCCCCGTCCCCGACCGGGTTCCTGCATATCGGCGGCGCCCGCACCGCGCTCTTCAACTGGCTCTTCGCGCGTCATCACGGCGGCAAGATGCTGCTGCGGATCGAAGATACGGACCGGGCTCGCTCCACGCAGGAAGCGGTGGACGCATTGATTGACGGCCTGTCCTGGCTAGGGCTCGACTGGGACGGAGACCCGATCTCCCAGTTTTCCCGTGTTGAGCGCCACAAGGAAGTGGTCGAGGAAATGCTGGCCAACGGCACCGCCTATCGCTGCTACAGCACCCCGGAAGAGCTCGACGCCATGCGCGAGAAAGCCCGCGCCGAGGGCAAGCCGCCTCGCTATGACGGGACATGGCGCGAGCGAGACGCCTCCGAAGCCCCGGCCGGCGTTGACCCAGTCATCCGCATCAAGGCCCCTCAGGAAGGCGAGACGGTGGTCGACGATCTCGTACAGGGTCGCGTCGTGATCCCGAACAAGGACCTTGATGACTTCGTACTGATGCGCTCCGACGGGACGCCGACTTATATGCACGCTGTTGTGGTGGACGATCACGACATGGGCATCACGCACGTCATCCGCGGCGTCGATCACTTGACGAATGCAGCTCGCCAGACGCTCATCTTCAAGGCTCTGGGATGGGATGTGCCGGCAATGGCGCATATTCCGCTCATTCACGGGCCGGACGGCGCAAAACTTTCCAAACGTCACGGTGCGACCGGCGCCGAAGCCTATCGCGAGATGGGCTATCTGCCGCAGGCCATGCGGAATTATCTGGCACGTCTCGGCTGGAGCCATGGTGACGAGGAAATCATTTCGCTCGAAGACATGATCAAGTGGTTCGGTTTCGACGCCGTCGGCCAGTCGGCTGCGCGTTTCGATTTCAAGAAACTTGAGAACCTCAACGGTCATTACATGCGCGCGACCGATGACGGCGAATTGCTGAGCCATTGGAAGGTCTATCTCGCACACGCCGAAGGCGGCGACCGGATTCTCGCCTGGCTTGCCGATGGTGACAACGAGAACACCGCACTTGCAGCACTTCCCGGACTGAAGGAACGGGCCAAGACCCTGGTCGAACTGACGGAAAGCGCCTCCTATCTGTGGCGTCAGCGCCCGCTCGACACCGACGAAAAGGCCCAGAAGATCCTGGACGACGACGCCCGGGCGATCCTGAAGGATCTTCACGAAGTTCTTTCCAGCGCTTCTGACTGGAGCGCGGACCCGCTGGAAACTGCTGTAAAGGCCTACGCGGAAGACAAGGAATTGAAACTGGGCAAGGTGGCTCAGCCGCTACGGGCCGCGCTGACGGGCCGAGGCACGTCACCCGGCATTTATGACGTCCTGATCGCTCTTGGCCGGGAAGAATCCCTTGCCAGAATTCAGGATCAGGCAGCCTGAGACAAAGCACTGCCGGATGCATTTTTAGGCAAAAGCCAAGCTTCCGGCAGTCGCTCTGGTTGGCGAAATCCGTCTTTGACCAAAGCGTTATATCGGCCAGCTTGCGGCAGTGCAGTAAATGGGCTACGCAAGACGCGAAAAAGTCTCCAGTGCTGGTCCGGCAACCGGAAACGGGACCCATCGCCTGAAGGGTCAAACCAGGACAGCACATCCGTTTAACGTAAAGGGGTTTCTGAATGGCCGACAACAACGCCAAGCTCAATGTCGGTGGTAACGACCACGCATTCGACGTTCTTGACGGATCCATCGGACCGTCGGTTGTGAACATCTCGTCCTTGTACAAGGACACCGGCATGTTCACCTACGACCCGGGCTTCACCTCCACCGCCTCCTGCGAGTCCAAGATCACCTATATTGATGGTGACGAAGGCACCCTGCTCTACCGCGGGTACCCGATCGAGCAGCTTGCCGACCACGGCGACTTCCTGGAGTCCTGCTATCTTCTGCTCTACGGCGAACTGCCGACGAAGACCCAGAAGGACGACTTCGTCAATCGTGTGACCTACCACACGATGATCCACGAACAGATGAACCGTTTCTTCTCCGGTTTCCGTCGCGACGCCCACCCGATGGCAGTCATGGTCGGAACGGTTGGGGCGCTGTCCGCCTTCTATCACGACTCGACCGACATCACCGATCCGCACCAGCGCATGGTTGCCTCCCTGCGCATGATCGCGAAGATGCCGACCATCGCTGCAATGGCTTACAAGTACCACGTTGGTCAGCCATTCGTTTATCCGCGCAACGACCTGAGCTATGCGGCAAACTTCCTGCATATGTGCTTTGCGGTCCCTTGCGAGGAATACAAGGTGAACCCGGTTCTGGCCCGCGCCATGGATCGCATCTTCATTCTTCACGCCGACCATGAGCAGAATGCATCGACCTCCACGGTTCGTCTGGCAGGTTCTTCCGGTGCAAATCCGTTTGCCTGTATCGCAGCCGGTATCGCTTGCCTCTGGGGGCCGGCACATGGCGGCGCCAATGAAGCAGCGCTCAACATGCTGTCGGAAATCGGCTCCGTGGACCGCATTCCGGAATATGTCGCTCGTGCCAAGGACAAGAACGACCCATTCCGTCTGATGGGCTTTGGTCACCGCGTCTACAAGAACTACGACCCGCGTGCGCGCATCATGCAGAAGACCACGCACGAAGTTCTCGGCGAGCTTGGCATCAAGGACGATCCGCTGCTGGACGTTGCCATGGAGCTCGAAAAAATCGCGCTCAACGACGAATATTTCGTCGAGAAGAAGCTGTACCCGAATATCGACTTCTATTCCGGCATCACGCTGCGCGCGCTTGGCTTCCCGACCACGATGTTTACCGTTCTGTTCGCTCTGGCCCGTACCGTCGGCTGGATCGCCCAGTGGAAGGAAATGGTGGAAGATCCGTCCCAGCGCATCGGCCGTCCGCGTCAGCTCTACACTGGTGAGAAACTGCGCGACTACACGCCGATCGACCAGCGCCGCTAAGGCCGCACACAGACAAACGCCTGGAATTTGCAGCAGCATTTCAACTGAATGCATATCAAAACGGAAGACGCTCGGCTTTATTGCCGGGCGTCTTCTTTATTTTGTTACCCAGCGGAAACAAAACAAATCCAAGAAATATTTTTCCTTCTCATTCGAGGCAAGAAAAAAAGCATTCACCTGTCATTATTCTTGAGAATAGAAAATATCGAATATTTTTCGAAAAATAAAATGAAACAAAAAAATAAAAAACACGCATTTAAAACTCGAAACGATATTGTTCAAACTCCCCAAAGTTACATATGATATAAAGAATTAATCGTTATAATTACACCATAAATTCCCGTAATAGAGAATTTTCACGAATAATAAGGAATCTTTGCTTACCCTTTCAAACAAATAGCGCGCATTGAACACGCTGGGGTTTCGAGGGGTTAACATGAGTTTCCTAAAGTTCGCTTCTGACTTGAAGTTTGGGGTAAAAGTCGGCGGTAGTTTTGCTGCCGTTGTTGCCCTTACGGGCATTGTAGGTGGTGTTGGCGCATACAGCGTCTTGACCCTCTCGGAGCGCATGGAGGTTGCCAAACAGTCAACTTCCGCCATTGCACAGTTGCAAAACCTGGCAAGCAAGAAGGAAAGCTTCCTGTCCTCACAGGACCTTCAGACAGCTGAGGCAACAATCTCCGACATCGGTGTGTTGAGTGCCGAACTTGAAACGCTCCAGAACCAGCTTAAGGCTGATCCCGAAGCTCAGGTTCCAGTCGCTGAAGCAGCTAATGCTGTAAAGCAATTCCGTGAGGCTTTCGAAGAGGTCGTCGGCCTGACGCAGACACAGACCTCAAAGCAACAGCAACTTGATGGCGCTGTGCAAAATCTTGAGAAGATCTCTTCGGAGATCCTCGGCAAGGCCCTGATGGCGCGAGACGGCGTCAGCCAGGACGAAACAAACGCACGCAAGACGCTGGTGCTCGCCAACAAGGTCGGCCAGGCTGCTGCCGGTTTCCAGGAAGAGGCGCTTACTCTTCAAAATCTTTTCAACGCTGCAGCCAACAACGCCAAGCAGCTTTCGGATATCAAGGATCGGGTTGCCCTGCTTGTTCCTTCTGCCAAGCAGATGGCCGCAAACAGTTTTGACGGCGTCGACCCGGGCAAGTTCCAGCAGCTTGCTGCCAAAACGGCCGAACTGGAGCAGACACTCGGCAAACTGACCGAGACGAAGGACTACATCGCGATCTTCGACCTGACTGATGCCGCAAAGGCGGGGTTCGAGCAGCTTGTTTCCGATGTGAAGGAAATCCGTTCACAGGCAAATGTGGCCATCGACAGTGTCTATGCACAGGCTGACCAGATCAACCAGCGTTTCTATGTCGTCGACAGTGTCGCGGACACGGTTATGCAGATCGAGGCAGACGCAAACGCAGTAAAGGCCGCCGCGTTCTACTTCATGCTGTCGCCGAGCGATACGTCCCAGCAGACCGTGACGACTGGTATCGAGGGCCTCGACAAACTGGCGTCCCGGCTCGAATCGAGCGCCAAGGACTTCCCGGCGATCTCCGACATCGTCCCGGCTGTGAAGAGCTCTATCGACAGCTTCGCTGCGAGTTTTTCCGAACTGGCTTCAAACCAGCTCCAGCTCGCCGAACAGATCGACACCATGACGGAACTGTCTCAGACAGTGCAGACGCAAATCACCACCATCTCCACCAATCAGAGCGCTGCTGCACAAGCCTCCAGCACCAGCGCACTTGGCGTTATCAGCCTCGCCCTTCTGACAGCCATCCTGGCGGGCGTTGGGATGGCTATCGCACTCAATTTCGCGGTAACACGCCCTCTCCGCCGGACCACCGAAACCATGTCCCGCCTGGCGGAAGGTGACACGGATGTCGAGATCGACGGTATCGGGCGCGGTGACGAGATTGGCGACATGAGCCGAACCATGCAGGTCTTCCGCGACAACGCTGTTGAGCGACTGCGCCTGCAGTCGGAAACAGAGCAAGACCAGCACCTGCGTGCAGAGCGGCAAGCCCGCATTGAGGCGCTGATTTCCGGTTTCCGTGAGAAAGCGACAGAAGTCCTGGGCTCCGTTGCAGAAACGGCACAGACACTTGATGGCACCGCTCAGGATCTCAGCGCTATCGCCAGCCAGAACTCCAGCCTTGCCGATAGCACCTATGGTGTAACCGACGAAGCGACACAGAACGTTCAGACGGTTGCAAGCGCCGCAGAGGAGCTTGCCGCTTCTATTCAGGAAATCTCCCGTCAGGTGAACCAGACCACGCAGGTTGTCGATCGGGCAACCGAAGGCACACAGGTCACCAACGAAAAGGTTCAAAGCCTTTCGACAGCAGCCACCAAGATCGGCGAAGTCGTCAACCTGATCCAGGCGATTGCAGAGCAGACCAATCTCCTGGCCCTCAATGCAACGATCGAAGCCGCACGCGCCGGCGAGGCTGGCAAAGGTTTTGCAGTCGTTGCCGCCGAAGTGAAGGAACTGGCAACCCAGACGTCCAAGGCCACCGAGGAAATCAGCTCGCAGATCTCCGAAATCCAGAACGCAACCAAGGACGCCGTTGTCGCAATTGAGGCGATCACACAGACTATGGAAGAGGTCAACGAATACACCTCAACCATTGCAGCGGCAGTCGAACAGCAAGGTGCTGCAACGAGCGAAATCTCGGTCAACGTTCAGCGGGCTGCCGAGGGCACAGGTTCCGTCAAGACCAACATGTCGGATCTATCGCAGGCAGTCGCCCAGACCAGTCAGAACGCCAATCTGGTTCTCGGCGCTTCAAGCGAATTGTCGCAGAAAACCGATATTCTGAAGAATGAAGTCGGGCATTTCCTGGACAACGTAGCCAACGCCTGAACGAAGCAACCTGATCCCACGAGACTTGGAAAAACCGGGGGCGAACTGCACCCGGTTTTTGTTTGTCTGGCCTGCACCTGTTCATCGGAACCTCCAAAAGCGTGCCCCAAACAGGGGCGCGACTGCTTCATGTCTTAATTTTCAGCATGAAAATGTCGTCGCGACAGAGTTACCATTTCAGCGAAAGCTGAGCTTTTCTCGCGTAAAAACAACCACTTGAAGAAGACAAGAATATTCACAATATTCCAATCAATATTCGTAAAAATACCATCGATTAAGCAGAAATTCACCTAAAGTTAGTTTGTATAAATTCATCAACCTTATTCGGTTAGCACTTAAAAAATTTGCTGATACGCTCCTCTAGTCATTTCGTTTCTTTAAAATGAAGGGAGAAGTTGATGAATGCTCGTAGTATTAAATCACTTACAGTTGCGGCAACAATTAGCCTCTTCGGGTTGCCAGCAATCGCAGCCGACGTAAGTCTTTCCTTTGACAAGATAACAACTGTCGATGCTGACGGTGACATGTCGGTGTGCACCAAAAGGTATGGATCCGGTTACAAAACCAAGCGCATCTGACAAAGGCGCTGAGCACCGTGTGACGGACAACGGACACTCCTTCAAAGTAGTCAGCAACGATGTTTCTCAGAACATGGGGGTCGTTTCGTTTCACAATACCTACCTGATGTCCTTTGATGGTGAAACGGACCCTGTTTCAGCTGAGCTGTGGGCGACAGGTCTGGTCGGCGAACCGGTGTTCCGTGGAACTTTCTCGGATGGCACCTGCCGCGGCCACGTTGATATGTCAGCGTCCTGAACCGGCGAAGCCGCAACTTCTATAATTTCCTTCTTGTTTCCGCATTCATTGAATTGGGAGAAAATCACATGAAAAATCTCTTGAAACTCTACCAGAAAGCAAATCGTTTTCCGCACGACATCAACCAGGCCGACAGCAAGGCTCTCTGCTACGGCGGTCATTGCGTTGTACACATTGATCCCTCTGCCGAGGTCGAAACGGCCGACCGTAAAACGTCAGAAAAGAAGTAACCCTTCCAACATTTAACCGTTTCCCGGGCGAAAAGGTGAGCCTTCGTTCGCCCCGGGAATCGGTCATCAAGGAGAAAGGGAATGCGATGCCGTCAGCTGAATTTGCCTTGCCCTTCGATACTGTCGATGAGCTTGATCTGGAATGCATCATCACCAAGTTGACTGCCTCGGATACCGCCGGCGGATACAACTGGCCTGTCTCCTCGGCCCGCAAGGTTGAAGAGGCCTACAGGTCGTTCCTCAAATCTGCCAGAGACCAGATGCAATGTGGCGCCGACACGAGTGTGCACCTGCAGCCAACCCACGTCGTCGATATCTTCTGGCACACCCACATCCTCTTCACGCGAAAATACTTCAAGGACTGCGAAGCGGTCTTCGGACAATATCTGCACCATGAACCAGTTTTGCCCAGTCAGTAACCGTCTCAAACACCCGAGAACTGCTGCTCCCTTCAGGCTGGATCATCTTCTGAAGGAGCGCCAGGACCTTTTCAGGTGGCCCAAAACCTTCGAAGCTGACATTCATGCAATAACTGCCAACATTGGCGAAGCTGCCAGCGCGGACGTACTGGCCGGGATTGAAACGGACCTTCAGGAAAAAGCCGAGAGAGCAGCGCGCACTGCTTTGGGACTTTCGGATGGTGTCTCGGCTGTCTTCGGCCACAGTATTATCCAGCTCCTGGAGCAGGTTCTGATCACCCGATCCGAGAACCATCCAGTGTCGACCTTGAACAGGGATTTCTTCTTGTTCGACAAGACCTTGATGAAACTCGGTATCGCACAGGAGAAGTTCCCGACACTGGACGAGCTGATCAGGAAATCTCCTTCGCATCACACTGTCCTGCTAAGTGCCCCAAACAATCCGACCACGCAGGATCTTTCACCCTGTGAACTGGAGAGCCTGGTGAGTGCCAGAGAAGGACTGGTGCTCCTGGACGAGGCTTACGTGCTTTTCTCAAAAGCCCCAGAACACCGCCTCGCCTTTTTGAAGAAGCATCCCAACCTGGTTCTTTTGCGCGGCACCTCAAAGAGCGGTCTCGCGGGGATAGGACTTGGCTACATGCTTTGTTGCGAGACAACTGCCGTGGAGTTCCTGCAGTCGCGTGTGAGCAGTATGATAAGTGCCATTCAAGCCGCCATGGCGATACGCTTGTTCGGCAAATACGATGAGCTCCGGCGCATGGCAGCCCGTCTCGCAGGCATGCGCGACGACACTGGACGCAGGATCGCGCAGGAGACCCGATGCCATCCGGTTTCTGGCAGTTGTGACTTTCTTCTGTTACGCACTGGACGCAGCGATTGCAGCGAAATCGTCCGCACGATGAATGACAGTGGAATACCCGCACTCGCCTATCAACGGCTGCCCGGTTATGAAGACGTGGTGAAACTGTTCCCTGCCGCTTTTGAGCGAGGCGACGACATCGTCAGGATTCTGTCTTCATAGCAGCAAGCACGACATCGGCCGCAGCCCCGCGCTGGCTATGCCCATCCGGCAAGCGCATGACATCATCAAGCTTTTGCAGATGCTCGATCTGTTTCTGGCGTTCAGGACCGCTGTTCAGAAGCTCAACGAGATGGTTCGCCAGCACCTTTGGCTGCACTTCCTCATCAAGGAACTCCGGGATGGCTTTTGTTCCCAGGATGATGTTTGGCAGGACAAAAGAATCAACGCTCGAGAATTTGAAGACCCGGTTGAGTTCCTTCATCCGTCTGAAAAACCAGTCGACCTTGTAGGCAACGACCATCGGAACGCCTGACAGAGCTAACTCAAGTGAAACAGTGCCGGACGCGGCCAAGGCTGCGTGCGCCTTTCGGAAGGCCGCCCGCTTGGCGTCCAGGCCGGTCACAATCTCGACCGGAACAGGCCAATGGGCCGTATCCTGCCGGATCTTGTCTTCAAGGTGCGCGACTGCCGGCAGAATAACCTTGAGCCCGGGCAACTTTTCTTTGACGATCGCAACAGTCTTAGCGAAGTCGCCTAGCAACCTGTCAATTTCGCTTCGCCGGCTCCCCGGCAGCACAAGCAGGATCTTCTCGTTTGCCTCTACAGGCGCTCTTTCGCCAACCGAGGGGCGCAGTTCGGATGCGATTTCACTCAAGGGATGGCCGACGTAATGGGTGCGCGGGCCACCGAGCTTGCGGTGCACATCAGGTTCAAACGGCAACAAGGCCAGAAGGTCGTCGACGTAGACGCTCATCTTGCGGGCCCGGCCTGGACGCCAAGCCCAGACAGAAGGTGAAACATAACCAACGATGGGTATGTGCGGCGCGCGCTTGCGCACGCGCTTGGCAACGTTATGCGTAAAGTCCGGACTGTCGACGATAACCAGAATATCCGGATTGGCCGCAACCACGGCATCCACGGTCTGGTAGACCCGCTTGATGATCAACGGCAATCTGGCGAGTACTGCCGTCAATCCCATGACGGAAACATCAGACATGTCAAAGAAGCTTTTGAGGCCCAGAGACATCATCCGTTCGCCGCCGACACCGCAGTAACGAACACCTACGCCCAAACGTTCGTTGAGCGCCTTCATCAATTCCGACCCGAGCTGGTCACCAGATTCTTCGCCTGCAACCAGGCAAATCGTGGGCATTTTTCCTGTCATCACGAACGCTCGTCCGATTGTCCCTTTGAGGTGACCCCGAACCTGGTGCCGTGCTCTATACCGATGACAAAAAGGCCGGCGTTATCCGCCTTCTTGAGCGTCTCTTCCTTTTCCGCGATCAGTGCGCCACTCGCCTCAACTGCAATGCCGGCAAGGCCTGCTGCAGCTGCGAGGTCAATAGTCATGGGGCCGACGGTTGGAAGATCCACCCGCAAATCCTGGTTCGGCTTTGCTGTCTTTACCAAGACACCCGCGCGGCCTTTGGAACGGATCCTGCCAATGCGCTTGAGCTCCGCGCAGCGCTGAAGCATGGCGTCGGTCCCTTCTGCCCCCTCAAGCGCAACGACCCGCCCACCAACAGCAATCGCCGCCTGACCGATATCGAGTTCACCGAGCTTTTCCGTCGCCCGCAAGGCCAGCTCAGCGTCCCGCCAGTCTCCCTGGTTCGGCTGAACTTTGCCAAGCACACCACTTGAGGCAAGCAGTTGCGGCGCCACATCCTTGATCCCCACAACGCGATACCCCTCAACTTCAAACAGCCGGATCACCTTGGTCAACAGACTGTCATCACCGCCGGCCAGTGCCCGGATAATCGTCGGCAATCGCTTCAAGGTACCCAAATCGCCAAGTATGGACGTGAAATCAGGGCGCCTGGAGACACCTCCGATCAGAAGCACGTCCCGACACCCGGTCTTTTTCAGAAATTTGTAAAGCCGGCCGATTTCACCCCAGCCGAGTTCGGTATCGGCCTGCGCCCGCGTGCGTTCATCAGCCTCGCCCTTGATGGCGATAATCCTGAATTCACGTCCGGCGCTGTCGAGCGCTTCAGCGATCTGACAGGGCAGACTGCCATTGCCTGCGATCAGGGCAAGGCGTGGCTTCAGTCCCGTATCTGCCCCGTTCATCCGTCAGTCTTCGCTGCGCGGTGTGCAGAACCGGCGGTCTACCTTTTCAAGGATGAAGTCGGTAACCGTCTTGACCAGGGGCTGATCGGCACCTTCTGCAGCAACAGCTTCCGCCCGGCTGCGCAAGGTTCCTTCGGAGCTCTCAAACAGCGCGCGATAAGCTGCCCGCAAAGCGTGGATCTGCTCCCGAGGCAAGCCCTTGCGCTTGAGACCAACCAGATTGAGACCGGCAAGACGTGCGCGGTCACCAATCACTGAACCATAGGGAATGACGTCGAATTCGACCCCGGTCATTCCGCCGACGATCGCACCGGTTCCAACGCGAGACCATTGCCGGACCGCACTCAAGCCGCCCAGAATGACGAAGTCGTCAAGCTCGACGTGACCTGCAAGCGTGGCGTTGTTCGCCAGAATTGCGTGATTGCCGACCTGACAATCGTGGCCGACATGCGAGCTCATCATGAACAGGCAATTGTCACCGACCCTGGTATAGCCACCGCCACCTTCCGTACCGGGGCTCATGGTGACATGTTCACGGATCTGATTGTTGGCGCCGATTTCCAGAAAGCTCACTTCACCCGCGAACTTGAGATCTTGTGGCTTGTGACCAATGCTGGCGAAGGGAAAGATATGCGTTTTGGCACCCACACTCGTGTGGCCCGTGACGACGACATGCGACTCCAGGATAACTCCGTCAGCAAGTTTCACGTTCGGGCCAACTGTAGAATAAGGCCCGATTCGAACGCCCTCGCCGATTACGGCCCCGTCTTCGACTATGGCCGTTGGATGTATGTCAGTCATATTTCCTCACGCATCTACCAGCATGGCGCTGACTTCAGCTTCTGCGACCTTGTTGCCATCTACCTTGGCAACGGCGTCGAACTTCCAGATGTTGGAGCGTTGCTTGATCTTCTTGACGTGGAAATGAACCTGATCACCAGGCTCAACAGGCCGGCGGAACTTCGCCTTGTCGATGGTCATGAAATAGACAAGCTGCGGCGGCGCATCGTCACCACGGGCATGAACGCAAAGGGCCCCGGCTGTCTGTGCCATGGCTTCGATCAGAAGAACACCCGGGAAAACGGGCCGCTCCGGAAAATGTCCGGTGAAGTGCGGTTCGTTGATGGTGACGTTCTTGATGCCGATGCAGCTGTTGTCCCCATCCATCTCGATGATCTTGTCGATCAGAAGAAAAGGATACCTGTGCGGCAGCAGCTTCATGATCCGCATGATGTCTGCGCTGGCAAGTGTTTTGTTTTCTGCGTCTTCCATATAATACCCCTTGGCGAATTACCGCCGCAAAGTCCTGTTTGTATTCCGTTTACGATCCGCCGCCACGCTCTGCAAGCTTTCTGACGGCAGCGACTTCACGAAACCACTGTTTGACCGGCTTTGCGGGCGTGCCGCCGTAGCGTCCCCCGGCAGGCAAATCATCGTTGACTACGCTCACCGCGGCCACCTGCGACCCCATGCCGATCGTTACATGACCACGCACGCCGGTTTGCCCGCCAATGGCGACGAAATCCTCGAGCGTGCAGCTTCCGGAAAGACCGACCTGAGAAACGATCACGCAGTGACGTCCGACCACGACATTGTGGCCAATCTGAACCTGGTTATCGATCTTCGTGCCTTCGCCGATGATGGTATCCCGGTTTGCGCCACGATCGATGGTGGTGTTGGCGCCGATTTCAACGTCGTCCTGAATGATCACGCGGCCAACCTGGGGCACCTTGAGATGACCCATCGGCCCCATCGCATAGCCAAAGCCATCCTGACCGCAGCAAACACCAGGATGCATATAGACGCGGTTGCCAAGCACGGTGTGCTGAACCGTGCAATTCGAACCGATCACACAGTCCCGGCCAATCTTGACGCCCTGTCCGATGACAGCGTTGGCCCGGATCACAGTGCCTGCACCAATCTCTGCCCCCGCACCGATCACGACACCAGGTTCGACCGTGACATTGTCTTCCAGTGACGCAGCCGGATCGATTACAGCCCGTTCTGAAATGACTGCGGCGCCAGGTTCTACCGGCACCATGGCTGCAGGATAAAGTTTGGCGAGAACCTTCGCCCAGGAGCGATAGGCATCTGAACATACAAGAACAGCAACGCCCTCCGGCACCTTGTCCTTGTGTTTCCGGTTGACCAGGCATGCAGCTGCCGTGGTCCCGTCCAGTTGTTTCAGGTAAGCGGTGTTGTCGAAGAACACCAGAGCGCCGGGCGTGGCATCTTCCAATGGCGCTACACCTGTTATTTCCAGGGTAGGTTCGCCGCGAGCGATCTCAGCTTCCGCCCACGTTGCGATGTCTGAAAGAGAGACCGGAGCCGGAGATTCAAAAAATTTTGGCTCGGACATGATGTTATCCTTCTTGCCAGCCAACAAAAACGGCCGCCGAACGTGTCGGCGGCCGTTTTTTATCCTATGTGACCGCAGTTTAGAAGCGCGTACCGCCGCTCAACCGGAAAATCTGCGTTTTGTCGGAGTCATCTTTGACGATCGGGTAAGCAAAGTCTGCCCGCAGAGGTCCGAACGGAGAGTTCCAGCGGATACCTGCACCAACCGACGCACGAACGTTGAAGTCGTTCGAGTCGATCTGGCCACCGTTGGTTTCCACCAGGTTCACCAGGCTGCTGTCTGCATCCCACAGCGAACCGGCATCGGCAAACACTGCACCACTCAGGCCGAATTCCTTCGGGATGACCGGGAACGGGAACCGGGTTTCGGCAGTTGCCGCGAAGTAGAACCGACCACCGATAGCGTCTTCGGTCGTTGCGTCACGCGGGCCGATACCCTGGTTCTCAAAGCCACGAACGAGAGTGCCGCCAAGCATGAACTGTTCGGACACACGCAGACGCTCATCACCAAGGGCCATGATGTTACCACCACGCACCGACAGGCTACCGATCAGACCGTAGTCAGCCAGAATTTCCTTGTAGGCGCGAGCCTGAGCTTCGGTCTTGATGTAGAAGCTGTCGCCACCCAGACCAGCAATTTCCTGACCGAAGGAAGCATAGATACCGTCGGAGGGATCCAGGATCCGGTCGAGCGTGTTGTAACGCAGCTCGTAGCCAACCAGAGACGTCAGGTAGGTGCCGAGGGAGTCACAGACCGCCAGGGACAGGCTTGCGGTGTCACAGTTGTTGATGTTGGTCGAGTTGTTGTCCGGATCGGAGTTCTTCTCCTGGAAGATGTTGTAGAACAGACGGACAGTCAGCTCATCTTCCCGAAGCGGCAGAGTGAAACCGAACCCGCCACCGGTCTTCTTCTGATCGAAGGAACGGTAGTCGTTGGCATCATCCACCTTGCGATAGAGGTCCAGATCAAGGGCAACACGGCGTCCCATGAAGAACGGTTCAACGAAACGGAACTCGTAGGACTGGGTGTCCGTACCGCCGCCAACAGCGAGCTTCACGAACTGGCCACGGCCCAGGAAGTTCTTCTCGGTCAGCGAAATGTCACCAATGACACCGTCAACCGTCGAATAACCGACACCGAAGGAGATTTCACCAGTCGGCTTTTCTTCGACGCGAACGTTCACGACCACGCGATCAGGTGCACTGCCCTGCTGCGTCGTGATGGAAACCTTCTCAAAGAAACCGAGATTGCGCAGACGCCGTTCCGCCTTGTCGACAAGCGCACGGTTGAACGCATCGCCTTCAGCAATGTCGAACTCGCGGCGAATGACATACTCACGGGTACGGTCGTTGCCGATCACGTTGATCCGCTCGATGTAGGCGCGAGGACCTTCTTCGATGTAGTAGATCAGGGAGATCGTGTTGTTGTCGTAGTCACGAGCACCACGCGGACGGACACGAGCAAAGGCATAACCTTCTTCCGACACGCGAAGCGTGATGTCTTCGACAGACTGCTCGACGCGCAGCGAGTTGAAGGTCTGACCACTCTTGGTACGGATCAGGCGGCGAAGATCTTCCGGATCAACGTCGGCAATCGTGGAAACGATCTCGACATCGCCAATCTCGTACTTCTCGCCCTCTTCCACCGTGAAGGTCACGTAGAAGATGTTCTGCTCGCGATCGAGGTCTGCGCTGGTAGAGACGATACGGAAGTCCGCATAGCCCTTCTTGTTGTAGTACTGACGCAGCAACTCCTCGTCCGCAGCCAAACGGTCCGGATCGTAGGTGTCGGTGCTGCGCAGCCAGCTCAGAAGGCCGCTTTCGCGTGTACGGATGACATCGCGCAGGCGGCCGTCGCTGAATGCGGAGTTGCCGATGAAGCTGATCCGCTCGACGCCGGTCTTCGCACCTTCGTTGATCTCGAAAACGAGATCGACACGGTTCTGACCACGATCGATGATCTGCGGCTCGACGGACGCGCCATAGCGACCGGAGCGACGATAAGCTTCAAGAATATTCTGGACGTCAGCCTGAACCTTGGCACGGGACAGCATCGAGCGCGGCTGAGACCGTACGGCGGTTTCCAGCGCGCTGTCCTTGATCTTCCGGTTACCTTCGAAAGAGACCCTGTTGATGATCGGGTTCTCGGTAACCGTCACAACGACAACGCTGCCACGCGGGGTGATGTCGACCGTTGCAAAAAGGCCGGTTGCGTAGAGCGCCTTCAGTGACTCGTCGACATCGAACGCGCTGTAGGAGCGTCCGGGAACGATGGTCATGTAACTGACAACGGTTTCATCCTCGACACGGGTATTGCCACGCACGTCAATGCTTCTGGCCACCGCTGCCTGTGCCTGTGAAACCAGGGACACCGGCCCGAAAGCTTTCGGCAAAACCGTCCCGATCGAAAATACGGCAACCGCCAACAGTACGGCCCGTGTAAGTCTCTGCAATCGCTGCATTATTGCGCTATGCCTTTGTTTTTAATACCCCTCCCGAGAATCCGCACTCACCCCAGCAGATTCTCGGAACCGACGAGTGTTTTATAGGTTTTTACCGATAACGCAACCGCCCTTCCGGGCGGAAAGCGATTTAGTCTGAAGACGTTGCGTCAATGTCACGGGTGTCATGAATTGGTTCCCACGAGCCGCATGATATCCTTCCATGTGACGAACACCATCAGCATGAGAACAAGTCCCAGACCGATCCGGAAACCAACGTCCTGCACCCTTTCGCTGAGCGGTTTGCCACGCAGGGCTTCTGCAGCGAAGTAAACGAGGTGTCCACCGTCGAGAATCGGCACCGGCGCCAGGTTGATCAGACCGATGCTGACTGAAAGTACGGCCGCCAGAGAAATGAGCGGAAGGAACCCGAGATCTGCGACCTGCCCGGAGATCTGGGCCACGCGGATCGGACCACCAAGCTGGTCAGCCGACTGCCGCTGGGAAATGATACCCCAGATATAGCTGACCGTGCTTTCGATGATGCGCCAGGTTTCCGCAGTCCCTTCAAGAGCCGCTTCGCCAAGCCCGTATTTGATGTGAATGAGATGAGACGGATCGGACACGCCGCGAAGGCTGATATCGCCAGCCACCTGCCTCTCACCGAAAAAGACTTCTTTCTCCTTCGCGTCGGGCGTAACGGTCAAAGTGACGTCTTGCCCGCCCCGCTCGACTTCGAAAACGAGAGGCGTGTTGGCGTTCATCAGGACGATCTGACGCATCTCGCCGAACGTCTGGATAGGCCTGCCGTCAATTTCCTTCACGATATCGCCGGCCAGAAGCCCGTCACGTTCGGCTGCACCGCCCGCAAAAACCTGTTCGACGACAGGCTCGAAACCCTGTTTGCCGGAGGTTACGAAGAGCGCGGTAAAGATCACGATCGCGAGAAGGAAGTTGGCGATGGGCCCCGCGGCCACAACGGCCATGCGTTGCCAGACCGGTTTGGCGATGAAAGCCGTTTTCCGGTCCTCTTCGCTCATCTGCGCAATTGCCTCACGGCTTGGTACGCTTGCCGCATTTTCATCGCCGGCGAACTTGACGTAGCCACCAAGTGGAATCCAGCAGAGTTTCCAACGAGTTCCCTTCCGGTCATTAAAACCGAAAAGCTCACGCCCGAAGCCGACGGAAAAAGCATCCACCTTTACGTTGCACCAACGAGCCACAGCGAAATGGCCGAGCTCATGGAAGAAGACGACGATTGTAAGCACAAAAAGAAAGGGAATGATTGTGCCGACTATCAGGGAATAGGCGGAAACGAGAAGGTCCATGAACTGTGTCCGATCCTGCGCAGCTAGGATTGTTTTGAAGGATTGTACTAAAAATAAAATTACGGCGTGTTAATGGTGGGAGACCAAAAATTCAGGGTCTTCGACACCCCGATTACCGCGTTCTTATCCATTCACCAGTCTTCTGCCGTGCTTCTGCGTCGATGGCAAGAACATCCTCGACGCCGGCAGCGTCCGTCAGCTTGCCGCCTGCCCCCATCACATCCAGCACCTCTTCAATGGCAGCCGGAATGTCCATGAAGCCGATCCGGCCCTTCAGAAATGCGTCCACGGCAACCTCATCTGCAGCGTTAAGCACAGCCGGTGCCATTCCCCCTGCCCGCATGGCTTCCAGTGCAAGACGGAGCGCCGGGAACCGGTCGAGATCCGGGGCTTCAAAAGTGAGTGTACCGAGTTCGGCCAGATCCAGACGTTTCACCGGAACGTTCATCCGGCGGGGAAAGGCAAGGCAATGGGCGATCGGCGTGCGCATGTCCGGACTGCCGAGTTGAGCCAGCAGGGATCCATCCTTGTATTGCACAAGTCCGTGAACCGTCGATTGCGGATGGACCAGCACGCCAAGCTGATCGTGGGCAACCGGAAAAAGATGGGACGCTTCGATAACCTCGAAGCCCTTGTTCATCATCGTTGCGCTGTCGATCGTAATGCGTGCGCCCATGTCCCAGTTCGGATGCTTGAGCGCCTGCTGTGGTGTTACCCGTGCCATGTCGGCTTTCGAGACACTCCTGAACGGTCCGCCCGACGCCGTCAGAATAACCTTCTCGACCATGTCGGCCTTGTCGGTTTCAAAAACCTGAAAGATGGCATTGTGCTCGCTGTCGACGGGCAGGAGTTCCGCCTCGGTCGCGCGGATCTTGGCCATGAACAGATCACCTGCACAAACCAGGCATTCCTTGTTGGCAAGTGCAATGCGGCGTCCTGATCGGATCGCGGCCATGGTCGGCTTCAATCCAGCTGACCCTACAATGGCACCGACGACGATATCCGTATCCTGCGTGACCGCTTCCAGAACGGCAGCCTCACCGGCTCCCGTTGCAATGCCGCTGCCGGCAAGCCGCTCATTGAGCTCCGGATAACAGCTTTCCTCGGCAAGGATAGCGGAACCGGTCTTTAGCGCTTTTGCCATGTCGGCGAGGCCCGCGGCGTTCCGGTTCGCAACCAGCGCGACGACTTCATAGCTGTCCGGATTTCTTTGAATGAGATCCGCCAAGCTCTGGCCGATGGACCCAGTGGCCCCTAGAACGGTTATCCGGGTTTTCGCGCCAGGGTCGCGGGCTGCAGAGGCAGCTGCCATGCCTGTTACTCCAAATTCAAATCAGACCGAGGCCGGCAATAGGGTCTGCAAGGCTGCCGCCAGCAACTAGGCCAATCAGCACGGCGAAAATGGCTGCGGCCACCAGACCGTCGATCCGGTCCATGATGCCGCCATGCCCGGGGATCAGCTTGCTGGAATCCTTGACGTCGAACCGCCGCTTGATGGCAGACTCCAGTAGGTCCCCTGCCTGAGAGACGACCGAGAGCCCGGCCGCCAGCAAAGCCCAAAGCATCAGGTCCTGTGCATTTGCGACAAAAGCAACGCCAGCGCCGAAAACCGTGGCGAGCACCAGCCCGCCAATGGCACCAGACCAGGTCTTTTTAGGTGATACACGTGGCCAGAGCTTGGGCCCACCCAACGCACGGCCGGTAAAATAGGCGAAAATGTCGGTTGCCCAGACAACAAACAGCAGGAAAAACGCGACCAGAAGCCCGTTGCTTCCTTCACGAAGTACAAGCAGCGAGAACAGTGCAAGCCCGCTGTAGAGGATCCCTTCGATGGCCCATCGTCCAGCCTTGGAGAAACCACCAAGCGCATAGGCGATGAAAACACCAGCAACCATGGCCCCGAGACCAAGGTCAGGATGTCCGGCTACGGTCAGCACCCCAATGGCAAACAGCGTTGCAAACCCGGTGAGTGAACTGGGTGACTTTGCCTGTGTCCCGGTGATCGTGAACCACTCCCACAGGAACAGTCCGGACGCGACCAGCGTCAGCGCAGCAAAGGGCAGATTGCCCAGATAGGTGATCAGAAGAACAAGAGGCCCCAGAACGAGTGCCGAAATGAACCTGAGGCGAAGGTCGGACAGTTTTTTCGGGTTCTGGTGTGGTTCTGCCATTGCTCAAGCCGGGGGTCAGTTGGCCTTGGCGTCAAGGCCGCCGTACCGGCGCTCACGGCTGCAGAAACAGCTCAAAGCCTTGTCGAAGGCCGCCTCATCGAAGTCCGGCCAGAAAAGATCGCAGAAATAGAACTCGGAATAGGCGGCCTGCCACAGCAGGAAATTGGAAAGACGCATTTCTCCGCTGGTGCGGATGATGAGATCGGGATCCGGCAAACCGGAGGTATCCAGCGCCGCCGTGATCGCGTCTTCGGTTATCTCGGCCGGCTGCATGTCTCCAGCCTGAACCTTTGCTGCCAGCTCCTGTGCCGCCCGCACGATTTCCGACCGTGCACCATAGTTGAACGCAACGACCAGGTTCAGGCCGGTGTTGTGACGGGTCAGGTCTTCGGCTTCTTTCAGAAGCGCCAAAATCCCCGGTTCCAGATCACTGCGCCCGCCGATGATGCGGATACGCACATTGGCTTCGTGAAGCTCGCTCAGATCGCGCTGCACGAAACGGCGCAACAGCCCCATCAGGAAAGAAACTTCAGCCTGTGGCCGGTTCCAGTTTTCGGAAGAGAAGCTGTAGATCGTGATGGTTTCGATGCCGACACGGCCAGCATGGCGGATCACCTTGCGCAGCGCGGCAAGCCCCTGTCGATGTCCCTCTGTCCGTGGCAAACCGCGCGCAGTTGCCCATCGCCCGTTGCCATCCATGATGAAGGCAACGTGACGGGGCATTTTCGCACCGGTTTCATCCGCAGCAGGTGCATGCAGGTTGCGGTCCGGGCTGACGCTCATGTGCTCCCCCAACTCACACTCCCCAGGTCGATCAGACCTGGGAAATTTCCTGCTCTTTTTTCTCCAGCATGCCGTCGACCTCAGCAATCATCTGGTCGGTCAGCTTCTGCACTTCATCGGATGCGACACGGCTGTCGTCCTGGGAAATGTCACCGTCTTTTTCGGCCTTCTTGGCAGCGTCCATGCCATCGCGGCGGACGTGACGGATCGCAACTTTTGCCTGTTCGGCGTATTTGTGGGCCACCTTGATGAGCTCCTGGCGGCGTTCCTGGTTCAGCTCGGGAATCGGCAGCCGCAGAAGCATGCCGTCTACAACCGGGTTCAAACCAAGGTTGGATTCTCGAATCGCCTTTTCAACGGCCGACACCATGCTCTTGTCCCAGACCTGAACAGCCAGCATGCGAGGTTCGGGAACGGAGACAGTGGCTACCTGGTTGATCGGCATGGACTGGCCATAGGCATCAACAGTAATCGGATCCATCATGGAAGAAGAGGCGCGGCCGGTACGCAGTCCGGCAAATTCCGTTTTCAGAACCGACAAGGCTCCCTGCATGCGGCGCTTCAGATCATCAAGGTCCACACCTTCTACCGACATTTTATCCTCACTGTTGTTTTGTGCTTGGCTTAATAGAGTCTCGGCGCGCGCCAACATGGCATAAACGCACCGAAACACAAGAGCTTGAACCGGGATTGGTTCTTAAAACTTTCAGTCACCCACGACAGTGTAGGTGCCGGTTTCCTGAAGCACACTGACGAGGGCGCCGGGTGAGTGAATGGAAAACACAATGACGGGAATGGAATTGTCACGGGCCAGGGCAATGGCCGTCGTGTCCATGACTTTCAGGTTGCGGGTTATGATTTCGTCATAACCAAGGGTGTCATAGCGCTCCGCGTTCGGGTTGACCTTGGGGTCTTCGGAGTAGACGCCGTCCACCTGTGTTCCCTTCAGGAAGGCGTCGCACTTCATTTCAGCAGCCCGCAGAGCCGCACCGCTGTCCGTGGTGAAGAACGGGTTGCCGGTGCCCCCTGCAAAGACGATCACATCGCCGTCTTCCATGTAGCGGTCAGCGACACGCTGCGAAAAGGTTTCACAGATCGAGGGAACGGATACGGCGGACAGAACACGGGCATTGACCTTCAGGCGGCGCAGGGCATCCGCCAGCGTCAGGCTGTTCATGATGGTGGCCAGCATGCCCATGTGGTCGCCCGTGACGCGGTTACCACCCTTGGCGGCGACTGCAACACCGCGGAAGATGTTCCCTCCCCCGACGACAACACCGACCTGAGCTCCAAGAGCCACTGCGTCGGCGATTTCCTTGGCGATCCTTTGCACGATGGCCGGGTCAATTCCAAAAGCCTGCGATCCCATCAGGGCCTCGCCGGAGAGTTTCAGAAGGATCCGTTTCCAGCGCAAGGAATTCGTCATGGGTGCACCCTTTTTGAAATTGTCTTTCTAAAAAAAAAGCGCCGGACTTGCCGGCGCTTTTCCTTGAGCTTACTGCCCGGTGGCTGCTGCCACCTCTGCGGCGAAGTCTTGCTCTTCCTTCTCGATCCCTTCGCCGATTGCGAAGCGGACAAAGCCGGTAAGTTTGACTTCAGCGCCGATTTCTTTAGCGAGCGCCTCTACGGCCTGCTCAACCGTCTGATCCGGGTTGATCACGAAGGCCTGCTTCACGAGGGTAACTTCCTCGTAGAATTTGCGCAAACGGCCTTCCACCATTTTTTCAATGATGTTTTCCGGCTTGCCGGATTCGCGTGCCTGTTCGGAGAAGACAGACTTCTCACGTTCGACAACGGTCGGATCCAGTTCTTCGGTGTTCAGCGACAGCGGGCTGGTTGCAGCAACGTGCATGGCAATCTGACGGCCAAGGCCATTCAGCTTGTCCTTGTCACCAGTGGACTCCAGGGCCACCAGAACGCCGATCTTGCCGAGACCGTCGGAAACAGCACTGTGAACGTAGGTCGCGACAACGCCTTCGTTTACGGCCAGAACCGCAGTGCGGCGCAGGGTCATGTTTTCGCCGATCGTGGCGATCGCATCGGTGATCGCTTCTGCAACCGGCTTGCCGCCAAGGTTTGCAGCGGAAACGGCTTCAACGGAACCATCGGTGCCGACGGCTACCTTGGCCACATTGGAGACCAGCTCCTGGAACCCTTCGTTGCGTGCAACGAAGTCGGTTTCGGAGTTCAGCTCGATCACGGCAGCCTTGTTGCCATCAGCGGCAACGCCGACCAGACCTTCAGCAGCCACACGGCCTGCCTTCTTGGCAGCCTTGGCCAGACCTTTGGTGCGCAGCCAGTCAACAGCTGCTTCCATATCACCGCCTGCTTCAGTCAGGGCGGTCTTGCAGTCCATCATGCCAGCGCCGGATTTCTCGCGGAGCTCTTTTACCATCGCAGCGGTAATGCTCATCGATTGCCTCGTGCATGGGGGTTTCAGATGAGACACGGTTTAGCCCATGGCCTTCCGCGCCTTTATGACGGGGCTGCAACAAAATGCAGCCCGCCTTGCGAATTTCAACAGTATTCTGCCGCGGCAGACCGCGGCAGGAGAGGCTTAAGCCTCGGCAGCTGCTGCTTCAGCCGGAGCTTCTTCAGAAGCCTCAGCAAGAACTTCTTCAACCGGAGCTTCTTCGGAAGCGCCGATGTCCATGCCGGAAGCACCCTGTGCACGGGAAATACCGTCGATGGCGGCACGAGCGATCAGGTCGCAGTACAGCGACAGAGCGCGGCCGGCATCGTCGTTACCCGGCACCGGATAGGTGATGCCTTCCGGATTGGAGTTGGAATCGAGGATCGCGGCAACCGGAATACCCAGACGACGGGCTTCCTGGATGGCAATGGCTTCGCGGTTGGTGTCGATCACGAAGATCAGGTCCGGAATACCGCCCATGTCCTTGATACCGCCAAGGTTCCGCTCGAGCTTTTCACGCTCGCGGTCCATGAACAGACGCTCTTTCTTGGTCAGAGCGTTGGCAGCGTCGGAAGACAGGGTTTCTTCCAGCTTGCGCAGGCGCTGGATGGACTGGGAGATGGTCTTCCAGTTCGTCAGCATGCCGCCGAGCCAACGTGCGTTGACATAATACTGAGCGGAGTTGCGCGCTGCAGATGCGACAGATTCCTGTGCCTGGCGCTTGGTACCTACGATCAGAACGCGGCCACCGCCGGCAACCGTGTCGGACACGGCCTTCAGAGCCTGGTGCAGAAGCGGAACGGTCTGGGACAGGTCCATGATGTGAACATCGTTGCGTACACCAAAGATGTACTGACCCATGCGCGGGTTCCAACGGTGTTTCTGGTGACCAAAGTGAACGCCAGCTTCCAGCAGCTGACGCATGGTGAAATCGGGCAAAGACATGGCCCTTATCTCCTGAGTTTTTCCGGTTTGACCTCCGCAAGAGGATGTGGACCGGAGAGATTTCCCTTCGGCCACCGGAAGGACCCCGATAAGCTCGGTTTCCGCCCCTTGCGTGTGGAATGCGCGCCTTATAGTTGGGAAGAAATTTTATTTCAAGGCCCAAGGGCCGGATTTCTTCAACCCAATCGCTGTTTGAAAATCGAATTTTCCCGCCCTGGCGCAAGCTCACGTTTCGATACCTTGAAAAGCAGCGACGTGTGTTGACGATCAATCATGTCATTTATACCTATTTTGAACTCGCCACAGCAAGGACACTCCACCGTGACCACCAAAGGCATCAACCACCTGGGCCTTACAGTCCGAGATCTAGACCAGACCACCGTCTTTTTCACCGAGCTGCTCGGCTGGCAACTGCTGGCACGTGATGACAACTACCCGCGAACAACCGTTTCCGACGGTACCGCCCGCCTGACGCTCTGGCAGGCAGACCGCACAAGGCCTGTGACGGGCTTCGACAGGAAAACCAATATCGGCCTCCACCATCTGGCCCTTGAAGTCTCAAGCGAAGAAAAGCTGCTGGAAATTGCCGAAAAGGTGAAGGCCTGGCCGGGAGTCGAGATCGAATTTCTGCCGGAGCCTCTCGGCGGAGGCCCACGCAAGCACATGATGCTGGCTGAACCCGGTGGTATCCGCATCGAATTTATCTGGCCCGCAGGGCAGTAACAGCGCGCCGAGAACTGCCTCGTTGGCCAGGCCGGAACGCACAAAAGTCCCGGCCCAAACAACCTTGTCAGATCCAGAGATCGTTTTCCTGGGTCCTGTCTCCGCCCGCATGGCCGGTATTGAGAATACCCTTCGGTTCGATCAGCAGCAGCTCGGCTTCCGATTCCGCATAAGGCTTGTGCTCGACGCCCTTCGGAACGACGTACATTTCCCCCTCACCCAGTACGACGGCGCGGTCGCGAAAATCGATGCGGATTTCGCCCTTGAGAACGATGAAAGCCTCATCCGTTTCAGGATGATCATGCCAGACGAAGTCTCCTTGAATGCGGACGATCTTGAACTGGTAATCGTTCATTTCCGCAATGACGCGAGGCGACCATAACCCTTCGAGCCTTGCAAGTTTTTCCGTGAAACGGATCGGATGTTCCATTGCCATGCCCGGCACTCCTGACTGATGAAATGTCCGGCCCGGTTTGACATCTCTCCTAAAATCAAAACAGATACAAAAACTCGAAAATGAACCAATACAGATGAAATGGTTTCGTTCAAATACCAGTCCGTTGCCCAGTCCCTGGCTCAGCTGATCGACAATGGCACCTTGAAGCCCGGGGAGAGGTTCCCCTCCCTCCGGCGCACCATGCGCAGTTATTCCGTTAGCCTGTCGACAGCCAACCAGGCATATGCCCATCTCGAAGACAAAGGCTATATCCGGGCACAGGCAAAGTCCGGCTATTTCGTCACCCGTCCAGCAAGCCACAGGCTCATCGAGCCCAGTAAAACAACGCCACCCGAGACCAGCCGCAGTGTCGTGTTTCAAGCTCCTTACCTGGAGATGCTCGAACATGCGTCAAACCCGGCATATGTGCCGCTTGGCTGCGCCATTCCCGCCCCGTCTCTGCTGGCCGCAGAGCCGCTGAACGCCTTGCAGGCACGCATCCTCCGCTCGAAAGGACAGCAACTCAACGCCTATGGGTCTGCTCAGGGTTTACCGGAACTCAGGAGAGAAATCGCAAAGCTTATGTGCCTGCATGGCAGCACAGTTTCCCAGGAAGAAATTGTCATTACGAGTGGCTGCACCGAAGCTTTAGGGCTCGCACTTCAAACGCTCACACAGCCGGGCGATACGATTGCCGTCGAATCGCCCGCCTATTTCGGACTGCTGCAGGTTCTCGAACGCCTGAAACTGAAGGCCTGGGAGTTGCCAACCTCGCGGGACGGCATCGATCCGTCCGCACTCGAGCTGGCTCTGAAGTCGGGAACCGTAATTGCCGTTGCCTTGTCGTCCAGCTTCACCAACCCACTTGGCACCATGATGCCGGAGCCTGTGAAACGTTCTGTCCTGAAGCTGCTGGACCGTTACAAGACACCCTTGATCGAAGATGATACCTACGGCGGCCTCGGGTTTGGCGGATGCCGTCCGGCACCGTTTTTCAGTCTGCCGCACGAGACCGAGATCTTCTATTGCAGCTCTTTCTCGAAAACCCTCGCCCCAGGCTACCGAACCGGCTGGATCCGCGCTCCCGGCCGCATTGTCCAAATCACCAAAGCCAAGTTCTCCGCCTCAATCTGCAACCCGTTGGCACCTCAACTGGCTTTGGCTGAATTTCTGTCATCCCGGGACTTCGAGCGCCATGTGTCTCGCATGGCCCGGAGAATGGAAACCAATGTCGCGCGCGCACGCCGGGCCATTGCACAGTCCTTTCCGGCGGGTACCAGGGTCACACATCCGGACGGCGGTTTCGTCTTGTGGGTAGAAATGGACGAAAACATCGACACAACAGCGCTTTATTACAAGGCCTTAAATCTAAACATCTGCTTTGCTCCTGGAAGTCTTTTCACCGCTTCAGGCCTTTATGCACATTGCCTTCGCATCAGTTGCGGCGACGTTTGGTCGGACACGCTTGAATCCGCTATTCACCGCCTGGGGACGCTGGCCTGCGAAGAGCTTGGCAATCACCAATCAGAAGAAACATTCCGCCTACCCTCAATTTCCCGCACTGACTGAACCCTCGTATGTCAAAAGTTCAGCTTGCATGCGCGGTCAGCTTCTCGTCCGAGACATCCGGCTGGGAAACGGAAGCAACCACTGACGAAAGATAGGTTCGCCAGGAACTCAGTTCGGTGATTTCAACAGCCCCTTCAACTGCATGTCCTTCACACAAAAATCCCTTTACGTCGGTTCCGTCTTCCAGCTTGACCGTGCCGATGCACAGCGGAGCCGGAATACCCGTCATGAAACTGCCGAAGGTCTCAAGCGGCATTGCCCAGACCTCCACATTGATTGATCCGCCCGAGCCGGCCCCAACCTGCACAAGGCCCGGCCGCTTCGGAGGCCCGCCTGCAAGTGCAAAGAAACGGTATTCCGGTGCTGTCTTGCTGGATTTTACAAAGCGTGCGCCGTGAGAAATCAGCTCCTTGTTTAGCGGCAGTCCCGACATGTGGGCGCCGCAGACCGCAACAGCTATTTCACCGGCAGCGATCTCGCTTGTGGTCAGCGCAGGTTTCTGGCGAGCCCAGGTCGTTGCTCCAAGCGGCCCCGCTTCCACTGTAGCGGCAAGCGCGGCGGCGGCTGCATCCTGACCGCAGCGGGCCAGAACGGTCAGGCTTCCAGGCCGGCCGTCCTGTCGCAAACCTGTTGGCACGGCAATACCGCAAAGATCTAGAAGGTTTACGAAATTCGTGTAGGTGCCAAGGCCCGAATTCGGGCCAATGGGGTCAGCGGTAATTTCTTCTACCGAGACGAATGTCGGTATCGTCGGAACGCAGAGGAAGTCCGTTTCTGCCAAAAGCTCATCACATATCCGGCGCAGGTCCTGCAGCTTGTAAAGTCCACGGAATGCGTCGACAGCGGTCAAAGAAAGACCCGGTTCGATAATTGCGCGCGTCGTCGGATGAAGCGTCTGCGGCGCATCAATCAGACGACTACCGACAGCAGCTGTACGTTCCGCGACCCAGGCCCCCTCGTAGAGCAGGCTGGCGACATCGTAAAACGGCTGAAAATCGATTTCCTGCACAACGGCCCCCTGCGTGCGCAGCGATGCGATCGTTGCCCTGAAATGGTCCGCCTGAGCCACGTCACCGAAGGTTTTCAGTGAAGCATCGTCAGGGACCGCGATCCGTACAGTTCCCGGACTGGCAGACAGTTTCTGGACCGGCAGCTGCCTGGAATAGGCATCTGCCTGGTCGTAGCCTGCAGCAGTCTCGAATACGGCCCATGCGTCCGCAACAGTCATGGCAAAAATCGAGATCGTATCGAGGGTCCGGCACGCAGGGACCAGACCTGAGCCGGACAGAACGCCCAGGCTTGGTTTGAGCCCCACAATGCCGTTGAGGGCAGCAGGCACACGCCCGGACCCTGCCGTGTCGGTTCCCAGCGAGAAACACGCGACCCCGTGGGCAACAGCAACGGCCGAGCCTGAGGAAGAGCCACCGGGAACGATTTCCGGATCCACCGCGTTCAATGGCACGGGGTATGGCGTTCTCACTCCGACGAGGCCAGTCGCGAATTGATCGAGATTGGTCTTGCCAAGACAAATTGCACCCGCTTGCCGAAGACGTCCAACGACAAAAGCATCGCTATCAGCGAAATACTCGAAATCCGGGCACGCCGCAGTCGTCGGCATGCCAGCCACGTCGATATTGTCCTTGGCCACATAGGGAATTCCCCAAAGGGGCCGGCTATCGGGGTTGCCAAGACTACGGGCCTCAGCAAGTGCCGTTTCTCGTGCCTGGTGAATGAAGATTCCCGGGTCACCGATGGCATCAAGCCGCCTGAAGGCTTCTTCGATCACGGCCTCAACAGACAAGCCTTCGGCGTAGGCCTGCCGGAGCCCGGCGAGCGTGAAGGGAAGTTCGCGGATCATGTCTAGTCCTTCCAAAATATCTTAGGCGGCGGTTTTGCGCGCCGGTGCCTGGGGCGCAGCCGTAAGCAATTCGCGAGTGTACGGGTTCTGGGGCGTGTCCATGACCGTCTCGACGGCTCCCGCCTCAACAACTTTGCCGCCCTTCATGACGACGACATGGTCGCACAGCAGACGCACGACATTGAGATCATGGCTGACGAAAAGGTAACTCATGCCAAGCCGGGCCCGCAGGTCTGCAAGCAGGTTCAGGACAACGGCCTGAATGGAAACATCCAGAGCGGCAGTCGGCTCATCAAGGATCAGGAGATCGGGATCCGGGGCGATTGCCCTGGCTATGCCGACGCGCGCCTTCTGCCCCCCTGACAACTGGTGCGGAAACCGATCAAGAAGATGGCTCGGCAAGCCTGTCAATGCGGCCAGCTCTTCCACCCGTTCGCCCAAGTGGGCGCCTTTCAATCCTGTCAAACGCTTCAAGGGTTCGGCTATCGACTGACGGGCGGTATGTCTGGGATTGAGACTGTCCGTCGCATCCTGGAAGACCATCTGGATTTTCTGCCGCAGTGGATGCCGGGAGAAGTTCTCCGACGGGAGCTTGGCAATATCCTCGCCCCTGAAAAGCAGGTGGCCCGACGTGGGATCAAGCAGTCGCACGATCATGGAAGACGTGGTGGATTTTCCGCAGCCGGATTCGCCGACCAGTCCCACGCTTTCGCCTTCGCGAATGGTGAAGCTGATGCCCTTGACGGCGTACACCGGACCGGATTTGCCCTGGTAGGTCTTGGTCAGGTTGACGACTTCCATCATCGGAGAATTGCCGATTGTCCGTGCGGCCAGCGGTGCGCGCTGATCTTCCGGCAGCAATGAACGAATGCTGGCTCCGCGCCGCGGCGTCGCGTCCACCAGTTTTCTGGTATAGGCATGTCGAGGGTTTGAAAACAGGTCCGCCGGCCTGCCCTCCTCCACAATGACACCGTCCTTCATCACGACGATGCGGTCGCAATATTCGGACGCCAGGCCGAGATCGTGCGTAATCAGGATCGACGACA
This sequence comes from Roseibium sp. ROS1, assembly GCF_054658215.1. Classification (NCBI taxonomy): domain Bacteria; kingdom Pseudomonadati; phylum Pseudomonadota; class Alphaproteobacteria; order Hyphomicrobiales; family Stappiaceae; genus Roseibium; species Roseibium sp. ROS1. The sequence goes on from NZ_BAAGIG010000002.1 coordinate 1,531,182, forward strand.
TTTCGCGCGCCCGAACAAGATCATCGACAAGGTCCATGACAGCCTTTTGGGTGGTGATATCGAGGCCGGTGGTCGGCTCGTCCGCGATGAGAAGCTTGGGGTCACAGGCAAGCGCAATGGCAATCACGACGCGCTGGCACATGCCACCCGAAAGCTCGAAGGGATAGGCTTCGTAACGCTCAGTAGCCTCGTTGATCTTCACCGCCTCCAGTGCCTCGATTGCCTTTGCTTTCGCATTTTGCCTGGTCGCCCGGCCATGCTGGCGAAGGACGTCCTCAAGCTGGTGCCCAACCTTCCGAATGGGATTGAGTGCGGCACGCGGGTTCTGAAAGATCATCGAGATCTCCCGACCGCGGATTTCACGCATGTCGCGCTCCGCCGCCTGTTTGAGATCGATACCGTCATATACCGCCTCACCGGATTTGATCCGGCCACCGGCGTCCAGAATGCGCATCAGGGCATAAGATGTAACGGATTTTCCCGATCCGCTTTCCCCGACTATGCCCAGACGTTCGCCCTTGGCCAGGTCGAAGCTGATACCCTTGACGGCCTGAACGTCTCCGCGGCGCGTCTTGAAGGCAACTTTGAGATCCTTGATGGTCAGCATGGCAAAGCTCCTCAGGTCCGGCGACGCGGGTCGACGATGTCGCGTAGACCGTCTCCCATCAGGTTGAAGGTAAAGACTGCCAGCATCAGCCAGAGCCCCGGAAACAACGCCAGCCACCACTCGCCGGACACGATGAAATTCGCGCCTTCAGCAACCATGATGCCCCACTCCGGTGTGGGCGGACGAACACCAAGGCCGATAAAGGACAATCCGGCCGCGTTCAAAATGGCCCACCCGAGATTGAGCGAGACCTGCACCATCATCGGCGGCAGGGCATTCGGGAATATGTGAAACGCAAGCACCCTGGTATCCGAATTGCCGGCAAGCTTTGCGGCAAGCGTGAAGCCGGCTTCCCGCCGGATGTTAACCTCCGCACGAACAAGACGGGCGTAGAACGGAATGTTGATGATCGCGGTGGCCAGAATGATGTTGGAAATCGAATTCCCGAGCGCCGCTACAATGCCCATGGCCAGCACGAACAATGGAAAGGCCATGATGGTGTCGAGAAACCGGTTGAGCACTACATCCAGCCAGCCTCCACGGTAACCGGCCACGGCACCGAGGACCGAACCGATGACGAAGGAAAGCGCGACAGCGGACACCGAGATGATCAGATCAAGGCGCGTTGCAACGATCACCCTTGAAAAGACATCGCGGCCAAGATTGTCGGTTCCGAACCAATGAGACCAGCTTGGGGCCTGCAATGCATTTGCCGCATTCGTCTGCAGCGGATCGTAGGGAACCAGTGCAGGTCCGAGCACTGCTGATCCGATGAAAAAAGCGAACATGGCGAAAGACAGGGCCGTGACCGGATTTTCCCGAAGGACATAGATCGTATGGGCCAGAGCACCGGAGCCGGTCTTCCGCTCCGCAACGGTTGGAGGCAACGTCGTATCACTCATTTCGAAGATGTCCCGAAACGTGGATCAATCAGCGAATAGGACAGATCGATCAACAGGTTGAGAATGACGAACAGCAATGCCATCGCCAGAACGAACCCCTGAACCGCAGCGTAATCGGAAACCACAAGCGCCTCGACCGCATAGGACCCGATTCCTGGCCAGGCGAAGACCTTCTCGACCAGCACATTCGCCCCAAGCACAAAGGAAAACACCATGCCCAGCGTGGTCACGACCGGAAGCAGGGCGTTGCGGAAGGCGTAGCCGTAAAGCACCATCCCTGGCCCGAGACCTGCTGCGCGTGCGGTCCTGACATAGTCGGCCGCCAGTGCAGACAGCATCGCCGCCCGCGTCATGCGCGCGATCGGGGCAAGGGTGAAGAGGGCTAGCGTCGTTGCTGGCAAGACCAGCTGCTTCAGCGCTCCGAACCAGGTTTCCCAATCTCCGGCAATTGCAGCGTCGATCAGGAAGAACCCGGTAATCCTGGGCGGATCAAGATAGATGAAATCGAGCCTGCCGAGGGGCGACGGAGCGATGCCCAGGAGGTAATAGAAAACGTAGATCAGAACGATGCCGGTAAAGAATGTCGGCAGAGATACGCCGGCGGTGACAAGGATCCGGCATAGCTGGTCAATCCAGGTTCCCGGCCGTGTCGCTGCCAGAACGCCGAGTGGAACGGCTATCAGGCAGGACAGGATCAGGGCGGACAGTGTCAATTCGAGCGAGGCCGGCAGTCGGGACGCAAGTTCCGTCGCAACCGGCCGGCCGGTGGAAACCGACTGGCCCAGATCTCCCTGCAGCAGATCTCCTACATAGATCAGGAACTGCTCCGGCAACGGTTTGTCGAGGCCCAGAGACCGTCGAACTTCTTCAATGGATTCAGGCGTTGCCGCAGCTCCGGCAAATTGCACTGCTGGGTCACCGGGCAAGGCACGGGTGAGGATGAAGCTGATCACCACAACGCCTATCAGAACCGGTATCGCCTGCAGAATGCGGTTAAGCGTAGCTGAGCTGCGACGCGCCATGACCTAGCTCTCCACGTTCGTCAGAGAGCGGACATCGAGCTGGCGGTGGAACCAGAACTCGTAACCGTCGGCACTGTTGACCGCGACGTTAAGCGCCGGCTGATAAAGCGGAATCCTCGGCAGGTCTTCCATCGCGATCTCGAACATCCGCTTGATCTTCGGCGCGTACTCCGGATCGTCCTGCGCCATGTGAAGCGTTTCCGAGGTCAGGGTCTCGATTTCCTCGTTTCGATAATTCGAGGAATTGAAAAGGTTGCCTTCCTGATACGCCCAGAAGAAGTAGTAGTCGGGTGTGTCCAGCCAGCCGCCGAAGTTTTCAAGATGTAGCGGCAAGCGCTTTTCCACGAGCACCGCGGTGCGCCAGTTTGCCCCGGGGATCTTCTCGATTTCCGTCTTGATGCCGAGTTTGCCGAGACTTTCCTGGATCAGCAGTGCAGTTGGCTCCATCCAGGATGCAAGGTCTGTGCTGATCGACAGAGGGACTTCGAAGCCATCAGGATAGGCGGATGCCGCAAGCAACTCCTTGGCTTTCTCCATGTCATGGCTATAGGGCGACTTGCGTGGCCAGGAGGTGTCTTCAATGGTCTCGCTACCGCCCCACAACGGTGCGCCGCGGCCGTAAGCTGCAGTATCGAAGATGTCCTTGTAGGGAATCGCGTAGGCGATAGCCTTGCGCACATTCGGATCCTGGAAAGGTTCGAAAGTGTAATTCAGGCCAACCACATGCATGGTGTTGGCAATCGGTGTTGAATACACCTTCACCTTTTCAGCGAGCTCAGCAGCATCCTTATCCGGTATGTCGAAGGACACCTGCACATCACCACGTTCGATCAGGGCGCGGCGCGTTGCCGGACTCGGCACTTCTCGAACAATGATTCTGCGAACCTTGGGCAAAGGTCCACCAGCCCATTCGTCAAAGCGTTCGTAAACGATCTGCTGGCCGGAATCCCAACGGGCAACCTTATAGGCCCCGGACCCGGCAGGTGTCGTGTGAAGATACTCAGTCGCCCAGGGATCATCGGCTGTCGCATGTTCCTTCGCGACTTTCGAATTGATGACGAACGGCACAGGAACTGCCAGATCCGGCAAGGATAGCTTTGATGGCTTGTCGAGCTTGACGACAAAGGTTTCCTCATCGACGGCTTCAAACTGATCCGGCCGCACAAGGCCGCCAGCTTTCATCTGCGTGCTCGGGAACCCGCCAACTGACACTGCCCTGTCGAAAGACCATTTTACATCCTCAGCGGTCACCTTGCTGCCGTCCCAGAAAACGGCGTTCGGCTTCAGCTTGAAGGTAATGGTCAAACCGTCGTCGGAAATTGTCCAGCTTTCCGCGAGTTCCGGTTCCAGCTTCGAATAGTCGAAGGAAACGCTGCCATCGTCCAGGATCTTGCTGCCGAACGTAATCAACCGGTCATAACTGTTGATGGCAACCTGATAGCTGGCCCTGTTGGTACCGGTACGGTGAAGATCCAGACTGTTGATGGTCTGACCGGTCACCGCCACCAGAGTATCGCTTGCGGCGAAGGCAGACAGGGACCGGGAAAACGGGAGGGCGCCGACGACGGCAGCTCCGGCTTTGAGGAATTCGCGTCTGTGTAGGGACATGTTCGGAAACTCCGCTGTGCGATTGGCTTTCCGAAGCTTGCAGGTGTTTTCTGTTTCCGAAAAATGCTATAAATTCACAGATGCGATGAAAAAAATGCAACGCTATTAACAAAGCCTATTGAAATGAGACACTTATACACGTTTCAGCTCATTGAGGCTGTCGCCCGAGCGGGCTCCATCAGAAAAGCGGCGGAAGACATGAACCTGACCGCCTCGGCACTCACGCGTCGGGTGCAAAGGTTCGAGCAGGAGTTTGGCGCACAGCTCTTTGAGCGCCTACCGAAGGGCGTACGTCTCAACCCTGCTGGAGAGCTTCTTCTCCACCACTACCGCGCAAGCCTTTCAGACCTTGCTCGTGTGCAGAGCCAGGTCGCGGATCTTGCAGGAGAACGCAGAGGGCACGTTTCCATCGCCTGCTCCCAGGCCATGGTTCCTTATTTCCTGCCCGAGCAGATCGCCCGGTACCGGCGTGATCATCCAGGCGTCACGTTTTCGGTCAACGTCAGGGACAGAACCCAGGCAGAACAGGAACTCGTCTCCTATTCCAGCGACCTGGCACTGGTGTTCGAGCCAGTCTATCTGGTGGATTTCGAGGTGCTTCATGTCATCCCGCAGGAGGTTTATGCGGTCATGGCAAGCGACCATCCACTGGCAAAAAAAGCGGAGGTGCGCCTGCGGGATTGTCTCGATGTGCCCCACGTCGCCCCGACAACCAAATATGGCGTCAGGCATCTGCTGGACTTTGCTGCCCGGCGTGGCAGTCGCCGCGTATCTCCCGCTGTCGAAACCGAAAGCTTCGACCTGATCCGGCACTACGTTCTTTGTGAGAAACTGATCGGCTTCCAGATCCCTCTGGGGCTCAGAGAGCAGGATGACGGCTCGCTGGTTTTCAAACCGATCTCGAGCAAGGACCTGCCACCCGGGAACCTAATTCTGGGCCAGATGCGCGGGCGAACACTTCCCGTGGCTTCAGCGCGCTTTGCGTTGCAACTGGCCACCGCGCTCAAGGACTATCACAGCGCCCGCATCGGCAACTGACAGAGCGACCATTTTCAGGACCATTGAAACCCTGGCGCGCCAGCGCTCCCACAGTGAAATCGCATTGTCGGCGCCCTGGATGCTCACGCCACCTGTACGTCCGTTACACCTGGCACTGCCTTGAGCGCGCCCGCAATTTCCGGTGACAGGCGGAACCGGCCGGGGAGCTTGACCTCCACTTCCCGTGCGCCGTTTTCCAGAAGCACAATCACCGTCACGTCGCCTTCACCCCTCACCTGCAACTGCTTTGCAAGGCTCGGGATTGGACGTTCATCGCGAACAAAGACACGCATGCTTTTCTGCAGGCGGGCTGCAACCTGATCGATCGGATCAACCTGTTCGATTCGAAGGGAAGGCTCGTCGTCGCGCATGTCGGCCCCGACGAGCACGACAACGGAACGTCCAGCCTGCAAGGCATCCCGGAACTGTTCGAGTTTCTCACGGAAGAGCAACGCCTCATACTGGCCCGTAGCATCGGACAAGCGAACGATACCCATGCGATTGCCGGTCTTGGTCTTGCGTTCCTGCATGGACACAACGGTGCCGGCAAGCCGGCCGTGAGACGCCCCCTTCTTGACTGCTTCCGAAAACTGGCTCCACGGCTGTGCCCGCATCTTTTCCAGCACGGAGGCGTATTCGTCGATCGGATGCGCTGACAGGTAAAACCCGATCGCCGAGTGTTCTCGCTGCAGCTTCTCTTCGTTTGTCCAGCCATGGACATCATCCAGCTGCAAGGGTTCTTCGCTGTCGCTGCCGCCAAAAAGCTCGTCCTGGCCGAGCGTCTTGTTTTCCTCGGTGCGTTGAGCCAGGCCCATGATCCGGTCGAGGCCTTCAAAAACCCGTGCCCGGTTGGGCTCAAGCTCATCGAATGCTCCGGCTGCGACCAGGTTTTCAAGCGTTCGCTTGTTGAGGGCCTTGGGTGAAATCCGACGCGCAAAATCGCCAAGGCTCTTGAAAGGCTTGTCGCCCCGAACCTCAACAATGTGTTCAACCGCCTGCTCGCCGACACCCTTGATCGCGCCCATCGCGTAAAGGATCTTGCCGTCGGCAACGTCAAAATAGACTTGCCCGCGGTTGATTGACGGCGGCTCGATCTCGATCTTCATGCGCCGACATTCCTGCCGGTAGTCGCCCAGTTTTTCCGTATTGCCCAGATCCAGTGTCATGGAAGCGGCCATGAACTCGACCGGGTGGTTCGCCTTGAGCCAGGCCGTATGATAGGAGACCAGTGCATACGCCGCAGCGTGCGACTTGTTGAAGCCGTAGTTGGCGAACTTCGCCACAAGATCGAAGATTGTTCCGGCGTGGCTCTTGTTGATCCCACGCTCCACCGCGCCGTCGACAAAACGCGCCCGCTGGACTTCCATCTCCGCGGCAATCTTCTTACCCATGGCGCGGCGCAGAAGGTCAGCTTCACCGAGAGAGTAGCCGGACAGAACCTGCGCAATCTGCATCACCTGTTCCTGGTAGACGATAATGCCGTTCGTCTCCATCAGGATGGGTTCAAGCAGGGGATGCAGGCAGTCCGGGTCCTGTTCGCCGTGCTTCACCGCGTTGTAGACCGGGATGTTCTCCATCGGTCCGGGACGATACAAAGCCACAAGGGCAATGATGTCTTCGAACCGGTCGGGTTTCATGCCTGCAATCGCGCGGCGCATGCCCTGACTTTCCAGCTGGAACACGCCAAACGTTTCGCCGCGCGCCAGCAGCTTGTAGGTTTTCTCGTCGTCGATCGGCAGGGCTGCGACGTCGACATCGATACCGCGCCGTTCAATCAGCTTCACCGCCGTATCGATAACCGTCAGTGTCTTCAGGCCGAGGAAGTCGAACTTAACAAGTCCGGCGTCTTCCACCATCTTCATGTTGAACTGGGCGACCGGCATGTCGGAACGCGGGTCTCGGTAGAGCGGCACCAGCTGTTCCAGGGGCCTGTCACCGATGACAACGCCCGCAGCGTGCGTGGAAGCGTGCCGGTAAAGGCCTTCGAGCTTCTGAGCCATGCCCAGCAGCCGCTCGACGATTTCCTCTTCCTTGGCTGCCTCGCGCAGGCGTGGCTCTTCCTCGATCGCCTGACCAAGCGTTACAGGATTTGCCGGGTTGGCAGGAACAAGTTTGCAGAGCCGGTCGACCTGGCCATAAGGCATTTGCAGCACGCGGCCGACATCGCGCAACACGGCACGGGCCTGAAGCGATCCGAAGGTGATGATCTGCGCGACCTGCTGCCGGCCGTATTTTTCCTGAACATAACGGATCACTTCTTCACGTCGGGTCTGGCAGAAGTCGATATCAAAGTCAGGCATCGAAACGCGTTCAGGATTGAGGAAGCGTTCGAACAGCAGCGAGAACCGCATGGGATCGAGGTCGGTAATGGTCAGGGACCAGGCAACCAGGGACCCCGCACCGGACCCGCGACCCGGGCCGACCGGAATATCCTGCCCTTTTGCCCATTTGATGAAGTCGGCAACGATCAGGAAGTACCCGGGAAACTTCATGCGCTCGATGATGCCGGTCTCGTAGTCGAGACGGTCCCAGTAGTCCTTCTCCTCAAGACCCGGCGCCAGTCCATGCGCATCAAGGCGCGCCTGCAATCCTTCGCGTGCCTGGCGGATCAACTCTTCCGCTTCTGCCTTCTCCGCTTCTTCCGGATCCGCATCTGCACCGGCAAACCGGGGCAGGATCGGCGCGCGCTTCAACGGGCGGAAGCTGCAGCGCCGGGCAATTTCTACCGTTGAGACAAGCGCCTCTGGCAAATCCGCAAAGAGCGCGCACATTTCCGCGCGGCTTTTGAAGTAGTGCTCCGGTGTCAGGCGTCTGCGGTCATCCTCGATCAGCACCCTGCCCTCGGAGATGCAGATCAGTGCGTCATGAGCTTCATAGTCTTCGCGCTTGGGAAAGAAGGCTTCGTTGGTGGCGACCAGTGGCAGCCCGTATTCGTAGGCCAGATCGAGAAACGCATCTTCGGTCTTGCGCTCGGCTTCCATGCCATGGCGCTGGATTTCGACGTAGCAACGACCGGGAAAACGGTCCGCCAATGTTTCCAACCGGCTTTTTGCAAGGTCCTTGCGTCCGGCAAGGAGCGCAGCCCCGATCGGCCCTCCGACACCACCGGTCAGAATGATAACGCCTTCGGACTTTGATAGAAGATACCCGGAGGAAACGTGTGGCCTTAGACCGGTTTCCGTGTCGAGGAAGGCCCGAGAACTCAGCTCCATCAGATTGCCGTAACCGGCCTCTGTCATGGCGAGAAGAACAACGTCCGAAAGCGCAGGTTCCCCTCTCCGCCCGCTTTCAAGTCCATCGTCGAAAAAGACGGAAAGCTGACACGCCGCAATCGGCTGAATTCCGGATCCCCACGCTTTGGTTGCAAATTCCTGCGCGCCAAACAGATTGTTGGTATCGGCAATCGCCAGCGCCGGCTGGTCATCGGCCTTGGCGAGGTCGAGAAGCTTCTTTATCGGCAACGCACCTTCCAGAAGCGACAACGCCGAATGGACCCGGAGGTGAACATAGCCGGGACCGCTTGCCTCACTGCCGGCATTTTCTGACGAACCGGAAGACAGAGAATTATTGGGATCTGTAGCAGACATGGCGGCTCTCATAACATCTTCCAGAATCAGCGCTCAAGTGAAGCGTGTTCGGAATAGCGTGTCGAGACGCCGAAGGAGTTGTTACCGCTGTTCTTTGTAATCCTGACTTCGCATCACACCGCAGCGGACTGAGTCCAGGAACTCAAAAAACGCACTGGCACCATTTGCCGAAACAATGACCGTTCAGCAGAGATTGATCAGCCGACGGACAGAAGCACGTCGCCCCAGACGGCGAGCGTCGTGCAGAAGCAAACCATTGCACCGAAAGCGGCAAAATCACGAGCGATATGGATCATCACATCCTCCAACCGTTGCTAATTGCGTAACTGGATGATGTTCCATTTTTGTTCCTATTGCAAGCCCTTTTTGTTCCCCTTGTCATCAAGCAAATCAAATTTGCTGAAAACTTTGGGTTTTTGCTTTGTTCTTCTGGGTAACCGCACCCGTGAGGAGCCCGCTCATACGGGTAGGAAGCATTTTTTTTGGGATTGTCTTACCGGAAAAAACCTACAGGTCCCTGACCAGGCCTTCGGACAGCGTTATTGCCCTGTCCATACGGCCCGCCAGTTCCAGGTTGTGAGTTGCGAACAGCGTCGCAACACCGGACGCCCGCACCAATGCCTGCAAGGCGTCGAATACATAGCCTGCAGTGTTGGGGTCCAGATTTCCCGTCGGTTCATCCAGAAGAAGGATACGAGGCGCATTCGCAACTGCACGGGCAACGGCAACGCGCTGCTGCTCCCCACCGGAAAGCTCCGAAGGGCGATGGCTGCCACGCTCACCGAGACGCATGTATTTCAAAAGTTCGTCTGCTCTCTCCGCTGCCATCTTTCGCGGCAAGCCACGGATCATCTGTGGCATCATCACGTTTTCCTGCGCGGTAAACTCCGGCAGCAGGTGATGAAACTGATAGACGAACCCGATGTCGTTACGCCGGATGGCCGTGCGCTCATCATCAGACAGATCCGAACAGTTGACCGGTCCCAGGAAGACATCGCCCTCGTCCGGGCGCTCCAGCAAACCTGCAATATGCAAGAGGGTCGATTTGCCGGTTCCGGAAGGCGCCACCAGGGCAACCATCTCACCGGCCTCGATGCGCAGATCGGCACCGTTCAGGATATGAAGTTCGCGATTACCCTCGTCGAAACTGCGGGTAATGCCAGACAATTGCAGGGCGGCGGGCGCCAGTCCCGGTGCCTGGTTGGGGTCAACGGCCATGTTCATCTCCCGTCTCCCTATTCATATCTGAGGGCTTCAACGGGATCGAGCCGCGCAGCCCGCCACGCAGGATAGACCGTCGCCAGCAGTGACAACGCAAGCGCCATGACAAGCACTGTTATCGTCTCTCCGGAGTCAATCTCCGCGGGCAGCTGTGACAAAAAGTAGAGCGTCGGATCGAACAGTTCCGTCCTGGTAAGCCAGGAAACGAATTGACGGATACTCTCGATGTTCAGGCAGACCAAAAGTCCAAGGAAGAAGCCGGCGAAAGTACCCACGAAGCCGATGCTAGCGCCTGTTATCAGGAAGATCCGCATAATCGACCCACGCGTCGCGCCCATGGTCCTCAAAATCGCGATGTCCTTGCCCTTGTCCTTTACCAGCATGATCATGCCGGAAACGATATTGAGCGCCGCCACCAGAACGATCAGCGTCAGGATGATGAACATCACGTTCCGCTCCACCTCAAGGGCTGCAAAGAAGGTGACATTGCGCTGGCGCCAGTCGGTTACGAAAGCCGGCCGATCCGCGGCCTCCTCGATCGTGTCCTTCATGATACCGACCCTGTCAGGGTCAGCTACATAAACTTCGATACCGGTCGCCTTGGTATCCATATTGAAATAGGCCTGCGCCTCTTCCAGTGGCATGAACAGGAAGGTCGCGTCGTATTCACTCATGCCGATTTCGAAAATGGCGGTGACCGGATAGGCCTTCAACCGCGGCGTAACGCCCATGGGGGTCACACTACCGCGCGGTGAGATAATGGTGACATTGTCACCAAGGGTGATGCCGAGCTGTTGCGCCATGCGCGAACCGATGGCAACCCCCTCGCCCTCGTCGAACCCGTCAAGGGTTCCGGCCCGCACATTGTTCGCGATAAGCGGCACACGGCGCAGATCGCTTTCGAAAAGGCCGCGAACGAGCGCTCCGAAATTCCCTGCAGGCCCGGAAACCAGCGCTTGGCCTTCCACGAAAGGCATCGCACTGACCACATCCGGCACACCCTGCAACCGGGCGGAAACCGCATCATAGTCCGTCAGTGGCTGGTCGATCGGCTGAACCAGCATATGACCGTTGATACCCAGGATCTTGCCGAGAAGCTCGGTCCGGAACCCGTTCATCACCGCCATCACGATAATTAGCGTTGCCACGCCAAGCATGATGCCAGCAAAGGAAAAGCCTGCAATGACGGATATGAAAGTTTCGCGGCGCCTTGATCGCAGGTAGCGCCCTGCAATCATCCATTCAAATGCGGAAAAGGCGCGTGTCGGGGCTGCCGGTTTGCGACCGTCGTCAATGTCCGCCGTATCTACCGCTGTCATTGTCCATCCAGTTCAGCACAGCCCCAAATTCAGCACAGCCCACCTACCAAAATATTTCCGGCAGGCCGGCTGGCCGCAGCAGACGCCGCGACCGAATCCCCACACAGAGGATCACCGGACTTGGTTAGTCCGTCAATGCCGCCGTCAGCTTGTTCAAGGTGGCTTCCGGAGAAAGCATTTCCTTTTCCCCAGTTGCCCGGTCCTTGACTTCCAGCAAGCCGTCTTTCAATCCACGCGGCCCGGCAACGACCTGGAACGGCAAGCCAATCAGATCCATCGTCGCAAACTTGGCACCGGCCCGGGTGTCCGTATCGTCGTAAAGAACCTCGATGCCGGCAGCTTCAAACTTGGCATAGAGATCTTCACACACCGGATCCGTCAGGTCGTCACCCGGCTTCAGATTGACCAGCCCGACATGGAACGGCGCGACGGATTTCGGCCAGACGATTCCATTTTCATCATGATTGGCTTCGATCAAGGCGCCAAGAAGGCGTGAAACGCCGACACCGTAGGAGCCCATGTGGACCGGCACTTCCGTGCCTTCTGCAGTCGCAACCTTGGCACCCATCGCATCGGAATACTTGGTACCGAAATAGAAGATATGACCGACTTCGATACCACGAGCCGACACCCGGGTGTCTTCAGCCAGTGCACCGAAGGCGGCTTCGTCGTGCATTTCGTCCGTTGCAGCGTAGGGCGTCGTCCATTCGGTCACGATCGGCGTCAGGTCGGAGGAGAAGTCCGTATCTTCCGCAGGCGTCGGCAGCTCCAACAACGACTTGTCGCAGAACACTTCGCTTTCGCCGGTGTCGGCAAGAATGATGAACTCGTGGCTCATGTCGCCGCCGATCGGGCCAGTGTCGGCTTTCATCGGGATCGCCTTCAGCCCCATGCGCGCGAAGGTGCGCAGGTACGCGACAAACATCCGGTTATAGGCGTGGCGGGCCGATTCCTTGTCCAGATCGAAGGAATAGGCATCCTTCATCAGGAACTCCCGGCCGCGCATGACACCAAAGCGCGGGCGCACCTCGTCACGGAACTTCCACTGGATGTGATAGAGGTTCAGCGGCAGGTCCTTGTAGGATCGCACGTAGCCACGGAAGATGTCGGTGATCATCTCCTCGTTTGTCGGCCCAAACAGCATGTCCCGCTCGTGACGGTCGGTGATGCGCAGCATCTCCTTGCCATAGGCATCATACCGGCCACTCTCACGCCACAGATCGGCTGACTGGATCGTCGGCATCAGCAACTGGATCGCGCCTGCCCTGGCCTGTTCTTCTTCGACGATCCGTTCGATCTTGCGCAGGACCTTCAACCCAAGTGGCAACCAGGAATAGATTCCGGCGGACTGCTGACGAATCATGCCGGCACGCAGCATCAGCCGGTGGGACACGATTTCCGCTTCCTTGGGTGTTTCTTTCAGTATGGGCAGAAAGTAACGGGAAAGACGCATGAATGTTCTCTCAATCTTGGGCATCGCCTGTTTTGTGCGCAGTCAAAGCGCAAGCAGCCACCAAATACAAGCCCTTTGCGCAGGCATGCCTGCCTTTTACAGAAATGACGGCAAAATAGCGCGCAAATGCAGGTATTTGCTGAAGTTTGCCGCCTAATTTTTTGCCGGCTTCAGAACTAAGGTCTTAGTACCAATTACCGCCAAGGAAATAGGCAAGCAAAAAAAATAGCCTGTGCACGACAAATAGGTGACAAGGCTGAATCAATCCGCTAGTTTCCATCTTCATAACAAAAAGATGCCTTGGCAGAAATGCCAAGAGGCTCAAGGACATCGCGGTCTGAGTCTTGGGAGGAAGGACCCTCAGGCGCACCTTTAGGTTTGCAGCCGCCCAGCTGTACGGGAATACCGGACAGTAAGGGTACAGGGTCGAATTTAGACGCGGAACTTTACAAAGGCAGAGCTTGGCTCTGCCTTTTTTCTTTGCGGAATAGCGTCAGTTTTCTTGCAACCGGGCGGACTTGTCGTGGGATCCGAACAAATATGCCCCGGGAGGCGCACCCGTCAGTTGGACGGGTGACTGTAGCTGCCGGTTGGCGGGTTGAGGAACGGAATGTCGTCCAGCCCGAATCCCGAGTTGCGCATACCGAGGTATCCGGCAAAAACCACAGTGGTCACGATGGTGGTCAGGATGATTACCCGACGGAATCGCGGCTGCTCGGGAGCGCTTGGCTCGGTTCCTGGTACAACCTCGCCTGCTTCCTCCTGCGTCCGGCGCATGCCGAACGGCAGGATGGCAAACAGAATGATCCACCAGAGCATGAAATAGATGGCCATGCCAAACGCGATGGACATGAATTAAGCCTCTTCCAGTTCAGTCAAGGTACCGAGAAAGTCCTTGGGATGCAGGAACAGCACGGGTTTGCCATGCGCCCCTATCTTCGGCTCACCGTCGCCAAGTACCCGGGCCCCATCTGCCAGCAGCTTGTCGCGAGCGGCAATAATGTCATCGACTTCGTAGCAAACGTGGTGAATGCCACCTGAGGGGTTCTTTTCCAGGAACTTTGCAATGGGAGAATTCTCGCCAAGCGGCTCAAGCAGCTCGATCTTGGTGTTCGGCAAGTTGATGAACACCGTGCTGACGCCGTGATCCGGCTGCTCTTCCCTGGCTGAAACCTCTGCACCGAGAGTGTCCCGGTAGACTGCCGTTGCTGCTTCGATATCCGACACCGCAATGGCGACGTGATTGAGCCGTCCGATCATTTGCAAACCTCCGCTGTCAGCGGCCACTCAGGCCGCCGAGATGACTATAGTTGGGTCACCATCACCTTGCAGAGCGTCTTTTTGCCCCAGACGTTCAGGATCTCGGACCGGGCTGCACGACGCGCAGCCTCTGCAACCAGATCCTTGTCCTTGCGCCGGTTCTTCGGGATGCTGGTTACAGCGCCCCTGACAGCCTTGATGACGATGTCCTCCATCGGATCACCTTCATCATCCGTGTCCGGCAAACCCAACAGGACAACATTTGGGTCGTCCAGCAACTCCCCGGATCGGTTGACCACCAGCGCGATCACCGCAGCGCCCGCAAACGAAAGCTTGCGCCGTTCCTTTACGCCGGTGACTTCCGGATCGTCCAGGATATCGCCGTCTTTCACCAGGATGCCTGACGGCGCCTCGTCGATGATGCCGGCACGCCCCGCACTCAGGCGGATGATGTCCCCGTTCTTGCCGCGCACCACTTCAGGCACCCCGAGGTCCTTTGCGAACGCAGCGTGGGCGGCAAGATGCAACGGTTCCCCGTGGACGGGAAGCACGACTTTCGGCTGGACCAGTTTGTAAAGCTGCTCCAGCTCACCCCTGCGCGGGTGACCGGACACATGCACAAGAGCGTCACGGTCGGTGATGATGTCGACATCCTTGTCGGCAAGGTTGTTCAGCACCTCACCAACGGCTTTCTCGTTGCCGGGGATCGTGCGCGAAGAAAAGATCACCATATCGCCCTTTGACAGCGCGATGTTGCGATGGTCGCCGGCTGCGATCCTGGCAAGGGCAGCGCGGGCTTCGCCTTGCGATCCCGTGCACAAAAGCACGGTCTTTTCCCGCGGCAGATAGCCATAGGCCTCTTCATCGTGAAACGGCTTCAGTCCATCCAGATAGCCAAGCTCTCCGGCAACCTCGATCACCCGGTGCATCGAACGGCCGACAATCACCATGTCGCGGTCGTTCGCGGCGGCTGCTTCCGCAATCGCCCGAATGCGGGCGACGTTGGATGCAAAGGTGGTGACCGCAATTCGCTTGCTGGCCTTTGCCATCACCTTTTTCAGCTCGACAGCAACATCTGCCTCGCTGGGGCTGACACCGTCACGAATTGCATTGGTACTGTCACAAACAAGCGCCATCACCCCTTCCCGGCCGAGCTCGGCAAGCCGGTCCAGATCGATGGGAAGGCCGACGCCAGGCGTCCTGTCGATCTTCCAGTCGCCGGTGTGCAGCACCATGCCGGCAGGCGTGCGGATCGCCAGCGCGCAGGGCTCCGGAATGGAGTGCGCCATCGCAACAAATTCGACATCAAACGGACCAATCTTGTGGCGCTCGCCCTGCTTCACCACCGTCACCGGAACCTCTTCTGCTCCCGGCTCGCTTTCCGTCTTGGCTGCGAGCAGACCGGCAGTGAAGGCCGTTGCATAGACCGGTACCTTCAGGAAGGGCCACAGATGCAGGATCCCGCCGTAATGGTCTTCATGTGCGTGGGTAATCACCATACCGGCGATATTGTCGACTTCATCTTCCAGGAACTTGATGTCCGGAACGACTACGTCGATGCCCGGAAGCTCCGGTCCGGCGAAACTCACACCACAGTCGACGATCAGCCATGTCCGGTCATCTTCCGGACCATAGCCGTACAAACCGAGGTTCATGCCGATTTCGCCAACCCCGCCCAGGGGCAGAAACACGATGTCGTTGTTGTTGTTGTTTTTCTTGGCCGAAGCCATGGATTGCTCCTTTAAACGTCAGATCGGGCAACGGCCCGGCGCTCAAGCGCCAGGCAAAAACACATCACCCGCATAAATCGTTCGCTCACCGCCACCATCCTGTTTCAGGACCAGGTGGCCGCGCGCGTCCAAATCGGCAAAAGTGCCGGTAATTTCTTCCTGGGCAGTCCGAACCGTTATGGTCTTGCCCAGATGTGCCGCCCGTTTCAGCCAGGCTCGGCGAATTCCTTCAAAGCCGCCCGGTTGCTGCCAGCGAGACAGGTTGTCCGCCAGCGTCTCCGCAAGACATTCGAACAACCGTTCAGCTGTTACCTGATAGCCCAGGCTCCTGAGATCCGTCGCCTGATACAAGGACAACGGCGGGTGGGAAACACAATTGACACCGAAACCAAGGACAACTGCCTGCCGGCCATCGTTAAGCGTTTCAGCCTCCAGCAGGATGCCGGACAGTTTCGAGCCCTCTACAAGCAGGTCGTTTGGCCATTTCAGGCTTACCAGTTGCAGTGTACCTGCGGCTTTGTCAACGGCTTCCGCCAATGCAACGGCAGCGGCAAGCGGCAATTCGCCGATCCGTTCAGCCGGTTTTGGGTCGATCAGAAGCAGGCTGGCGAACATGTTGCCTATCGGTGAGGACCAGTCACGCCCGCGGCGCCCACGACCTGTGGTCTGCTCGTCTGCCCTGATCCACAGATGACCGGCGTCCCCTTGCCGTGCCTTGTCGAAACACAACGAATTCGTGGAGCCGACAGTTTCCAGCTCCACAAAGCGAAAGTCCGGCGCACCTGGCGCCGGACGTTCATGTCCATAACTTGTCATGCGATCGATCAGAACAGCGACTGGGCAGCAGAGCTGGCCGCACTGACGATCTGTCCCGGTGCCAGCCAGAAGAAGATCACGAAAACGCTCGACAGGCCCAGAACCACGCGCAGCTCCATCGGCATGGCCTCGAAACCTTCAACTGGTTCGTCGAAGAACATGACCTTGACGATCCGCAGGTAGTAATAGGCACCTACCACCGACGCGACCACGCCGATCACGGCCAGCGGGAAGAGACCAGCCTCGACGGCCGCGCTGAACACGTACCACTTGCCGAAGAAACCGACCAGCGGCGGTATACCGGCGAGCGAGAACATCAGCAGACCCAGCAGGATTGCCATCGGCAGGTTTGTCTGGGACAACCCGGCCAGATCGCCGATCTCCTCGACCATGCCATCCTTGCGGCGCATGGACAGGATGCAGGCGAAGACACCAAGCGTCATGCCCATGTAGGCGATCATGTAGAAAATGACGCCTTCGACACCTGTCTGGGTGCCGGCAGCAAGACCCACCAGCGCGTAGCCCATGTGACCGATGGACGAATAGGCCATCAGTCGTTTCAGGTTGTGCTGACCGATAGCCGCGAAGGCTCCGAGTGCCATCGATGCGATCGACACGAACACGATGATCTGCTGCCAGTCGTTTGTAACCGGCTGGAAGGCCTCGATCACGATCCGGACGAGCATGCCCATAGCGGCAACTTTCGGTGCTGCGGCGAGGAATGCGGTAACCGGGGTTGGCGCTCCTTCATAGACATCCGGCGTCCACATGTGGAACGGAACCGCGGAAATCTTGAAGGCAAGACCGGCAAGAATGAAGGTCAGGCCGATCACCAGTCCGATGGAAGCGCCATCGTGGGACAGCGATTCCGCGATACCCTCGAAGGCCACCTGCCCGGTGAAGCCGTAAACAAGCGACATGCCATAGAGCAGCATGCCCGACGACAGCGCGCCCAGCACGAAGTACTTCAGGCCGGCTTCGGTCGAGCGCACGCTGTCCCGGTTGATGGCGGCAACGACGTAGAGCGAAAGGCTCTGCAGTTCCAGGCCGAGATAAAGTGCGATCATGTCATTCGCCGACAGCATCAGCATCATGCCGAGCGTCGCAAGAACGATCAGGATCGGATACTCGAAATGGTCGAAGGACTGGCTCTTGGCGTAGGCCCAGGACATGGCGATGGCAAAGAACGAACCTGCCAGCACCAGCAGTTTGAGCAAGTAGGCGAAATCGTCCAGAACGAACGAACCGCCGAACGTTTCACCAAAGGCCGGCACGAACAGAAGCACCAGGAAGGTGCCGCCGAGCAGGCCCATTGCTCCACCGAAGACGGCGTAGCTGACGCGCTTGCCGCCAAAGGCGCCGATCATCAGCAGCACCATGGCTCCGAGGGCCAGGATGATCTCCGGCAGAACCGGCTTGAGATCTGGCAATAGGGTCAATTCAGACATAGCTCTGTCTCGTCCTCGAAACCTAGTGGGCCGCCGCGGCAGACGCTGCGTGCTGGACAACGCCAGCCGCGTCGAGCGCCGCGGTGTATTGATTGATGAGATTGTCGACCGCACCCTGGGTCACATCCAGGATCGCCATCGGATAGAAGCCGAAGAAGATCGTCAGGATGATCATTGGGATCAGGATAACCTTTTCCCTGAGGTTCAGGTCGAGGATCGACTTGAGGCTTTCCTTCTCCAGCGCGCCGAAGACGACGCGGCGATAGAGATAGAGCGCGTAGGCAGCTGACAGGATCACACCGGTGGTAGCAAAGAACGCTACCCACGAATTGACCTGGAACGCCCCCATCAGCGTCAGGATTTCCCCAACGAACCCGGAAGTACCTGGCAGGCCGAC
Source organism: Roseibium sp. ROS1 (assembly GCF_054658215.1). NCBI lineage: Bacteria > Pseudomonadati > Pseudomonadota > Alphaproteobacteria > Hyphomicrobiales > Stappiaceae > Roseibium > Roseibium sp. ROS1. The sequence continues at coordinate 1,549,590 of NZ_BAAGIG010000002.1, forward strand.
GTTGGCCATGGTGAAAATCAGGAACGCAACCGCATACTTCGGCATCCGGTTGACCAGACCGCCATAGGCAGCGATTTCGCGGGTATGCATCCGGTCGTAGATAACGCCTACACAAAGGAAAAGCGCACCGGAGACAATGCCGTGGGAAAGCATCTGGAAGATACCGCCCTGCACACCCTGCTCCGTCATCGTGAAGATGCCCATGGTCACGTAGCCCATGTGTGCGACCGATGAATAGGCGATCAGCTTCTTGATGTCTTCCTGAGCAAGCGCCACCAGCGACGTGTAGATGATCGCAACCACAGACAATGTGAACACGAAGGGTGCGAACATGTCGGAGGCAAGCGGGAACATCGGCAGGGAGAAGCGCAGGAAGCCGTAGCCGCCGAGCTTCAGGAGCACGCCCGCCAGAATGACGGAACCGGCGGTCGGTGCTTCCACGTGTGCGTCCGGCAACCAGGTATGCACCGGCCACATTGGCATCTTCACGGCAAAGCTCGCGAAGAAGGCCAGCCACAGCCATGTTTGCATCCCACCCGGGAACTGATGCGCCAGGAGCGCTTCAATGTTGGTGGTGCCTGCGTTCCAGTACATCGCCATGATCGCGATCAACATCAGCACCGAACCGAGCAGCGTGTACAGGAAGAACTTGTAGGATGCATAGACCCTGCGTGCACCGCCCCACACACCGATGATCAGGAACATCGGAATGAGGCCAGCTTCGAAGAACACGTAGAACACGACCAGGTCCAGCGCGCAGAAAACGCCGATCATCAGCGTTTCCAGAACGAGGAAGGCAATCATGTATTCCTTTACCCGCTTCTGCACGCTGTCCCAGGAGGCCAGGATGCAGAACGGCATCAGGAAGGTCGTGAGGATCACGAAGAGGACGGAAATACCGTCAACGCCCATGCGGTAGCTGATGTTGCTTCCAAGCCATTCCCGGTGTTCCACGAACTGGAAGCCCGAGTTGGCGTAGTCGAAATTGCCCCAGATGAACAGCGACAGAAGGAAGGTCACCGAGGTGGTCACAAGAGCGACCATCCGGATGTTCTTCTTGCTGCCCTCGTCATTCCCCGGAACCAGGAGAATGAAGAGCACGCCCAGCAGCGGCAAGAACGTCGTGAGTGACAGAATTGGCCAGTCAATCATTAGTGTGCACCCCCGCCGGTGCCTGCACCGGTGAACATCGACCAGGTGATAAGCGCAGCCACACCGATCAGCATCGCAAATGCATAGTGATAGAGATATCCGGTCTGCAGGCGGACGACCCAGGCGGTCACATTCTGAACACGGGAAGCAACACCGTTCGGGCCAAACCCGTCGATCACGGTGCCATCGCCCTTCTTCCAGAGGACCCGGCCGAGCCACATGGCAGGACGGATAAAGATGAAGTTATAAAGCTCGTCGAAGTACCACTTGTTGAGCAGGAACTGATAGAGGCCGGAATGGCGCTCCGCCAGCTGCTTCGGCATTTCCGGAGAGCGGATGTAGAACTGGTAGGCAACCAGGAAGCCGAGCACCATCATGACGAACGGGGACACCTTCACCCAGCCAGGAACTTCGTGCATGGCATGCAGGATGTGGTTGGTTTCACTGTTGAACAGTGCGCCCTTCCAGAACTCTGCATAACCTTCGCCGTAGAACGAACCGTAGAAGACCATGCCCGCCAGCACAGCGCCGATGGACAGGATGAACAGCGGCACGGTCATCACCAGTGGCGATTCATGTACGTGTTTCATCACATCGACAGGCGCACGCGGCTTGCCGTGGAAGGTCATGAACGTCAGGCGCCAGGAATAGAACGACGTCAGCGCAGCAGCGATAACAGTCATCCAGAAGCCGTAGAGGGCCATCGGATTGGCGTGTTCACCCACGGAGCCCGCAAAGGCTGCCTCAATGATCGCATCCTTGGAAATGAAGCCGGCGAAACCGATATGAGTGAATGGAATGCCCACACCTGTAAGGGCCAGCGTTCCGATCATCATCGTCCAGTAGGTAATCGGAATATGCTTCCGAAGACCACCCATCTTGCGCATGTCCTGCTCGTCGGAAACGGCGTGGATCACCGAACCGGCGCATAGGAACAGCAGCGCCTTGAAGAAGGCGTGGGTGAACAGGTGGAAGATGCCGATCGAATAGGCGCCGACGCCAAGTGCAACGAACATGTACCCGAGCTGCGAACAGGTCGAATAGGCGATCACGCGCTTGATGTCGTTCTGCACCAGACCGACAGTTGCGGCGAAGAAGGCCGTCGTTGCACCAAAGAACACGATGACCGTCAGCGCGGTGTGCGAAAGTTCCATCAACGGTGACAGACGTGCCACCATGAAGACACCGGCGGTCACCATCGTCGCGGCATGGATAAGCGCAGACACGGGTGTCGGGCCTTCCATGGCGTCCGGCAACCAGGTGTGCAGCAGGAACTGCGCCGACTTGCCCATGGCCCCCATGAACAGCAGCAGGCAGACAACCGTCATCGCTGAATGCGGATCAAGATGGTAGCCGAGGAAGGTCATCACCTCGCCGTGCTCCTGGATGAAGGACGGCGCGTCGTTGAAGATGGTGGTGAACTCGATGCTCTGGAACAGATAGAAGACGCCGAAGATGCCGAGCGCAAATCCGAAGTCACCAACGCGGTTGACGACGAATGCCTTGATGGCGGCCGCATTTGCGGACGGTTTCTGATACCAGAAGCCGATCAGAAGATAGGAGGCAAGGCCCACACCTTCCCAGCCGAAGAACATCTGCAGAAGGTTGTCTGCCGTCACCAGCGACAGCATCGCGAAGGTGAAAAGTGACAGATAGGCGAAGAAACGCGGCCGATGCGGGTCATGGTGCATGTACCCGATGGAATAGACATGCACGAGCGCGGACACAGTGGTCACGACGATCAGCATCACGGCGGTCAGCGTGTCGACCCTGATGGACCAGGACACCTTCAGATCACCGGTATCGATCCAGCGGAACAGATCGACGATCTGCATTTCCGAGCCGCCGAGCCAGAACCCGAAGAAAGTGATCCAGGACAGCAGCGCAGCGAGGATCAGGAGGCCACTGGTAATATATTCACTGGCCTTGGCGCCGATGGCGCGGCCGAAAAGACCGGCGATCAGGAAGCCGATCAGCGGCAGGAACAGGATTGCGGAATACATCAGCTCCTACCCTTTCATCACGTTGACGTCTTCCACGGCGATGGAGCCGCGGTTCCGGTGGAAGACCACCAGGATCGCAAGGCCGATGGCGGCCTCTGCGGCAGCCACGGTGAGAACCAGCATGGTGAAGATCTGGCCCATCATGTCGCCGAGGAACGACGAAAAGGCGACAAAGTTGATGTTCACCGACAGCAGCAGCAGTTCGATAGACATCAAGATAACAATCACGTTTTTCCTGTTCAGGAAGATCCCGAAGATCCCGATCGTGAACAGGATCGCCGCGACCGACAGATAGTGCGACAGACCGATTTCCATGGGCGCCTCGCCGTGCTCCCCTCGTTTACCCCAACCGGAAACAGCACGGAGGAGCGTGCCGGTTCCCGGACTTTCTCGAAAACGCAACCAGGTTGCGTCAGATACCCTTGCCCGTTTCCACCTTGCGGACCTCAACTGAGGCTTCGCGGTTTCGCGCAACCTGGTCCGGAATGCTTTGACGTTTGACATTCGGCTTGTGGCGCAGGGTCAGGACGATTGCCCCGATCATGGCCACCAGAAGAACCAGGCCAGCGACCTGGAAGAAGTAGATGTATCTGGTGTAGAGCACAGACCCGATCGCCTGGATGTTGCTCACGTCGCTAAGTGCCGGCATCGGCTCTGCGCCATGCCCGAGAACACCCGGTGCAATGATCCAGGCCCCCAGACCCATCAGCAGCTCGACCATCAGGATCACGCCGACCAGCGCGCCGACCGGCAGATACTGCAGGAAGCCCTGTCGCAGTTCGACGAAGTCCACATCAAGCATCATGACGACGAACAGGAACAGCACCGCCACCGCGCCGACATAGACGACCACCAGAAGCAGGGCCAGGTATTCGGCGCCCAGCAGAATGAAAAGACCAGCGGAATTCACAAACGCCAGGATCAGGAACAGAACCGACGTCACCGGATTGCGCGACGCGATCACCATGAATGCTGACGCCAGGGTGACGCCGGCAAACAGGTAGAAAAAGAGGGCTTTCAGGATCATTTCGAAGACCTGCCTGTCGTGTGGCCTTGCGGCCGGAAGTGCGGTGCCCGGCCGGATTGCCGGGCTGGAAACCATTGTTGGGTATGCTCCTAACGGTAAGGAGCATCCATTTCAATGTTACGGGCAATTTCGCGTTCCCAACGGTCGCCGTTCGCAAGCAGCTTTTCCTTGTCGTAGTAAAGCTCTTCGCGGGTTTCCGTGGCGAATTCGAAATTGGGGCCTTCGACAATTGCATCCACAGGGCAAGCTTCCTGACAGAAGCCGCAATAGATGCATTTGACCATGTCGATGTCGTAGCGCGTGGTACGGCGCGTGCCGTCGTTGCGCCGCGGTCCGGCCTCAATGGTGATTGCCTGTGCCGGGCAGATGGCTTCGCACAGCTTGCAGGCAATGCAGCGTTCTTCGCCGTTCGGATAACGGCGCAGGGCATGCTCACCCCGGAAACGCGGGCTCACCGGGCCCTTCTCGAACGGATAATTGACCGTTGGTTTCGGCTTGAAGAAGTAACGCATCGCCAGAACGAAGGCCGACACGAACTCCTGCAGAAACAGCGATTTGACGGCTTGACTAAGTCCCATCGCTTTTAGCCTCTCTTTCCTCAACCAGCCAGCTGACTGGCGGCCCAATAGCCGATGATCGGGAAACCGAACACCGGAACTCCAAAAACCAGTGCGCCCAGGAGCGCCTTGTGTCTGGCCGCGACACCACCGTCGCCGCCAGCTTGTCTGTTTTTCGTCTCCGCCGCCTGAAGCATACCCTTCAGGATCTTCCAATCGAGCCAGCCGACATAAAGACCGACAGCGGCACCGATTGCACCGGCGAGCGAGATCGTCACGCTGCGCCCGGTGCCCAGCCCATGATCATCAGGACTGCGGCGACGACCACGACCATGGCCAGCGACAGCGGCAGGAACACTTTCCAGCCCAGACGCATCAGTTGGTCATAGCGGTAACGCGGAACCATTGCCTTCACCATGGCGAACATGAAGAAGCCAAGGAAACACTTCAGCAGGAACCAGACGATGCCCGGAACCCAGGTGAACGGTGCAAAATCGAACGGCGGCAGCCATCCCCCCATGAAAAAGATGCTCATAAGCGCGCACATCAGGCAGATGGCGACATATTCACCGAGCATGAACATCATGTACGGGGTTGAGCCGTATTCCACCATGAAGCCGGCAACCAGTTCCGATTCCGCTTCCGCAAGATCGAATGGCGGACGGTTGGTTTCAGCCAGAGCAGAGATGAAGAACACCACGAACATCGGGAACAGCGGCAGCCAATACCAGTTCAGGAACGACAGCCACGGCACACCCAGCATGTTGGCAAGGCCGGTTTCCTGTGCCTGCACGATACCGGTCAGGTTCAAGGTGCCGGCACAAAGCAGCACTGTCACGATGACGAAACCGATGGAAACCTCATAGGAGACCATCTGGGCGGCCGAGCGCAACGCCGACAGGAACGGGTACTTGGAGTTGGAAGCCCAACCACCGATAATCACGCCGTAGACTTCCAGCGAAGACACTGCGAAGACGAAGAGCACACCGAGATTGATGTTGGCAATCACCCAGCCGTCGGCAACCGGAATAACGGCCCAGGCAGCCAGCGCCAGAAGCACGGATACCAGTGGAGCCAGCAGGAACAGAACCTTGTTGGATCCAGACGGGATCACCGGTTCTTTCAGAACGAACTTCAATAGATCGGCGAAACTTTGCAGCAAGCCCCAGGGACCAACCACGTTCGGGCCGCGGCGAATCTGCACGGCAGCCCAGATCTTGCGATCCGCGTAAAGCACGTAGGCGACAATCACCAGAAGCACGACCATCAGCAGAATGCTCTGGAATGCCATCCAGAGGAACGGCCAACCGTAGGTCGTCATGAACTCAGCCATATCGGTCCCCTACCCCTTATTCTGCTGCTTCTGCCGCTCGCGTCTTGGCGAGCGCCGAGCACTCGGCCATCGTCTTGGACGCGCGAGCGATCGGGTTGGTCAGGTAAAAATCGCGGATCACGTTGGCGAAGCCTGCGCTATCCATCTTGGCCTTGGCGTTGCCAAGCTTGGCGATATCGCCAGCATCACCTGCCTCGATCGCATCGATGCCCGTCATGTGCGGAACAGCTTCGAACAACTTTGAGCGCAATTCGGCAAGAGAGTTGAACTCAAGCGTCTGGCCAAGCACCGCGGACAATGCGCGAAGGATCGCCCAGTCTTCGCGGGCATCTCCCGGAGGGAACGCAGCCCGGTCGGCCATCTGGACGCGACCTTCGGTGTTGACGTAGATCGCGGATTTCTCCGTATAGGCAGCACCTGGCAGGATAACGTCGGCGCGGTGTGCACCGCGGTCACCATGCGTTCCCTGGTAGACAACGAAAGCGCCTTCCGGAACTTCAACTTCGTCGACACCCAGCAGGAACAGCACGTCAAGTGCACCCGGCTCCAGCATGGAGCCTGTGTCCTTGCCGCCCTCGCCCGGTACGAAACCGAGATCGAGAGCACCAACCTGGGACGCTTCGGTGTGCAGGATGTTGAAACCGTTCCAGCCGTCCTTGACGACACCAAGCGCCTTTGCGGCTGCAGCAAGCGTCGCGAGCACTTCAGCCCCATCCGGACGGTTCAGCGCGCCCTGGCCGATGATGAACATCGGGCGTTCGGCCTTTGCCGGAGCGTGGTTCACGAATTCCTTCAGGCTGTCCGGACCGGCACCCAGATAAGTTACCGGATAGGTCAGGTCGGCATTTTCACCAATCAGGCCGATGGTCACGTCGCCTTGGACCCAACGCTTGCGGATGCGAGCGTTCAGAACCGGAGCTTCCTGACGTGGATTTGTGCCGATCAGCATGATCGCGTCAGCGTCTTCAATGCCCTGGATCGTGCTGTTGAAGAGATAGCTTGCGCGGCCGTTCTTCGGATGCAGCGGAGATCCCGGGAAACGGCTGTCGATGTTGGCAACGCCGAGTTTGTCCATCAGCGCCTTCAGCGCGAACATGTCCTCAACGCCTGCCATCTGTCCAGCCAGAGCACCGATTTTGTCGGCGCTCGCGCCTTTTACCTTTTCGGCGATGATCTGGAATGCTTCACCCCAGGAAACGGGCTGCAGCTTGCCGTCCTTCTTGGCGTAAGGTCGGTCGAGGCGCTGGGTCTTCAGACCGTCCCAGATGTAACGGGACTTGTCGGAAATCCACTCCTCGTTGACCTCTTCGTTGAGCCGCGGCATCACCCGCATGACTTCCTTGCCGCGCGTGTCGACACGGATCGCGGAACCGACCGCGTCCATCACGTCGATGCTTTCGGTCTTGGTCAGCTCCCACGGACGGGCGTGGAATTCGTAAGGCTTGTGGGTCAAGGCACCAACCGGGCAAAGATCTGCCACGTTGCCCTGCATTTCCGACGACAGGGCCGCTTCGAGATAGGTGGTGATTTCCGCATCTTCGCCACGGCCGACCAGACCCATGTCGGTGACACCACACACTTCCGTGGTGAACCGCACACAACGCGTGCAGTGAATGCAGCGGGTCATGATCGTCTTGATCAGCGGACCGATTTCCTTGTTCTCAACGGCGCGCTTGTTCTCGTGGAACCTGGAACCGTCGACGCCATAGGCCATCGCCTGGTCCTGCAGATCACACTCGCCGCCCTGGTCGCAGATCGGGCAATCCAGCGGGTGGTTGATGAGCAGGAACTCCATCACACCTTCGCGGGCCTTCTTGACCATCTCGGACTTGGTCTCGACCACTGGCGGCTCGCCGTTCGGGCCCGGACGAAGGTCCTTCACGCCCATGGCACAGGAGGCGGTCGGCTTGGGCGGTCCACCCTTCACTTCCACAAGGCACATGCGGCAGTTGCCGGCGATAGACAGCCGGTCGTGGTAACAAAACCGCGGAACCTCGGCGCCCGCCTCTTCACAGGCCTGAAGCAGCGTGTAGTCCGCCGGGACATCCACTTCCTTGCCGTCGATGATGAGCTTCGTCATCCGTTGCTCTCCAAATCCCGTTCCGCTTACTCAGCCGCCACCATGGTCGAAGAAGACTTCGACTTGGCGACATAGTCATCGATGCGTTGCTCGATAACAGGCCGGAAATTCTTGATCAAACCCTGGATCGGCCAGGCGGCCGCGTCCCCGAGTGCACAAATCGTGTGGCCTTCGACCTGCTTGGTCACCTTGAACAGCATGTCGATTTCCTCATAGGAGGACTCGCCCTTGACCATTCGTTCCATCACACGCCACATCCAGCCCGTGCCTTCGCGGCACGGTGTGCACTGGCCGCAGCTTTCGTGCTTGTAGAAGTAGGACAGGCGGGCAATGGCCTTGATGATATCCGTCGACTTGTCCATCACGATCACGGCTGCGGTCCCCAGGCCGGAGCCAAGGCCGCGCAGCGTGTCGAAATCCATCGGCGCGTCCTTGATCTGCTCTGCCGTGAGGCACGGAACAGACGAACCGCCTGGAATAACCGCGAGAAGGTTGTCCCAGCCACCGCGAATACCGCCGCAATGCTTGTCGATCATCTCGGCAAACGGGATGCCCAGCTCTTCCTCGAAGGTCGACGGCTTGTTGACGTGGCCGGAAACACAGAAAAGCTTGGTGCCGGTGTTGTTCGGACGACCGAGCGCCGAGAACCACGCAGCACCGCGGCGCAGAATGGTCGGAGCAACCGCGATCGATTCAACGTTGTTCACCGTGGTCGGGCACCCGTAAAGGCCGACGTTTGCCGGGAACGGCGGCTTCAGGCGCGGCTGGCCCTTCTTGCCTTCCAGGCTTTCCAGCAGCGCGGTTTCCTCGCCGCAGATGTAGGCGCCGGCACCATGGTGGACATAAATGTCGAAGTCGTAGCCGTTCTTGTTGTTCTTGCCGATCAGACCGGCGTCATAAGCCTGGTCGATCGCAGCTTGCAAACGCTCGCGCTCGCGGATGAATTCACCGCGAACATAGATGTAGGCAGCAATGGCACCCATCGCATAACCGGCAACAAGGCACCCCTCGACCAGCGTGTGCGGGTCATGGCGCAGGATCTCGCGGTCCTTGCAAGTGCCCGGCTCGGATTCGTCGGCGTTGACGACGAGATATGCCGGACGGCCATCGGATTCCTTGGGCATGAACGACCATTTCAGGCCGGTCGGGAAACCGGCACCGCCGCGGCCACGCAGACCTGAATCCTTCATTTCCTGAATGATCCAGTCGCGCCCCTTGTCGATGAGGCCCTTGGTATTGTCCCACTGTCCGCGCTTCTTGGCGCCTTCCAGGCCCCAGTCGTGGAGACCGTAGATATTGGTGAAGATCCGATCCTGATCCTTCAGCATCTCTTCCCCCTAGTCTTCGCTCTTGGAGGAGGCCACTTCACCGGCTTCCACGCGCTTGGAAAAATCTGTTTCACCGCCGGATGCCAGAACCTTGGCCTGCTCAATCCAGCCATCACGTTCGATACGGCCCTTGAACTTCAGACGGCTGTCGACCCAGGCAACTTCCTGCGGTCCCCATGAGGCCACCTGATCGAAGTGGAAAAACCCGAGTTCGTTGAGTGTCGCTTCCAGTTTCGGACCGACACCCTTCAGCTTCTTCAGGTCGTCCGGCTTGCCGCCGCGCGCTTCCTTCAGAAGTTCAGGTTCTTTTTCCTGACCGTCGGTGCTTCCACTGGTGTCGGCTGTGCGGGCAACTTCAACTTCGGCACGGTCGTCGGAATCAGGCTTGCCCTTGTTCTGACTGCGCGCTGCAGGCGTAGCTGCTTTTTCTGCCTTGGCTTTCTTGGCCGGTTCAGCCTTTGCCTCAGCCTTCTTGGGCGCAGCTGCCGCTGGCGCTTCGCTTGCCTTGGCCGATTTGGCTGCATGCGCCGCCTTTACCTTGGCAACAGCATCTTCTGCAGGGGTCGGCACGCCATCATAGTCGTTGCCACCTGCATTGATCGGTGCGCCGGCAAAAGCATGAGACGCCTTTTCCGAACCGTCGACCAAGTGGGGAACCGGCAGCTCACCCTTCGTGTTGTCATCGATTTCAGTGAGCGACGTCTGACCGCCTTCGGCCATTGCAAAACGGCGACCGTTCTGCGGGCCCGGCGTTACTTCCTTGCCAGCGGCGATATCGTCGATCAGCTGGTTGAAGCTGTCTTCAGTCAGGTCTTCATAGGTATCCTTGAAGATCTGCACCATCGGCGCATTCACACAGGCGCCAAGACACTCGACTTCTTCCCAGGAGAACATGCCATCCTCGGAAATCTCGTGCATGTGCTTGGCAATGCGGCTCTTGCAGATCTTGATCAGGTCTTCCGACCCGCGCAGCTGACACGGCGTCGTGCCACAAACCTGAATATGGGCCTTCTTGCCGACCGGCTGCAGCTGGAACATGGTGTAGAACGTCGCCACTTCCAGAACGCGGATCTTCGGCATGTCGAGCAGGTCCGCGATATAGCGGATTGCCGGCTCACTCACCCAACCTTCGTTCTGTTCCTGCGCACGCCACAAAAGCGGAATGACCGCGGAGGCCTGACGGCCTGCCGGATAACGGTCGATCAGCTTCTTTGCCCAGTCGAGGTTCTTCTCGGTGAACGCGAAGCTTTCTGGTTGTTCCGCGGCAAGTCGGCGAACTGCCATGGTGTTATCCCCGTTCTGTCAAAATGACCGGAGCCGGACGGGCGGCTGCCAGGGTCGAAAATTGGTTGTGTGCCGTCCGCATCAGCGGTCGACCTCACCGAACACGATGTCCAGAGACCCCAGCACTGCCGAAACGTCGGCAAGCATGTGCCCGCGGCACAGGAAGTCCATGGCCTGAAGGTGGCTGTAGCCAGGCGCCTTGATCTTGCAACGGTACGGCTTGTTGGTACCGTCCGCGACCAGATAGACGCCGAACTCACCCTTGGGTGCTTCGACGGCTGCGTAAACTTCACCAGCCGGGACGTGATAGCCTTCGGTGTAGAGCTTGAAGTGGTGGATGAGCGCTTCCATCGAACGCTTCATTTCACCGCGCTTCGGCGGCACGATCTTGCCGTCGATGGACGAGACCGGACCAGTTTCGACCGTCAGCTTTTCCAGGCACTGCTTCATAATCCGGACTGACTGGCGCATTTCTTCCATGCGGATCAGGTAGCGGTCGTAACAGTCGCCGTTCTTGCCGATCGGAATATCGAAATCAAGTTCGGAATAGCATTCGTAAGGCTGCGACTTGCGCAGATCCCAAGGTGCACCGGATCCACGAACCATCACGCCAGAGAAGCCCCAGGCCCAGGCATCGTCAAGGTCGACAACGCCAATATCCACGTTGCGCTGCTTGAAGATACGGTTGTCGGTCAGGAGACCTTCGATATCGTCAAGCGTCTGCAGGAACGGATCACAGAAGTCCCAGATGTCGTCGAGCAGGTCACGAGACAGATCCTGGTGAACACCGCCCGGACGAACGTAAGCTGCGTGCATGCGGGCACCGCAAGCACGCTCGTAGAACACCATCAGCTCTTCACGGGGCTCAAAGCCCCAGAGCGGCGGTGTCAGCGCGCCCACGTCCATGGCCTGCGTCGTCACGTTCAGAAGATGAGACAGCAGACGACCGATTTCCGAATAAAGGACACGGATCAGCTGGCCGCGCTTGGGCACTTCCACACCAAGCATACGCTCGACTGCAAGCGCAAAAGCGTGTTCCTGGTTCATCGGCGCCACGTAGTCGAGGCGGTCGAAGTAAGGCACAGCCTGCAGATAAGTCTTCTGCTCGATCAGCTTTTCGGTTCCACGGTGCAGCAGACCGATGTGCGGATCCACACGCGTTACCACTTCGCCGTCGAGCTCAAGCACGAGGCGCAGCACGCCGTGCGCCGCCGGGTGCTGCGGACCGAAGTTGATGTTGAAGTTACGAACCTGAGCCTCAGCCATTTTGAGGTTCCTGCATTTTTTGCGTGAAATAGGCGATGACTTCGGGACCGGTCATTCTGCGGGTTTCATTAGCGAAAGCGTAGTTTGCCGGCTGTTCGTCAACGAAAATTTCGGACGTGAATTTGAAAACGGACGGATCGTCAAAGGCTTGCGCGGAGACGCTCACGTGTGAGCCGTCGGCCATTCGCCACATCAGCGAGGAACCGCACTTGCTGCAGAAAACCCGTTCGCCGTAGTCGGATGACTTGTAGACGCCGAGGGCATCCTTGCCTTGAACATCCAGACCGTCCATCGATCCGCAGCTGACAGCCATATAGGTACCACCGGTCCAGCGGCGGCACATGGCGCAGTGGCAGACTCCCATTTCGCCGTCTACCGGCGTTGCGGCAAACCGCACCTCGCCGCAAAGACACCCACCTGAAAGCCGTTCGCTCATCCCTGCCCCGCCCTTCAGTTGGTCGTTGCCTTCTCGTCACCGGGCAGCACGTAGTCCGTGCCTTCCCAGGGCGAGAGGAAGTCGAAGGAGCGCATTTCCTGGTTCAGGCGTACCGGTTCGTAGACAACGCGTTTCTTCTCGTCGTCATAACGAACTTCGACAAAGCCCGTAACCGGGAAGTCCTTGCGCAGCGGATATCCGTCAAAACCGTAGTCGGTCAGGATGCGGCGCAGGTCCGGATGGCCGGAGAACAGAATGCCGTACATGTCGTAGGCTTCACGCTCGAACCATTCAGCACCTGGAAACAGCGGGGTCAGAGAAGCAACCGGCGTATTTTCGTCGGTTGCGACCTTCACACGAACGCGCTGGTTCTGAACGGGAGACAGGAAGTGGTAGACAACGTCAAAGCGCTTCTCGCGCGAAGGGTAATCCACACCGCAAATATCCGTCAGATTGACGAACTTGCACGAGCTGTTGTCGCGCAGAAAGCGGATCGCATCGAGAATGTCGGTCGCGTTTACGGTCAGCGTCAGCTCGCCGTATTCGACCTTCCAGGACACAAGGGACTCACCCAGACCGAGCTCGATATGCTCAGCGAGTTCCTTCAACGTCTCGTCCATCGTGTTCGACCTCACTCGTAGATCTGCAGCGTTCAACCGGTTCCGATTGAGTGCCGACTGCCGATCGATCCAGTTTGCCGGGTCTTTGTTGCGCCCCGCTGGACGCGACCCGGAGAGTCAGTTGAACGGGCGCCAGGCGCCCACTCCCTCAAAAATCCGCCGCCTCTTCGGCGGCAGATCCTTATCTTTCGATAGTGCCCGTGCGGCGGATCTTCTTTTGAAGCATCAACACGCCGTAGAGCAGCGCCTCGGCTGTCGGAGGACAGCCTGGAACGTAGATATCGACCGGCACAACGCGGTCGCAACCGCGCACCACAGAATAGGAATAGTGGTAGTAGCCGCCACCATTGGCACACGACCCCATGGAAATGACGTACCGCGGCTCAGGCATCTGGTCGTAGACCTTGCGCAGCGCAGGTGCCATTTTATTCGTCAGCGTGCCGGCAACAATCATCACGTCCGACTGGCGCGGTGAAGCGCGCGGCGCGAAACCGAAACGCTCGGCGTCATAGCGCGGCATCGACATCTGCATCATTTCAACGGCGCAGCAGGCCAGGCCGAAGGTCATCCACATCAGCGAGCCGGTACGAGCCCACTGGATGAGGTTGTCGGTGGAGGTTACGAGAAAGCCCTTGTCGGCCAGCTCGTTATTAACTTCCAGGAAGAATGCGTCATCCGCGCCGACAGGTTTGCCCGTATTCGGGTCGATAATACCTTGCGGCTGCGGTGCAACGAGCGGCTCGGTCGTGGTCAATCCCATTCCAGCGCTCCCTTTTTCCATTCGTAGATGAAGCCGACGGTCAGGACACCGAGGAAGACCATCATGGACCAGAAGCCGTACCAACCCAGGTCACCGAACACGGTTGCCCAGGGGAACAGGAACGCGACTTCCAGGTCGAAGATGATGAAGAGGATCGAGACCAGATAAAAGCGCACGTCAAATTTCATGCGTGCATCGTCGAAAGCGTTGAAGCCGCACTCATAGGCCGACAGCTTTTCCGGATCCGGATTCTTGTAGGCCAGGATGAAAGGCGAAATCAGCAGCGCAAGGCCGATCACCAGCGCAATGCCGATGAACACGACGATCGGGACATATTCCCGCAAGAGTTCTTCCATGTCTTTCGCGTCCTTGCATATGGAGGCGGATCGGGAGGCGATCCGGTGCCAGGGCTGCGCGCCCCGTTGCCTTCATTATACCGGCAGGTCACGCTGTGCCCGTCGGCGTTATGAAACCAACATGCGAGCGCACGCTTAGCTTACGACTTGGTGCAACGCAAGACCCACATGCGGTCAAACTCTTGCCATGTTTGCACCTGTTTCGCACCTACCCCCGACAAATCCTTAATTTCAGCCAGTTTGCAGGAAGGCAAAAACTTTGCACAACCCTTCAGGAAATATGCCGCACCTGCGTTCGTTTTCCACCCCCCTCGCAGAATCGAAGCAAACGCCAGACAAACACCAAAAGAGCTGAAATTTGAATGGACTGCGTCGCCCCTGCCTTGAACGCATGATAGCCATCTTGGCGACAATGCCAAGGGGTTGCCTGTCTGCGCGGCAAAGCGCTCGCTTTGCGCGAGGCTTGATGTTTTCGATTGAACAGTCTGGGGAAACAAGAGGTACCGTGAGTGGCGCGAGTGACGGGGCTCGAACCCGCGACCTCCGGCGTGACAGGCCGGCACTCTAACCAACTGAGCTACACCCGCACATTCACGGTATATGCGCCAATTCCCGAAAGTACCAAAGCACTTCTATGGGAAGTGGCGCGAGTGACGGGGCTCGAACCCGCGACCTCCGGCGTGACAGGCCGGCACTCTAACCAACTGAGCTACACCCAC